>DATJZN010000051.1:0-53149 GCA_035499075.1 Myxococcota bacterium | reverse complement strand
GCCGAGCGCCAGCCCGTAGCCGCCGAGGTCGCGGTCCGGGTCGCCGTCCGAGCAGATTCCGGCGGCGCTGCACACGCTGTCCGGGTCGGTGCAGGCGCAAGCGGCCTGGAAGGGGTTGCCGAACGGATCCAGGTCCATGTCGCACGTCGAATTTCCGGTGCCCGAGCACTGGCTGCTCGGTCCCGTGGCCGTCTGATTCGGATCGCTCAGATAGGCGTCGGTGAGACAGCCCACGTGGCCGTCGCCCGCGCAGTGACCGGCGCCGTTGGGAAACAGGCAGCTCGTGCTGGGCGCGTACGTGCAGCGTCCCTTGGGAACGATCTGCAGGTCACAGGTCACTCCGGGATTCAGCGAGCAGCGGCGGCCGGTGCGGTCGAAGCAGCCCTCGGTCGGATCGCACGACGCCGCGTTCGAGTCGATGACGTTGTTGGGACCGGCCTGGCTCAGCCACTCGTACGCGCTGAGCCCCGGAGGCGTGACCAGAGCCGTCGGCAAGAGCGCGATGCCGGACAGTCCCTGCCCGAGCCCCGAAGACGCAAACGGACTCACGACGCCCGCAGGGCT
Organism: Myxococcota bacterium; assembly: GCA_035499075.1. Lineage (GTDB taxonomy): Bacteria > Myxococcota_A > UBA9160 > SZUA-336 > SZUA-336 > VGRW01. The sequence goes on along the minus strand of DATJZN010000051.1, from coordinate 52,585 downwards.
GATCTCGCTGACGGACCCGTCGAAATAGTTCGCCGAGAAGAGATTCCCCGCGGCATCGAACGCCAGCGAGTACGGACCGTTCAACAGCGGACTGCTCGCGAAGGTGCTGACTACACCGCTCGGTGTGATCTTGTAGATGCTGTTGCCATACTCGCTGGCGACGTAGAGATTGCCGCCGGTGTCGAACGCGATTCCGTTGGCAGTGTTGAGGCCGGATGCGAAGGTGCTGGGCAGGCCGCCCGCGTTGATCCGGACGACCTTGCTGCCGCTGCCGCCGCTTCCGTCGTAGAGCGACAGGTAGATTCCGGTCGCGTTGACCGCCACTCCCTCCGGCGGAGGGGAGAAGCCGGAAAAAATCGGCGTGGCCGTGCCGGTCTGCGAAATCTGTTCGAGCTGGTCGTTGGCCTCACTGACCGCCAGGAGAACCCCGCCGGACGCGAAGGTCAGTTGCCCGTTGAAGGTGACCGACGCCGACGCGAACGGCGTCGCCACTCCCGCGGGGGTGATCTTCTGGATCGCCGTGCCGCTGCCGACGTAGAGGTTCCCCGCGGAGTCCAGCGCGGCGCCCGAGGCGGCGGGGACGTTCGCCAGCGGGGTGACGGTCCCGTCGCTGTCGAGCGCCATCACCTTGCCGTTGTTGTAGTCGGCCAGGTAGCCGAACAGGGCCGCAGAGCTCTGCGGAGCGGCGCCGATGCACAGGGCCGCACTCAGGATCAAGACGGCGGGTGGGACGACGACTCGAAGCCGGCGCATGACGACGCCTCTCGCTCGACAGCCTACTAGAGCGCGCGCACTCGAGTAGAGAAATCTTCTTAATGTCTGACCCAACGGTCGCGCGCCGAGAGCTCCAGGCTCAGTGCGCGCGCGCGAGCGTGACGCCGAGATTGCGCGCCCACGCCTCGCGGCGGAACGACCAGGTGAGCCACGCCGCGCGAGTCACGTGGTCGAACACGACCGTGCCCCACACCCACACGACGGGCAGGTGCAGCGACACGACCGCGATCACGAGCGGCACGCGGAAGATCCAGTTGCCGAAGATCGCGGAGAGGAGCGGCGTCTTGGTGTCGCCCGCGCCGCGCAGCGCGCCCGACAGCGTGAAGTGCAGGCTCAGGAACGGCTGGGCCAGGCCGAGCAGGATCATGAACGACTCGAGCTGCGGGATCACCGCGGGGTCGTGCGTGAAGATCTCCGCGAGCGTCGTGCGCAGCACGGCGAATACGGCGAGCAGCGGCAGCGACACCAGCACCGAGAGCCGCGCCGCGCGCCAGCCCGAGCGCGCGGCGAGCCGCGCGTCGCTCGCGCCGAGCGCCTGGCCGACGAGCGTGGACGCGGCGATCGAGATCCCCGTCGGCGCGGTCCACGAGAACGCGAGCAGCCGCACGCCGATCGTGTACGCGGCGACGGAGGCGTCGCCGTAGCCCGACAGCGCGCGGAAGTAGATCAGGATCGCCGCGCTGATGAGCACGCGCTCGCCGACGGCGGGCCACGAGATGCGCAGGGTCTCGCGCAGCAGCGCGCGGCCGGTCGCGAGATCGGCGCGCACGAGGCGCACGGCGGGCGACTCGGGCAGACCGGCACGCCGGATCACCCAGAGGAACATCGACACGCCGAGCAGCTGCGACGCGAGCGTGGCCGCGCCCGCTCCCGCGAGCCCGAACGCGGGCAGGCCGAAGCCGCCGAAGATGAAGAGCGCGTTCAGCGCGATCTTCACCACGGTGACTCCCGTGGCGATGAGGAGCGGCAGGCGCGTGTTGCGCGCGGCGCGCAGCGCGCTCTCGGCGGTGAGCGAGAACGACGCGAGGAACGTCGAGCCCACGGTCAAGCGGAAGTACGGCGCCGCCATGTCGGCGATCGCGGCCGACGCGCCGAGCTTCGTGAGGAGCGCGTGCGTGAACAGCACGGCGCCGGCCGAGATCAACGCGCCGAGCCCGAGCGCGAGCCCGAGCGACGCCGCGAACGCGCCGCGCGCGCGCGCCGCGTCGCCCGCGCCCAGCGCGCGCGACATGAGCGCGACGCACGCGACCGACAGCCCGAACAGCGCGGCCTGCGCCAGCTGGTAGTACTGCGACGTGTACCCCGAGATCGCGATGGCCTCGGTGCCGAGCCGGCCGACCATCGTGAGGTCGATGACCGAGACGGCGACGATCAGGAGCTGCGAGATGACGGCCGGCCACGCCAGCCGCACGATCGCGCGGTCGGCCACGCGCCGGCGCTCGGCGCGCGAGAGCGGCGCGCCGGCGCCGGCCTCGTAGGCGAGCGCGGCCGCAGGCAGGACGAGGCCGAGCTCGGGGTCAGCCGGGCCCTCGAGCTCGGGGTCCTCGTCTGCTGCGTCCACTAGCTAGGCGAGCTGCGCCTTGCGGTACATCGCGACCACCGCCGCGCCGCCGAGCCCCAGGTTGTGCTGCAGCGCCACCTTCGCACCCGCGACCTGCCGCTTGTCGGCCTGGCCGCGCAGCTGCCACGTGAGCTCGGAGCACTGGGCGAGGCCCGTCGCGCCGAGCGGGTGGCCCTTCGAGATGAGCCCGCCCGATGGATTCACGACCACCTTGCCGCCGTACGTGTTCGCGCCGGAGTCCACGAACTCGCCGCCCTTGCCCACCGGGCACAGGCCGAGGCCTTCGTACGTGATGAGCTCGTTGCACGAGAAGCAGTCGTGCAGCTCCACCACGTCGACGTTCTCCGGGCCGAGGCCCGACTGCGTGTAGACCTTGTCGGCGGCCTTCTTGGTGAGGTCGAAGCCGACGAGCTTGATCATGCTCTTCTCGTCGAACGTGCTCGGCAGGTCCGTCGCCATCGCCATGCCGAGGATCTCGACCGCTTTCGCCTCGAGCTTGTGCTTGCGCACGAAGTCCTCGCTCGCGAGCACCGCGGCCGCGCCGCCGTCGGACGTGGGGCAGCACTGCAGCTTCGTGAGCGGGCCGTACACGGTCGGCGCCTTCAGGATCTCTTCGAGCGTGTACTCGTCCTGGAACTGCGAGTACGGGTTGTTCACCGAGTGCTTGTGGTTCTTCCAGCCGATCTTCGCGAACTGCTCGGCGGTGGTGCCGTAGCGCTCCATGTGCTCGAGGCCGGCGTTGCCGAACATCTGCGGCGCGCCGGGCGCCTTCGCGAAGCCGCGCTGCTCGACCATGAGCTTGAAGTGCTTGTCCATCGGCGTGGTGCGGTCGGTGTATTTGATGCCGAGCGAGCCCTTCTCCATCTTCTCGAAGCCGAGCGCCATCGTGCACTCGGCGAGTCCGCCCTCGACGAACTGCTTCGCCATGAAGAGCGCGGTCGAGCCCGTCGAGCAGTTGTTGTTCACGTTGTAGATCGGAATGCCCGACAGCCCGAGCTCGTAGAACGCGCGCTCGCCGCACGTCGAGTCGCCGTAGCAGTAGCCGACGGCCGCCTGCTCGACTTCGGCGAACCGGATGCCGGCGTCCTTGAGCGCCTTCTCGCCCGCCTCCTTGCCCATGTCCGGGTAGTCCCACTGCTTCGAGCCCGGCTTCTCGAACTTGGTCATGCCGACGCCGATGACAAACACCTTACGACCCATTCGGAGTACCTCATTCAGTTCTGAGCGGGTTATCGCGCGGCAAAGCCGCGCTGCCCGCACGGCACGCCTGCGGCGTGCCTCGGTTTATCGACTCACACTTCCTAGCTTCGCAGCGTGATTGCGGCGTTGCTGATGACGGGCGCGTTGCGCTCCTTGCACTTCGCGCTGATGAGGATCTGCTTGCCCTCGCGCCAGAGCGAGGTCTCGATGGTCTCGCCGGGGAACAGCACGCCGGCGAAGCGCGCCTGATAGCGCGCGACCTGCGCGACGTCGCCGCCCAGCACGCCGTCGACGGCCGCCTTGCAGACGATGCCGAACGAGCACAGCCCGTGCAGGATCGGCTTGTCGAAGCCGCCGAGCTTCGCGAACGCGGGGTCCGCGTGCAGCGGGTTCTTGTCGCCAGACAGTCGGTACAAGAGCGCCTGGTGACTCACCGTCGGCGATTCGATCACCGCGTCGGGCTTGCGCGTGGGCGCCTCGTTGCCCGCCTTCGGACCGCCGTCGCCGCCGAAGCCGCCTTCGCCACGCGCGAAGATCGAGAAGCGGTTGGTGAAGAGCGGCGCGCCGCCCTTCTCCTTGGTCTCGACCTCGACGACGATCAGCGCCGCCTTGCCCTTGTCGTAGATGCCCGCGATGCGGCCCTGTGACTCGATCCTGGCGTTCACCGGGATCGGGCGATGGATCTCGATGTCCTGCTCGCCGTGCAGCACCAGCGCGAAGTTGATCTGGATGCCCGGCACGCCGGCCATGCCGCCGACGGCGCCGAACACCGGGATGACGCCGTAGCTCGGCAGCACCTTCAGGTTCTTCTCGTAGGTGTACTCGAGCTCCTTCGCGTCGGTGGCCTTGCCCGCGCCCGCACCGATGCCCAGGTGATACAGGATCACCTGATCGGCGCCCCACTGCCCTTCCGACGGCGCGAGCTTCGCGCCGCGCGCCTTCTCCAGATCGATTGGCATGAGAGTGACTCCTCTTGTGACTCAGCCCATCAAGTCTTTGGCGATGACTCGCATCTCGTCGCCGATCGACTTGGGCACGATGTAGCTCTTCTCGTCCATGATCTGGGCCAGGTGGTCGCGCACGTCCTCGAGCGAGACCGCCTTGCCCTTGCCCGCGAACCAGCCGGGCGTGAGCCCGACGAAGACCCGTGCGAAGCGCCCGCCGCCGACGGAGAACACCTCGTGCGAGAGCTCGCACGCCTCCGACACCAGGTAGCACGCGAGCGGCGTCACGGTGCCGGGCTCCAGGTTCGCGGCCATCGGGCCGAGCAGGTTCTCCGTGAGGCGTGTCTTCGCGATGGGCGCGATGACGTTCGACTTGATGTTGTTCTTCGCGCCCTCGACCGCCAGGACGTTCGACAGTCCGACGAGCCCCATCTTGGCGGCGCCGTAGTTCGTCTGGCCGAAGTTCCCGAAGATGCCCGCGGCCGACGCCGTGAACAGGAAGCGCCCGTAGTTCTGGTCCTTCATGGCGCGGAACGCGGGCTGGCTCACGTAGAACGCGCCCTTCAGGTGCACGTCGAGCACGATCTCGAGGTCCGCCGGCTCGAGCTTCGCGAAGCTCTTGTCGCGCAGGATGCCGGCGTTGTTGATCACGATGTCGACGCGCCCGAAGCGGTCGAGCGCGGTCTTCACGATCGCCTCGCCGCCGGCCGGCGTCGCCACCGAGTCGTAGTTCGCGACGGCCTCACCGCCCGCCTTGCGGATCTCGTCGACGGTCTGGTCCGCCATCGAGTTGCCCTTGCCGCTGCCGTCGGACGCGCCGCCCAGGTCGTTCGCCACGACGTGCGCGCCGCGCCGCGCGAGCTCGAGCGCGTACGTCTTGCCCAGGCCGCCGCCGGCGCCCGTGATGACGGCGACGCGTCCGTCGAATCGAATCTCGCTCATGACTGCTCCTCTGGTTGTGCGCCGGCGAGGAACTCGGAAACGAGGCGTTTCCACAGTTCGAAGAGCCGGCGCCGTTCGGTGTCGTCGTCGCGCAGGATGCGCTGCAGCGCCATCCCGCGCATGACGTGGAAGGTGAGCTCGAGCACCGCCGCGAACTCGCGCGCGCGCGCGCGGTCCGCGCCCGCGAGCTCGGCGAAGAGCGCGCGCATCGCGCGGCCGACCTGGCGCTCGAAGCGCACCAGGTTCGCGCGCAGCTCGGCGTCGCTGCGCGCGGCGATCCAGAGCTCGAGCGCCGCGGCGAAGAGCGGGCCCGAGAAGCTGGCCCAGATGGCGTCGAGCGCGCGGGCCAGCCGCTCGTCGGCGCCGCCGCCCGCGGGCGCCTCGCGCGCGAGCTCGGACGCGCGGCGCTTGGCCAGGTGCGCGACCGCGGCGATCACGAGCTCGGCCTTCGTCGGGTAGTGGTGCAGCTGCGCGCCGCGCGAGAGCCCCGCGCGCGCGCACACCGCGGTCGTCGACGTGCCCACATAGCCCAGCTCCACCAGGGAAGCGATCGTGGCGTCGAGCAGGCGCTCGCGCGTGGTGGCGCTGCGCTCTTCCTGCGTGCGGCGCGCGCGCGGCGCGGGCGACGCGCCGGGCGCGACTTCGGGGGTGGGGAGGGACAAAGCGGGGCGCAGCGTAGAGGCTCGGAAAGAAACAGTCAAACCTGCATGTTTCTGAGCCTCCGGCAGGCCTCCGCGAGGTCGGCGTCGGTCTTGCCGAAGCAGAAGCGGCCGACCGCGTCGCCCGCCGCGCCGTGCCAGAAGGCGGTGCCCGGCACGCACGCCACGCCCGAGCGCTCGAGCAGCGCGAGCGCGCGCTCGTCGCCGTTCCGGCCCGGGAAGCGCGACAGGTCGGCGAGCGCGAAGTACGAGCCCTCGGGCACGCGCGGCGCGAGACCGGCGCCGGCGAGCGCGTCGCACAGCTGGTCGCGCTTGCGCTGGTACTCGGCGCCGATCGCCGCGTAGTACTCGGGGTCGAGCTTGCCGAGGCCGGCCGCGCACGCGGCCTGCAGCGGCGCGGGTGCGCAGACGTACACCAGATCGTGTAGGTGCGCGAACGCCTCGGCGAGCGCGCGCGGCGCGGCGACCCAGCCGATCCGCCAGCCGGTGATGGCGAACGTCTTCGACAGCGCGTTCATGGTGATCGTGCGCTCGCGCAGGCCCGGCAGCGCCGCCGGCGAGACGTGTTTGCGCCCGTCGAACACGAAGTGCTCGTACACCTCGTCGGTGAAGAGCCAGAGGTCGCGCGCGCGCACGATGTCGCCCAGCCGCGCCAGCTCCTGCTTCGAGAACACCTTGCCCGACGGGTTCCCCGGCGTGTTCACCACCAGCGCGCGCGTCCGAGGGCCGAGCGCGCGCTCCAGCGCCGCGAAGTCGACCGCGAAGTCGCGCGCGCCGAGCGGCACGTACACGGGCACGGCGCCGAGCGCCTCGAGCGTGTTGCGGTGGTAGCCGTAGTAGGGCTCGAACAGCACGACCTCGTCGCCCGCCTCGAGCAGCGCCTGCGCGGCGACGTAGAACGCGCCGGTCGCGCCGCTGGTCACCACGATCTCGCCCTCGGGGTCGTACGAGAGCCCCGAGTCGCGCTTCATCTTCGCCGCGAGCGCGGCGCGCAGCTCGGGCAGTCCGTCGGAGCGCGTGTAGGTGTTCACGCCGGCCTCGACCGCGGCCTGCGCGGCGCGGCGCACGGCCTCGGGCACCGGCGTGTCGCACACGCCCTGCGCCAGGTTGATGCCGCCGGCGCGCGCGCACGCGACGGTCATGCTGCGGATCGGCGAGGTGCGGGCGCGGTCGCGGGGCGCGCGCGGCATGGCTCAGGTTTGGCCCGCGGCCGCGGGCGTGGTATACCTCGGCGAGCCGAGATCTAACACTGTTATAGGACTTGCACGCCGTTCCATGAACCCCCAACCCCAGCCCGCCGTGCTCCGCCGCACGCGCCAGCGCGAGGAAGCGCGCCGCGCGATCCTCGACGCGACCGAAGCGATCCTGCTCGAGGACGGCGAAGAGCTGCTGTCGATCCGCAAGCTCGCGCTCCGCTGCGGCTACACGGCGCCCACGATATACCACTATTTCCGCGACAAGGACGGCGTGATCGACGCGCTGCTCGAAGAGCGCTTCTCGCGGCTGTTGCAGCGCGTGCGCCGCGTCGTGCTCGGCCCCGACGACGTGTCGAACCTGCGCGAGCTCTCGCGCGCGTTCCTGCGCTTCGCGGCGAGCAACACCACGTTCTACCGCGTGATGATCCGCGGCTCGGCCGACGGCGGCGAGCGCGTGATCCAGGCCGCCGAGGCGACGCGCGAGATCATGGCGGGGCCGCTGATCGCGCTGCACGCCGAAGGGCGGCTGTGGTCGCCCGACGTCGAGGCCGCGCAGCAGGCGCTGTGGGCCGTGCTGCACGGCGTGATCGCACTGCGCCTCGGCAATCCGAAGTACGGCTGGTCGAAGAACCTGACCGAAGTCGCGCTCGAAGCCATGCTGCGCGGGCTCGTGCGCACGGGGCCGGCGCGCAACGGGAAAGGCGCGAACGCATGAAGACCGCGAGAGCTGCGCTCGGTCTCTGCCTCCTGCTCGCCGCGTGCGGGCGCGCGCCCGACAGGGTCGTGCCGGTGCCTCCCGTGTCGCTCGCCGACGCGGCGGCGATCGACCTCGACGACCGCATCGAGGCGACAGGGGAGCTCGTCTCGCCGAACCACGCGATGATCGCGGCGGAAGTCGGCGGGCGGATCACCTCGCTCTACTTGAACGAGGGCATGCCCGCGCCCGCGGGCGCGCGCGTGCTCGAGATCGACCCCGAGCGGCGCGAGCTCGAGCTGCGCGCCGCCAAGGCGGGCAACGACGAGGCGCAGGCCGGGCTCGTCGAGCAGAAGCGCGCCGCGGACCGCGTCGGCCAGCTCTTCAAGAGCAACGTGGCGTCGAAGGCTCAGCTCGACACCGCGGAGACGCAGCTCGCGCTCGCGCGCTCGCGCGCGGACGGCGCCGCCGCTCAGCTCGGCACCGCAGAGCGCGCGCGGCGCGACGCCGAGGTGAAGGCGCCGTTCGACGGTCTGATCGCGCAGCGCTTCGTCAGCGTGGGCGAGTTCGTCCAGCCGGGCACGAAGCTGTTCGAGCTGGTGGCGCTCGATCCGATCGAGGTCGAGTTTCGCGTGGCCGAGATCGACTCCAGCCGCGTGCACGTGGGCCAGGTCGTCGACGTGCGCGTGGCGCCGTTCCCCGACGAGGTGTTCAAGGCCACGGTCACGCTCGTCTCGCCGATGATCGACGCCGCCTCGCGCACTCTGCGCGTGAAGGGCACGCTCGCGAACCCGGGCACCCGGCTGCGCCCCGGCCTGTTCGCGCGCGCCGACCTGGGCGTGGCGCACCGCGAAGGCGTGCTCATGATCCCCGAAGAGGCGATCCTCGAGCGCTCCGACGGCAAGGTCGTGTTCCGGCTCGCGAGCGAGAACAAGGTGGAGCGCCGCGTCGTACACACCGGCGTGTATAGAGGCGGCAAGGTCGAGATCCTCGACGGCCTGGCAGCCGGCGACCGCGTGGTGACGCGCGGCCACACGGCGCTCATCGACGGCTCGGTGGTCGCCGTGCGCAACCCCGACGGCAGCGTGAGCCAACCCGACGTCGCAGTGGGCGCCGCGCCGCCGCGCCAGCCGAAGCAGGACGACTGAGTTGACGCTGTCCGACGTCGCCATCCAGCGACCCGTGCTGACCTGGATGATGATGCTGGCGCTCGTCGTCGCGGGCGCACTCGGAGTGACTCGCCTGGGCGTGGACCAGTTCCCGCCCATGGAGATGCCGAACGTCATGGTCATCGCGCAGCTCGAGGGCGCGAATCCGGAGTCGATCGAAGAGGACGTCACCGACGTCCTCGAAGAGAACCTGAACACGATCGCCGGCGTGCACGAGCTGCGCTCGACCTCGCTCACGGGCGTGAGCCAGATCTTCGTCGAGTTCCAGCTCGGCACGAACCTCGACCGCGCGATCCAGGACGTGCGCGACGAGGTCGGCAAGGCGCGCCGCTACCTGCCCAAGGAAGTCGAGCCGCCAACGATCAGCAAGGTCAACTTCTCGGACCAGCCGATCCTGTGGATCCCGTTCAGCTCGAAGCGCTCGCCCGTCGAGACTTCGGAGTACGTGCGCCGCACGGTGAAGCCCATGCTCGAGACGATCCCGGGCGTGGGCGGCGTGGTGCTGTTCGGCCGGCGCGACCGCGCGATCCGCATCTGGGTCGACGGCGAGGCGCTGCGCGCGCGAGGGCTGTCCGCGGGCGACATCGTCACCGCGCTGCACCGCGAGCACGTCGACATCCCCGGCGGGCTCGTCGAAGGCGCGCGCGTGGAGTGGACGGTCAAGACCGACGCCGAGTTCCGCTCCACCGAGTCACTCGAGAAGATGGTGATCGTGCAGCGGCCCGAAGCGCCCGTGCTGCTGCGCGACGTGGCGCGCGTGGAGGACGGCGAAGGCGACGTGCGCTCGGAAGCGCGCTTCCGCGGCGTGCCGACGGTCGGCGTCGGCGTGCGCAAGCAGACGGGCGGCAACACCGTCGCGATCTGCGACGAGGTCAACCGCCGGCTCGAGCAGCTGCGGCCGTTCCTGCCCGAGGGCATCGCGATCGGCGAGGGCAAGGGCTTCATCGACTTCTCGCAATCGATCCGCGAATCCGTCGCCGAGACGGAGTTCGCGCTCGTGTTCGGCGGCCTGCTCGCCGTGTTCACCGTGTTCGTGTTCCTGCGGCGCACGCGCCCGACGCTGATCGTGGCGACGGCGATCCCCGTCTCGCTCATCACCACCTTCGCGCTGGTCTGGATCGCGGGCTACACGCTGAACACGATGACGCTCCTCGGCATGACCCTCGCCATCGGCGTGGTCATCGACGACGCGATCATCGTGCTCGAGAACATCGAGCGCCACCGCGAGCTGGGAAAGTCGTCGCAGGACGCCGCGCGCGACGGCACGCGCCAGATCACCTTCGCGGCGATCGCCGCCACGCTGTCGGTCACCGCGGTGTTCCTGCCGGTCGTGTTCGTGCAGGGCATCATCGGCAACTTCCTGTCCGAGTTCGGGCTCACCGTCGCCGGTTCGGTGCTGATCTCGCTGTTCGTCGCGCTGACGCTCACGCCGATGCTCGCCTCGCGCATGCCGCCGCCGAAGGAGCGCGCGCACGGCGGCGTGTACCACTGGCTCGAGCGCGCCTTCGAGAAGATCGAGTCGACCTACCGGCGCGCGCTCGACTGGACGCTCGCGCACCAGTGGACCACGCTCGGCGTCGCGCTGGCGTCGTTCGTCGCCGCGTGCGGCATGAACGGCAGCCTGCAGAAGGAGTTCTTCCCACCGACCGACCGCGGCATGTTCTTCTCGAGCTTCGACACGCCGCCCGGCACCGCGCTCCGGGCGACGAGCGAGATCCTGGACCTGAACGAGAAGTACGTGCTGGCGCAGCCCGAGGTCGTGGGCCTGTTCGAGGCCGTCGGCATGGGCGGGCGCGACAGCGTCGAACGCGCGAACGAAGGCATCATGTTCGCGACGCTGAAGCCGATGTCGCAGCGCAAGCGCACGGTGCAGCAGGTCATCGAGGAAGCGCGCCACGCGCTGGGTGCGATCCCCGGCCAGAACATCAAGATCTTCGACCCCTCGAGCATGCAATCGGGCGGCGGCGCGCAGTTCGAAGTCATGCTGCGCGGCAACCTGGCGCTCGCCGATCTGGACTCGGCCGCGGACCGCTTCATCGGCAAGCTCCGCGAGCACGGCGGCTTCGTCGACCTGGACAAGAGCCTGAAGCTCGGCCTGCCCGAGGTGCGCATCACGCCCGACCGCGAGAAGGCCGCCGAGCTCGGCGTCGACGCGGCGACGCTCTCGCAGGTCGTGCAGCTCCTCATCGGCGGGCTCGAGGTCGGCCAATTCAAGGACGGCGGCCACCGCTTCGACATCCGCATGCGGCTCGACCAGGAGGCCCGCGACACGCCGGACGCGGTCGACCAGCTCTACGTGCGCGGCATGGACGGCAAGCTCACGTCGCTGCGCAACCTGGTGAAGATCTCGACCGACGCCGCGCCCTCGGAGATCACGCGCAGCAACCGCCAGCGCAGCGTCACGGTGTCGGCGAACCTGGACAAGAGCCTGCCGCTCGGCACGGCGATCCAAGCCGCGCTGGAGATCGCCAAGCAGACGCTGCCCGACGACATCACGCTCGCGCTCTCGGGCAGCGCGCAGTCCATGCAGGAGAGCGCACAGCAGTTCGTGTTCGCGGTCGCGCTCGGTCTGCTCGTCATCTACATGGTGCTGGCCGCGCAGTTCGAGAGCCTGGTTCACCCGCTGTCGGTCATGCTCGCGGTGCCGTTCGCGATGTTCGGCGCGGTCGGCGGCCTGCTCGCCACGGGCCAGACGCTGAACCTGTTCAGCATGATCGGCATCCTGCTCCTGTTCGGGCTGGTCACGAAGAACTCGATCCTGCTCGTCGACTACGCCAACCAGCTGCGCTCGGAAGGCCTCGACAAGGTGACCGCGATGCGGCGCGCCGCGCCGGTGCGCATGCGGCCCGTGCTCATGACGGGCGTCGCGATGATCTTCGGCGTGCTGCCGTCGGCGCTCGGAGTCGGCCCCGGCGCCGAGACGCGCAAGCCGATGGCGATCGCGACGGGCGTCGGGATGTTCTCTTCGCTCGTGCTCACGCTGCTCGTCGTGCCCGTCTTCTACATCAAGCTCGACGACGGCCTCGAGGCCGCGAAGCGCCTGTTCCGCCGCCGCCCGAAGCCCGAGCCGCTCTCCCCCGCTTCCCGCGCGAGCTGAGCGCCCGATTGACATCGGTTTCCCGCGGCGGGTAGCATCCCTAATTGATATCGATTATCAAAATCGGTATCAGGAGGGAGCCGCCGATGACTCGTCTGACTCGCATTCCGTGTCTCGCTCTCGCCGCGCTGTGGCTGGCGCCGCGCGCGTTCGCCGACGACCCGAAGCCGCCGCCCGCGACCACGGACGCCGAGCGCGCGCGCGACGACGAGATCGCGGATCTCAAGAACCAGCTCGCCACGGTCGTGAACGAAGTCGAGGCGCTGCGCGCGCAGCTCGCCGCGCCCGAGGAAGCGACGACGCTCACCAGCCAGAACGGCTTCGGGCCCGCCGCGTCGAAGGTCTACCAGATCGCGAAGGGCGTCTCGATCGGCGGCTACCTCGAAGGTCACTACGCCATCCGCGGCTTCGGCGACGCGCGCCAGTCCGACGAGATGAACCTGGACCGCGAGGTGCTCTACGTCGGCTACAAGTTCAACGACTGGATGACCTGGAACTCGGAGCTCGAGTTCGAGAACGGCGGGACCGAGCGCGGCGGCTCCGTGGCGGTCGAGTTCTCGACGCTCGACTTCCTGTTCGACCCGCGGCTCAACGGGCGCGTGGGCGTGCTGCTCCTGCCGATGGGCATCACGAACGAGGTGCACGAGCCGCCGTTCTACTACTCGACGTTCCGCTCGGCGGTCGAGACACAGATCATCCCCGGCACCTGGGCCGAATACGGCGCCGGCTTCTTCGGCAACCTGGGCGAGTCACTCTCGTACCGGATCTACATGGTCGACGGACTGAACGCGCTCGGCTACAACAGCGCGGGCTTCGCAGACGCCCCGCAGGGCGCGAGCCAGGCGCGCGCCGACGATCTCGCCTTCGTGGGCCGCGTCGACTTTCATCCGCTCGAGGGCCTGAACGTCGGCGGCTCGTACTTCGTCGGCGGCGCCGGCCAGGGCCAGAAGCTCGACATCAGCGGCACCGAGTTCAAGGTGCCGAAGGCGCGCACCTCCATCTGGGAGCTGCACTCGACCTACCGCTGGCGCGGCCTCACGACCAACGCGATGTTCGCCATGTCGCGCGTCGCGAACGCCGGCCAGCTCTCGGAGCTGTTCACGCTGAACGGGAACGAGGAGCCCGTGATCTCGCGGCGGATGTTCGGCGGCTACGTGGAAGTCGCCTACGACATCATGCCGCTGATCCGCCCGGGCTCGGAGATGTCGCTCGAGCCGTTCTTCCGCTGGGAGTACCTGGATACACAGAATGATGTACCCCTCGGCTTCGAGCCCGACCTCGCCTGGAAGCAGCGCATCTGGGTGCCGGGCATCCAGTTCAAGCCGATTCCCAACATCGTCTTCAAGCTCGACTACCGGAACGTGGACGACTTCGCGAACAAGCAGGGAGATCAAGTCGACATTGGCTTCGGTCTGGTGTTCTAGGGCGGCCGCGCTCGCCGCGGCGCTTTCCCTGCTCCAGCTGGCGGGTGCGGCGGGCGCCGTGGTCTATCGGACACAGGACGAGGCGCTGCACGACGCGTTCCCCGACGCGGACGCGATCGAGCCCAAGGCGTTCGTGCTGACCGACGCGCAAGCCGCGCGCGTGCGCGAGCTCGCGCAGGTCGAGCTCGACCGGAAGATCTGGACGATCCACGTCGCGCGGAAGGCCAGCGTCGTGCAGGGCTACGCGGTGCTCGACGTGCGCACGGTGCGCACGATGCCCGAGGCGCTCCTCATCGTGCTGACCTCCGCGGGCGACGTGCGCTCCGTGCGGGTGCTGGCGTTTCACGAGCCGACCGAGTACCAACCTCCCCCGCGCTGGCTCGCCCAGCTCGAAGGCCGGCAGCTCGGGCCCGACCTGCAGCTGAAGCGGGACATCCAGGCGATCGCCGGGGCCACGCTCTCGTCGCAGTCCGTGGTCCGCGCCGTGCGCACGGCGCTGGCGCTGTATCAGGTCTTGATCCAGGGGTGAAGCTTGCGCTTCGTGGTCACCGGAGAGATGCACCGCAATCGCCTCTTGCAGGTGATCATCGGCGCGTACTCCGTCTACGTGGCGCTCCTGTGGGTCACGAATGCGGCGCTCTACTTCTCGAAGATGAGCCTCACTCCCGCGTCGGTGGTCGCGTACTACCTGGGCTCCGAGCAGGCGTTCACCGAGCCGCGCAGCTACGAGGGCATGCTGGAGATCGCGCACTTCCACCTGTTCGCGATGGGCATGCTCCTGCTGGTGCTGACGCACCTGGTCTTGTTCGTGCCGATCTCGAACCGCGCGAAGATCACGCTCGTGGTCGCGCCGTTCGCAGCGGCGCTCGTCGACGAAGGCGCGGGCTGGCTCGTGCGCTTCGTGTCGCCCGCGTTCGCGCTGTTGAAGATCGCCGGCTTTCTCGCGCTGCAGGCGAGCCTCGCCGCGCTGGTGCTGCTGGCGATCTGGTCCGTGTTCCGGGGCACCTCCGACAACTATCGCAGCGGCGAGAACGGCGAGCCCGACGAGGACTGGTGAGGCGCGCGGGAGCGGCGCTCGTCGCGCTGGCCGTTCTCGCCTGCGCTCGCCCCGCGCCCGAGCCGCCGCGGCCGCGCGCGGACTGTCCGGCGCTCGTGACGGACGGCCAGGTTCGCATGGGCACGGTGCTCGAGATCTCGCTGTGCGCGCCCGACCGCGCGCGCGGCGAAGCGATTCTCGCGGCCGCCTTCGCGCAGGTCGCGGAGCTCGAGAAGAGCTTCTCGACGTTCGACGCGAAGAGCGAGGCGTCGGCGGTGAACCGCGCCGCGGGCCATGGCCCCGTCGCGGTGTCGCCCGCGCTCGCACGGCTGGTGGCGGACTCGCTCGCGCTCGGCCGGCTCACGCGCGGCAGCTTCGACGTCACCATCGGGCCGCTCGTCGCGCTGTGGGCCGACGCGGCAAAGACCGGGCGGGCACCCGCCGCCGCGGAGCTCGCCGCGACGCGCGCGCGCGTGGGCGGCGACGCGGTCGCGCGCGCCGACCTCGCCGGGGGCAGCGTCGAGCTGCGGGTCGCCGGTGCCGCGTTCGACTTCGGGGGCATCGCCAAGGGCTGGGCGCTCGACCGCGTGTGCGAGTCACTGCGCGCGCAGGGAGTCGCTCGCGCGCTGCTCTCGTTCGGCGGCAGCAGCCTCGCCGCACTGGGTGCCGGCTGGGGAGTGGCCCTCAGCGACGCCGGGAACGGCTTCGCTGGAACGCTCGAGCTCGCGGATGGCTCGCTCTCGGTCTCCGGCAGCCTGGGCCAGTACGTCAGCGTCGCCGGCAAGCGCTACGGCCACGTGATCGACCCGCGCAGCGGCGAGCCGCTCCAGCGCGCGCGCGTCGCAGCCGTGCTGGCGCCCGACGGCGCCACGGCCGAGGCGCTCTCGAAGGCCCTGCTCATCCTGGGCGAGAAGGAGGGGGTCGCGCTGCTCGAGACCATCCCCGGCGCGGACGGCATTCTCGTCGACGAGAATGGCGAGTCCTTCCAGACGCGGCACTGGGTCGCCGCGAGTCACTATTCGCCGCGCCGTACTCTGGAGTACGACCCGTGACTCACTGCTTCTCGCGCTCGGGGAGGCCGCGCAGATCGAGCGACCACGGGAGCGCCGAGCTGCACCAGATGCGCCGCCGCGGCGGCAGCTCGACGCGCTGCGACAGCGCGCCGACGCGCAGCGAGTACGTCGGGGTGTCGGCGAGCGCAGCTGCGTAGATGGGCGAGCCGCAGTCCGGGCAGAACGCGTGCGCGCGCTTGTTGCCGCTGTCGGCGGTCTTCACGTAGACCTTGGGCGGGCCGCCCGTCAGCTTGAAGCTCGCGGCGGGTGCGGGCACGCTCACGCGGTACGCCGACCCCGTCAGCATCTGACAGTCGGTGCAGTGGCAGACGCCGACCGCCGCCGGGTCGACCTCCGCCTCGTACGTGATCCGCCCGCAGTGACAGCTGCCGTCGACGCGCATCACTCGCCCTCGCCGCTCATGGTACCGCGCCCTGCCCGCGCCAGGGACGCTGGCCGAAGCGGTCGAGCGACACGACGTCGCCGACGGGCTTGCGCGTCGTGGGGCCGTAGCGGCCGATGGGCCAGCCGAGCGGCACCACCGCGCACGGCGTCACGTTCCACGGCAGGCCCAGGATCCGCTTCGCCGTGAACGTGCTCCACAGCGGCAACGTGATGAGCGCCGCGCCGAGGCCGACCGCGCGCGCGCCGAGCAACAGGTTCTGCACCGACGGGAAGATCGAGCCGTAGAACGACGTCGCGGTGATGTTGAGCAGGCCGAGCCGCAGCCCGCGCAGGCACGCGATCACGATGACGGGCACCTCGTGCAGGTGATCCGCCTGCCACTGCACGGCGTCGATCACGCGCAGCATCTTGGGGTTGCCCGCGTTCGCGCGCCGGCCCAACCCGCCGTACAGGCGGAACACGCGCGAGTTCTGACGCGCCAGCTTCGCCTTCACGGCGGGATCGCGCACGACGAGGAACTCCCAGTTCTGCGCGCTCGAGCCCGTCGGCGCCTTCAGCGCGAGCTCGATCAGCCGCAGCACCAGCGCGTCGGGCACCGGGTCGGTCTTGAGCCGGCGCACCGCGCGCTGCGTGGTGATCGCCTCTTCGAGCGGCATCGAGAAGTCGAACGTCTCGCCCATGCGGAGCCTCCCCGAGAGGAGTCTACCCGAGCAGGTCGAGGGCTCGCGCTAGCGGTGCGTGGTGTTCGCGGTGGGCTGGACGTTCGGCGTGACCGGCTGATCCGCGAGCCGGGTCTGGTTCGGCTCGCCGACGTACGCCGAGAACTCGGGCACGAGCTTGAACACGAGCCTGCCCTGGTCGAGCCGCATGCCGCCCACGTAGTACGGGCGGCTGTCCGGCATCATCATGCTCGTGGTGAGCACGTCGGGGATCTCGAGCTCCAGGTGGAGCTTCCCGCCGTGGACGTTCATCGGCCGCAGCACGACCTCGTGGCCGTTGGGCAGCGGCACGTGCGCCTGCTCGTCGAGCAGCACCGCGACGGTGCGGTCGTCGAGCACCGAGACGGAGTGATACTTGCCGGGCAGGTGGTCGAGGATGTCCTGCGCTCCGGGCGCGGTCTCGTGCTCGGCCTCGTCGGCGCGCGCGATCACGATGCGGATGTGGATCGGCGGCAGCGCATGCTGAGCGGGTGCGGACGCGGGTGCCTGCGGCTCGACCGAGGCTTCCTCGGCCTGCGCGACGGCGAAGCGCGGCGCACCGCCCAGAAGCGCGAGCGCCGCGGCGACGGAGGCGGCGGAGCCCGCGCGTGCGGAGGTCATCAGCCCCATTGGCCCGGCGCAGCCATGCGGTTGGAGTTGTCGCCGTCGTCGAGCAGCCACAGCGTCATCGCGCCGTCGGCCGCCTTGTAGAGCACGGCGGGCCGCTGCAGCGGCGTGATGTTGTAGAGGCCGCCCGACAGGTTCGCGGCGGCGACCGGCGAGGGCAATGCGCTCGTCGCGCTGACCGAGCGGCTGGGCAGCGGCGCCACGGGAATGAGCGTCATCGTCGACGCGAAGTGCTGGAGCGCCTGGTGCGCGTTCGGCAGGTTGCCCTCCATGATGCCCACGTGCACGGTGTGGCTCCGCTGGTTCAGCACCAGCATGAACAGGAACGCAGCGGCGGCCGCCGCCGCGAACGCGGGCGAGGGGCGCAGCACCGCAGACAAGCGGCCGAGGAACGCATCCACCGCGCGGCTCCAGCTGGGCCGCGCACGGCGCTCGCGATCGATCTCGGCCAGCGCCGGGCGGATCGCCGCGAACAGGAACTCCGGCGACGGCGCCTGCGGTCCTTCGGTCCAGGCCTCGCGCACCAGTCGACCCAGGGCGCGGGAAGCAGCTTCGTCCATCTCGTCGAAGTTCAAACCACGTCCTCGGGCTCGACTCCTCGGGCGACGAGGAAAGCCATCATCTTCTTGCGTGCGTAGTGTAGCCGGCTCATGACGGTCCCTTTGGAGATTCCCATGGTGTCGGCGATCTCCTCGTACGAGAGGCCATCGACCTCGCGCAGGAGCAGCACTTCGCGTTGACCATCGGGGAGGTTCTGGATTCCCTCGGCGACGAACTCGCGCACCTCGAGCCGCCGCGAGGCGGTCTCGGGATTCGCGGGCTCGGCGAGCACGGTGCGCGGATCGATCTCGTGCGCGATCGCGTCGTCCCACTCGACCGCGGGCGCGCGCTTGCCGCGCCGGCGCCGGTCGAGGGCGAGGTTCACGGTGATCCGGTAGAGCCACGTGTAGAACGACGAACGGGCTTCGAAGCGCGGGAGTGCCCGATAGGCCTTGATGAGCGCCTCTTGGAGGACCTCTTCGGCCGCTTGCTGATCCCTGACCACTCGGTAAGCGGCGCGGAATGCGCGCTCGGAATAGCGGCGCACGAGCGTCTCGAACGCCGCGTGCGAATTGCCCTGGGCCGCCCGGATGAGCTCCGCGTCCGTCTGTGCCGTTTCGGGCCCCGTGCGGGCCAGTCCCGGAAGCCGGCCGAACGTGACTGCTGCGTCCACGCGCGCTTCTTCCTTTCGGTCCCGATCGTTCACGTGTTCGACCTTCGCCCGGGCGACCGAATTCGGCCAGGGGCGTGCCTCTGCGCGCGATTTTCTAATGCGCTGCCAACCAGTTTTCGCCGCTCCCGGTGTGAACCTCCAGCGGCACGGACAGTTCACTCGCCCCCTGCATGCGCGTGATCACGCGGCTCTGGAGCGCGGCCAGCTCGGCGGGCGCGACCTCGAAGACGAGCTCGTCGTGCACCTGCAGGATCATGCGCGCAGATCTCGCCGCCCCGTCCGCCAGGTCGCGGTCGAGCTGGATCATGGCGCGCTTGATCACGTCCGCCGCCGTACCCTGGATAACCGAGTTCACCGCCATGCGTTCCGCGGCCTGGCGCAGCGCCCGGTTGGGCGAGCGCAGGTCGGGCAGGTAGCGCCGCCGGCCGGCCATGGTGCGCGCGAAGCCCAGGCTCTCCGCGCTCTTCACGGCCTCGCGAATGAACGCGCGCACGCCGGGATAGCGCGCGAAGTAGGCGTCGATCTGCGCGCGCGCTTCCGCCTGCGAGATGCCCAGCGTGCGCGCCAGCCCGAAGCCCGACTGGCCGTAGATGATCCCGAAGTTGATCGCCTTTGTGCGCGCGCGCTGCTCCGGAGTCACCTGGCTCTCGGCCACGCCGAAGACCTGCGAGGCCGTGCGCACGTGGATGTCCGCGCCCTCCTGGAACGCGCGCAGCAGCTCGGGATCCTTCGACAGGTGCGCGAGGATGCGCAGCTCGATCTGGCTGTAGTCGGCCGAGAGCAGCACGCGCCCAGCCGCGGGCACGAAGCAGGCCCGGATCTCCTGCCCGACGGGCGTGCGGATCGGGATGTTCTGCAGGTTCGGCTGCGACGCCGACAGCCGGCCCGTCGCGGCGACGGTCTGGTCGAAGCTGCAGTGGATGCGCCCGGTCTCGGGGTTCACGAAGGTCGGCAGCGCGTCCACGTACGTGCTCTTCAGCTTCGCGAGCTGGCGGTGGGCGAGCAGCGCGCCCGGCAGCTCGTGCGACAGCGCGAGCTCCTCGAGCACGGACTCGTCGGTCGAGAAGCCGGTCTTCGTCTTCTTGAGCGGCGGCAGCGCGAGCTTCTCGAACAGGATCTGCTGCAGCTGCTTGGGCGAGCCGATGTTGAACTCCTGGCCGGCGAGCGCGTAGATGCGCTGCGTCGCGCCGTCGAGCTCCTGCTCGAGCCTGCGGCCCAATGCCGCGAGCTTCGCCTCGTCGACGCGCACGCCCGCGAGCTCCATGCGCGCGAGCACGCCGACGAGCGGCACTTCGATCTCGCGGTACAGGTCGAGCTGCTCGGTGCGCTCGAGCGCCGCTTCCAGCGCGGGCAGGAGCGCGTGCTGCAGCGCGGCCAGGCCGCCGTAGTGCGCGGCGAGCTCGGGGTCGGCGCAGGAGTCGAGCGGGCGGCGCTTCGCGCCCTTGCCGAAGCGGTCCTCCGCGGACGTGAACGCGCGTCCGACGTGCGCGCGCGCGAGCGCCTCGGGGCGGTCGACGGCCTGCGCTGGATCGACGACGTACGCGGCGACCGACGTGTCGAGGAGCTTTCCCTCGAGCGCGACGCCGCGCCGCGCCAGCGCGAGGTACGCCGACTTGAGGTCGCTGCCGACCCAGCTGCGCTCGCCGTTCGCGAACAGCGGGCGCAGCGTCTCGAGGCGCGCGGCGGCTTCGGCGCGCAGCGGCACGAGCGCGGCGGAGCGCTCGCCGGCGGCGAGCGCGAGCGCCACGGCTTCGCCGCGCAGCGCGGAGGCCGGCTCCAGCGCGAGCTCGAGCGCCAGCGTCTTCTCGCCGGCGAGGCGCGCCGCGAGCGCACCGACTTCCTCTGGAGTCGCGGCACACTCCGTGTCGACGGCGACCTCGACCACTTCTACACGTTGCGGTGTGGTCTCGCCCAGCTGCTCGAGCAGCCGGCGCAGCTCTAGCTCGCGAAACAGCTCGACGAGCTTCGCGGTATCGGGCTCACGAACGGCGGTGGCAGCGAGGTCGAGCTCGACCGGCAGGTCGTCGCGCAGCCGCGAGAGCTCGCGCGACAGGCGCGCGGCGTCGCTGCCCGCGCGCAGCGCCTCGCGCGGGCGCTTGCCGGCGATGGCGTCGGGATTCGCGAGCAGCGCGTCGAGCGAGCCGTGCGCGCGCAAGAGCTCCGCGGCGCCCTTCTCGCCGATCCCCTTCACGCCGGGGATGTTGTCGGACGAATCGCCGACGAGCGCCCGCAAGTCGAGCACCAGCGCGGGCGGCACGCCGAAGCGCGCCTCGACCTCGGCCGGACCGAAGCGCCGGTCGCGCATGGTGTCGACCACCTGCACCGAGTCCGACACCAGCTGCAGCAGGTCCTTGTCGATCGACGCGATCTCGACTTCGAGCCCCGCGCGCACGCCCGCGCGCGCGAGCGTCGCGATCACGTCGTCGGCCTCTTCGCCCTCGTACTCCACGCTCGCGAGCTTGTACGCGTCGACGATCCGGCGGATCCACGGGAACTGCGCGCGCAGGTCGTCGGGCGCGGCGTCGCGCGTCGCCTTGTAGTCGGCGTAGATCTCGCGCCGCCGGTTCTTGCGCCCGGCGGCGTCCCACACGATCGCGACGTAGTCGGGCCGGCTCTCGCGCAGCAGCTTCTGCAGCATCGTCGTGAAGCCCAGCGTCGCGTGCGTCGGAATCCCGGTGCTAGTCGCGAGCGCGGGCAGCGCGAAGAACGCGCGGTAGATGCTCGAGCTCGCGTCGACGAGAAGCAGCTTGCGCGCCATCGCGAGGAATCATAGCTCCCCGAAGCGGCGCACGAGCGCGGGGTCGGCGCGCAGTCTCTCCAGGTCTTCGCGCGTCTTGATCGGAAAGAAGCGCCCGCGCGGACCGCCGCGCGGCACGGCCACGTACGTGGTCGGCGCGAAGCGCGTGAGCTCGTTCACGAGGCGCTCCATCTGCACGGCCGTGCGCCCGTCCAGGCTCTTCTCCACGTAGAACCACGACAGCGCGTGGCGCCGCTCGAGCAGCTCGCGCGACAGCGCGAACGTATTGGTGGCGAGATACGGCACGCGGCTCCAGTCGAAGCGCGGCGGGAAGCGGAAGCCCTCGAGCAGCTCGAGCGCGCCGCCGACGAAGACCGGCGCGCCGCCGACGTCGCCCGGCGCCTTCTCGGCGACCTCGGCCGTGACCGCGCGGCCGCGCGCCAGGTGCAGCCCCACGAGCAGCGGGTCGAGCTCTGCGCCCAGGTTGTCGATGTTCGAGAGCACGACCGTGTCGACGCCGCGCTTCGCGAGCTCGGCGGCCAGGCCCGAGCGGACGAGCGCGTCCGGAAAATCGCCGTGGCCCGGCGCGTAGAGCGACACGTGGCCTTCTTCGTCCTGCAGCGCGTCACCTTCCTGTGTCAGGCGCAGCGAGATTCCCTGCAGGAAGCTCGACACCTCGCGCGCCAGGCCGCGGCTGGCCAGGAACTCGAGCGAGCGCGCGTGCGTGGCGAAGCTGTTCATGACCAGGAAGGGCACGGGGCCGAGCCGGCGCGCTTGCGCGAGCTTGATCTCGAGGAACGTGCGCCCGCCGACGGCGGGCACGATGCCCTTCACGTCGCCGCCGAAGCGCGTCGCCATGCCGCCGTTCAGCACGGCCACGGCGACGCGGCCGCGCCCGATCGCCTCGGCACCGCGGCGCTCGAGCTCCGCGCGCTCGGCCGCGGGCAGCGCTTCGAGCACCTCGACGTGCTCGCGGCCTGCCGGCTCGACGGGACCCGGCGCGAGGTTCGACGCCTTCGACAGCTCGCCGCCCGCGATCGCGCGCGCGTGCGCGTCGATGCGCGGGCGGTCCAGTTCGAGTGCGGGGCTCCCGGCCACGCCCGCGGCGTCGAGCTGCTCCTCCACGTCGCGGTCCAGCGTCTTCCAATCGAGCCCCATCGCGGGAAATCTCGCGGTCCTTGCGCCGGGCGACAACCCCGCGAACCTAGGGCCGTGAGCTCGCCCCGACCGCCCCGCGGACCCGGCTTCGCGCCGCGCGCGACGCTCGTCCTCTTGGGCGGCGTCGCGCTCTTCTTCGCCGTCTCGTTGCTCTACTCGCTGCCGGTCCTGCTCGACCCGCCGCCCGACGGCGCGCCCGACGACTACGCCGCCCAGCGCGTGCGCGAGCACTTGCACGGCAAGACGTTCTACTTCTTCGCGGGCTCGCTCTTCGCGGTGGCCATCGTCGCCTCGCGCATCGGGCGCAAGTGAGCGCGCCGCTCTACTTCGCCTACGGCTCGAACCTCGATGCCGAGCAGATGCGCGTGCGCTGTCCCACTGCGCGGCCGCTCGAGCGCGCGCGCCTGCGCGGCTACCGGCTGGCGTTCACGCACTACTCGACGCGCTGGAGCGGCGGCGCCGCGGACGTGATCGCCGCGCGCGAGTGCACCGTGTGGGGTCTCGTGTACGAGATGGGCCCCGACGACTTCGCGCGGCTCGATCCCTTCGAGAGCGGCTACGCGCGCGTGTCGCTCGACGTGGAGCTCGCGGGTCGCGCGACGCCCGTCACGAGCTACGCCGTCCGCGAGCCCGACCGGTTCGCCCCGCACCCGATCTATCTCGAAAAGATGCTCCGCTGGGGCTCGCGGTGGCGCTTGCCCGGGGATTATCTGGCGGAGATGCGGAGGCGCGCGGGATCCGGCTCAGCCCCACTCTAGCGCCGAAGCACCCCAGGTGAGTCCGGCCCCGAACGCGACGAGCAGGAGCTTGTCGCCCGGGCGGAAGCGGCCGGCGCGGTTGCATTCGTCGAGGAGGATCGGCACGGAGGCCGCCGACGTGTTGCCGCGCACGGCGAGGTTCGTCGGCATCTTCTCCTTCGGGATCTCGAGCCGGTCCGCGACGGCGTCGAGGATGCGCTTGTTCGCCTGGTGCGCGATCACGTGGTCGACGTCGGAGACCTTCCAGCCGACTCTGTGCAGCGTGTCGAGCGCGACCTTCTCCATCGACTGCACGGCCACCTTGAACACCTGCGCGCCCTTCATCTTCACGAACGCCTCGCGCTGCGCGAGCACGTAGGGCGAGACCGGCTTTCGCGAGCCGCCGCCCGGGATGATGATGGCGTCGGTGAACTGGCCGTCCGACTGCAGCGTCGTCGCGCGCACGCCGCCGGGTCCCTCGCGGCGCTCGACCACCGCGGCGCCCGCGCCGTCGCCGAACAGGATGCAGACCGTGCGCTCCTGGTAGTCCATGAAGCGCGTCAGGCCCTCACCGCCGGCGAGCAGGATCCGCCTGTAGTCGCCCGTGCGCAGCATGGCGTCGGCGACGCTCAGCCCGTAGACGAAGCCCGAGCACGCCGCCGACACGTCGAACGCCGGGATCGACAGGTTCGGGCACAGGTTGCGCTGTACGTAGCTCGCGGTCGCGGGCGTGAGCGTGTCGGGCGTGCAGGTCGCGACGATGATGAGATCGATGTCCTGCGGTCCGAGCCCGGCCATCTCGAGCGCGCGTGCGCCCGCGCGCGTCACGAGATCGCTCGTCGCCTCCTCGGGCGCCAGCATGCGGCGCTCGCGGATGCCCGTGCGCGTGACGATCCATTCGTCGCTCGTCTCGACGAGCTTCTCGAGGTCCGCGTTCGTGAGAGCGCGCTCCGGCAGAGCAGAGCCCGTGCCGGAGATGTGGATGCTCACGCGGCGTTCTCGACGCGGGCCTCGATGTAGGAGGTGACGTCGCCGATCGTGCGGATGTTCTCGGCGTCTTCGTCGGGTACTTCGATGCCGAACTCTTCCTCGATCGCCATCACGAGCTCCACGACGTCGAGCGAGTCGGCCCCGAGATCGTCGAGCAGGTTCGCTTCAGGGACGAGAGATTCCTTCTCCACTCCCAGCTGCTCGCTCACGATCGCATAAACCCGATCTGTCAGATCCATTCGACCTCTCCTCCCCCTCGCGTTGGCGGTTCCCCGACGAACCTCGAAATGTGACTCAGGGTCACTTTTCGACTGTTCTCAGTGTCATCGACGCCAAAAGGCTTGTCAACGCGCCGCGGCCGCGGCCGTAAGCCCGCGCAGATACAGCTCGATCGTCTCGCCGAAGACCTTCGTCACGTCGCGCTCCCACAGGCCGCGCCGGGTCGGGACCTCGAGCGTCTGGATCACGGCGTTCGCGCCGACCCACACCACGTTCGCGGTGAGCCACGCGTCGCAGGGCGCGAACTCGCCCGCGGCGACGCCGCGCTGGATCACGTCGGCCAGGAGCTGCAGCGCACGCTTCCACACTTCGGTGACGTCCGCGACCAGGTTGGGCGGCAGCTCGCCGATCAGCCGCTGGTTGTCGATCGCCCAGAAGATGCGGAAGTACTCGAGCTGCGTGGTGTAGTGATCGAAGTAGAAGCGCGCGAGCCGGCGGATCTGCTCCGCTGCGCTCGCGCGCGGATCCACGACGCGGCGCATGCGCTCGAGGAACGCGTCGGCGTTCTGCACGAGCACCTCGACGTACAGCTCCGCCTTGCTGTCGAAGTGGCGGTAGATCGTCCCCTTCGCCAGGCCGGCGCGCCGCGCGACTTCGTCCAGGTTGGCGCGCTCGAAGCCCGAGTCGAAGAAGACCGCGCGAGCGGAGTCGAGGATTCGCTTCCGACTCCGCTCGCTGCGCTTCGCCGGTGCCCGCGCCAACGGCCTAGACTGGGTCGCTGCCGTCGTACTGCAGGTGCTCGAACAGCGCGGTCGACAGGTAGCGCTCGCCGAAGCTCGGCAGGATGGCCACGATGAGCTTGCCCGTGGCCTCGGGCCGCCGCGCGATCTCGAGCGCCGCCACGACCGCCGCGCCGGACGAGATGCCGGAGAGCAGCCCTTCCTCGATCGGCAGCCTCCGCGCCATCTCGATCGCCTGCTCGCTCGACACCTTCACGACCTCGTCGATGAGCTTCGTGTCGAGGACATCGGGGATGAAGCCCGCGCCGATGCCCTGGATCTTGTGGCCACCCGGCTTGCCGCCCGACAGCACTGCGCTCTCCACGGGCTCGACCGCGACGGCCTTGAAGCTCGGCTTCTTCGCCTTGATCACCTGTGCGACACCGGTCAGTGTACCCCCGGTGCCGATGCCCGAGATCAGGTAGTCGACCTCGCCGTCGGTGTCGTTCCAGATCTCCAGCGCCGTGGTCTCGCGGTGCACGGCCGGGTTCGCCGGGTTCTTGAACTGCTGCGGGATGAAGGCGTCGCCGAGCTTCGCGGCGATCTCCTCGGCCATCTTGATCGCACCGTCCATCCGCTCGGCGCCGGGAGTCAGCACGAGCTTCGCGCCGTACGCGCGCAGCACCGCGCGGCGCTCCTTCGACATCGTGTCGGGCATCGTCAGGATGATCTTGTAGCCCCGGGCGGCCGCGACCATCGCCAGCGCGATGCCGGTGTTGCCGGAAGTCGGCTCGACGATCGTCGTGCTCTTCTTGAGCTTCCCCTCGCGCTCGGCGGCTTCGATCATGGCCAGGCCGATGCGGTCCTTCACGCTGTTCGCGGGGTTCTGGGCCTCGAGCTTCGCGACGACGCGCGCCTTCACGCCCGCAGTCACTCGGTTGAGCTGCACGAGCGGGGTGTTTCCGATCAGCCTGCTGACGTCTTTGGCGATTCTCATGGGGGGTCTCCTTCCTCGTTCGCGATGGATGGTAACACCAGGTTGGTCGTTTCGACCCGGGCGCCCGGCGTGGCCGCGAGGAGCCGGGCGGCGATCTCCGCCACGAGCGCGCGCACGCCCTCGCTGCGCTCGGGATGCGTCATGGGGTCGATGCGCACGGTGGCGCTGCCGCGGTCGTGGCGCGCGATCTTCACGTAGAAGGGTTGCTTGCGGCCGGCCTCCACGACGAGCGCGTCGATCACCAGCGCGCGGCCTTCGGGCTCGAGGAAGAGCTGATCGGCGCGCAGCACGTCGCCGCCGCGCCGGACGACCAGCGGCCGCCAGCGGCGCGCGAACTCCGCCAGGTCGACGGCGCCCGAGATCACGGCGTGGGGCAAGGCGCTCCGCGCACCGGCGCGAACGAACGGCGGTGGATCGGGCTCGGGCCGAGCCGCTGTAGCGCCGCCAGGTGCTCGGGCGTGCTGTAGCCGACGTGACGCGCGAAGCCGTAGCCGGGGTGCGCGCGATCGGCGTCTTGCATGAGCCGATCGCGGTGCACCTTGGCGACGATCGACGCCGCGGCGATGGATGCGACGCGCGCGTCGCCGCCGATCACGGCGACCTGATGGCCCGGCAGATCGGGCACGCGCCGGCCGTCGACGACGACCGCGTCGGGCGGCGCGCCGAGCGCGAGCACCGCGCGCCGGATCGCCAGGTGGCCGGCGCGGTAGATGTTCACCCGGTCGATCTCCTCCGGCTCCACGCAGCCGAGCGCGCAGGCGAGCGCGCTCGCGCGGATCTCGGCCTCGAGCTTCTCGCGCAGCTCGGCGCGCACGCGCTTCGAGTCGTCGAGCCCCGCCGGCGCGAAGCCGGCGGGCAGCACCACGGCCGCGGCGATCACCGGCCCGGCGAGCGGGCCCATGCCGACCTCGTCGCAGCCCGCGATGCGCGCGAAGCCGCTCGCGAGGAGCTCGCGCTCCAGCCGCCACAGGCGCAGCACGCGGCGGCGCTCCTTCGCGCGCTGCTCGCGTCGCGCCTCGAGCTCGTCGGCCAGCGCGCGCGCCCCGGCGCGCTCGTCCTCGCGCAGCGCGCGCAGCAGGCCCGGCGGGGCCATGACGCCTTCCGGTGTATAGCGCCGGCGCAGCTCCGCGAGGCCGATGCGCCGGATCTCCACCGGTTCAGTCCTCCTTCCCGAGCCCGAGCTGCTTCTCGATGCGCCGCACGCGCTTGATCAGCTCGGGGAGCCGGTTCCAGGCGGCCACGACCTTGGCCCACAGCTTGCGGTCGATCGCGGGCACGCCGAGCACCTGCGCGCCGGGCGCGACGTCGTTCGCCGCGGCCGTCTGGGCGCCGACGAGCGCGCGGTCGCCGATCACCAGATGGCCCGCCGACGAGGAGCGGCCCGCGAGGAAGACGTGCTGGCCCACGACCGTGCTGCCCGCGAGCCCCGTCTGCGCGCACACCGTCGTGTGATCGCCGATGTCGCAGCCGTGCGCGATCTGCACCTGGTTGTCGACCTTCACGTCTACACCAAGGCGTGTACGGGCGTCGCCGCGTCCGCGGCGCGGGTGACCGGGGTGGGAGGCATCGATCGTGGTGTTGGCGCCGATCTCGCAGTCGTCGCCGATCTCCACCGACGCGGTGTGCGGCACGCGCACGCGCGAGCCGTCGGCGTTCGTGGCGAAGCCGAACCCCGCCGCGCCGATCACGGCGCCGTTCTGCACCACGACGCGCTTGCCGAGCCGAGCGTTCTCGCGCAGGCGCGCGCCGGAGTGGATCTCCGAGTCCTCGCCGATCTCGACGCCGGGGTACACCGTGACGTGTGGATGGATGCGCACGCGCGCGCCCAGCCGCGCGCCCGCGCCGACCACCGAATAGGCGCCGACCGACACGCCGGGGCCGAGCACCGCGTCGCGCGCGATGACGGCCGTCGGGTGCACGCCGGCCTCGGGGACGGGCGGCGGCGCCAGGAGCAGGATCGCCCGCGCGAAATCCGCGTACGGCGCGCGCGAGCGCAGGCAGGCGCGCCCGGCGACGTCGAAGTCGGGCGGTGCGATGAACGCGCCCCCGCGCGAGGCGAGGAACGCCGCGCGGTACTTCGGGCCGGTCACGAACGCGAGCTCGCGCGGGCCCGCGTCCTCCAGGCTGGCGAGCCCGGCGAGCGCGAGCGCGCCGTCGCCCTCGAACGGGAGCTCGAGCGCCGCCGCGAGCTCGCCGAGCTTCACGCGCTCGAGTTCCCCAAGAGCTTCGCGAGCGGCGAGCGGTACAGGAGTCGCAGCACGCTCTTGAGCCGCGCGACGTCCTTCGCACGGTACGGATACCAGAGCATCTCGCGCTTCGGGCGCAGGCGCGGCAGCACGATCGACTGCACGTGGCAGTAGCTCTTCAGCCCGAGCTCGCCGTTCACCCGGCCGATGCCGCTCTCCTTGCGCCCGCCGAACGGGCTCTCGGCCATCGCGTACGTGACCATGCAGTCGTCGACGACGACGCCGCCCGCCTCGAGCCGGTTCGCGAGCCGCTTGCCCTTGCCCGAGTCGCGGGTCCACACGCTCGCCTGCAGCCCGAAGCTCGTGTCGTTCGCGAGCCGCAGCGCCTCTTCCTCGTCGCGCACGACCTGGATCGGCAGACACGGGCCGAACGTCTCCTCGCGCATGATCGCCATGTCGTGGTCGACTCCGGTCAGCACCGTCGGCTCGAAGAACAGGCCCGCGAACGCGGGATTGCGCCGCCCGCCCGTCCGCACGCGCGCGCCGCGCGCCACGGCGTCGGCGACGTGGCGCTCGATGATCTCGAGCTGCGCGGGGCTCGTGATCGCGCCGACGTCGACCTCGCCCTCGGTCTCGGGGCCCTGGCGCAGCTCGCGCGTCAGCTCGACCACGCGCGCGATGAACGGCTCGGCGATGCGCTCCGACACGTACACGCGCTCGGTCGACATGCAGATCTGGCCCGCGTTCGAGAACGCGCCCCACACGGCGCCGCGCGCGGCGCGCTCGAGGTCGGCGTCGTCGCACACGATCATCGGGTCCTTGCCGCCGAGCTCGAGCGTGCACGGAATGAGCGCGCGCCCGCACGCCTCGCCGATCTTGCGGCCCGTGCGCACCGAGCCCGTGAACGAGATCTTGTCGCAGCCCGCGTCGACGAGCGCCGCGCCCGTGCCGCCGTCGCCCGTGACGAGCTGGAACACGCCGTCGGGCAGGCCGGCGTCGGCGAGCAGCTTCGCGAGCGCCTGGCCCACGAACGGCGTGATCTCGCTCGGCTTCAGCACCACGGCGTTCCCGGCCATGAGCGCCTGCACCGTCGGATTCACCGAGAGCACGAACGGGAAGTTCCAGGGCGTGATGATCCCCACGACGCCCATGGGCCGCCACGACAGCACGAGCTTCTTCGTCTTCAAGAGGTGCACCGACTGCTTCTGCTCGCGCAGCAGCTTGCGCGCGCGCTTCGCGTAGAACGTGAGCGCGTCGCAGCTGGCGAGCACTTCGGTCGCGATGGCTTCGATGCGCGGCTTGCCGGTGTCGCGGCAGATCACCTCGGCGATCTCGTCCGCGCGCTCCACGAGCAGGTCGCGCGCGCGCAGCAGGAACCGGCCGCGCGACTCGAACGACAGCGCCGCCCAGGCCGGCTGCGCGGAGCGCGCCTTGTCGACGGCGCGGCGCACGTCGTCGGCGCTCGCGATCTCGATCTCGCCGAGCGGCTCGAGCGTCGCGGGGCTGAACACGCCGAGCTTGCGCCGACCGTGCAGCTCGCGCGGTGCGTCGACGGAGCGGAGCAACGCCATGGTTTCGCCTCCCCCTTTTTACGGCCGGGTCTGTTCGTAGAAGATCGACCCAGGGGTGTCAATCGCGTTTTGACGGAGCGCCGAGGCGCGTGAGATAAGCGCGCCGTGGAGACGACGCGCGAACGCCTCGCCGCGGCGGACGCCCCCGAGCTCGGCTCCGACCTCGTCGACGTCTACGAAGAAGCCGCGGGGCCGCCGGCGCCGTCGCCGCAGGCGCTGGGCGTGTTCGAGCTCGCCTGGCCGACCATCCTCGCGTTCTTCACGCAGACCCTGGTGCGCATCGTGAGCCTGCTCATGGTGGGCTCGCTCGGCCAGGACGCGGTCGCGGGCGTGAGCGTCGCGAATCAGTTCTTCTGGCTGGTGCAGGCGCTGGGCACGGTCGCGCCGACCGGGATCATGGCGCTGCTCTCGCGCGCAATGGGCGCTCGCGATGCGCGGCTCGCCGACGCCTCGCTGCGCCAGGGGCTGTGGCTGGGGCTCGGCCTGGGCGCGGTGTGCACCGGGCTGGTGTTGCCGATCGCCCGCTCCGCGGTGGCCGCGTACGGAGTGACCGACCACGTCGCGGCGCTGGGTGGCGACTACCTGTTCTGGGCGACGCCGGGCATGCTGGGGCTCACGCTCTCGCTCGTGTTCGGGGCCGCGCTCCGCGCCGCGGGCGACACCATGACGCCGCTCGCGATCGGCGCCGGCGCGAACCTGGTCAACATCGGGCTCGGCTGGGCGCTCATCTACGGCAGACTCGGCCTGCCCCAGCTCGGCGTGGCGGGCGCGGGGATCGCCGCGGCGGCATCCGTGCTGCTGCAGCTCCCCGTCTTCTTCTGGCTGTGGCTCCGCCGCCGGCTGCGCCTGGCGCCCGCGGGCGCGACCGCGCGTCCGGATCCCGAGGTCATGCTTCGGCTGCTGCGGATCGGCTATCCGGCCGCGATCGAAGGGCTCCTGTTCCAGGTGGGGCTGTGGCTGTTCGTGCGGCTGCTCGCGCCCTACGGCACCGAGGCCGTCGCGGCCTACAACGTCGGCGCGCAGATCCTGGCCTTCTCCTTCCTGCCGGGGCTCGGCTTCGGCGCGGCGGCGTCGACGCTCGTCGGCCAGCACCTGGGCGAAGGCGATCCCGCGGCGGCCGCGCGCTCGGGCTGGCGCTCGATGGTGGGCGCGATGCTCTCGATGAGCGCGCTGGGCGCGCTCGTGATCGCGTTCGCGCCGCAGCTCGCGGGCATGTTCGGGCTGTCGCCGCTCGCCACGGGGCGCACGGTCGACTTCATCTGGATCCTCGGCGCCGTGCAGCCGCTCATGGCGATCGAGTACACGATCGGCGGCGCGCTGCGCGGCGCGGGCGACACGCGCTTCCCGCTGCTCGCGGTGTTCACGGGGCTGTTCGCGTTCCGCGTGGTGCCCGCCGCGATTGCGGCGCTGGTCTTCCACGCGCCGCTGAACTTCGTGTGGGGCGTGCTCGTGTTCGACTACGCCGTGAAGGCGGCGCTCCTCATCGGGCGCTTCCGGCGCGGACGCTGGCAGACCGTGAAGGTCTAGCGCTCGGGCATCGACGCAAAATAGTGTAGGAGATCGGTCTCGGTCACGATCCCCACGATCTCCTTGCCGTCCACCACGGGCAGGCAGCCGATCTTGTACTCGGCCATGGCGCGCGCGGCCGCCTGCACGGACTCGTCGGCGCCGATCGTGCGCGGCGGCGTCGACATGACCTCGGCGATCTTCACTCCCTCGAGAAAGATCTTCTGCTCCTCGGCCGAGATGCCCATCACGTTCGACAGCGACGCGCGCAACAGGTCCCGCTGGGAGACCACCCCGACCAGCTCGCCGCGATTCACCACGGGCAGGTGGCGCACGTGCGCGAGGTCCATGATCTCCTTCACGATCCACAGCGTGTCGTCCGCGGAGATGCGCACGACCTTCCTCTTCATCACGCGGCGGACGGAGACCATCGGCCTCCTCTATCACGGCGCGGAGCCGAATGACAAACCTCGCCGCACGCGGCTACCATCGCCGAACCATGGCGGCGGATCGCGACGACGAGCTGGACTTCCAGCGCCGGCCGGGGCCGCTCGAGGCCCTGTTTCAGGAGGCCGTGCGCCGTGCCGCCCAGCTGGGCTTGTCGACCTTCTTCACCACCGAGGAGGCCGTCCGCCGCGCCTTCTCGGAGTCCGTGCCGCCCGACTGGCTCGAGTACCTGAACCGCCAGGGGACCGACATCCGCGGCGACCTCCTCGAGCGCATGTCGCGCGAGTTCGGCGAGTGGCTGCAGAAGATCGACATGGCGCAGATCATGAGCAAGCTGCTCGAAGAACACGATTTCGAGCTGCGGATTTCGGTCTCCGCGTCGCGCCGCTCCGCGGAGCGCGCGCCCGAGCTGTCTCTGCTCAGCCGGCGAAAGTGAGCCGGTCGGCCCCACATTCGCGTTAGAATCCGGGCGCATCGGGAGGTTTTCCATGCTGCGCCGTGCGTATCTCGGGGGCGTCGCCGCGCTCGCCGCCTTCTACTACTTCTTCTTCGGCGCGGGTCCCACGCCCTCGGAATACGTGGACGACCTCGAGTGGTGGCGGCCGTGGGGCACGGCGCTGCACTGGCCCCCGCTGATGGGCCTGGCCGAGATGGCCCGCGCCGGCTTTCCGCGCGCGTGGCTGCCGCTCCTGCTCGGCTGCGCGCCGCCGCTCCTCCTGGGCGCGTTGGGCTGGCGGCTCATGAAGGGCGTGCTCGAGCGCGCCTGGCTCGTGTTCCTCGTGTTCCTCATGTGCGTGTTCGTGTACTACGGGCTGCGCGCGGAGCAGGTGTGGCGCTTCCTCGAGTGGCGCTTCGCGGCCGTATCGGCCTCGTTCTGCGCCATCATCACGGCGTTCCTCTTCGCGCCGCGGCTGTTCGAGGGCGCGCTGCACGCGTCGCGCGCACTGGCCGCGCTGCTGGCGGCGATCGCGGTCGCCGGGATCTTCCTGTTGTCGACGGAGGTCACCGGCACGAACAGCGCCATGCAGTTCAACATCAGCGTGTGGCCCGTGATCACGCTGTTCGGGTTCCTGCTGTTCGGGGCGTCCATCGCGGTGCTGCACGCGTCGCTCGGTGCGGCGGCGTGGCTGCGCGGTCGCGTGCCGCGCTGGCCGGGCGCTCTCCTCGGCGTCGCTGCCGCCGCGATCGTCGCGGCGATCGCGGGCCGGTTCGTCTTCGACGCGCCCGGCGGGCGGTTCGTGCTGGTCGTGCTCGCGCTGCTGCTCGCGGCGGCAGGTGCCGCGGTGGCGGCGTTCCGCGGCAGGCGCGAGCCCGAGAACGCGTCGTATCACGGCGCGGTGCGGTTCGGCGTGGGCGCAGCGCTCCTGCTCGTGATCCTCGGCTCTGCGCAGATCGCGGGCGCGCTGCAGCGCCGCGCGCGCGACGTCACGGCGCTGAAGGTGCTCGACGCGCTCGAGGCCTACAAGAAGGACAACGCGACGTACCCCGACAAGCTCGACGCGCTCGTGCCGAAGTATCTCGACGAGATCCCGCGCCCGCAGATCGGGATCATCCGCGACGAGGACGACCGCTTCACGTACTCCAACTACGGCGACTCGTACGCGCTCGAGTTCGCGAGCGTGTTGTGGGTGCAGTGCCAGTACAGCCCGCCGTACGAGTTCGCGGGCGCGGATCCGAACGAGCCCGAGGAGCTGCCCGACGTGCCCACCAAGGAAGGCCGCGAGACGCCCGACGTGGCCGCGAACAAGGAGCCCAGCGCCGACGACCTGCAGCTCAAGGCCACGCTCGCGCAGCACGGGCTCTCCGGCTCCTGGTCCTGTCCGAAGGAGCCGCCTAAGCTCTGGTGACGGAGGCCGCGCGCACGTGACGCAGCTCGAGCTCGGATCGCGCGAGCGAATCCGCAGGGCCGCTCGCACCGGCTCGGCGATCGCGCGGATCTACCTCGGCTACAAGGGGCTGCACCTGCTCGACCGCGGGCCGCTGCGCGGCGTGGTGCGCCGCGCGCGGCGGCGCTGGGACCGGCTCTCCGCGGCGGCGCTCGACGACGCCGCGCGGGAGCTCGGCGGCGTGCTGCTCAAGGCGGGCCAGTTCCTGTCGACGCGCGCGGACGTGCTGCCCGCGGTGTACGTGGAGCGCCTGGCGCGCCTGCAGGATCGCGCGCGCCCGCAACCTTACACCGAAGTGCGTCAAGTGATCGAAGAAGACCTCGGCGCGCCGCCCGAACGGCTGTTCGCGCGCGTGTGGCGGCGGCCGATCGCTTCCGCGTCGCTGGCGCAGGTGCACCGCGCGACGCTGCGCGACGGGCGCGAAGTCGCCGTGAAGGTGCAGCGGCGCGACGTGCGCGCCGCGCTGGCCGCGGACCTCGCCACCCTGCGCGTCGCCGTGCGCGCGATCGAGGGGCTCGAGGGCTCGCTGGGCTTCGGGCTCCTGCTCGACCAGCTCGAGGGCAGCCTGGAGCGCGAGCTCGACTTCACACTCGAAGCCGAGAGCGCTTCGCGCATCGCCGCGAACTTCGCGGGCGACCGGCGCGTGCGCATCCCGGCGATCGTCGCGGAGTTCACCCGCCCGCGTGTGCTCGTCTCCGAGTACCTGCCCGGCATCCGCGTCACCGACCGGGTGCGGCTCGGCCGCGCCGGCGTGCGGCTCGAGGCCGTCGTCGAGCGGCTGCTCGCCGCGTACTCCGCGCAGGTGTTCGCGCACGGCTTCTTCCACGCCGATCCGCATCCCGGCAACGTGCTCGTGCTGCCCGAGCCCGGCGGCGAGTTCGCGCTGTGCTTCGTCGACTTCGGGATCGTGGCGGAGCTGCCGCCCGACTTCCGCGAGCGCGCGATCGAGCTGGTGCGCCGCGCGCTCGCGCGCGACTCGGCGGGAACCGCTGCGGCGCTCGGCGCGCTCGGCCTCAGCACGCGCGACCCCGAGGCGCGGACGCTCGAGCGCATGGCCGAGCGGATCATGGCGCACCTGGCGCCGGGCGAGACGCGCGTCGCCGCCGACCGCGTGGCGGCGCTCGGCGCGGAGCTGTCGGAGCTCTTGCGCGCGGACCCGCTCGCGACCCTGCCGCCGCACCTGTTCCTGCTGGGCCGCGCGTTCGGCCTGCTCGCGGGCGTGACGGCGCAGCTCGGCGTGCGCGCGAATCTGGTGCGCGCGCTGCTGCCGGCGCTGTTCGCGGCGCCGTCGGGCGCATGAGCGACCTGCACTTCGGAGTGACGCCCTGGCGCACCGACCCGACCGGTGGCGCCGAGGCGCTCGCGGCGCAGGGCGAGCGCGCCGAGGCGCTCGGCTTCCACTCGTTCTGGCTGCCCGAGAACCACTTCGCGCCGCGCGGCTCGCTGCCGCAGCCGCTGCTGTGTCTGGCCGCCGTCGCGGCGCGCACGCGCAAGCTGCGGCTCGGCACGACCTCCTACCTGCTGCCCATCCGGCACCCGATCCAGGTCGCGGAAGAGGTCGCCGTGCTCGACCGGCTGTCGAACGGGCGCGTGATCCTCGGCATCGGGCGCGGCTACCGCAGCGACCTGTTCCACGCGTTCTCGGTGCCGTCGCGCGAGAAGCGCGACCGATTCGGCGCGGCCGTCGAGCTGATGCTGCGCGCCTGGCGCGGTGAGCCGGTCGCCTTCGACGGCGACGGCGGCGCGCCCGTGCACCTGGCCCCGCTGCCGGTGCAGCAGCCCGGGCCGCCGCTGTGGGTCGCGGCGTTCGGGCCGAAGGCCGTCGAGCAGGCCGGCCGCCTCGGCTTGCCGTACCTGGCCTCGCCGATCGAGCCGCTCGACCTCTTGCTCGAGAACTACGACCGACACCGGTCTGTGTCAGACGCCGCGCGCGCCTGCTGCGTGCCGGTCATGCGCACGGTGTTCGTGTCGGACGACGCGCGGCTCCTGGCCCGCGTGAGCGAGGGCCTGGCCGGGCAGTCCGCGGCACTCGCCGCCGCGCGCCCGCCCGCGCTGCGCCGTGCCGCCACGGACGACGTCGCGAAAGTGGCGCTCGTCGGCTCGCACGCACAGGTCGCCGACGCGATCGCGCGCCTGCGCGAGTCGCTCGGCCTGTCGCACCTGATCGCGCGCGTGGGCGTGCCGGGCGTCGAGCCGGCCGACGTCGAGCGGTCGCTCGAAGCGGTCGCCGAGCTCGCGGCCGCCGGCTAGGGCGAGGCGGAGTCGAGCGCGCGCAGCGCGCTGTCCAGGTCGGCGCGGTCGACCTCGTCGCCGGGCTCCGAGCTCTTGTAGATCGACGCGAGCTCCGCGCTCTCGGCCGACGACAGCGGCCGCGAGAAGTCCCGCTCGCGCATGGTGCGCAGGATGTGCCGGTTGAGCGGGTCGAAGAAACGCGCGTCGAAGTCGGCCGTCGCGTGCATGATCGACGCCGGGTCGCGCACGTGCACCGCGCCGAACAGGTGGGCGATCTCGTGCGCGGCCGTGAGCACGCTCACCTGGTTGTCGGCGCCGCAGAGCGCCACGGCGTGCGCGCCGTCGGGCACCGCGAGGCCCGTGCGCACGCTGCGCAAGCCGAGCTCGCGCACCTGCTCTTCGGGCGCCAGCGCGAGCACGATGCCGCCGGGAGGCGGCGCGAAGCGGCGCACCTCTTCGAGCAGGCTGTCCAGGCTTGTGCCGCGCGGCCGGTCGGCCCAGTCTTCCTGGTGATCGGCGAGCACGATCCCCGCCTCGCGCTCGTACACGGCGCTCGTCTCCGAGAGGAGCCGGCGCACGCGCGCCGCGCCGAGCGCGCAGCCGTCGAGCACGCGCACGTCGAGCTTGCGCGGCGCGATCTGGCGCGGCGCCGCGAAGCGCGTCTCGAGCCGCAGCGCGAGCCGCTCGCTCGCGAGTGCCAGCGCCTGCTGCGCGGCCTCGGCGGGGCCGCCGCCGGCGATCTCGTGCCGGGTCGCGATGCGCAGCTCGGCCACGCGCTCGGTCTTCGTCCAGATCTCGACGCGGATCGACACGCGCCCCGACGCCGGGCCCCAACGCTCGCTCACGAAGCCTACACGCAGCGGTGTCACCTCGAGACTGTGCCACTGGCGCCCCTCGAAGCGCTCCACGGTGCCCGCGAGCACGAGCGCCGGCGCCCCCGACTGCGGCCACGCCGCGGGATCGCGCGGGTCGAAGTCCACCGGCGCCACGGCCGTGAACGTGCCCGCGCGCGCGAGCGTCGCCACCACGTCCCCGCGCACGGCCTCGGCGACGGGGCGGTCCCAATCTCCGTCGCCCGCGTACTCGGTTCCCTCGCGCGCGAAGCCGAGCGCGCGGTAGCGCAGCTCGGGCCGATAGCCGGCGCGCAGCTCTTCGGGCCGCTCGTCCGCGAATGCAGCGACGCCGAGCGCCGGCGCCGCCGCCCAGCCCGCGTCGTCCGTGGTCGGCCAGTCGAGATGCGGCTCGAGCGCGACGTGCGCGCCGGGGCCCGCGCACGCGGCGAGCGCCAGGGCGCCGGCCAGCGCGAGCCCGCGCGAGGTCACTCGTCGCTCGGGCGCGTGAACACGAGGAACGCCATCGACGGGCGTTTGGAAGAGTCGCGCATGGCGAACTGGATGCCGTCGAAGGTCCAGCCGTCCGCGACCGTCTCGTTGATGATCCGCTCGAGCACTTCGTCGGTGACGGAGGAGGTCTCGATGACCTTGTACGTCGTCGCGCTAGCCACGGAAGCGCCGCGCGAAGTCCTTCGCGAAGTAGCTGATGATGCGGTCGGCCCCGGCGCGGCGGATCGCGACCAGGCTCTCGTCGACGGCGCGCGGAGCCTCGAGCCAGCCGCGCTCGATCGCGGCCTGGAGCATGCTGTACTCGCCACTCACTTGATACGCGAAGAGCGGCGCACTTATTCGGTCGCGCGCGGCGCGGATCACGTCCAGGCACGGCAGCGCGGGCTTCACCAGGATGAGGTCGGCGCCCTCGGCGAGGTCGGTCTCGATCTCGGCGAGCGCCTCGCGCGCGTTCGCGGGATCCATCTGGTAGCCGCGGCGGTCGCCACTCTGCGGCGCCGACTCCGCGGCCTCGCGAAACGGCCCGTAGAACGCCGACGCGTACTTCGCCGCGTAGGACAGGATCACCGTGTCCTCGAGGTGCACGTCGTCGAGAGCGCGGCGGATCGCGCGCACGCGCCCGTCCATCATGTCGCTCGGCGCCACGACGTCGGCGCCCGCCTCGGCCGCGACGACCGCCGTGCGCGCGAGCAGCGGCAGCGTCTCGTCGTTGTGCACCGAGTGGCCGTCGTACACGCCGCAGTGTCCGTGGTCGGTGTATTCGCACAGGCACACGTCGGCGATCACGAGCAGGTCGGGGGCCGACTTCTTCATCGCGCGGATGGCGCGCGGCACCACGCCGTCGGCGTCGTATGCGCCGGTGCCGAGCGCGTCCTTGTGCGCGGGAATGCCGAACAGGATCACACCGGCGAGCCCGAGGTCGGCGATGCGCTTCGCCTCGTCGCCGAGCTGGTCGACGGACAAGCGCGACACGCCCGGCATGGCAGCGATCGGCTCGCGAACGCCGCTGCCCTCGACGACGAACAGCGCGTCGACGAGATCGCCGGGCGCGAGGCGCGTCTCGCGCGCCAGCTCGCGCAGCGCGGGCGTGCGGCGCAGGCGGCGCGGCCGCTGGTCAGGGAACGGCATCGGCGTCCTCCGAGAAAACGGTTTCGAGCGCGGCCACGAGCGCGGCCATCGCCGGCCGCGCCGCGACCGCGAAGCGCGCGCGCGGCTCGGCGGCGCGCAGCGCCGCGGCGGTGGTCTCGCCGATGCACGCGAAGCGCGCGCGCGCCACGAGCTCGGCGCGCTCGGCCGGCGCGAGGAGCTCCCAGCAGTGCTCCACCGTCGACGGGCTCGTGAACGCGACGGCGTCGATTCCGTCGGAGAGCGCGCTGCGCAGCTCGGCCTCTGCGGAGGCCGGCACGCGCGTGCGATAGGCCTCGGGCGCGAGCACGCGCGCACCGCGGCGCGCGAGCGCCTGCGTCAGCTCCTCGCGCGCGCGCGCAGCGCGCGGGAACAATACGAGCGCGCCCGCGAGCGGCGCCGCGCGCTCGAGCGCGGCCGCCAGCGCCTCGGGCGAGCCCTCCTCGTCCGGCAACACCTCGGCGTGTAGCCCCGCGGACTCGAGCGCGCGCGCAGTCGCCGCGCCGATGCACGCGATGCGCGGGCGCACGGGCCGCGCCAGGTGGGGCGCGGCGAACCGCACGGCGTTCGCGGACGTGAACACCAGCCAGTCGCACTCGGCTGCGCGCGCGAGCGCGCTCCGCAGCGCTGCCGGGTCGGCAGGCGGCGCGAACTCGAGCAGCGCGACGGGCACCGGCTCGGCGCCGCGCCGCCGGAGCTCGAGCGCCAGCTCGGCGCCCGCCTCGGCCGCGCGCGGCACGAGCACGCGCTTGGCGAACAGCGGCAGGAGCTCGTACCACGCCACGTGCTCGCGGAACTCTACGACGCGGCCGATCACGATCACCGTCGGCGCCTCGAGCTTCGCGGCGCGCACGCGCGCCGCCAGCTCGCCGAGCCGCGCCACCACGACGCGCTGCTCGGGCGTCGTGCCCCGCGCGATCGCCGCCGCGGGCGTCGCCGGGTCGCGCCCGCCCGCGATCACGCGCGCGCAGATGTCCTCGAGCCAGCGCGTGCCCATCAGAATGACGAGCGTCTCGGCGCTGCGCGCGAGCCCCTCCCAGTCGATCCGGTGGTCGAACTCGTCCTTGCCGCGGTGGCCGGTCACGACAGCGACCGACGACGACAGCCGCCGGTCGGTCACGGGAATTCCGGCGTACGCGGGCACCGCCAGCGCAGACGTCACGCCCGGCACGATCTCGAACGGCACGCCCGCCTGGCGCAGGCGCGACGCCTCTTCGCCGCCGCGCCCGAACACGAACGGGTCGCCGCCCTTGAGCCGCACCACGCGTTTGCCCAGGCGCGCCTTCTCGATCATGAGGTCGGCGATCTTGTCCTGCGCAACGCCCTTCGTGCCGTCGCCGCGCTTGCCGACGTCGATGCGCTCGCACGCGGGGTTCGCGAGCGCCACGACCGCGGGGTCGACGAGCGCGTCGTACAGCAGCACCTCGGCGCGCTCGAGCTCGCGCAGCGCGCGCACGGTGAGCAGGTCGGGATCGCCCGGCCCCGCGCCGACGAGCACGACGCGGCCGCTCACCCCGCGCCCTCGACCAGCCGGCGCGCGCCGCGTCCGAGCAGCTCGCGGCCGAGCGTCGCGCCCAGCATCTCGGGCGCGCCGATCTCGCCTTCGGCCGAGCCCTCGACGCGCTCGCGGCCGTCGGGCGAGATCACCAGCGCGCGCAGGCGCAGGCGGATGCCGTGGATCGACGCAAACGCAGCGATCGGCGTGTGGCAGTCGCCGCCCAGCTCGAACAGGAACGAGCGCTCCGCGCGGATCTGCGCGGCGACGTCGCGGTCGTCCAGGTTTGACACGATCTGGTGTACGTCTTCGTCGTCGATGCGCACCTCGACGGCGAGCGCGCCCTGCCCGCCCGCCGGCACGTAGCGCTCGGGGTCGAGCGGGTCGAGCAGCCGGTCCTCGAGCCCCAGCCGCACCAGCCCGGCCGCCGCGACGATCACGCCCGCGAGGTCGAGCTGCTCGATCTTGGCCAGCCGCGTGGGCACGTTGCCGCGCATGGGCACCGGCTCCAGGTCGGGCCGCAGCGCGCGCAGGAGCGCGATCCGCCGGATCGAGCCCGTGCCCACGCGCGCGCCCGGCGCCAGCGCCGCGAAGCGCCGGCCCGGCGCGCCGACGAACGCGTCGCGCGGGTCCTCGCGCTGCGGGTACGCGCCGATCGTGAGCCCGTCCGCGAGCTGCGTCGGCAGGTCCTTCGCCGAGTGCACCGCGAGGTCGAGCTGGCCGTCGAGCAGCGCGCGCTCGATCTCGCGCACCCACACCTGTTTGCCGCCGGCGTCGGCGATCGGGCCTTCGTGCCGGTCGCCGGTCGTGACGATCTTCACGATCTCGACCTCGTGGCCTTCGCCGCGCAGCAGCTTGGCGACGCTCTCCGCCTGCGCGAGTGCGAGCACGCTGCCGCGCGTGCCGAGCCGCAAGGTGCTCACGGCTCGTCCTCGTCGTCGAGCGCGAACAGCTCGCGCAGCGCCTCGGCGTAGTACGCGGTCGTGCCCTGGCCCGCCTCGCGGCGCAGCCGCTCGAACGGCCGGTGCAGGAGCTTCGCCACGAGCGCCTCCGCGACGTGGTCGGGGTCGCCGCCCGACGTGCGCGCGAGCTCGGCCTTCGTGAGCGCGAGCAGGCGCTCGCGCAGCTCGCGCACGGTGGGCACGTGCGGCAGCACGGCCAGCCAGCGCAGGTAGCGGTCGGCCTCCTCGCTCGCGATGGCGCGCGCGCGCTCGGCGGCGACCTCGCGCAGCTGGCGCCCGCGCTCGGCCGTGGCCTCGAGATCGTCCAGGTCGTACAGGTACACGTCCTCCAGCTCCGCGACCGCCGGAGCGACGTTGCGCGGGATGCCCAGGTCGACGATCAGGAGCGGCCGGCCGCGCCGGCCCGCCACCGCGCGCGCCAGATCTTCGCTGCCGAGCAGCGGGCGGTCGACCTGCACCGACGCGATCGCGATGTCGGCGCGCGCGAGCTCTGCGGCGAGCGCGTCCAGCCCGTGCGCCGTGCCGCCGTGCCGCGCGGCCAGATCGACGGCCGCAGCGAGCGTGCGGTTCACGACCGAGATGTCGCTCGCGCCCGCCTCGTGCAGGCCGCGCAGCGCGGACTCGGCCATCTCGCCCGCGCCGAGCAGCAGCACGCGCTTCCCCGCGAAGTCGTCGAAGATCTCGCGCGCGAGCGCGACGCCCACGCGCGCGACCGACACCGTCGCCGCACCGAGGCCCGTCTCGCTGCGCATGCGCTTCGCCGCGCGGAACGCCTGCTGGAACAGCCGGCCCAGGATGGGCCCGCAGCTGCGCGCCGCGACGGCCGCGCGGTACGCGTCCTTCACCTGGCCGAGGATCTGCGCCTCGCCGAGCACCATGGAGTCGAGCCCGCCCGCGACCCGGAACACGTGGCGCACGACCTCGCCGCCGCGCAGCTCGTAGACCTGCGCCGGCGACGCCGAGCCGTCGCCGAGCTCTTCGCGCAGGAAGCGGTGCATGTGCTCGAGCGCGCGCTCGTCGCCCCGCGCGGCCGCGATGAGCTCGGTGCGGTTGCACGTCGACAGCAGCGCGCCCTCGTCGAGCTTCGCGTCCGAGACGAGCTTCGCGTTCCGCTCGGCGAGGTGCATCGGCGCCACGGCGTAGCGCTCGCGCACCGACACCGGCGCGGTCCGGTACGACAGCCCGACGAGGAAGAGGTTCACGGCCCGCGCCCGATCACGTGGATGCCCAGGTACGAGCACACGAGGAACAGAAACGAGAGCACCACGCCGCGCGCGGGCCACGGGCCCTGCTGCTGGCGCAGCACGCGCGCGCCCACGGGCACGAGATACACCGCCCACGCCGCCAGCAGGAACGCGGTGTGCCGGTTCCAGGGATCGAGCTCCTGACTCACGCTCCACGCGAAGCCCGTCGCCACGCCCAGGGTGAGCAGCGCGAAGCCGAGCGCCAGGGTCACGTGCTCGGCCTGGTCCAGGCTCTCGAGCGCGGGCAGGCCCTGCTGCCAGCTGCGCCGCTGCTTCAGCCCGCGCTCCTTCGCCAGGTAGCCGAGCCCGGCCAGGCTCGCGAGCGCCAGCAGGCTGAAGCCCGCC
The DNA here is from genome assembly GCA_035499075.1 of Myxococcota bacterium. Taxonomy (GTDB): domain Bacteria; phylum Myxococcota_A; class UBA9160; order SZUA-336; family SZUA-336; genus VGRW01. The sequence continues at coordinate 9,995 of DATJZN010000051.1, read as the reverse complement.
GTGCCGAGCAGCACGTGCGCGTGCGACCACAGCCCCGCGCTCTCGGCCGGCGACACGCGCCGCGCCGCGAGCTGCAGGCCGAGCTCCGCCGGCAGGGTGAAGCCCGCGGCAAACGCGGCGATCCACGGCCCGGTGTTCCGCAGCCGCCAGTGGCCCGAGACGAGCCACGCCACGGCGACGCCCCAGCCGATCAGCGACAGGGCCGCGGGGAAGCTCGTGAGCGGCACGGGCGGCTGCTGCAAGTGCAGGCCGTAGAAGCCGAACGCGTGCAGCACCGCGGCGAGCCCGATCACGAAGGGGATCGCCCGGCGGCCCAGCCCCAGGTCGCGCCCCGTCCAGCCGAGGAACGCGGCAAACAGGTACAGCGCGCTCGCGAAGCCGTGCGCGACGAGCGTCATCGCCCAAGCCTCGCCAGCCCGGCGCGCACCTTGTCGGCGTCGTTCACCTGCTCGAACACGCGGTAGGCCGGCTCGCCGAACAGGACGAAGCGCACCTCTTCGAGCGACGTCTCGCCGGCCAGGTGCGCGCGCGCCTCTTCGAGCATGACCTCGGCGCAGCGCTGCAGCGGAAAGCCGCCCACGCCCGTGCCCACGGCCGGGAAGGCGAGCGAGCGCAGCTTCTCGCGCCGCGCCAGCTCGAGGCTCGCGCGCGTGGCCGCGCGCAGCGACGCCTCGGACACGCGCCCGCCCGGCTCCATCGCCGCGGCGTGGATGACGAAGCGCGCCGGCAGCTCGCCGGCAGTCGTCAGCGCCGCGCCCCCGAGCGTCACCGGCCCGTGCGCGTCGCACTCTCTCTGGATCGCCGGCCCGCCGCGCTCGCGAATCGCACCGGCGACGCCGGAGCCCAGCACCAGCTCGGTGTTCGCGGCATTCACGATCGCGTCGACCGCGGCGGCCGTGAGATCGCCTTCCGAAAGCAAAATCCGGCCCATCGCGGCAGGATCTTCGCGCCTGACCCGGGGTGCGGCAAGCAGGGTTCGCGGAGCTCCGATACGCTGTCGGAGATGGGCAGAACGCTGCGGCGCGCGCTGATCATGGCCTCCCTCGTACCGCTCTTCGGCTGCGGGCGCCGCCCGCCCGAGTTCCGCGAGGTCACGCTGGACGAGGCACAGCAGAGCGTGCGCGCCGAGCACCTGACCGTGGTCGAGGCGTTCGCGAGCGGCCGCGAGCCGGCGGCCGGCTCGGCGGTCGACGGCGGCGGCGTGCTCGTGTTCGGGCTCGACGCCAAAGCCGCGCGTGCGCGTGCGGCAACTTTTGCGCGGGCAGGTAACCATCCGGTGCTCGTGTTCATCCCACGGGACGCCGACGAGCGAGGCAGGTTCGATGCCGTCGCCAGTCGCAGGCAGGAGGATCGACGTGGCCGAGATTCGTGATGTGACCGACGCCACCTTCGAGCAGGACGTGCTGAAGAGCGATCGCCCCGTGCTGATCGACTTCTGGGCCGAGTGGTGCGCCCCCTGCCGGCAGCTCGCGCCGACGATCAAGGAGATCGCCTCCGAGTACGGCGAGAAGCTGCGCGTGGTGAAGGTCGACGTCGACGCCAACCCGAAAACCGCCTCGCAGATGCAGGTCCGCGCGATGCCGACCCTGCTGGTCGTGAAGAACGGCGCCGTGGTCGGTCAGCTCGTGGGCCGCGTCCCCAAGGACAAGATCAAAGCGCTCATCGCCCCTGCTCTGGGCTGATTGACTACGCTCGCCTGCGGCTCGCTGCGCGGCCCTTCGGGCCTTGCGGGGTCGCTCGGGGCGGCCCTCGCTCCCCCTCGCGCTATCGATCTTTCTGCTGGTGAAGAACGGAGCGGATCGACGATCGAGCGCGGACGCTCCGTCCTCGCTCGCGGCGGCAGCTATTCGTCTCGTCGCGCGCGGCCGGGTCGCTCGAAGAAGCGGACCGGCCAGTGGCGCGAGAGCGCACGGCGGTAGAGCAGCGGGTCCGGGTTCACGACGACGGGGTGGCCGACCAGGTCGAGCAGCGGCACGTCGGTGATCGAGTCCGTGTAGAAGTAGCTGCGCGCGAGGTCGACGGACTCGCGCTCGATCAGCTGCTGGATCCAGTAGATCTTGCCCTCGCCGAAGCAGATGGGACGGATCACGCGCCCGGTGAAGGTGCCGTCGCGCGTCTCGAGCAGCGTGCACAGCATGTGCTTCACGCCGAGGTGCGCGGCGAGCGGCTCGAGCACGAACTTCGTCGCGCCCGAGACCAGCGCGACGAGGTGCCCCTGCGCGAGGTGCCAGCGCACGCGCGCCTCGGCTTCCGGGTACACCGACGGCAGCAGCGCCGAGCGGAACAGCTCGCCCGCTTCCTGCGCGAGCGACGCCTCGCTGCGGCCGCGGAACAGGACGCCGTTCTCCTCGACCCAGCGCTCGATGTCGAGCAGATTCAGCTTGTAGCGCAGGTACGTGCCGAGCCCGAGCAGCACGGCCTTCCAGTCGATCTCGCCGCGCTCGTACAGCGACTTCAGGTAAGCGGTGCCCGAGTTCTCGGCGAGGATCGTCTTGTCGACGTCGAAGAATGCGCCGACGTTCGACGTTCGCCTCATGCGCGGATTGTATCCGTCAGAAGATGTACCGCCGCATCGACACGTTCATGAGCAGGCCGAGCGCGATCATGCACGTGAGGAGCGCCGACCCGCCGTAGGACAGCATGGGCAGCGGCACGCCGACGACGGGCAGCACGCCGATCACCATGCCCACGTTGATCGCGCCCGCCCAGAAGAACAGCGCCACGATGCCCACCGCGAGATAGGCGCCGAACAGGTCCTTCGACGAGTGCGCGATCATCAGCCCGCGGATCAGGATGCCCAGGTAGAGCAGCAAGAGGACCGTCGCGCCGAGGAAGCCCCACTCCTCGCCGAGCACCGAGAACACGAAATCGGTCTGCTCCTCGGGCAGGAAGTCGAGCTGGCTCTGCGAGCCGTGCAGGAAGCCCTTGCCGAACAGCCCGCCCGAGCCCACGGCGATCTGGCTCTGGATCGCGTGGTACGCCGCGCCGAGGGGATCGCGCTCGGGGTTCAGGAACGTGAACACGCGCTCTTTCTGGTAATCGTGCAGGAAGAACAGCCACGCGACGGTCACCGCCGTGACCCCGCCTGCGACGATGAGCAGGATCGAGCCCATGCGCACGCGCGTCACCGCGAGGAAGCTCGCCGATACGACGCACAGGATGAGCGCGGTGCCGAGGTCGGGCTGCTTCACGACCAGCGCCGCCGGCAGTGCGACGAGCAGCGCGGGCCCGACCAGGTCGAGCAGCCCGACGGGATTCGTGGCGCTGCGCCGCGCGAGGATCCGCGCGAACAAGACGATCAGCGCCAGCTTCGCGAGCTCGCTCGGCTGCAGGTTCATCGGCCCGAGATCGATCCAGCGCTGCGAGCCGTTGACGATGCGCCCGACGAAGAGCACGGCGACGAGGAGCGCGACCACCGCGCCGTAGAACGGCACCGCGACGCGCTCGAGGGTGCGGTAGTCGAGCAGCAGCGTCGCGAAGAGCAGCACGAGCCCCAGGCCCATCCAGATGATCTGGCGCCACGCGGTCTCGGGGATCATCGCGTCGTGTTCGGGCGACGCCGAGACGAGATTCACGATCCCGATCAGCGCGACGCCGAGCCCCATCACGAAGATCGGCCACTCGAAGTTCTGGATCAGCCTACGGTCGATTCCCGGCATACAGCTCGGCCTCGTCGGTGAGGAAACGTGTGACGACCTCGCGCGCGATGGGCGCGGCCGCGCTGCCGCCGTGGCCGCCATGCTCGACGAGCACGGACACCACGAGCCGCGGCGCGTCGGCGGGCACGAACGTGACGAACCACGCGTGGTCCTTGTCCTCGTGCTCGACCTCACCGCCGGGCCGCGCGCCCGCGGGCATGCCGACGACCTGCGCCGTGCCCGTCTTCCCGCCCGCGATCACCCCGCCCGGCAGGTTCTTCATCACCGAGCCCGTGCCGTGCGGCTCCTGCACGACGCCGACGAGCCCCGCGCGCACGACCGCGAGCGTCTGCGGCGACACCGGCAGCTCGCCCAGCACCTCGGGCTCGGTCTTGTGCACGACGCGGCCGTCGGGCTCCTCGATGCGCAACAGCACGTGCGGCCTGTAGCGCGTGCCGCCGTTCACGATCGCGGCGTACGCGGTGGCGAGCTGCAGCGGCGTCCACAGGTTCATGCCCTGGCCGATCGACAGCGAGACGGTGTCGCCTTCGACCCAGGGCGTGCCGTCGCGGCGCTCCTTCCACTCGGCCGTCGGCACGAGGCCGCTCATCTCGCCCGAGAGCTCGATGCCGGTGCGCGCGCCCAGCCCGAGCGAGCGCGCGTAGTACGCGAGCTTGTCGACGCCGAGGTCGAGCCCGAGCCGGTAGAAGAACACGTCGCACGACTGGACGATCGCGGTGTGGAGGTCGACGACCCCGTGCCCGCCGGGCCGCCAGCAGCGGTACGTGCGGCGGCCGAACTTGAACGAGCCGACGCAGTCGACGTCGCTGCGCGCGCTCTTGAGCTTCTCCTCGAGGCCGCCGATCGCCGTCACCACTTTGTACGTCGAGCCCGGCGGATACTGGCCCTGCAGCGCGCGGTTCATGAGCGGCCGCTCGGGGTCGGTCGTGAGCTCGCGCCAGGCCTCGGGATCGATGCCGACGGCGAACTCGTTCGGGTCGAAGGCGGGTCGGCTCACCAGCGCGAGCACCTCGCCGTTGCGCGGGTCCAGCGCGACCACGGCACCCGACTTGTCCTCCTTGTCGAGCGCCGCCTCCGCCGCTTCCTGCAGGCGGTGGTCGATCGTGAGCACCACGTTGCGGCCCGGCTCGGGGTCGACGGACGAGAGCATCTGCAGCTCGCGCCCGTGCGCGTCGACGAGCAGGTTGCGGCCGCCGGGCCGCCCGCGCAGGTCGGGGTCGAGCAGCTTCTCGATGCCGCCCACGCCGATGATGTCGCCGCGCCGGTAGCTCTGGAACTCCTTGCGCGCGAGCTGGTCGGGGCTCACCTCGCCGAGCCAGCCCACCAGATGGGCCGCGCTCTCGCCGTAGCGGTAGCCGCGCACGGGAGTCACTTGCGTCAGCACGCCGCCGAGCGCCCAGAGCCGCGACTCGACGCGGGCCAGCGCGTCGCGGTCGAGGTCGTGCGCGACGCGCTGCGGCTGGAAGCGGCTGCGCCCGCGCGGGTCACCGTAGCTCGCCAGCATGGTGTCGTAGTCGCGGCCCGTGAGGCCGGCGATGCGCGACAGCGTGGTCGAGACGTCCTCGGTCTCGTGCGGCACGATGAGCACGTCGAACGACGGCCGGGAGCCCACCAGCACGTCGCCGTTGCGGTCCGAGATGACCCCGCGCGGCGCATCGACGCGCTGCGTGCGCACGCTGTTGCGCTCGGCGGACACGCGGTAGACGTCGCCCTGCACGACCTGCAGGTAGAAGAGCCGCGTGAGCAGGAGCATCCACACGGCCACCACCACGACGGCCACGCCCGTGAGGCGCCGCTCGACGGTGGCGTCGGACGGCGCGCCCGTGGCCGTCAGCCGGTTCACGGCCGGCCGCGCGTGCCCTGCGTGGCGAGCACGGGCCAGTTGCCGTCGCGGTCGGCCTCGACCAGCAGCCGGCGGAACAGGTGCAGGAGCGGCGCGGCGCAGATCGCCGTCACGATGGCCGCGCCGGGCGCGCGCCGCAGAAGCTCGCTCCACGGCACCGCGCTGTCGGGCGCGAACATGCGCTGGGCGGCCCCGAACAGCAGGAAGTTGGCGAGCGTGTAGGCGCCCACGTAGCCGCCCCACGGCGCCGCGGCGCGCAGGTAGAGCGCGCGGTCCAGGAGCCGGGTCGTCGCACAGGCCGTCCCGCACAGGAGCGCGAACAGCCCCGGGGGCGAGGCGGACAGCACGTCCTCCACGAAGCCCGCTCCGAACGCCAGGATGAGCCCCTGGACGCCGCCGCCGCGCAGGCCGAGTGCCAGGGCGTAGACCAGCACCAGATCGGGCTGTACGACCGTGGGAAGCGTGAAGCGCACCACCGCCTGCGCCAGGAGCAGCGCGAGTCCCACGCCCACCAGCCGCAGGAGCGCCCTCATTCCGGCGGCTCCGCGCTCGGCTCGGGCGGCAGGGGCTTGGGCGCCGGCGGCTTGGCCGGCTTCGGCGCGGGCTTCGCGGCAGCCTTCGGCTTGGCCGCCTCGGCCGTCTTGGCCGGCGCCGCAGACGACTTCGGCGCATCGGGCCAGAGCCCTTCGTCGGCGGCCGAGAAGGCGTCCTCGCCCGGGATCTGCCGCTGCTCGAGGATCACGAACACCTCCTCGAGCCGGGAGAAGTCGACCGCGGGCACGACCTTGGCGCCCAGGAACAGCCCGGACGTCTTGCGGTCGACGCTGGCGATCCGGCCCACGACCAGGCCCTTGGGGTAGGCGGTGCCCAGGCCCGACGTCAGCAGCAGATCGCCCTCCTCGAGGTTCTCCTGGCGCAGCACGTAGTCGAAGTCGCACTCGTGGCCCGAGGTGCCGCGCACGGTGCCGCGCGCGCGGGTGCGCTCGACGTAGGCGTCGACGCGGCTCTGCGGATCGACCACGAGCAGCACCTTCGAGGCGCCCGGCGTCGTGCCGGCGATGACGCCCACGACGCCCGAATCCGTGATCACGGGCATCCCGGGCCGCACGCCCGCCGCGGCGCCCTGGTCGATGATGAGCGACTGGAACCACGGCGAGAGGTCCTGGTGGATGACGTTCGCCGGGACCATGGGGACTTCGCGCTGGGCGCGGAACCCCGACAGCCGCTGGAAGCGCTCCGAGGACAGGATCGCCTCGCGGTACTGGTGGTTCTCCTCCTCGGCCCGCGCCAGCCGCCCGCGCAGGCGCTCGTTCTCGACGCGCACGCCCACCAGCGCCACGTAGTCGTCCCACACGCCGCGCAGCTCCGAGACCGGCAGGGTGACCATGCGCTCGAGCGGCAGGGTCAGCCCGAGCACGAGCTTGGGGGCGAAGCCCAGCTCCGTCGGGCCGTGGCGCGAGGCCATCCCCAGCGCGCAGAGCGACGCCAGCGCGAGGTAACACAGCGCGAAGCGAAAGCGTCGCAGCAGCTCGCTCAACTCAGTACGGCTTCCCCGCCGGCGGAATCAGGCTTTGTCAGTGACGTCGCGGAGGAGGTCCACCTCGTCGAGGCAGCGCCCGCAGCCCATCACCACCGCGGTGAACGGGTCCTCCGCCAACATAATCGGCAAGCCGGTCTCTTCCCGTAGCAGGATGTCGAGGTTCTGGAGCATCGAGCCGCCGCCGGAGAGCACGATGCCCTTGTCCGCGATGTCTGCTGCGAGCTCGGGGGGAGTCCGTTCGAGGGCGATCTTGGCCGCTTCCACGATGGCGTTCACGGGCTCCGTCAGCGCTTCGCGGACGTCTTCCGTGTGGATCTCGAGCGTCTTGGGCACACCCGCCACCAGGTCGCGGCCCTTCACGACGAGCGAGCGCTGCTCGTCCGAGGGATACGCGCTGCCGATCTCGATCTTGATGCGCTCGGCCGTGCGCTCGCCGATCAACAGGTTGTACTTGCGCTTCACGTAGTTGAGGATCGCGTCGTCCATCTTGTCGCCGCCGACGCGCACGCTGTTCGCGTACACGATCCCGGACAGCGAGATGATCGCGACCTCGGTCGTCCCGCCGCCGATGTCGATGATCATGTTTCCCGACGGCTCGGTGATCGGCAGCCCGGCGCCGATGGCGGCGGCCATGGGCTCCTCGATCAGGTAGACCTCGCGGGCGCTGGCCGACAGCGCGGACTCGCGCACGGCGCGCTTCTCGACCTCCGTGATGCCCGACGGCACCGAGATGACGATGCGCGGGCGCAGGAACGTGGAGCGGTTGTGCGCCTTCTGGATGAAGTAGCGCAGCATGGCCTCGGCGATCTCGAAGTCGGCGATCACGCCGTCGCGCAGCGGCCGCACGGCCTGGATCGAGCCCGGCGTCCGGCCCAGCATGCTCTTGGCTTCCTTGCCGACTGCGCGGACCCGGTGCTTCTCGGTGTCCACCGCGACCACCGACGGCTCGCTCGAGATGATCCCGCGGCCCTTGGCGTAGACCAGGGTGTTCGCCGTACCCAGGTCGATCGCGAGGTCGTTCGAGAAGATCCCGAGGACGCGGTTCAGCGCCTTCAGCATGGCGGTCTTCGCCTCTTGGCGCCTCCGCAGGCCGAGCGGTAAGCGGAGGGCGTAAGTACAGATGAAATCGCGGTTTTCCGGACGCTCCGGCGCCGCGTCGCGATTCTAAGCGGCCCGCTTTCGCCATGCAAGCATGGGGCTTGTACAACGCGTCGAAAACGGGGAGTCTGCCGGCCTTCCAAGGGAGATCGACATGAGCCGCACCGCCGTCTTCATCCGGAACATCGCGCTCATCGCGGTGCTCGGGTCGTTCGTGTTCTTCTTCGGTCAGCCGCGCGGCGCGCGCGGCACCGCTTCGGGCGGGCCGAACGTCGTCGCGACGGTCAACGGCGAGAGCATCCCGCGCGACCTCTTCGAGTTCATGCGCGAGCAGAACCAGGAGGCCTTCCGCCAGTCGAACCAGGAAGGCGCGGACCCGCAGAAGCTGGCGGAGGCGATCGACCAGACGACGCGCGGCTCACTCGTGCGGCTGTATCTCACCGCGCAGGAAGCGCAGGCGCTCGGGCTGCGGATCTCGGAGCAGGCGGTGATCGAGGACTTCCAGAGGGCGCCCATGTTCCAGAGCGACGGGCACTTCGACCGCGAGCTCGCGGAGCGCTTCATCAATCGCACGGGCCTGGGCCAGAACGGCTACAAGGAGCTGCACCGGCGCATCCTCCTGGACCGCGACTTCATGCGCTACGTGTCGTCGCCGGTGCGCGTTTCCGACGGTGAGGTGCGCGACGAGATCCTGCGCGCCGAGACGAAGGTCACGCTGCGCGTGGCGACGGCGAGCAAGGCCGCGCTGAGGGAACACATTTCTGTGACACCCGAAGAGGTGAAGTCACTCCTCGCGCGCGAGCCCGAGCGCGTGAAGGGCGCGTACCAGACTCACATCGCGGACTACACGCGCGAGGAGCAGATCCACGCGCGCCACATGCTGTTCACGGGCGACGACGCGGAGGCGCTGGCCATCCAGGCGCGCGCGCGCGTTCTCGCGGGGGAGAGCTTCGCCGACGTCGCGAAGCAGGTGTCCGCCGACGCCGCGACGCGGTCCGAAGGCGGCGACCTCGGCACGTTCCCGCGCGGGCGCATGATGCCCGCGTTCGACGAGGCCGCGTTCTCGCTCGAGCCGGGCAAGATCAGCGGCCCGGTGAAGACCGACCGCGGCGTGCACCTCATCCTGGTCGAGAGCCACCAGGCGGCCAGCCAGACGCCCTACCAGGCCGTGCAGGAGAAGCTGGCCGAGGGCCTGCTGCGCGAGGACAAGGCCTCGGAGGAGGCCCGGAACGCGACGAATCGCGTGCTGGACGCCGTGAAGGCGGGCACGCCGTTCGCGAAGGCCGCGGCTGCGCAGAACCTGCCGGTGACCGTCACGGCGCCGTTCGGCTTCCGCGAGTCGTTCGTGCCCGGGCTCGCCGGCGTGGCCGAGCTGCACGACGTGGCGCTCGCGCTGACGCCCGAGCAGCCGGTGCCCCAGCGCGTCTTCTCCGACGCCGACGGCCTCTACGTCGTCGAGCTGCAGACGCGCGACGTGCCGAGCGAGGAGAAGCTCGCGGGCGAGATGTCGGCCATGCGCGAGCGGCTGCTGCAGCGGCAGCGCGACGTGACCGCGCAGCTGTGGCTGGGCAAGCGGCTCGACGAGCTCAAGGCCGCCGGCAAGCTCGAGCAGTACCCGCTCTACCCCGACCGGGGCCGCGCGACCGAGTAGCCCGCCTCTTGGCTAGTTGCAGGTTCCTGCAGTGCCGGCCAGGCACGTGAGCGGGCACGTCGGGCACTTCGGGCCCGGCGCCTTGCCGTTCAGCAGCCGGAACTGCGCGAGGTCGGGGGCGCCGATGTTCGCCGCCGTACCTTCGTCCAGGTCGAAGATCGCGCAGGGAATCGTGCCGCTGGTGCCGCAGGTGTCGCCCGTGCG
>DATJZN010000050.1:0-66714 GCA_035499075.1 Myxococcota bacterium | reverse complement strand
CCGACGCGTGCGAGGCGCAGGCCGACGCTTCGCCCGACGCGCTGCGCGCGCTCGCGAAGTCGGGCTGCCACTTCGCCGAGGTGTCGCTCGACGCGGGCGCGCTGCCCGAGCTCCTCGACTTCGACGGCGCGCCGTTCGTGGTGATTCCGCGCGGGCGGCCGAGCGCGACGGCGCGGGGCTCCGAGCTGCAGCGCGAGCTGCTCGCCGGCTACGAGCGTGCGGAGCGGTTGGGCGGGATCTACTCGCTGCGCGCCGACCCGAGCTGGCGCACGGCATCAGACCGCGACCTGGCACGCGTGCGCGACGAGCTGCATGCCCGCGGTGCCTGGTTCGCGCGGCCGGACGAGCTCGCGAGCTGGTGGCGCGCGCGCTCGGGCGTGCGCGCCGAGCTCGCCGTCGTCGGGCGCGACCGCCTGCGCGTCACGTTCGCGAACGCGGGCGCCGCGGAAGCGCTCGGCGTGACGGCGCGCGTGTATCTACCCGACGGCGCAGGCACGGCGCGCGTCGAGTCGGGGCCGACCTTCGCCGCCGCGCCGCTGCTCCGCGTCTCCGCGGACCACACGTGGATCGAGCTGGTACAGCGCGAGCTAGACCCGAAGAGCGAAGTCTCCTACACCATCCGCTTCTAGCTGCCAGCGAGGAGCGGACATGGCGAATCCCCTGCTCGAGGCCGGGCCGAACGGGCTGCCGCGCTTCGATGCGATCCGGCCCGAGCACGTCGAGCCCGCGATCCGCGCGCTGCTCGAAGACGTCCAACGCGAGCTCGACGGGCTCGAGAGGAACGTCGCGCCCACGTGGGCGGGCGTGGTCGAGCCGCTCGAGCAGCTGGGCGACGAGCTCGGCACGCGCTGGGGCGTCGTCGGTCACCTGCTCGGCGTCCGCAACTCGACCGAGCTGCGCACCGCGCACGAAGCCGTGCAGCCGGCGGTGGTCGTCTTCGGCCTGCGCGTGGCGCAGAGCAAGCCCGTCTACGACGCGCTCGTCGAGCTGCAGAAGGGTCCCGAGCACGCTCGCCTCGACGCCGCGCAGCGGCGCATCGTCGCGCTGCTCATCCGCGACGCGCGCCTCGCGGGCATCGGGCTCGAGGGTGCGGCACGCGAGCGCTTCCAGGCGTTGGCGACGGAGCTGGCCGAGAAGCAGACGGCGTTCTCGAACCACGTGCTCGACGCCACCAAGGCGTTCGCGCTCGTGCTCCGCGAGCGCGGCGAAATCGAGGGCCTGCCCGAGAGTGCGCTCGAGGTCGCGGCCGAATCGGCGCGCGGCGCCGGCATGCCGGAAGCCACGGCTGCGAACGGGCCGTGGCGACTCACGCTCGAGCAGCCGCTGCTCATCCCCGCGCTTCAGCACATGAAGCGCCGCGACCTGCGCGAGCGGCTCTACCGCGCGAACCTCGCCCGCGCGAGCCAGGGCGAGAGCGACAACACGCGCCTCATCGACGAGATCCTCGCCATGCGGCGCGAACAGGCGAAGCTGCTCGGCTTCGCGAACTTCGCGGAGCTGTCGCTCGCGTCGAAGATGGCGCCCGACGTCGGCGCGGTGCGCAAGCTCCTCGAAGAGCTGCGCCTCGCCTCGCACGCCGCCGCCCGGCGCGAGCTCGCCGAGCTGCGCGAGTTCGCGCGGGCGCAGGGCGAGACCACCGAGCTCATGCACTGGGACGTCGCGTTCTGGGCCGAGCGCCAGCGCGAGGCCCGCTACGCGTACTCCGAAGAGGACCTGCGGCCGTACTTCCCGCTGACCGCGGTGCTCGACGGGCTGTTTGCGCTGGCGTCGCGACTGTTCGGCGTGACCATTCGCGCCGCCGACGGCGAGGCGCCGGTGTGGCATCCCGACGTGCGCTTCTTCCGGATCACCGACGACGCGGGCGCGCCGCTCGCGGCGTTCTATCTCGACCCGTACTCGCGCCCCGCCGAGAAGCGCGGCGGCGCGTGGATGGACGAGTGTCTCGGCCGCAGCCGGCTGTTCGGCGACGCGCGCGGCCGCTCGCGCCTGCCCGTGGCGCACCTGGTCTGCAACCAGACGCCGCCCGCGGGCGGGCGCCCGTCGCTCATGAGCTTCGACGAGGTGCAGACGCTCTTCCACGAGTTCGGCCACGGCCTGCAGCACATGCTGACGCGCGTCGACTACGGCCTCGCGTCGGGCATCCGCAACGTGGAGTGGGACGCCGTCGAGCTGCCCAGCCAGTTCATGGAGAACTGGTGCTATCACCGCGAGACGCTGCTCGGCTTCGCGCGGCACTTCGAGACGGGCGCGCCGCTGCCCGACGCGCTGTTCGCGAAGCTGCTGGCCGCGCGCACGTACCGCGCGGGCTCGGACATGCTGCGCCAGCTGTTCTTCTCGCTGCTCGACCTGGAGCTGCACGACCGCTTCGAGCCCGGCGGCGCGCTGACGCCATTTGGTGTACAGCAGCAAGTGGCGAAGCTGGCCACGGTCCTGCCGCCGCTGCCCGAAGATCGCTTCCTCTGCAGCTTCGGCCACATCTTCGCCGGCGGCTATGCGGCCGGGTACTACTCGTACAAGTGGGCCGAGGTGCTGTCGGCCGACGCGTTCGCGGCCTTCGAAGAGGCCGGCCTCGAGAACGCGGCGGCGCTGCGCACGACGGGCCGCCGCTACCGCGACACGGTGCTGGCGCTGGGCGGCAGCGCCCCCGCAATGGAGGTCTTCAAAGCCTTCCGGGGCCGCGAGCCGCACACCGGCGCGCTGCTGCGCCACTACGGCCTGCTCGCGGGCTGACGGACCGCGCCGGAGGGCGGCTCACTCGGTCTCGACGAGCATGTGATCGGCCACGCCCGAGACGCCCGGGGCGCGCTTCGCGATGGCCACCACGGTGGCGCGCTCGGCGTCGCTTCTCACCGGGCCTTCCAACGTGACGATGCCGGCGCGCGCGGTGATCTTCACGTTGCGCGCGTCGACGGACAGGCCGGGCGTCGTGGTGAGTACGTCGCGGATCTCGCGCGTCACCCCGGCGTCGCTCGTGCGCGACGGCGCGCTGGGGTCCAGCGGCGGCGCGCTCGGCCAGTCCGTGATGCCGTCCGGATTGGAGTTCTGCGCATGGCTCGGCTCCGCTGGCGCGAATGCGAGCGGGCCGAGGAGCGCGCTCGACAGGACGATGACTCGGAACGGGAACGGCATGGCGTCCTCCTTTCGCACGAGAGACGTGCGAAGGGCGTGCCCGGCGCCGGGCCCGCGGCGCGCGCGGCGCCGGGCGCGGCGAGCGCAGATCTACAAATTGCCCGGCGCCGCTACGCGCCGGGCAGAACCAGCGCGTCGGGGTCCGTCGCGGGCAGCCCGCAGACGCGCCCGCGGCACAGGTACGCGGTCGGTGCGCCGTTGCGCATGCCGCGGTCGGCCGTCCACTCGGGCGAGAGCGCGCGCGGCGGCGCGCCGGGCGCCGCGACGACCACGGCGTCCTCGGGCCCGAGCAGCGCGCGTGCACGCGCCGCGAGCGCCTCGCTGCGCGGATCGCCCGGCGGGCCGATGATGATGGCAACACCAATCTGTGTTTCACGCAATGCGGCTGCCCGCACGAGCGTCGGCAGGTAGATGGGCGCGCGGCTCGCGACCGGGCCTTCGCGCTCGAGCACGGCGTCGGCGATCTCGGCGAAGTCGGCGCGGCCCGTGAGCTCGGCCAGGCGCACCAGGCCGAGCACGGCCAGGCCCGACGCGGACGGCGTCGCGCCGTCGGAGTCGCTGGCGGGCCGCAGCACCAGCGTCGGGTCGCCGCCCGGCGTGAAGAAGAGCTCGCGCGTGCGCGCGTCGAAGAAGCGCGTGCGGATCTCCTCGGCCACGACCACCGCCGCGTCGAGCCAGCGCTCGCCGGCGCCCGCGCGGTACAGGTCGAGCAGCGCACCCAGAAGCGCGGCGTGGTCGTCGAGGAACGCGGGGATCTTGGCCTCGCCCGCTTCGTACACGCGCAACAGGTCGCGGCCGCCGTTCGACAGGCGCGTCAGCACGAAGTCCGCCGTGCGCGAGGCCGCCGCGAGCCACTCCGGCCGCTCGAAGCACGTGCTCGCCAGCGCGAGCCCGGAGACGGCGTAGCCGAGCCACGAGCACACGTTCTTGCGGTCGGTCGCGGGCGCGACGCGGCGCGACCGCGCCGCGAACAGGCGTGCGCGCGCGTCCGCGTAGCGCGGCCGGTCGCCGGCCAGGCCGTGCGCGAGCACGCTCTTCCCCGAATGCTCGAAGTTCCCGCCGGGCTCGACGCCGTAGGCGCTCGCGAACTCGTCGGCGAGCTCGGGGCCGAGCACCTCGCGCAGCTCGTCGGGGCTCCACACGAAGAAGCGGCCTTCCTCGCCCTCGCTGTCGGCGTCCTGGCTGGCGTAGAAGCCGCCCGCGGGGTCGCGCATCTCGCGCTCGAGCCAGGCGACGGTCTCCTCGACCGGCCAGCGGAGCTTCTCGTCGCGCGTCTGGCGGTACGCTTCCGCGTAGACGCGCAAGAGCTGGCCGTTGTCGTAGAGCATCTTCTCGAAGTGGGGCACCAGCCAGCGCTCGTCGGTCGAGTAGCGGTGGAAGCCGCCGCCCAGCTGATCGAAGATGCCGCCGCGCGCCATCTTCTCGAGCGAGAAGACCAGGTGGTCGAGCGCGTCGCCGCGGGCGACACCGAGATGGGACGCCGCGAGCACGGCCTCCAGGTTCGTCGCGGTGGGGAACTTCGGTGCGGCGCCGTAGCCGCCGTGGCGGCGGTCGGCGCGCGCCATCACCTGGCGCACCAACAGCTCGAGCGACGCGCGCCCCACGGGATCGGGCGCGGTGACCTCGGGCCGCGCGCCGAGCGAGGCGAGCACCTCGGCCGCCGCCTTGTCCACCTCTTCGCGCTGCTCCTTCCAGGCGCGCGCGACCGCGAGCACGACCTCCGCGAAGCTCGGCCGCCCGTGCAGACGCCGGGGCGGGAAGTACGTGCCGCCCATGAACGGCCGCCCGTCGGGCGTGCAGAACATGTTGAGCGGCCAGCCGCCCGAGCCGGTCATGCGCTGCACCGCTTCCATGTAGATCTGGTCGACGTCGGGCCGCTCCTCGCGGTCGACCTTGATCGCCACCACCAGGTCGTTCATGAGCCGCGCGGTGTTCGGGTCCTCGAACGACTCGCGCTCCATCACGTGACACCAGTGACACGACGAGTAGCCGATGGACACGAGCACCGGCTTGTCCTCGCGCTTCGCGCGCGCCCACGCCTCGTCGCCCCAGGGGTACCAGTCGACCGGATTGTGCGCGTGCTGGCGCAGGTAGGCGCTGGTCTCGCGCGAGAGCCGGTTCAGATGAACTCCGGGGGCCGAGCGCCCTCGATCCACTCGGCGTACCCGCGGTAGCCGACCTTCTCCTGGCGCGCGCGGATGCGGCGCAGCAGTGCGTCGCGCTGCGCGGCCCCGAGCGGCGCCAGCGCCTTCACGTCGTCTGCGAGCTTCAAGTACTCGTCGCGCACGTGGTGGCCGACCTGCCGCGCGTGCTTGCGCGAGTCGACGATGTTGCCCTTGCCGGTGACCACGTTCCCCGCGGAGAACAGCGTGGGGAAGTCGGGCAGCCGGCCGTAGTCCCAATCGCTGTACGCGTAGAGCTCGCCCTTCTGCGGCACGCCTTCGAGCGGCTCCGGGATCGAGCCGATCGAGCTGATCACCTGCGAGCCGCGCACCTCTTCGGTCTCCGAAGTGGTGACGAGCTTGCCGCCTTCCAGCTTCGTGACGGCGAAGCGCATGCCCACCACGCGCTCGTTCTCGACGAGCAGCGCCAGCGGCGCGCGCAGCGGACGCATGCCGAACAGGTACTTCGACTGCGCCTTCTCGAGCATGTGGGCGCGCGTCTTCTCGATCTTCGCGCGCGTCTTCTCGTTGGCATCGTCGGGCATCGACACGAGCGGCATGTCCTCGATGCGCCGGCGGTAGAAGAGCGTCGCGCCCTTCTTGCCGAGCGCCTCCCAGGTGAGCCCGTGCTCGGCGAGCAGCTTCGGAATGCCCGCGACCTCGAGCTCTTCCAGGTCGGGCTCGACGCCCTTCGCGCGCAGCGCCTCGGACGCGATCTCGAGGTTGATCGCCTTCACGACGTCGATCGAGGCGAGCCCGCCGCCCACCACGATCGTGTCGGGCAGCGCCTGGAACACGGGCCCGCGATACCCGGCCTCGTGCCGGTGGTTGAACCACTGGATGAACGGGTTCTGGTACACGAGACCCTTGCCCACGTACTTGTCGGCGTCGGGCACGGCGAGCGGCCGGTCGCGCCACGCGCCGTTCGCCAACACCACGGAGTGGAAGCCCCAGACGTCGCAGAGCTCGCGCAGCGACACGTCGCGCGACACGCGCGTGTTGGGCACGAAGTGGACGTGTGCCTGACCGAGCTTCTGGTCGATCGTGGCGTACTCCTTCGCGCGCAGGCCCACGTGCCAGCGCGGCAGGCCGTCCTCGACCTTTCCGTAGGGCCGAGCGTTCTGCTCGAACACGACCGTCAGGATCCCCTGCTTGGCGAAGATGTCGGCGGCTTCGGCGCCCGCCGTGGCGCCGCCGATCACGGCGATCGCGAACTGTTCGTCGGACATCGAGCGCGATTCTATCGAAAATGTGGCTGCGGACTTTGACAGCGGGCGCTCTGCTTCATACGCTCGGCGCCGTGCCCGACGAACCTCCGTCTTCCCCCCCGGGACGAGTCGCCGCCGTGTTCTTCGACTTCGGCGGCACGCTGTTCAGCTATCGCCGCGTGGGCGGCGGCACCGGGCGGCTGATCGGCGATGCAGTGAGGCGGCTCGGGGTGGCCGCGGAGCCCGCGCGCATCGGCAGCGCCTACCGCGACGCGACGCGCGATGCGTACCTCGCGCTGCAGGACCAGCCCTACTACCTGCACCGCGAGCTCTTCGCCGACACGTGGCGCCGGTTCGCGCTCGGCCTGGGCAGCGAGCCGCGGCGCGACTGGGTCGAGGGGCTCATCGACCTGCAACGCCAAATCGTCACGGAGTCGTTCGAGCTGCGCGACGACTGCGCCGCCACGCTCGAGAAGCTCCGTGCAGGCGGGCTCCACGTGGCCGTGGTGTCGAACATCGACGACGACTACCTCGACCCGATGATCGCGCGCGCCGGGCTGGCGGAGCTGCTCGACGACTGGACGAGCTCGGAGGAAGCCGCGTCGTGCAAACCGCACGAGGCGATCTATCGCTTCGCGTGCGCGAAGGCAGGCGTGCGGCCCGAGCAGGTGCTGTTCGTGGGCGACTCACCCGAGCAGGACATCGCGGGCGCGCGCGCGGTCGGCATGACGACCGCTCTCCTGCGCGAAGCCGGTGCTGCGCCGCCCGGCAGCGGCGTGGGAACCGCCGGTCTGCCCCACTTCGAGATCGCGGAGCTCGCCGAAGTGCTCCGGCTGGCGCTCGAGTGACGCAAGTTTTTCGCGGTTCTGCTCGACCTGTAGGGAGAGCGGAGATAACATGCGCCGCGACTCGCGCCTTTCGGCGCGACCGCCGCGCTCTTTCAGTCCCTTCAACATGAACCGGAGTGATCGATCGATGCGTGCCTGGACCGTTCGTGAAGCCGCCGAGCTGTACGGCATCCCGTACTGGGGCGGCGACTACTTCTCCGTCAGTCCCGAAGGCGACATGCTGGTGCACCCCAACGGGCCGGGCACCTCGACGGTGAACCTGCGCGCGGTGGTCGAGGAATTGCGCGGCCGCGGCCTGCGCACGCCGCTCGTCATCCGCTTCTCGGACATCCTCGCGAGCCGCGTGCGGCACATCTCCGACGCATTCGCGCGCGCAATCCGCGACTACGACTACAAGGGTCGCTACCGCGGCGTGTACCCCATCAAGGTGAACCAGCAGAAGCAGGTCGTGGAGGAGCTCGTGAACTACGGGCGTCCCTACCATCTGGGGCTCGAGGTCGGCTCGAAGCCCGAGCTCCTGGTCGGCCTGGCGCTGCTGAACACGCCCGAGGCGCTCATCATCTGCAACGGCTACAAGGACCGCGCGTACATGGAGCTGGCGCTCCTCGCGCAGCGCCTGGGCCGGCACGTCGTGATCGTGATCGACCGGCCGAACGAGCTCGACACGCTCATCAAGGCCAGCCGCGAGCTGGGCATCCGCCCGCACATCGGTCTGCGTGCGCGCCTCGCCGCGCGCGGCGCGGGCAAGTGGGCCGAGTCTTCGGGCGACCGCTCGAAGTTCGGCCTGTCGGCCGAGGAGCTGATGTCGGTCGTGAACCGCCTGCGCCACGACGACATGCTCGACTGCCTGGAGATGCTCCACTTCCACAACGGCTCGCAGATCACGGCGATCCGCTCGCACAAGGACGCTTTCCGCGAGGCGAGCCACATCTTCACGGAGCTCCACGCGCTGGGCGCGCCCATGCGGCTCCTCGACGTGGGCGGCGGGCTGGGCATCGACTACGACGGCTCGCAGACGAACTTCCACTCGTCCATGAACTACACCACGCAGGAGTACGCGTACGACGTCGTGTCGGCGATCCGCGACATCTGCGACGAGAAGGGCGTGCCGCACCCCGACATCGTCACCGAGGCGGGCCGCGCGCTGGTGTCACACGCGTCGGTGTTGGTGTTCGACGTGCTGGGCGTGGACGGCGTGAGGAGCGCCACGCAGCCGCAGGCGCCGGGCCCGGACGAGCCGAAGGTCATCCAGCAGCTGCACGAAGTGTGGAGCTCGATCACCAGCCGCAACGTGCTCGAGTCCTACAATGACGCGCTGCAGCTGAAGGAAGAGGCGACGACCGCGTTCTCGCTGGGCTACCTGGACCTGCAGACGCGCGCGCGCATGGAGGAGCTCTTCTGGGCGTGCTGCGAGAAGATCATGCGCATCGTGCGCGACCTCGAGTACGCGCCCGAGGACCTGCAGCGCCTCGAGCGCCAGCTCGCGGACACGTACTACGGGAACTTCTCGGTGTTCCAGTCGCTGCCCGACTCGTGGGCCATGAAGCAGCTCTTCCCGGTCGTGCCGATCCACCGGCTCGACGAGGCGCCGTCGCGCCGCGGCACGTTCGCGGACCTGACGTGCGACTCCGACGGCAAGGTGAACCAGTTCATCGACCTGCGCGACGTGAAGAGCGTGCTCGAGCTGCACGCGCCGAACGGCCGGCCGTACTACCTGGGGGTGTTCCTCGTGGGCGCCTACCAGGAGACGCTCGGCGAGATGCACAACCTGTTCGGCGACACCGACGCGGCGCACGTGAAGGTGTACGAAGACGGAGGCTACACCGTCGAGCAAGTGGTCGAGGGCGACTCGGTCGAGCAGGTGGTGCAGTACCTGGGCTACGACCGCCGCCAGCTCTCGGAGTCGGTGCGCCTCGCCGCCGAAGCGGCCATGCGCGAAGGCCGGCTCACGATCGAGGAGTCGGCGCTCCTGCGCCGGCGCTTCGAGCAGGGCATGAGCGGCTACACGTACCTCGAGCAGGAGGCTTAGGCATGCTTGCGTCCGTTCGGCTCCGCCTCACTGCGCGCGCCTCCGGCGCTTGCCGCCCCGCTCGGGGCGGCCCTCGCGAGGCGTAGACCATGCAGATCCAGGGCGCCGGCGCGCTCGTGACGGGGGGCGCCTCGGGGCTCGGCGGTGCCACCGCCGCGGAGCTCGCGGCCGCGGGCGCGCGCGTGTGCATCCTCGATCTGCCGCGCTCGAAGGGCGAGGAGTTCGCGAAGTCGCTCGGGCGCGCGATCTTCTGCCCGGGCGACGTGACGAAGGCCGACCAGGTGCAGGCCGCCGTCGACCGCGCCGTCGCGGAGTTCGGCTCGCTGCGCATCGCGGTGAACTGCGCGGGCATCGGCTGGGCGCAGCGCACGGTCACGAAGGACGGCCCGCACGCGCTCGAGCCGTTCCAGAAAGTGCTCGAGGTGAACGTGATCGGCACGTTCAACGCGATCCGCTTCGAGGCCGACCGCATGTCGAAGAACCCGCCCGACGCCGACGGCGAGCGCGGTGTGATCGTGAACACGGCCTCGGTCGCGGCGTACGACGGGCAGATCGGCCAGATCGCCTACGCGGCATCGAAGGGCGCGGTCGTCGGCATGACGCTGCCGGCCGCGCGCGACCTGTCTTCGCTCGGCATCCGCGTCGTCACCATCGCGCCCGGCCTGTTCGACACGCCGCTCCTCGCGGGGCTCCCCGAGCCCGCGCGCCAGGCGCTCGCCGCGAACATCCCGTTCCCGCGCCGCCTCGGCCGCCCGGTCGAGTACGCGCATCTGGCGCGCTCGATCGTCGAGAACGGCATGCTGAACGGCGAGGTGATCCGCCTCGACGGCGCGCTCCGCATGCCGCCGAAGGGCTGAAGATCCGCCGAACATCGAAGCTCTTCCTCGGTCGTCAGAACTTCCAGACGAACCGAAGAGGAGACGCGCGATGAAAGCGCGAATCGACGTGCAGAAGGTGGGCGCGAAGCGCATGCAGGCCATGGGCGCGCTGCAGGCGCACGTGGACGAGAGCGGCCTCGACGAGCGGCTGCTCGACCTGGTGCGCATGCGTGCGTCGCAGCTGAACGGCTGCGCGTACTGTCTCGACATGCACTCGAAGGACGCGCGCGCCGCGGGCGAGACCGAGCAGCGCTTGTACGGGCTCGACGCGTGGCGCGAGGCGCCGTACTACAGCGACCGCGAGCGGGCGGCGCTCGAGTGGACCGAGGCCGTGACTCTCGTCGCCGACGGCCACGTGTGCGACGAGGTGTTCGCGGGCGCACGCGAGCACTTCAGCGAGGAAGAGCTCGCGGACCTGACGCTCGCCCTGATCGCGATCAACGGCTGGAACCGCCTCTGCATCAGCTTCCGCGTGCCCGCGGGCGGCTATCAGCCGGGTACGAGGGCACGCATGATGGGCGAGGCGCGCGCGACGCACTGAGCCCGAGCCCTGTCCCCGCCACGGCGCGCGGCTAGTCTACGCGCCGTGGCGGCCATGAACTTTGCCCGCAACGCGTCGTCGACGGCGCTGACGCAGGTGGTGCGCGGGCTGTTCGGCTTCGTGTTCGGCGTGCTCATCGCGCGCTGGCTCAGCGAGGCCGATCGCGGCGTGTTCGCCGTCGTCGCCACGGTGGGCGTGTTCGCCGAGCACCTCTCGCACCTGGGCATGCGGTTCACGGTGATCTACCGCATGACGCGGCCCGCGGGGTCGCGCCCGCGCGCGGTCGGCGCCGCGCTCGAGTGGACGGTCCTGGCGTTCGCGGTCATCTGCGCGCTCGCGTGGCTGTTCGCGGCGCCGTTGCGCGAGCGCGTGCTGCTGGGCGCCGAGCCGCTCGTGCTGGGGCTCGCGCTCGCGCTGGCGGCCGCGGACCTGTTCTCGGGCCTGTCCGACGCGGTCGCGCGCGGGATCGACCGCTTCGACCTGCGCAACGCGAACCAGATCGCGATCCCGCTCGTGTCGCTCGCCGCGGGGGCGGTGGCACTGCTCGGGCTGGGCTGCGGCCTCGTCGGCACGCTCGTCGCGGTGGCGGCGGCGCGTCTCGCGCTGCTTGCGGGCATGGGCGCGCTCACGCTGCGGCAGAGCGGCCTCGAGTGGACGCTCGACGGGAGCGAGCTCGGCGAGTCACTCCGCTTCGGCGTGAAGGGCTGGCTGCAGGTGCTGCTCGCGAAGGTGCACGAGCGCGTCGACGTGGTGGTGATGGCGCTGCTCCGCCTGGATCCCGTGCAGATCGCCGTGTACGCCATCGCCGTGAACGTGGTCGACCGGCTGCGCGTCGTGCCGGAAGCGGTGAGCGCGTCCCTGCTGCCCACGCTGGCGACGATGGAGCCGGAGCGCACGGGCGAATACACCGCGCGAGTCACTCGGCACACCGTGGTGTGGGTCGCGGCGTCGGGCGCGGCGCTGGCGCTGCTCGCCCCGCTGCTCCTGCCGTTCTTCTACGGCGAGCGCTACGCGCCCGCCGTCGCGCCGTTCCTCGTGCTGCTGCCGGCCACGGCGATGCTGACCGTGCGCACGATGGTGTCGAACTACTTCATCGCGGTGGGCCGGCCGGGGTTCAACGCCTGGGTGCAGGCGGGCGCCGTGTGCGCGAACGTGGCGGCGAACCTGTTCGCGATTCCGCGCTGGGGCATCGTGGGCGCCGCGGCGGCGAGCGTGCTGTCGTACGGCGTCGAGACCGTGGCCACGGTGCTGGCGTTCCGGCGCGCGGCGCAGCGCAGCCTGCGCGACACGCTCGTGCCGAGCCGCGGCGACCTCGCGGACTACGCGGGCCAGGCGCGGCGGCTGCGCGAGCGCCTCGGGGGCGCGTGAGGGTGGCCGAGCTCTCGACCGACGTCCCGTTCGTCGTGCTCGCGAGCGCGGTGTGGGACACGACGAACCCGGTGAACGCGCACCAGATCGCGCGCCGGCTCGCGGCCGCCGGCCACCGGGTGCTCTTCGTCGACTCGAGCGGACTGCGCGCGCCCGCGCTCGTCGCCTCCGCCCATGACCGCCGGCGTGTGCTGGCGCGCCTCGCGCGCGGGCTCGAGGGTCCGCGTCGCGTCGCGGCGAACCTGGACGTGCTGTCGCCGCTGACCTTGCCGGCGGGCTGGCCGGGGCCCCTGCGCGCGCTGTCGCAGGCGCTGTACGCGCGCGCGGTGCGCGGCGCGGCGCGGCGGCTCGGCATGGCGCGGCCCGTCGCATGGGCGATGCTGCCGACGCAGCTCGCCGCCGCGCGCGCGCTCGCGCCGCGCGTGCTCGCGTACCACGCGGTCGACGACTACGCGGCGAACCCCGGCGTCGACGCGCAGTGGCTGCGCTCGCGCGAGGCCGAGCTCGTGGCCGCGGCGGACCTGGTGTTCGCCGCGAGCCCGGTCACGTGCGAGCGGCTGCGCAGGCAGCGGCGCGGCGTGGAGCTCCTGGCCAACGTCGCCGACGTGGAGCTGTTCTCGCGGGCCGCGACGGAGAGCTGGCCCGCGCCCGCGCCGTTCGCGGGCCGCGCGCGGCCGCGCGCCGTCTACGTGGGCAACCTCGCGGCCTACCGCTTCGACTTCGAGGCGCTGCGCGCGGCGGCGCGCGCACTGCCGCACGTCGACTTCGCGCTGATCGGCCCGATCGGCCTCGGCGACCCGCGCAATCCCGCGCGCGAGGCGGAGGCGCTCGCCGAGGAGCGGAACGTGCTCTTCACCGGGCCGGTGCCGCAGGAGGCGCTGCCGGCCTTCCTGGCGCATTGCGACGTCGCGCTGCTGCCGCTCCTCGAGAACGATCACACCATTTCGTGTATGCCGCTGAAGCTGTGGGAGTACCTCGCTGCCGGGCTGCCCGTCGTCGCGCGCGACCTGCCGAACCTGCGCGGCCTGGCGGGCGAGCGCGACATCCGCCTGTACGCGGGCGCGGGCGCGTTCGTGCCGGCGCTCGCGAAGTCGCTCGCCGAAGCGGGGCAGGGCCGCGAGGAGCGCGTGGCACTGGCGCGCGAGCACGGCTGGCCCGCGCGCATCGCGGAGATCCGCGCTCGAGTCGCAACGGCGCTGCGATGAGCGAAACCGCCGCGCCGCGTGTGCGCTTCGCGTTCCTGGTGTACTTGGGGCGTTCGGGCTCCACGTTCCTGTCGCGGCGGCTCGACGCCGCGTCGCGCGACCTCGTCGTGACGCCCGAGCTGAACTTCGTGGTCACTGCCGCGCGCGCGGGCGACGCCGCGCTGCGCGCCATGTCGTCCGACGCGTTGGTGCGCTTCGTCCGCCACGACCTGCAGATCGCGAACCTCGACCTGCCCGACGACGAGCTCGACCGCCGCATCCGGGCGTGCGCGGGCGGCGGCGTCCGTGAATTGTGCGAGGCGCTCGTGCTCGCGCACGCGGCGCGCCGCGGCCGCGAGCCGCGCGTCGTCGTCGTGAAGAAGGACGTCGCCCACCGCGCCGCCGACGCGCTCGTGCGCACCTTTCCCGAGGCGGTGTTCGTGCACCTGCAACGCGACGGCCGCGCGGTCGTGAACTCGCTCGTGCACGCCGAGAGCGTATACGACCCGGGGCACAAGCTCGGTCGCGGCGACCCGGTCCATGCCGCGCGGCTGTGGCTGCGGCAGCTCGACTCGGTGGCGGCGCTCGCCGCGCGCATGCCGGAGCGCGTCGTCGAAGTCGCGTACGAGAAGCTCGTGCGCGAGCCGGCCGCGGAAGCCGAGCGGCTGCGCGGCGAGCTCGCCCGGCGCCTCGGGGTCGAGCTGCGCCCCGGCGCGGGCGTCGCCGACTTCGCCGTGCCCGAGCGCGAGCGCAGTCTACACAAGTTGGTGTCGGGCCCGGCGATCGAGGAGCGCGCGGACGGCTGGCGCGACGAGCTGGGCCGCGCCAACGGCATCGCCGTCGAAGCCATCGAGCGCGACGGGCTGCGCCGCTGCGGCTATCCGCCGCACTTCCTCGCGAACGCGGGCGCCGGCGAAGTCGCGCGCGCGCGGCTCGCGCTCGAAGCGAAGCACCTGTGGCTCACCGCGCGCCACGTCGTCTGGCGCGGCGGCATCGTGCTGCGGCTGCTGTTCCGCGACCCCGGGCTCGCCACCGCGCGCGTGCGCGAGGCTCTGTTCCAGCGCTTCGGCGGCTAGCCGCGCAGCTCGAACACGTACGCCTCGTGCCGGCCCTCCACCTCGGTGTGTCGGAGCAGGAGCGCGTCCGGCTCGCCGTGCGCGAGCTGCAGGAGCTCCTCCCGCTCGCGCGCGTCGACCACCACGTAGCGCACGCGCTCGCGGCGCAGGAAGGGCAGCAGCAGCGCCGGGTGCGGCGCGCGGCGCAGATCGACGAACGGCGCGTTCGCGTACCAGCCGACGCGCTGCTTCACCGCGGCGACCGTCTCGCCCGGCGCGAGGCCGCCCTCGCGCGCGATCCACTCCGCCGCGCGCCGCTCGGGCAGCGCATCGTCGCGCACGGGCCGCAGCGCCTTGCCGAGCCCGAGACCCGCGACGAGCAGGAGCGGCAGCGCGGCGCGCAGCGCCGGCCGCGGGGCGAGCGCCGGGACGCGCTCGAGCGCGGCCGCCAGCGCGAACAGGCCCGCGGCGGCGTAGCCGAGCAGGAGCGTCAGCGGCGGCAGCGCATGGCGCCGGCTCAGATAGCCCGAGCTCGCCTGCAGCCCGAACAGCACCACGGCGTAGAGCCCGGCGTACGCGCCGAAGCAACGCCCGCGGCGGCCGGGCCGGCCGCGCAGCGCGAGCAGCCCCACGGCCAGGAGCAGCGCGCCCTCGGGCCGCAGCGCGCGCAGCGACTCGGCGACGAGGTCGACGGCCGCGCCCGTGAGCCGCGCGCTCCCCTCGGGCGCGGGCGCGTCGCGGAACGGTGTCACGCCGCGCGGCAGCGGCGGCAACTCCGGGTGCGCGGCGAGCAGTGGGTCGACGGCGTGGGGCCGCGGGTCGCCCGACAGACCGAGCAGATGCCCGACCGACTTCTTGCCCGTCAGCACGAGCCCGCCCGCCTGCACGGAGCGGTAGGCCACGTACGGCGACATGACGAGCAGCGCACCGGCGCAGAGCGGCGCCGCGAGCCGCAGCGCTTCTGACACGGAAAAGTGTCGACGTACCCCCTCGAAGCCCGCGAGCGCGACACCGACCACGACCGTCCCCACGCCCTCGGGCCGCGTCAGGTACGCGAGTCCCGCCGTGAGCCCCGCCGCGAACGCGCTCCGCGCGCTCCCGCGCGCGTACGCGCGGTAGAGCAGCGCCGCGCTCGCCACGAACCACGCCAGGTACAGCGCGTCGCTCTGCACGTCGGCGAGCTCGATCGCCGTCGGGTTCACGGCCAGGAGCGTCGCCGCGACGAACGCCTCGCGCCGCCCGAACGCCTCGCGCACGAGCCACCAGAGCGCCGCCACCGCGAGCGCCCCGCCGGCGACGGAGACCGCCGCGCCGGCGCTCACCCAGTCGCCGCCGACCGCGTGAGCCAGCGCGACCGCCGCCGGATAGAGCGGGTGGAAGTTGTGGTCGATCGCCGTGCGCCACTGGCCGCCGGCGAACTTCTGCGCCAGACCGATGAACTCCGGACCGTCGTTCATCATGACGGCGGTCTGCGCCCAGCGGATGGCGCGCACCGCCGCCGCCGCGACCACGAGCGCGGCCAGCCAGAGCGCGTCGCGGCGCTTCGCTTCCCCCGACTCGTCCAGAAATCCCCTCGGTCGGCCGCAGCAGTCCGCGGCCCGACGCAAATTAGTGGACCTGCGTCACAGAAAGTAGCCGTCGCTCCGTCGAGATTGGCTAGGATCGAGTGGGGATGCCGCGCGGGTACGCATATCGGCCGTTGAAGGACGGCAACGAGGCCGGCGAGGCCGAGGCGCGCGTGTTCGCGCGGGCGTCGGTCTACGAGCGCGTGTGGCTCCACGCCGCACTCGAGCTGCCCGTGCTGCGCGCTAGGGCGGAGCCACTCGCCGCCTACGACGGCGAGCGGCTGATCGGCTTGTGCGCGGTGCTGCCGGGGCTGTTCCCCTTCCGCGTCGCTGCGATCGACGCCGTGCTGCCGGGCGTGGCGGGCGCGCTCTTCGAGCGCGTCGAGCCGCCCTTCGTGTGCCGCGCGCCGGCGCGGCTGGCGCGCGAGCTCGCGCGCGCGGGCGCCCGGCCGATCCGCCGCGAGCGGCAGATGGTGCGCTTCGATCCCCCGAGGTCGCGCCCCCCGCTCGATCCGCAGATCGAGCGGCTCGCCGACGCCGCCGAGCTGGCGCGCTTCTGCGGCCCGGCGTTCGCGCCGCTCGAGCTCGAGCTCGGCCCGTTCCTCGGCTTGCGCGACGCGTTCGGCGACCTGGTCGCCGTGGCCGGCGCGCGCTTCGTGACCGAGCGCGTGGCGGAGATCGGCCACCTCGACACGCGCGACGACTGCCGCCGGCAGGGCCACGCGCGCGCGCTCGCGTGCGCGCTCGCCTCCGCGCTCGAGACGTCCGAGCGGCGCGCGCTCGCGCACGTGCCCGAAGGCGCGCGCACGGCCGAGCACCTGTTCGCCCGGCTCGGCTTCCGCGGCACGCACGACTTCGCCGTCTTCGCGCGCTAGGCTCGTCCGCGCATGCACGAGGGCAGCCGCCGCGCGATCGTCGCCGCGTTCGCGGCGAACCTCGGCATCGCACTCGCGAAGTTCGTCGCGTTCGCGTTCACGGGAGCGGCGTCCATGCTCGCCGAAGCCGTGCATTCGGTGGCCGACACCGGCAACCAGGCGCTGCTCTTCCTGGGCGGCGCGCGCGCGCGCCGCGCGCCCACGGAGGAGCACCCGTTCGGCTTCGGCCGCGAGCGCTACTTCTGGGCGTTCGTGGTGGCGCTCGTGCTGTTCAGCGCGGGCGCGCTGTTCGCGATCCGCGAGGGCTTCGAGAAGATCCGCCATCCGCGCGAGCTCGAGAGCCCGCTGTGGGCGGTCGGCGTGCTCGCGGTGTCGCTCGGGCTCGAGACTTTCTCGCTCGTGACGGCGCGCCGCGAGGCCAACGCCGTGCGCCGCGGCGAGTCGTGGCTCGCCTTCATCCGCCACACGAAGAACCCCGAGCTACCCGTCGTATTGCTCGAAGACGTGGGCGCGCTCGCGGGGCTCGCGTTCGCGGCGCTCGGCATCGGGCTCGCCATCGCGACGGGCGACGCCCGCTTCGACGCCGCGGGCTCGATCGCGATCGGCGTGCTGCTCGCCGCGATCGCGTGGGTGCTCGCGGCGGAGATGAAGAGCCTGCTGATCGGCGAGGCCGCGTCGCCGCGCGACGTGGCGAAGATCCGCGGCGCCATGGAGTCCGCGCCGCACGTGTGCCGGATCATCCACCTGCGCACGATGCACCTGGGACCCGACGACCTGCTCGTGGCGAGCAAGCTCTCGTTCGATCCCAAGCTCGACTTCGCCTCGCTCGCGAAGGTGATCGACGAGACGGAGCGCCGCGTGCGCGTGGTGGTGCCGTCGGCGCGGCTCATCTTCCTGGAGCCCGACGTGGACCGCGGGCCAGAGCAGGAGGCCTAGCCCCGGCTCACTCTTTCCAGTTCACCAGGTCCTTGATCGTTTCCTGGTCGAACTTGTACTTGAACGTGACGAACGGGCCCTGGGCCGTCCAATCCGACTTCGAGAAGTCGCTGTCCTTGTAGCCGCCGAAGTTGTAGCCCGCGGTCACCCACAGGTTCTTCGCGACGATGTAGCCGAGCGATGCGCTGTACAGCTGCTGCGCCGTGCCGTCCGACCACGAGTGGCGCACCGCCGCGCGCGCGCCCAGGTCGAAGCCGCCCCAGATGTCGCGGCGGATCTCCACGCCGGTCACGTCGGTGTAGCCCGCCATGTCGGCCGAGTCGATGTTCTCGAGCAGGTACTTGGCGCCGTACTGGAACGAGATCTGGGTGGCGCGGTCGAGCTTCAGGTTCAGGTTCATGTTGTTGACGACGCGGTGCGAGGTGCTCGAGAACACGTCGCCGTCGAGCAGCTCGCGGTCGTACTCGAGCGAGTCGAGCCAGATCCACGGGCTGCCCACCGGGCGGTACACCGCCGAGAGCCGCAGCTGGCCGAGCGACTGCACGCCGTAGAGCGAGGTCAGCGTGCTCGGGCCCGTCGACGGGCTCGTGGGCGACGTGGGCGGCGCCGGCGAGTCGAACGTGGTCGAGTACGTGGGCGTGGTGCCCAGCGGCGCGGCCGTGCCGTTCAGGCTGAAGAATTGCGCGCGGAAGGCCAGGCCGATGCCGTCGCCGATCTGGCGGTACGCGCCCGCGGTCACGCCCCACTTGTCGGCGTCGCTGCCCTGGCTCGTCTCCACGCGCAGGTTCGCGGCCCACAGCTTCTCGGTGTAGGTCGTGCCGAGCGACACCGCGGTGAAGCTCGTGCTGCCCTGGTCGCCCGACAGGCCGCCGCTCGAGCTGAGGCCGGTCGTGACCGGCTGCTTGTCCGAGAACGGCGAGACCTGGCTCGCCGGGATGTCGGAGCCCTTCAGCGTGGTCGAGTTGTCGACGCCCACGTCGACGCTCCACGCGTCGGTCATGCGGAACGTCTGCAGCGCGCCCAGGCTCGTGAACACGCGCGACGCGTCCTGCTGCGCCGCCTGGCCCAGCGCGGCCGTGAACTGGCTGCCCTGCCACGGGCTCGTCTTGAAGCCCACGCGCGTCTCCGTCGTGGCGCGGTCGCCGAGCGAGAGCTGCTCCTCGGTGAACGCGGTGAGCTGCGGCAGGATCTCGTAGTCGGCGCCGATGAGGAAGCGGGTCGGGAAGTCGAGGGCCGCGTTGCCGCCCATGTCGACTTCGGCATCGCCGCGCAGGCGCAGGCGGTTGTCGAGCGTCATCCACGAGATGCCGCCGAGCAGCTGCGGCGCCGTTTGCACGGAGCCGTCTTCCAGCGTGTCGCGCGCCCAGCGGAAGCCCTCGTAGCCGGCGAGCGGGCCCGAGTGCTGCTCCGTACGGCCTTCGAACACGTCGCGCGTCGCACTCGACTGCAGGTCGAGCTCGCGGAACGCCTGGCCCGAGAAGTGCCAGAAGTCGTCGAGCGCGTACTTCGCGTCGATGCCGTACTTCTCCGTGGCGGTCTCGCTCGCGGCCTGCTGGCCGATGCCGAAGCCCGCCTGCTGCTCGCGGAAGTACGCGCGCGTGTCGAGGCCACCGTCGCGCCGCGTGATCTCGGTGAGCCACGCGCCGCCGTCCGCGTTCGCGTTCGGGTCGAGCAGCGCCGAGTGCGTGCTCGCGTACTCCGCGCGCAGGCGCGTCGCGTCGTCGAGGTCGACGCGCACGTCGGTGCCGTACAGGCTCGAGGTGCGGCCCTCGGTGCCTTCGTGGATGACCGTCGAGCCGATCTCGACCTTGTCGTCCATGAGCTTCACGGCGCCGCGCCCGCCGCCCGACATGTGCTGCTTCGACTGGTCGTCGGTTTCGTACTCGACCACGATGAACAGCGGGTTGAAGCCGTCGCCGTGGCTCGGGATGGGCTGCTTGAAGAAGATCGTGCCCATCTGATAGTCGATGTTGTAGTCGACGTAGCGCGCCTGCGGCTGCGAGCTGATCACGTCTTCGGAGTGGAAGCGGTCGCGCACCTCGATGGTGACCTTTTCGCTGTTCACCACGATGGAGCGGCTCGACAGCTGGTACAGACCCGACGTGCCGTCGCCGCGGATCTCGTCGCGCACGAAAGCCTGGTTGGTGTCGGTGCCGAAGCCCGAGAACGTGAAGTGATCGCCCTCGTACTCGCTGTGCAGGCCGTTCAGGCTGCGGTTGTAGCGCGAGAGCTCGGTGGTGGTGAGCCCGGTCGTGTAGTCGCCGAACAGCGCATAGAACTGCTTGCGCTCGAGCTTCAGGTACAGCGGCCGCTGGCTGGGCGCTTCGAAGCCGTTCTGCGCGGAATCGCCGTACAGCGTGTAGTAGCGGTTCGGGTCGATGCCGCCTTCGAGCGCGCGCCGCATGAGGTCGTCCGAGCTCTCGCTCTTCTCGCGCTGCGAGTCGTAGGCGGCCGTGATGAGCCACTCGCCCTTCACGGTGCCTTTCGCGAAGAAGGCCGTGCCCTTGTCGAGCGAGAAGCCGTCGTCCGGCGCGCCCGTCAGGCCCGACATGTGGGTGGTGACGTCCTGCAGCGCGACGCTGCCGCCCGTCAGGCCGACCAGCACCCAGTCGCGCGCCGGCGCTTCGAGCCAAGGGTTCAACGCTTTCTTGTGTAGACCCGCGAGCACGAAGCGGAACGTCGTCTTGCCCGAGCGCGTGGTCGGCACCAGCTGGATCCTCGCGATGCCGTCCTTGCCGATCTGGTACGACGGCGTCTCGGGCGTGAGGCCGGCCGAGCGGCGCAGCTCGCGCACGCTCTCGTCGAGCTTCCACTGGTAGGGCGGCTCGAGCTCGAAGTTGCCCACGACGCCTTCGCGCACGGGCTTGTGGTCCTTGTCGAAGAAGCGCACGGCGACGACCGGCACGGTCTTGCCGTCGGCGACGAGCGTCGACTGCTCGGGCACGAACTCGACGTCGAACGGCGAGCCCGAAAAGTGCACCAGGCGCGACAGCGTCTCGATCACGTTGCCGTTGGCGTCGAGCTCCTTCGCCTCGAAGTTGTTGTCGCCTTCCACGAGGTTCACGCCGCGCCAGCGCGACAGCGCGACCGTGTGCGCGTCGTTGTTGAAGCGGCCTTCGAAGTTGAACTTCGACACCTCCTGCCCGTTCAAGGTGAGCTCGATCTTCGTGTCGGGCAGGTGCTTGATGGCGATGTGCACCGCGGCGATCGGCGGAGCGAAGCCCTCCTCGGGCGAGAGCCACTCGAAGCCGGGCTTCGCCTGCTCGAGCCAGTCCTTGTTGTAGACGCTCGGCTTCGGCGCTTCGGGCGCGGGCTCGGGCGCGTCCCAGCTCTCGCCGGGGCGCAGGCCGAGCGTCTCGACGACCTGCATGCCGCTGCCCGCGCTCGAGTTGCCCTGCAACGTGTTCAGCGCGACGGGAGTCTTCGCGGCCGTGTCGCTCGGCGTCTCGAACAGCACGACCGAACGCGTGTCGAGCTCGTTCGCGGCCGCCTTCGTGGTCTTCGCGTCGAGCGTGAGCGGCATGGTCCAGTCCGGAGGCAGCTCGTCGCCGAGGCGGAACGTGAGCGCGTTGCCGTCGATCTGCGGATCGGGGAACGGCTGGTCGCCGTTCTTCGCGCTGCCGGGCACGTACTCGACGCCGTCGGGCAGCATGACGACCGCGCGCGCGTTGCGCACGCCGACGCCGCTGCCGTTCAGCGCGAGCTGGTAGTGGATCACGTTGTCCGCGCGCTGGCTCTCGAGCCGCTGGTTCACGGCGCCCTGCGCTTGCGGCTTCAGCTGCACGCGGAAGTCGTTGCGCCACAGCGTGCCGCCCTGCAGGTCGACGAACTGCGAGAAGGGCCGGCCCGCGAACAGGTGGCCCTCGGCGCCCGGGCACGGCAGCGGCTCGAACCACGGCGGCAGCGTCGCGAGGTCCAGCTGCACCACGTGCGTGCCGGGCCGCACGCCCTCGAAGTGGTAGAAGCCGTTCTCGTCGGTGACCGAGTAGCTGCCGTCCTCGAGGTACACGCGCGCGCCGGGAATGGCGTCGCCGCCGAAGTCGTTGTCGGTGCACTTGCCCTTCGAGACGCGGCCCAGGATGTACGACTTCGTGGCGAGCAGCTGGTCGTCGACGCGCACGGTCGCGATGGCGCTCGCGGTGCGCGTCCCGCCGATGGCCAGCGCGGTGGCGCGCGTGCGCGTCGGGCCGGCCGGCGTGCCGGTGAGCACGCCGACGGTGAAGCGGATGTGCGTGACCACGGGGGTGGCCGACGGCGGCAGCGTCCAAGTCAGCGTGCGCCCGTCCGGCGAGACCACGGGGTCGGGCTCTTGCGCGTTGTCGATGCGCACGGAGCCCGGCGTGAAGCGGAAGCCGTGCGGCAAGCCGACCGTGACGGTGACTCCGCCCGGCGCCGCGGTCGCGCCTGGATTCGCGAGCGTCACGTCGAACTGCAGATGGTCGCCGATCGCCACCACGTCGCGGCTCGGCTGGATCGCGATGAAGCCGGAGCTCGTGGTGAGGTCGAGCGGCACGTCGACGGTGAACGTCGGGCCCGCGACGACCGTGAAGGCGGCGCCGCGCGAGCCCGGCGACAGGTTCCAGGGCGCGCCGGGCAGCGTCTGCAGGTTCGCGTCGGTGATTCCCGACGGGAACACGTAGCCGCTCGGCGGAGTCACTTTCAGGTGATACGTGCCGGCGGGAACGACCGGGAACCGGTATGCGCCGGGCGCGAAGTTGTAGACGGTGCCGCCCCCGTCGGTGACCGAGCCGCCGCTCGTCACGGTGGACGGGAACGTGCTCGTGCCGTCGTCCCCCTTGATGTTGGCGGCGGGCAGGCCGGTCGTGTCGTCGATGAGCTGGATCGTCGCGCCGTTCACGTGGCCGCCGGTCGACGAGTCGAACACGCGGCTCTGCGGGTCGATGAGCGCGCTGTCGTTGGATTTGTCCGCTGCGTCGTTCGGATCGACGTAGTTCGCCGTGACCGTCTGACCCGCGGGCGCGGCCAGCACGCAGTTGTTGGCGGGCGCGGGCGGCGCGGACGACGGGATGTAGCCGACGAAGACGCCCGTCGAGACGCCGGTCTCCTGCAGCTGCAGCTGCTCGACGTCACCGACGGTCGGCGCCGCCAGAGTCACGGTGATGTTGTCGATCGCGGCGGGGTTCAGGTTCTGGTCGGGGTCGGTGACTCGGACGAAGATCGGCTCGCCCTGGTGGAAGCTGGGCGCGTCGACGAGCTGCACGGAGCCGAGCGCAATGGCACCGCCGCCGAAGGCCGTGGGCGGCGGGAGCGGGTTGAACGCAATGCCGTTGAAGCAGCTCGTGGGGGACACGCTGTACGTCGTCGCACCGGCCGCGCCCGGCGCGTAGCGCAGGAACGCGATGTTCGAGGCGGTGCCGAACGCGACCGTGGTGATGACGAGCGTGTTCGAGGACCGGACGATGCCCGTGGTGCTGCCGACGTCGTAGCGCGCGGCAGCCGTGTTGGGGATCGCCGTCCCCGGAGGGGTCGGCGCCGCGAACGCAACGGGCGCGAACGCGAGCGCAGCGAGGAGCAGAAACGCCAGCACCTCGCGGAACCGGCTGCGCCGGGGCTTTCCCGACGCAGCCGGTTCGTTGAGGCACAACGTGCGGACCGCTCGGTCGCGGTCCCGTGAGCTCCCCGTCTCAGTGCGGGCGCACACCCGTCCCGTCACGCCGGTCGGGGGACCGGCGTACGAGCGCAAGATGCGCCGCCGCGCGAAGAGGGGGGGGCTCACTGCGGGGGGACCGCGCTAGTTCACGGCCACCCGGAACGTGATCACCGACGACGCACCCGGCGCGAGCGACGGGATGGTCACCGTCACCGTGTTCGCCGCGAAGGTGCCTTGGTCGGCATCCGCCGCGTTCGTCTGCGCCACACCGCCGACCTGCATGCCCTGGCCCGCACCATAGGTGTTGGGCTGGAACGTCACGTTGGCGGGCATCACGTCGGTGACCGTGATGGTGGTCGCCGCGACGGCCGACGAGGCCGCGTTGGTGACCGTCACCTGGTACTCGACGATCGCACCCGGGATGTGCTTCGGGTTCGTGGTGTTGTTGATCGGGTCGCTGATGACCGTCTCGGTCTTCGAGACCGTGACGTTCGCGCCCTGCACGAGGAACGCGCCCGTCGCCGAGAAGGCGGCATCGCGCGCCGCGTCGGTGGCACCCGCGCCGTCCGCGAACACCGTCTGCACGGTGGCCGCGACGTCGGCACCCGCGTTCTGGGTGAGCGCGCCGCCGCCGTTCGCGGTCGTCTCGTGGGCAGTTGCAGTCATCGTCAACGCGGCGATGCTGCCGTTCGCCTGGCCGCCCGGGATCGTGGACACGATGAACACGTGGATGGAAGCATCCGCGGCCAATGTGTCGACCAGGGTCGCCGTGTCGGTCGCGGGCTCGTACGTGCCGTTGCCGTTGACGTCGGCGAATACCGCGATGGTGCTCGGATTGAAGTTATCCGTGCCGCCGTACGGGTCCGTCGGGTTGTTCGCCCCCGCCAACACGAAGTTCAACGGGGCGTTGCTGGTGTTCGTCAGGACGAAGGGGATGGCGTTGTTCGCCGTGCCGGGAGTGACGTTCACGTACGTGCCCGGCGGGGTGAGCGTCAGGTTGATCTGGCGGTCGACGACGAAGTCCGCCGACGCGCTCGTGATTGCGGGCTGGGCCACCGCGTTGACGCTGTAGTTGACCGTCGCCGAGTTCGAGATCGTGACGCCCGCAGCCGTTCCGGTTGCGTGTGCCACGCCTGCCGTGCTCGCGACCAGCACGGCGATGGCGAGCGTTCTCGCCATCCATTTCTGCATGTGCCTCAACATTGCCTACTCCTACCTGTGGTTCAGACTCGACACTTCCGCGCGTGTCGCTGCGCTTCCCCTTTCTCGGGGGGGAACGGGTGTCTCACTCCAAGCGGGCGCGGAACTGCACCGCGCGCGACTCACCCGGAGGGATGGGTTTCTCGAACTGCCAGCGGATGTGCGTGTAGTCCGTGGACATGGCGTCGCGAGTCACGCCGTCCTTGCCGCGGACCTGCAGCTTCTCCTTGGCAGAGAACGTCTTGCCGCCGTCGACCGAGAACGAGATGTGCGCACCCTCGCCGGTCGCCGAGCCGTCGACGTAGTCCATGTGCTCGGGGATGGGGTCGGTGACGACCACCTTCTCCGCAGGCTTGCTGCTCGTGTTCGAGGCGCTGATCGTGTAGATCACGAAGCCGCCGGGCGGGACCTTGGTGGCCGGCAGGCGCTTCACCTCGTCCGAGCCTTCGACCTTGGTCTCCAGCTCCGCGACGGTCTTCACGACGATTGCGGAGCTGTTGGTGTCGCCCGCGTCGATCGCGAGAGCTCGCCACGGCATTACCAGCAACAGACTGAGTACGAGTGACTTCTTCACGTTGTTGACCCTCCTAGTTGATCGTGACTGCGAAAGTGATGGTCTGAGCGAGCGCTCCGCCCGCGACGGTGCCGAGTGCGACCGTGACCTGGTTCGGTGTCGTGGCGCCGACGTCGCCCGCGTCGGCGTCTGCGCCGTCCGTGAGCGAGGCACCGTTCAGGTGCAGCGAGCTCGGCACGTAGGTCGTGAACGGGGGAAGCGGATCCGTGATCACGAGGTTCGCGACGTTGCCGGTGCCCGTGACGTTGACCTTGAGCGTGTACGTGATCGTCGCGCCCGGCGAAGGCGTGGCACCGCCGCCGATGTCCACGACGGCGGCCGACTTCACGATCGAGACCGCCAGCGTGGTGACGACGTAGCCGCCGAGCGCAGTGGCCTTGCCGCCGCTTCCGCCGATGACCGCGTCGCTGCCGCCGTCGCCGCCGCCGACGACGATCGTGCCTGCGCCCGTGCCCGTGGCCGAAGTCGCGGTGAGCGACGCGTCGCCGAGGTTGCCGTTCGCCAGCGCCGACGGGATGTCGCACAGCGCGAACACCCAGCGCGCGCCGTCGGCGGGGATCACGGGGTCGTTGACGCCCGGGTTGTACGGCAGATCGGTGCCGGGCTCGTACACCGTGTCGCCGTTCGTGTCGAGGAAGAGCCGCGGGTTCGTGGGATCGTATTGATCGCCCGCGAGCGCGGCGCTCAACGCCAGCGAGAACTTCTCGCTGCCGTTTCCGGTGTTCGTCACGAGGAACGCGAGCAGCTGATTCGAGTCGGGGGAGGTGACCGAAACAGGAGTCACGGTCTGCAGCGTGACGACGACGTTGATGAGCTCGTCGACCACGAAGCTCACCGAGGCGCTGCCGCTGAAGCTTCCAGCTCCAACGGACCACGTTGCAGTGGCAGCGTTCGCGATGGAAGTGCCCGCGGGCGTTCCTACGGCCCACGCGCGAGGCGCTGTGAGCGAGAACACAATCGCGAGCGCGACGCAGGCGCAGCGACTCCGTGGATCGGCAAGGACCCTCGGCAAAGGCACTCCCCCGGGGGCAATCCCCCCGCGATATCCACGCTTCGGCGGATCCCTGTATGGGATTGACCGACGGCAGCTCCTGCGCAGAGCGCGTGCGTCTCCGGGCGCTACCCTCGCGCGCGCGCTCGGATTCGAGTCGAGTGACCGAGTCGTGAGGTGATGGTTCCAACGGGAGATGCACACGGCAGAAGCGGACATGCGCGCCCGCGAGTCCGAGTGACTCATCTGGCGCGTGTGTCTCCGGAACGGGCGGTCAGGGCACTGGCGTGGCTGGCGGACTCGTCCACTGCCGACGCGCTGCTGGTGGCGGAGCTCTGCGGAGAAGGCGCTCTGCTCGGGGCGTTCCAGGCGGCCGGCCGGTCGGGTCTCCCGGGCGAGATTCGAGGCCCGTGTGGAGGGCGTTCGGCGCGGCTCGGCGAAGGGATCGTGCTGGCCGCCGCCGTGGTAGAGGAGCTTGCCGGCTGGCTGCCGGGGGACGACGTGGCGCAGCTCTCGGGCGCGCGCGTGCTGAACCGCCTGGCGCGGGGCGTGCTCGCCGGTCTGACACAAATTGGTGTAGCCGCGAGCTACCCCGGCCGCGACTTCGTCTCCGTCGCTGGACGGCGCGTCGTGCAGCTCTCGCTCGGCCGCGGCGCAGCCGGCGCGCTCGTGTTCCAGGGCGTATGCGGGAATGCCCGCGCGTTTGCGACCGAGGAGCCCGCGCCCGAGTTCCCCGGCCTGCCGCCGCTGCCCGAGGCCGCTCCGCTCGGCGCCGACCCCGCGCGGCTCGCCGCGGCGCTCGCCGAAGGCTTCGCGCGCCGTTTCGGTCTCTCCCCCGAGCCGGCCGAGCTCTCGGCCGGCGAGCTGCGCGCGCTCGACGCGGTGGAGCTCGCGGCGGTCGACGAGCCGGAGCTCGCCGAGCTGCACTCGGGCGGACCCGTGGCGACGCCGATCGGCCGGCTCGAAGCGCACGTGCGGCTGCGCAGCGACGGCGCGCTCGAGCGCGTGCGCCTGCGCGGCGACTGGATCGCCTCGCGGGCGGCGGTGCGTGCGCTGGAAGAGGCGCTCGCCGGGCGCCGGCCCGAGGCCGCCGACACGCTGGAGCTCTGCGCGCGCTGGCTCGCCGCGCCGACGAACCTGGCCGTCGGCGTGCCGGACGCGCGACTCGTCGCGCTCGCGCTGCACAAGAGCGCGAGCGCCGCGGCCTAGCGCGTCACTTTTCGGTGTCGGAAGCGAGCTCCGTACAGCGCTTCGCGCGCAGGAGGCACGGACCGTCGGTGCGCATGCCCTGGTCGTTCTGGCCGCTGGCCGTCACCTTCGTGACGCCACGCCGCCCCTCGAGCTGGAAGTCGAGCTGGCAGAACTCCTTTTCTTCCAGCTCGCGCGGGAAGCCGAGCGGGTCGTAGCCGCCGCCCGCGTCCTGGCGCCCGACGACGATCCCGCCGATTCCCCCGCTGCCCACGTGAACCGTGCCGGGCCGGTCGCGGTCGAACACCCAGCGATACGTGAGGTACTCGACGCCGTCCTCGCGGTCGAAATCGGTGGGCACGCCGAGGCAGCGCCGCAGGTCCTTGCCCGACAGCCCGATGAGCTGCGCGCGCGTGTCTTCCACGGCGCGTTCGTAGCTGCCGAAGCACGCGCAGAGCGCGGCCGCGAGGCCGAGTGACGCGATGCGGCGGAGGGGGCGCGGCGCCATCGCCTTCTCATCGGCAGACGCAGCCGTGCGAAGCAGCGCGTTTCGCTGCGGCGTAGAATCGAGGGCCATGAGCGACGTCTACCGGATCCGCTACGACGGGGCGATCGACGCGGACGGCCACATCCTCGAGCCGCCGGACCTCTGGGAGCGCTACCTCGAGCCGCAGTACCGCGACCGCGCGCTGCGCATCTGCCGCGACGAGGAAGGGCTCGAGTATCTCGAGATCGGCGGCAAGCCCTCGCAGCTCGCGCGCAGGGGCTTCCCCGGCACGCTGGGCGCGATGGGCAAGATGCACGTCGAAGACGTGCGGCCGAGCCCCGAGCGCACGTACCTGGCCGGCGCGCCGCACGGCTCGATGGACATGAAGCAGCGCCTCGAGCGGCTCGACGCCGAGAACCTGGACGCGGCCGTCCTGTACCCCACGATCGGCATCCTGTGGGAGGCCGAGCTGGAGGACGCGGAGCTCTCGCTCGCCTACGCCCGCGCGTACAACCGCTGGATCGCCGACTTCTGCCGCGACTCGCGCGGGCGGCTGGTGCCGATCGCGCACCTCTCGCTCGGCGATCCCGCCGGCGCGGCGCGCGAGCTCGAGCGCGCGGTGCGCGACGGCTGTCGCGGGGCGTTCGTGGTGCCGTTCACGTGGAGCCGGCTGCCGCACGGCCACCCGCAACACGATCCTGTGTACGCCGCGGCGCAGGACCTGGGCGTGCCGATCGCGATCCACCCGTCGTTCGAGCCCATCGCCATGGCTCCGACGCGCTTCCGCGAGATGCGCAAGACGCGGCTGCTCGCCAGCGTGACGGCCGCCGACGGCGTGCGCCACGCGTTCACCACGCTGTTCGACTACGGCGTGTTCGACCGCTTCCCGCAGCTGCGCGTCGTGGTGCTCGAGAGCGGCGCCGGCTGGATCGGCTACTGGATGGACCGCATCGACGCCGTGTACGAGGCCACGTTCATCGGCGAGCGCGTCCCGCTCGCGGAGAAGCCGAGTCACTACTTCAAGACGCGCTGCTTCATTTCGGCCGACCCCGACGAGCGCACGATCCCGGCGCTCGCCGACCGCCTCGGCGCCGACCGCTTCTTCTGGGCCAGCGACTTCCCGCACGCCGACCACACGGCGAACTACATGGAAGAGGTCGAAGAGCTCGCCGGGCTCTTGTCGCCCGAAGCGCGCCGCCGCTTCCTGGGCGACAACGCGCGCGAGCTGTACCAGGTACAGATCCGGGCCTGAGCCGGTGTCCTGCCGACGTCCCGCCGCGTGGCTCGTCGCGGGGGCCGTCTTCGCCGCGGCGCTGTCCGCCCGCGCGACCCCGCAATGGGCGGGCACCGAGACGCGTGCGCACCCCGTCGGCTCCGCCGTGTTCAGCCGCAGCGTCGCCGACGACGAAGCGGTGCCCGTTCTCGTCGTGCTCCGCGTGCGCGACCGGCAGGGGCTCGAACGCGTGGCAAGCTCGCTCACGAATCCGCGCGGCCCCGCGTTTCGCCGCTGGCTGGACCGCGACGAGGTCCTCGCGAGCTACGCGCCCACCGAAGCGCAGGCGGGA
Source organism: Myxococcota bacterium (assembly GCA_035499075.1). Taxonomy (GTDB): domain Bacteria; phylum Myxococcota_A; class UBA9160; order SZUA-336; family SZUA-336; genus VGRW01. The sequence continues at coordinate 37,320 of DATJZN010000050.1, read as the reverse complement.
GCGGTCGCAGACTATCTCGCGCGCGCGGGCTTCACGGACGTGGCGATCGAGCCGGGCCGCCTGCTGGTCTGCGCCACCGGCAGCGGGCGGGCGATCCGCCAGGCCTTCGATACGGAGCTCGCGCACTTCGCGCGCGACGGCCGCGACGGGATCGCGAACACGCGCGACGTGCGCGTGCCGCTGGAGCTCGGCGACGCGGTCCTCGCCGTGCTCGGCTTGCAGACGCTCGACGGGATGCACCCGCTGAGCCGGCGCGCGGCCTCGGCGCGGCCGCTGGCCGCCGGCGTCCAGGGACTCGATCCGCTGGAGCTGCCGGTCGCCTACGACGCCGCGGCGCTGCCGGCGGCGACCGCCACCTCCGTTGCCGTCGTCACCGACGGCGACATGACGCAGACGCTCGCCGACCTGCAGACGTTCGAGAGCCAGGAGGGGCTGCCGCTGCTCGCGCCGCTCGTGGTCACCGTCGGTCGGCACGGGCACGACACCTCGGGCACGAGCGAGTGGGACATCGACAGCCAGGACATCCAGGCGATGGCGGGCGGCCAGCTCGCGCAGCTGGTGTTCTACGCGGCGCACTCACTCGCAGATCCGGATCTCACGCAGACGTTCAATCAGATCGTCACGGACGACTCCGTCGCGATCGTGAACGTGTCACTCGGCGAGTGCGAGAGCGTGGCAGCGAGCGACGGCTCGATGGCTGCCGACGACCAGATCTTCGCGCTGGCGGTCGCGCAGGGACAGACCCTCTCGGTGGCCAGCGGCGACTCCGGCGCGCCGGAGTGTGGCAATCCGCCCGGCACGGCCGCCGGCGCGTCGTACCCCGCCAGCTCCCCGTACGTGATCGCCGTCGGCGGCACGACGCTGGCCACCGGCGCCGCGGGCAGCTACGCGGGCGAGACCGTGTGGGTCGACGCGGGCGGCAGCCCGAGCCTGTACGAGCCCGAGCCCGCCTGGCAGAGCGGCGTCGTCGCGGGCGGTTTCCGCGGCGTGCCCGACCTCGCGTTCGACGCGGATCCGAACTCGGGCGCGATCGTCGTCGTGACCGGCCAGCTGCAGCAGTGGGGCGGCACGAGCCTCGCGTCGCCGATCTTCGTGGGCGCGTGGGCGCGGATCCAGACCGCGAACGGCGCGCGGCTCGGCTTCCCCGCGGCGTGGCTCTACGGCCGCGGCGCCTCGGGTGCAGCCGCGCTCCACGACGTGCTGTCCGGCTCGAACGGCGGCTACGGTGCGGCCGTGGGCTGGGACTACGCCAGCGGCTTCGGCAGCTTCGACGTCGCCGCCGCGGCGCTGCTCACGCGCAGCGCAGTGACCGTCGGCGCGTCGCCCCCGACGATCGCGCCGGGCGAGTCGGTCGTCCTCACCGCCACGGTGAGCGGGAACGCGCCGACGGGGACCGCGCAGTTCATGGTGAACGCGGCGAGCCTGGGAGCGCCGGTGCCGCTCGTCGCCGGCGTCGCGACTCTCTCGACGACGTCGCTCACGGAGCTCGGGACCTACTCGATCACCGCGAGCTACTCGGGCGACGGCAACGATGCCCCGAGCGCCTCGACCCCGATCCTCGAGACCGTCGCCGAGCCGAAGCCGATCCCCGTGCTGCCGAGCGAGTGGGGCGTCATGCTCGCCGCCGCGCTGCTCGCGGTCGCGCTGGCGGGCTCAGAAGCCGAGCTGCAGCTTCGCGGCTTCCGTCATCATCGACGGGTTCCACGGCGGCTCCCAGGTGAGCTCCACGTCGACGTGCGCCACGCCCGGCACGCCGCGCAGCTTCTGCTCGACCTCGGGCGGCAGGCTCTCGGCGACGGGGCACATCGGCGAGGTGAGCGTCATGCGCACCTTCACGTGGGCCTCGTCGTCGACGTCGACGGAGTAGACGAGCCCGAGCTCGTAGATGTTGACCGGGATCTCGGGATCGTAGACGGTGCGGAGCACCTCGATCACGGCATCGCGGATGGCGGGCACGTCGCTCATCGAGTCACTCCGTAGTCACAGGCTCGCTCGCCCCGGCCAGCGCAGCTTCGAGCGTGTGCCAGGCCAGGCTCGCGCACTTCACGCGCACGGGGAACTCGCGCACGCCGGCGAGCGCTGCGAGCTTGCCGAGCCCCGACACGTCGGGCTCCTCGCCCGTGGGAGTCGTCACCGCGCGGTGGAAGCGCTGGAACAGCTCGTGCGCTTCCCCGGTCGTGTGGCCCTTCACGGCTTCGGTGAGGAGCGACGCCGATGCGGTCGAGATCGCACAGCCCTTGCCGGCAAAGCGCGCGTCGCGCACGCGGCCGCCGAGGACGTCGAGCGTGAGCACGAGCTGGTCGCCGCACAGCGGGTTCCGGCCGCTCGCGCGGTGCGTCGGGTGCTCGAGCGCGCCGAAGTTTCGCGGGTGCTTGGTGTGGTCCAGGATCACCTCCTGGTACAGGTCGCGCAGGTCCGACATCAGCCGAAGATCTCCAGCACGCGGCGCACGCCCGCGGCGAGCCGATCCACGTCGGCGCGCGTGTTGTGCACCGCGAACGACGCGCGCGCCGTGGCGGGCACGTCGAAGTGCTCCATCACGGGCTGCGCGCAGTGGTGGCCGGCGCGCACCGCGATGCCTTCGCCGTCGAGGATCGTGCCCACGTCGTGCGCGTGCACGTCGCCGACCACGAACGAGACGACGCCCGCGCGCTCGCGCGCCGTGCCGATGATCCGCACGCCGGCGATCTCGCCGAGCTTGGCCGTCGCGTAGGTGAGCAGGTCGGCTTCGTGCGCGTACACCGCCGCCAGGTCGAGCGCGGTCAGCCAGTCGATCGCCGCGTGCAGCCCCACGGCGCCCGCGATGTCGGGTGTGCCGGCCTCGAAGCGCTCGGGCGGCTTCGCGAACTCGGTCTTCGCGAGAGTCACGTTCGCGATCATCGAGCCGCCGCCCTGCCACGGCTCCGTCGCGGCGAGCACCTCGGCGCGGCCGTACAGCGCGCCGATTCCCGTGGGCGCGTACATCTTGTGGCCCGAGAACGCGTAGAAGTCGCAGCCGAGAGCGCGCACGTCGACGCGCATGTGCGGTACGCCCTGCGCGCCGTCGACGACGACGAGCGCGCCGCGGCGCTTCGCGAGCGCCGCCATCTCGGCCACCGGATTCACGGTGCCGAGCGCGTTCGACACGTGCGCGAGCGCGACCACGCGCGTGCGCCCGGACAGCTTGCGCGCGTACTCGTCCTGGATGACGTCGCCGCGCGCGTCGATCGGCGCCACCACGAGCGAGGCGCCCGTCTGCTCGCACACCATCTGCCAGGGCACCAGGTTCGAGTGGTGCTCGAGCTCGGTCACGAGCACCTCGTCGCCCGGGCGCAAGCGCGGGCGCGCCCACGCCTGCGCGACCAGGTTCAGCCCCTCCGTCGTGCCGCGCACGAACACGATCTCGCGCGCCGACTCCGCGTTCACGAAGCGGCGCACCGACTCGCGCGCGGCCTCGTACGCGGCCGTCGCCTCCTCGGCGAGCGTGTGCACGCCGCGGTGTACGTTCGCGTGCGAGGTGCGGTAGTAGGCGTCGACGGCGTCGAGCACGGCCTCGGGCTTCTGGCTCGACGCCGCGCTGTCCAGATACACGAGCGGCTTGCCGTGCACCTGGCGCGACAGGATCGGGAACTGGCGCGCCAGCGCCGTGGGATCGAGCGGGGTCACCTCGCGCTCCGCGGCGCCAGCCAGTCGTGGAGCGTGCGCTCCAGCGACTCGCGCAGCGCGGCCACGGGCAGCCGTTCGAGCACCTCGCGCGCGAACGCGGTGGTGAGCAGCGCGCGCGCCTGAGCCAGGTCGAGCCCGCGCGCGCGCAGGTAGAAGAGCGCGTCGGGATCGAGCTGCCCGATGCTGGCGCCGTGGCTGCACTTCACGTCGTCGGCGTAGATCTCGAGCTGCGGCTTCGAGTCGATCACCGCGCCGTCGGAGAGGAGCAGCGCGCGGTTCGTCTGCGCCGCGTCGATCTTCTGCGCGCCGGGCCGCACGTGCACCCGCCCGTGGAAGACGCCGTGCGCGCGCCCGTCGAGGATGCCCTTGAACAGCTCGCGGCTCGTCGTGTGCGGCGCCGCGTGGTCGATCGTGGTGTGGTGGTCTGGGTGCTGCGCGCCGCGGCCGAGATACAGGCCGTCGAGCTCGAGCTCGGCGCCTTCGCCTTCGAGCGTCGCGGCGATCTGTACGCGCGAGAGCCGCGCGCCGAGCGCGAGCGAAGTCATGTGCAGACGGCTGTCGCCTGCCTGCCGGCTCGCGAGGCTCGACACGTGGAAGGCGGTCTCGGGCAGCTCCTGCAGCTGCACGTAGTGGAGCTCTGCGCCGCGCTCGAGCACGAGATCCGTCGCCGAGTTCGAGAGCGAGCGCGCGTCCGGCGCGCCGACGAAGTGCTCGATCACGGTCGCGCGCGCGCCGGCGCGCACGGTGACGCGCGCGCGCGGCGACGCGAGCTGCGCGCCGCCGCCGAGCCACCGCACCAGGTGGAAGGGCACGGAGCGCTCGCAGTCGGCGGACACGTCGATCGCAGCGCCGCGCTCGGCGAGCGCCGCGTTCAGCGCCGAGAACGGCGCGAGCTTGGCCTCGAGCACCGCGCCGAACGGCGCGTGCAGCGCGCCCGCGGTCCGCCGCGCGTCGCCCACGCGCGCGCGCGCCGTCGCGAGCGCGTCCGCGGGAATCTCGCCGCCGTCGGGCTCCGCGAAGTCGAGCGCTTCGAGGGCGGCCAGCGGCGTGAAGCGCCAGTCCTCGTCGCGCGTCGTCGGCAGACCGCGCTCGGCGAACGCGCGCCACGCGTCCAGGGCGGCGCGCTCGCGCGGCGCGCTCTGGAAGATGCGCTCGAACGCCAGCTCGGCGGCGACGCCCCTCACCGCGCCTCCGCCTCGATCCACGCGTAGCCGCGCTTCTCGAGCTCGAGCGCGAGCCCGCGGTCGCCCGACTTCGCGATGCGCCCGCCGATCAGCACGTGCGTGCGGTCGGGCACGAGATACTCGAGCAAGCGCTGGTAGTGCGTGATCGCCAGGATCGCGCGCTCGGGCGAGCGCAGCCGGTTCACGCCGTCGGCCACGATGCGCAGCGCGTCGATGTCGAGCCCGCTGTCCGTCTCGTCGAGCACGGCGAGCGCGGGCTCGAGCAGCGACATCTGCAGGATCTCGTTGCGCTTCTTCTCGCCGCCCGAGAAGCCTTCGTTCACCGAGCGCGAGAGGAACTTCTCGTCCATCTCGAGCTCCTTGGCCTTCTGCTTCACCAGGCCGAGGAAGTCGATCGCGTCGAGCTGCGTCAGCCCTCGGGCCGCTCGCACGGCGTTGACGCTCGCCTTCATGAAGTACGAGTTGCCGACGCCGGGGATCTCGACCGGGTACTGGAACGCCAGGAACACGCCCGCGCGCGCGCGCTCCTCGGGCGCGAGCGCGAGCAGGTCCGCCCCGCGAAAGCGCACGGTGCCACGAGTCACTTCGTAGCCCTCGCGGCCCGCGAGCACGTTCGCGAGCGTGCTCTTGCCCGAGCCGTTCGGGCCCATGACGGCGTGCACCTCGCCCGCGCAGACGACGAGGTCGACGCCGCGCAGGATCGGCTTGTCGCCGACGCGCACGTGCAGGTCGCGGATCTCGAGCAGCGCGTCCGCCATGTCAGCCGACCGCGCCTTCGAGCGTCACGGCGAGCAGCTTCTGCGCTTCGACCGCGAACTCCATCGGCAGCTCGCGGAACACGTCCTTGCAGAAGCCGTTCACGATGAGGTTCACGGCATCCTCGTTCGAGAGGCCGCGCTGGCGGCAGTAGAACAGCTGGTCGTCGCTGATCTTCGAGGTGGTGGCCTCGTGCTCGACCTGCGCGCTCGCGTTCTTCGCTTCCAGGTAGGGAAACGTGTGCGCGCCGCACCGGTCGCCGAGGAGCAGCGAGTCGCACTGCGAGAAGTTGCGCGCGCCCGCGGCCTTCTGGTTGATCTCGACGCGCCCGCGGTACGTCTGCTGGCCGTGCCCCGCCGCGATGCCCTTCGAGACGATCGTGCTCTTCGTGTTGCGCCCGATGTGGATCATCTTCGTGCCGGTGTCGGCCTGCTGGTAGTGGTTGGTCACGGCGACGGAGTAGAACTCGCCGACCGAGTCGTCGCCCTGCAGGATGCAGCTCGGGTATTTCCACGTGATCGCGGAGCCCGTCTCGACCTGCGTCCACGAGATCTTCGAGCGCGGCCCGCGGCAAGCGCCGCGCTTGGTCACGAAGTTGTAGATGCCGCCGCGGCCTTCCTTGTCGCCCGGGTACCAGTTCTGCACCGTCGAGTACTTGATCGTGGCGTCGCCGAGCGCCACGAGCTCGACGACGGCCGCGTGCAGCTGGTTCTCGTCGCGCATCGGCGCGGTGCAGCCTTCCAGGTACGACACGTACGCGCCTTCGTCTGCGACGATGAGCGTGCGCTCGAACTGGCCGGTCTTCGCCTCGTTGATCCTGAAGTACGTCGACAGCTCCATCGGGCAGCGCACGCCCTTCGGCACGTACACGAACGAGCCGTCGGTGAACACGGCCGAGTTGAGCGTGGCGAAGAAGTTGTCGGAGTAGGGTACGACCGAGCCGAGATACCTGCGCACGAGCTCGGGGTGACTCTGCACGGCGTCGGAGAACGACGAGAACACGATGCCGAGCTCCGCGAGCTTCGCGCGGAACGTCGTGGCCACCGAGACCGAGTCGAACACGGCGTCGACCGCCACGCCGGCGAGCAGCTTCTGCTCCGACAGCGGGATGCCCAGCTTCTCGAACGTGGCGCGGATCTCGGGGTCGACCTCGTCGAGGCTCTCGAGCTTCTTCTTCGCCTTCGGCGCGGAGTAATAGCTGATCGCCTGGTAGTCGATCGGCGGGAACGAGACCTTCGCCCAGCGCGCATCCTCTTCGCGCATCTCGCGCCAGCGGCGGAACGCGCGCAGGCGCCACTCGAGCAGCCACTCGGGCTCGTGCTTCTTCGAGGAGATCAGCGCGATCACGCCTTCGTCGAGCCCCGGCGGCACCGTGTCGGACTCGACGGCCGTGGTGAAGCCGGCTTGGTACTCGCGCTCGGTGAGTGCGGTGAGGTCGGTGGTCATCTCGTCTCGCTCGGCGCGGTGTCGATGCGCGTGATCAGATGCGTGGACTCGACGCGCGCGAGCTCCGCGATCGTCACGGCGTCGAGCACGCCGCGCACGGCGCCTTCGACCGCGCCCCACAGGCCGCGGATGGAGCAGCCCAGAGAGTGCACGCAGTCGTGGCGCTGGCCCGGGTGCGACTCACAGAACTCCTGCGGAAAGATCGAGCCGCCCAGCGCGCGCACGACCTGCCACGCGGTGATCTCGTTCGCCGGCCGCGCGAGCCGGTAGCCGCCGCCCGCGCCGCGCGTCGACGCCACGAGCTCGGCCCGGCGCAGCGCGCGCATGAGCTTCGCGGCGTACTCGGGCGAGAGCCCCTCGCTCTCGGCGATCTCGGGGATCGTCAGCGGGTCGGGCCCGGCGTGGCGCGCCACCTGGAGCAGGCAGCGCAGCCCGTACTCCTCTTGCGCCAAGAGCTGCATGGGCGCCCCACGGTAGGAAACTGTACGCTTGTGTCAAGATTCGGCGGGCGGGTGCGCCCGGCCCCCTAAGCCTGCGCGGGGACGATAGAATTCGCCACTTGTCACACCGGTCGCTTCCCTACCGCGAGCGCCTGCCCGAGATCGCGCCCGACGCCTTCGTGGCGCCCGGGGCCGTGCTCGTGGGCGACGTGGCGATCGCCGCGCAGGCCAGCGTGTGGTTCGGCTGCGTGGTGCGCGGCGACGTCTGCCACGTGCGCCTGGGCGCGCGCACGAACCTGCAGGACGGCTGCATCATCCACGTGTCGCGCGCCGGGCTTGCAACACAGATTGGTGTAGAGGTGACGATCGGACACGGCTGCATCGTGCACGCGTGCACGCTCGAGGACCGCGCGTTCGTCGGCATGGGCTCCGTGATCCTCGACGGCGCCGTGATCGAGAGCGAGGGCATGCTCGGCGCGGGCGCGTTGCTCGCGCCGGGGAAGCGCATCGGCGCGCGCGAGCTGTGGCTCGGCCGGCCCGCGCGCTTCGCCCGCCTGCTGCGCCCCGACGAGGTCCTCGCCAACGCGGAGCGCAACCAGCACTACGTCGAGCTCGCAGCGGAGTATCTGCGCGCGCTGGGCCCGGGCGGCGGGCCCACGTGATCCTCGTCCTGCTGTCGGGAATCGCCGCGGGCGTCGGCCACTGTGTGCTCGGCCCCGACCACGTGGCCGCGCTCGCGCCGTTCTCCGTCGAGGCGCGCCGGCGCGCGTGGTCGGTCGGGCTGCGCTGGGGCGTCGGACACGCGATCGGGATCGTCGGGGTGGCGATCGCATTCGCGCTGCTCGCCGACCGCTTCGACCTCCGCCCGCTCGCCGCGACCGGCAACTACCTGGTGGGCGCCGTGCTCGTCGCCGTGGGCGCCTGGGGCCTGGCGCACGGCCGGCGCGCCGCGCGCGCGCTCGAATCGGGCGGCCCGCGGGCGCACGTGCATGCGCACGTGCACGCTACCGCGGCGCTGTCGATCGGCACCTTGCACGGCCTGGTGGGCACGGGCAGCACGCTCGCGGTCCTGCCGACGCTCGGGCTCCCCGACTTCGCCTCGCGGCTCGCCTACCTGTCGGGCTTCGCGGCGGGGACCATCTTCTCGATGAGCGGCATCGCGTGGCTGCTCGGCACGCTCTCGCCGAGCGACGACGTGTCGGGCGCGTACCGGCGCGTGTTCCTCGGCGCATCGCTCGCCGCACTCGCGCTGGGCTTCGTGTGGCTCGGGCTCGCCGTCGCGGGCGCGGACGTGCACGGCGGCTAGCGCCGGGTGATAGGCTCGGCGGAAACGAGGAGTAGCGCGATGGCCAGCCCCGAGCTTTCCGTCCTGGTGAACATGTTGCGCGCCCGCCCGATCCTGCCCGATGTCTCGGTCGCCGAGATGCGCGCGGGCATGGAGGCGATGATCGGCAGCGCGCAGCTGCCGGCGGGGCTGATCCGCGAAGCGCGCGACGTGAACGGCGTGCCGGCGGAGTGGCTCTCGGCGCCCGGCTCCGCGGCCGACCGCGCCGTGCTGTACCTGCACGGCGGCGGCTACGTGCTCGGCTCGATCGGCACGCACCGCGAGCTCGCGGCGCGCATCTCGGCCGCGTCGGCCGCGCGCTGTCTCCTGATCGACTACCGGCTCGGCCCCGAGCACCGCTTCCCCGCCGCAGTCGAGGACGCCGTCGCGGCGTACCGGTTCCTGCTCGACGCGGGCTACGCGCCCGGCCACCTGGCCATCGCGGGCGACTCCGCGGGCGGCGGCCTCACGGTCGCGACGCTGCTCGCGATCCGCGACGCGAAGCTGCCGCTGCCCGCGACGGGGGTGTGCATCTCGCCGTGGGTCGACCTCGAGGGCATCGGCGAGTCGATGACGACGAAGGCCGACGTCGACCCCATGGTGCAGAAGGCGCCGCTCGTCGTGCTCGCGAAGCACTACCTGGGCGGCGCCGACCCGCGCTCGCCGCTCGCGTCGCCGATCTACGCGGACCTGCGCGGCCTGCCGCCGCTGCTCGTGCAAGTGGGCACGTCGGAGACGCTGCTCGACGACTCGACGCGGCTCGCCGAGCGCGCGCGCCGCGCGGGCGTCGAGGTCGAGCTCGAGGCGTGGCCCGACATGATCCACGTGTGGCACGCGTTCGCAGCGCTTCTGCCCGAGGGCCGCGAGGCGATCGAGCGCGTCGGCGCGCACCTGAGGAAGCGCCTCGGCTAGTCCGAGCGCAAGCGCAAGCGCGCTCGCGCCCGTGCTCGTCTGCGCCGTCGCGCTGGCGTGCGCCGTGCCCCAGGGCGAGAAGGGCAGCTGGCACTCGCCGCTCGGCCGCGACGACCCGCTCGTGGGCCGCGTGTACGATCCCGCCGCCGACGCGTTCATCGACCGCGACGCCGCGTTCGCGCGCGCGCGCCTGGCCGACTGGGTGCTGCTCGGCGAGAAGCACGACAACGCCGATCACCACCAGCTGCAGGCCGACGTGATCCAGTCGCTCGCGCGCGACGGCCTGCAGCCGGCGGTGGCGTTCGAGATGCTCTCCGACGACGACCGGCCGAAGCTCGAGGTCTGGCACGAGAGCTCCCCCGAGAGCGTGTCCGCGCTCGGCGCTGCGCTCGACTGGAAGGACTCGGGCTGGCCCGACTTCGAGATCTATCGGCCGGTGTTCCTCGCCGCGATCTCGCGCCAGCTGCGCATCGAGCCCGCGAACCTGTCGAAGGCGCAGCTCGCCGCGCTGCACGGCGGGCTCGACGCGCTGCCCGCGGCGCGGCGGCACGAGCTCGGGCTCGACGTGCCGCTGCCGCCGGCCGCGCGCGCGTCCCTCGCCGACGAGATCCGCGAGGGCCACTGCGGCATGGCGAACGACGCGCTCGTCGCGTCCATGGTCGACGTGCAGCGCGCGCGGGACGCTTCGCTCGCAGACGCGCTCGTGCGTGCGGGCGTGCCCGCCGTGCTGATCGCCGGCGCAGGCCACGTGCGCAACGACCGCGGCGTGCCGCTCTACCTGGCGCACCGCGCGCCCGGCCGGCGCGTCCTGTCGCTCGCGTTCGTAGAGGTCGGCCCGGCGAGCGCCGATCTACACAAGTTTGCGTCGGAGTACGACCTGGTCTGGTTCACGCCGCGCGTCGACGACCAGGACCCGTGCGAGCGCTTCAAGGACCAGCTCGACAAGCTGCACCAGAAGTCGCCCGGCGTCTGACTAGCCCTTCGCCTCGCGCCGGATCGTCTCGGCGCCGCTCGGATCGACCGCCATCCCGTGCACCTCTCGGTTGTGCGAGTGGCCGAGCTGCTGCAGCGACATCGCGGCTTGCAGCGCCGTCCAGAAGCCCTGCGCGTCCTGGGCCTGGTTCACCGACTGCTTCGCGAGCTTCAAGCCCATGCTCGGCCGGGTGGCGATCTTCATGGCGAGCTCGAGCGTGAACTTCTCGAGCTCCGGGCGCGGCACCACGTGGTTCACCATGCCGAGCGTCTGCGCCTCGCGCGCGCCGATCGCGGCGCCGGTGAACAGCATCTCCTTGGCCTTGCGCACGCCGACTTCCCACGGGTGCGCGAAGTACTCGACGCCGTTCACGCCGAACGCGACGACGGGATCCGAGAACGTCGCGTCGTCGCTCGCCACGACCAGGTCGCACACCCACACCAGCATGAGCCCGCCGGCGATCGTCTTGCCGTGCACCTGCGCGATCGTGGGCTTCGGCAGATTGCGCCAGCGCCAGCACATGCCCAGGTAGATCTCGTGCTCGACCGCCATGTGGCCTTCTGCGCCGGGCAGACCGAAGCCGCCCCACGTGCCGACGGTCTCGAACTGGTCGAGCGAAGCTCGGTCGCGCAGGTCGTGGCCCGACGAGAAGTGCGGACCGTCGGCGGCCAGGATGACGACCTTCACCGCGTCGTCCTGCGCGGCGCGGTCGAACGCCGCGTTCAGCTCGTACGTCATGAGTCGGTCCTGCGCGTTGCGCGCCTCGGCGCGCGCGAGCACGACACGCGCGACGCCCGGCGCGGCCGACTCGTAGCGGATCGTCCGGAACGCCTGGTTCGCCATGGCGACCAGGATACGACTAGCGCGAGGGCCGGTGCTGCTCCGCGCGCGCGAGCTCGCGGCACGCCACGTCGCACTCTTCGAACTGCATCGCGAAGCGCGCCTCGTGGGCGCAGTACAGCTCGAGGCCCCAGGGCTTCGCGTCGCCACAGACTGCGCGCAGGTTCTCGAGCGTGCGTTGGTAGAGCGCTGCGCGCGCCTCGGGCGCCAGGTCGCGCAGCGCGCGGCGCTCCTCGCCGTAGGTCCACTGCCAGATGCCGAACGCGGCGAGCACGAGCACGATGAACGCCCAGCCGATCGCGAGATGTTTCCAGCCCATTGCGCGAGAGAAAGCAATGCCCGTGCCGCGCCGCCGCGGGCACAAAAAAGATGGGGCGGAAAGGGGCATTGCGTCCTGCAAGCGCGGCGAACGCGCCCTTGGGCGCCTTGCGGCTTCGACGCAGCGCGGCGCGCGCTGGGCGCGCCTCGGCTCGGCACGGCGCATGCTCAGACACGGGCCGCCAAACGGAGGGAACCTGCGTGCTCGATTCGATCTTCGCACTCGCGACTCTCGCGTTCTTCGCGCTCGCCTGGGCGTACGTGCGCGCTTGCGAGCGGGTGTAGCCGTGTCGCTCGACTACGCGCTCGGCGCGCTCTTTTCGCTCGGGCTCGCGCTCTACCTGGTCTACGCGCTCATCCGCCCCGAGCGCTTCTAGGAGTCCTTCATGACCGGCATCGGCTGGCTCCAGATCGTCGTGTACGGCGTCGCGCTCGCGGCGCTCACCAAGCCCGCAGGGATCTATCTGTACCGCGTGTACGAGGGCGAGCGCCCGCCGTTCGCGCGCTTTCTGGGCCCGGTGGAGCGGTTCTTCTACCGGCTGTACGGCGTGGACCCGCGGCGCGAGCAGACCTGGAGCGAGTACGCGATCGCGATGCTCGTGTTCAGCGCGTTCGGAGTCCTCGTCACATACGCGCTGCTGCGCCTGCAGGACGTGCTGCCCGCGAACCCGCAGCACTTCGCCGCGGTCCCGCCCGACCTCGCGTTCAACACCGCCACGAGCTTCACCACGAACACGAACTGGCAGTCGTACTCGGGTGAGTCGACGATGAGCTACCTGTCGCAGATGGCCGCACTCGCGTGGCACAATTTCACATCGGCGGCGGTCGGCATCGGGGTCGCGCTCGCCGTGGCGCGCGGTCTAACGCGGCGCATCGCGCCCGATGCGCCGCGCACGCTGGGCAATTTCTGGGTCGACCTGAATCGCGGCATCCTCTACGTGCTGCTGCCCGTGTGTTTGGTGTACGCGCTGTTTCTCGCCTCGCAGGGCGTGCTGCAGACCTTCGCGCCCTACCGCGAAGTGACGACGCTGGAAGGGCTGAAGCAGGTGCTCGCGCTGGGGCCCGTCGCTTCGCAAGAGGCGATCAAGATGCTCGGCACGAACGGCGGCGGCTTCTTCAACGCGAACTCGGCGCACCCGTTCGAGAACCCCACCCCGCTCACGAACTTCGTGCAGTTGCTGTCGATCTTCGTGATTCCCGCGGGACTCACCTACACCTACGGGCGCATGGCGCGCGACACGCGCCAGGGCTGGGCAATCTTCGCGGCGATGTTCGTGCTGTGGGCCGCCGGCGTGGCCACGGCGTACTGGGCCGAGGCGCACCCGAACGCGGCGCTCGCGCCGGTCGCCGGCGTGGACCAGAGCGCCGGCAATCTCGAGGGCAAGGAGGCGCGTTTCGGCGTGTCGGCGTCGGCGCTCTTCGCGACCGTGACGACCGATGCCTCGTGCGGCGCGGTGAACTCGATGCACGACAGCTTCACGCCGCTCGGCGGGCTGGTGCCGCTGGCGAACATCCAGCTCGGCGAGCTGGTGTTCGGCGGGGTGGGCGCGGGGCTCTACGCGATCCTCGTGTACGCGGTGCTGTCCGTGTTCATCGCGGGCCTCATGGTCGGGCGCACGCCCGAGTATCTGGGCAAGAAGATCGAGGCGCGCGAGATGAAGCTCGCGATGCTGTACGTGCTGATCTTCCCGCTGATCATCCTGGGCTTCGCGGCGTGGGGCGTCGTGGCGCCGTACGGCACGTCTTCGCTCGCGAACTCCGGGCCGCATGGCCTGTCGGAGATCCTGTACGCGTTCTCGAGCGCGGCGGGCAACAACGGCTCCGCGTTCGCCGGGCTCAATGCCAACACCATCTGGTGGAACACCGCGATGGGCATCGCGATGCTCGCGGGCCGCTTCCTCATGATCGTGCCGATCCTCGCGATCGGCGGCTCCATGGTCGGCAAGAAGGTCGTGGCCGCGGGGCTGGGCACGTTCCCGACGGGCACGCCGCTCTTCTCGGGTCTGCTCGTCGGTGTGATCGTCATCGTCGGCGCGCTCACGTTCTTCCCGGCCCTCTGCCTGGGTCCGCTCGTGGAGCACTTCATCGCCTCGGCGGGAAAGGTGTACTGACAATGGCCAAAGCGCGCGCGAAGGCGCCCAGCCTGTTCGACAAGGACCTGCTCGCCCCGGCGCTCGTCGAGAGCTTCAAGAAGCTCTCGCCGCGGCTGGTGGCCAAGAACCCGGTCATGTTCGTGGTCGAGGTCGGCAGCGTCCTCACCACGGCCGTGCTGATCCGCGACCTGCTCGGCGCCGCCTCGGGCGTGCCGATCTGGTTCACCGCGAACGTGACGGTGTGGCTGTGGTTCACGGTGGTGTTCGCGAACTTCGCCGAGGCCGTGGCCGAAGGGCGCGGCAAGGCGCAGGCCAGCTCGCTGCGGCGCATGCGCCGCGACACCTCGGCGCGGCGGCTCGTGAACGGGCGCGAAGAAGAGGTCTCGGCCTCGGTGCTGCGCAAGGGCGATCTGGTGGTCATCGAAGCAGGCCAGCTCGTGCCCGCCGACGGCGAGATCGTCGAGGGCATCGCGTCGGTCGACGAGTCGGCGATCACCGGCGAGTCCGCGCCCGTCATCCGCGAGAGCGGCGGCGACCGCTCGTCGGTCACCGGTGGCACCCGCGTCCTGTCCGACCGCATCGTAGTGCGAGTCACTGCCGGCGCCGGAGAGTCGTTCCTCGACCGCATGATCGCGCTCGTGGAAGGCGCGGCGCGCCAGAAGACGCCCAACGAGATCGCGCTGCACATCCTGCTCGTGGGGCTGACGCTGATCTTCCTGTTCGCGTGCGTGACGCTGGCGCCGCTCGCGATCTACTCCGGCGTGACGCTCTCGGCGACCGCGCTCGTGGCGCTGCTCGTGTGCCTCATCCCGACGACGATCGGCGGGCTGCTCTCGGCGATCGGCATCGCCGGCATGGACCGGCTGCTGCGCAAGAACGTGCTCGCGATGAGCGGCCGCGCCATCGAGGCCGCGGGCGACGTCGACGTGCTCTTGCTCGACAAGACGGGCACGATCACGCTCGGCAACCGCATGGCGACGGAGTTCCTGCCGCTGGCGGGCGTCGAGATGCGCGAGCTGGCGGAGGCCGCGCTCGCCGCGAGCCTGGCCGACGAGACGCCCGAAGGCCGCTCGATCGTCGCGCTCGCGCGCGAGAAGTTCGCGCTGCACGGCACCGAGCCGGTGGGCGCGCAGTTCGTGCCGTTCACGGCGATGACACGCATGAGCGGCATCGACGTCGGCGGCCGCTCGATCCGGAAGGGCGCCGTCGACGCGGTGCGCGAGCACGTGCGCCAGCTCGGCGGCATCGTTCCCGCGCAGCTCGACGAGATCGCGAACAAGATCGGCGACGCGGGCGGCACGCCGCTCGCGGTCGCCGACGACAAGCGCGCGCTCGGCGTGGTGCACCTGAAGGACGTCGTGAAGAGCGGGATCCTCGAACGCTTCGCGCGCTTCCGCGCGATGGGCATCCGCACCGTGATGATCACGGGCGACAACCCGCGCACCGCGGCGGCGATCGCGCGGGAAGCGGGCGTCGACTCCTTCCTCGCCGAGGCCACGCCCGAGGCGAAGCTCGCGCTCATCCGCTCCGAGCAGTCGCAGGGCCGGCTCGTCGCCATGACCGGCGATGGCACGAACGACGCGCCCGCGCTCGCGCAGGCCGACGTCGGCGTCGCCATGAACACGGGCACGCAGGCCGCGAAAGAGGCCGGCAACATGGTCGACTTGGACTCGGACCCGACGAAGCTGCTCGAGGTCGTCGAGGTCGGGAAGCAGCTGCTCATGACCCGCGGCGCGCTGACCACGTTCTCGATCGCGAACGACGTGGCGAAGTACTTCGCCATCCTGCCCGCGATGTTCGTGGGCGTGTTCCCCGAGATCGCGCCGCTGAACGTCATGCGGCTGGCGTCGCCGTACAGCGCCGTGCTGTCGGCCGTCATCTTCAACGCGCTCATCATCATCGCGCTGATCCCGCTGTCGCTCCGCGGTGTACGCTATCGGCCGATCGGCGCCGCCGCGCTCCTGCGCCGTTCGCTCGTCTTGTACGGGTTCGGGGGCATCGTCGCGCCGTTCGTCGGCATCAAGGCGATCGACCTCGTGCTCGCGTCGATCGGTCTGAAGTGAGGGAGACCATGGCTCGCACGCTTCTCGTCGCACTGCGCGCAACGCTCACCACGCTCGTGCTCACCGGTCTGGCCTATCCGCTCGTCGTCACCGGGCTGTGTCAGCTGCTGTTCCCGTTCCGCGCCAACGGGAGCCTGGTGGCAGACGAGCGAGGCCAGCCGGTGGGCTCCGAGCTGATTGGCCAGGGCTTCGCGAACCCGGGCTACTTCCAGCCGCGCCCGTCCGCGGCCGGCAACGACGGTTGGGACGCCACGTCGTCGGGAGGCTCGAACCTGGGGCCCACCTCGGCGAAGCTGCGCGACCGCGCGACCGCCGACGCGGCGCGCCTCACCGCGGCGAACCCCGACGCGCCGGGCCCGATCCCCGCCGAGCTGGTCACGGCGTCGGCGAGCGGGCTCGACCCGCACCTGTCGCCGGCCGCTGCGCGCTGGCAGATCCCGCGAGTGGCGCACGCCCGCGGCGTCGACTCGGCGCGCGTGAGCGGCGTGCTCGACTCGCTCGTCGAAGGCCGCGACCTCGGCTTCCTCGGCGAGCCGCGCGTGAACGTCCTCCTTCTGAACTTGGCGCTCGACCGCCAATTCGGTAGACCGGAGGGAATGGCGGCCCCGAAGTGACTGCCTCGCGCCCGCGACCCGAGGATTTCCTCGAGCTGGTCGAGCGCGCGCGCCGCGGCCGGCTGAAGCTCTACATGGGCTTCGCGGCCGGGGTCGGCAAGACCTACCGCATGCTCGAGGAGGCGCACGCGCTGCGCGCGCGCGGCGTGGACGTGGTGGTGGGCTTCGTCGAGACGCACGGCCGCCCCGAGACGGCGGCGCTGCTCGACGGGCTCGAAGTCGTGCCGCGCCGGCGCATCGAGTACCGCGGCGTCGCCGTGGAGGAGCTCGACGTCGACGCCGTCCTCGCGCGCCACCCCGCGGTGACGGTCATCGACGAGCTCGCGCACACGAACGCGCCGGACAGCAAGCGGCGCAAGCGCTACCAGGACGTGCTCGACCTGCTCGACGCGGGCATCAACGTGATCGGCGCGTTCAACATCCAGCACCTGGAGAGCTTGAACGACGTGGTCGAGCGAGTCACCGGCGTCGTCGTGCGCGAGACCGTCCCCGACGGGTTCCTGAAGCAGGCCGACCAGATCGTGAACCTCGACCTCGCGGTCGAGGACCTGCTCGAGCGGCTGCGCTCGGGGAAGATCTACGCCGAGGACAAGATCCCCTGGGCGCTCGAGCACTTCTTCCAGAGCTCCCACCTGTCGACCTTGCGCGAGCTCGCGCTGCGCGAGACGGCCGAGAACCTCGAGCGCACCGAGGAGGCGAAGCGCTGGAGCAAGGAGGACCGCCACGCGGCCACGGGCTTCGGCCGCGTCATGGTGTGCATGGCCTCGTATCCGCCGCACGCGGCGACGCTCCTGCGCAAGGGCTCGCGCATGGCGGGCCGGCTCAACAACGACTGGTTCGTGGTGTACGTCGAGACGCCGAGCGAGTCGCCCGAGCGCATCGACGCCGAGGCCCAGCGCCACCTGCTTGCGAACATCGAGCGCGCGCGCGAGCTCGGCGCGGAGTTCGTGCGCGTGAAGAGCCCTGACCCGGTGGCGGCCATCCTCGACTTCGCGCGCTCCCACGGCGTCGGCCACGTGATCATCGGCCGCTCGCACCAGCCGTGGTGGCGGCAGCTCTTCTCGCGCTCCGTACCGCTGCGGCTCGTGCGCGAGGGGCAGGGGCTCGACATCCACATCGTGTCCTTCGACGAGAAGGAGGCGCGCAAGTGACGCTGCGGACGAAGCTCGTGCTCGCACAGGTGCCGCTGCTCGCCGCGCTGGTGCTGGTCGGCGTGGTCGGCAGCTGGATCGCCGCCGAGCTCGGCCGCGCAGCCCAGGAGATCCTGCGCGAGAACTACCGCAGCGTGCTCGCCGCGCAACGCATGATCGACTCGGTCGCGGAGATGGACAGCGCGTCTCTTTTCTGTGTCGCCGGCGCGAGCGACCGCGGCGAGGCCCAGATCGCCGCAGCGCGCCAGCGCTTCGAGTCCGAGCTGCGCGTGCAAGAGGGCAACGTCACCGAGCCCGGCGAAGGCGACGCGACGCGCGCGCTCCGCGTCGCGTGGCAGCACTGCGGCGCCGCGCTCGACAGCTTCGTCGCGCTCGGCACACAAGCCCAGCAGCGCGCGGCGTACTTCGCCGACATCCAGCCGGCGATCGAGGCCGTGCGCGCGCAGGCCGAGACGGTGCTCGCGCTCAACCAGGACGCCATGGTGCGCAAGAGCGACGTGGCCCAGCGCGCCGCCGAGCGCCTCAACACGCTCCTCGTCGCGGCCGCGGTGCTCGGCTGCCTCATCGGCGTGCTGTCGTCCGGCTCCCTCACCGCGCGGCTGCTGCGCCCGCTGGGCGTGCTGAGCCAAGCGGCGCGGCGGCTCGGCGAGGGCGACTCGGCGGCGCGCGCGCAGGTGTCGGGCCGCGACGAGATCGCCGCCGTCGCCGCCGAGTTCAACACCATGGCGGAGCGGCTCGAGCGCTACCGGCAGAGCACGCTCGGCGAGCTGCTCGCCGCGCACCGCTCATCGCAGGCCGTGATCGACAGCCTGACCGATCCCGTCGTCGTGCTCGGCACGGAGGGCGAGATCCTGCACATGAACGCCGCGGCGGACCTGCTGTTCGAGCTGCGCGCCGAGGACGGCCTGCCCGGTGCGAACGCGGGCCTGCGCGGCGTGCTCGAGCGCGTGCGCAGCCACGTGTTCGCGGGCAAGGGCCCGTACCTGCCGAAGAGCCTCGACGAGGCCGTGCGCGCGCCGTCGCGCGAGGGCGAGCGCCGCTATCTGCCGCGCGGCACGCCCGTATACTCGGAGCAGGGCGCGGTGATCGGCGCGAGCATCGTGCTGCAGGACGTGACGCGCCTCTTGTCGCTCGAGGAGATGCGCAACGACCTCGTCGCCGGCGTGGCGCACGAGCTGCGCACGCCGCTGACGTCGCTGCGGATGGCGATCCACCTGCTCTACGAGCACGCCGCGGGGCCGCTCAGCGACAAGCAGGCCGATCTGCTCGTCGCCGCGCGCGAGGACTGCGAGCGGCTGCAGGACATCGTCGAGGAGCTGCTCGACGTGTCGCGCATCCAGGGCGGCAAGCTGGTGTTGAATCCCGAGCCGGCCGAGGTCGAGGACCTGGTGCGCCACGCGGCCGACGTGCACCGTTCCGACGCGGAGCTCCACGGCGTCGAGCTACACGTGGAAGTGTTACCGGGCATCGGAGAGGTGCGCGTGGATCCGGAGCGCATCGCGCTCGTCTTCGCGAACCTGATCCACAACGCCATCCGCCACAGCCCGCGCGGCGGTCGGGTGTGGCTCCGCGCGCGTCCGGAGGCTTCGGGAGTGTGCTTCGAAGTGGCGGACCAGGGGCCCGGCGTGCCGCGCGAGCTGCGCCAGGCGATCTTCGAGAAGTACTTCCAGGTGCCGGGCGCGCCGCCGGGCGGCGCGGGCCTCGGGCTGTTCATCGCGCGCGAGATCGTGCGCGCGCACGGCGGCGACATCGGCGTCGACGACGCGGCGGGCGGCGGCGCCGCGTTCTGGTTCCGCGTGCCGCGCGCGGGCGCGGCGGCCTAGCCCTGTTCGGCGCGCTTGCGCCGGCGCCACAACGTCGACGGGTCGACGCCGAGCACGCGCGCGGCCTCTTCCTGCGTGCGCGAGCGAGCGACCACCTGCTCGATGTGCTCGCGCTCGACGGCCTCGAGCGTGAAGTCGCCGCCGACGCGCGGGCGCGCCGGCGTGAGGGGCGCGGTGCGGTCGGGCAGCGCCGCGGGCTCGACCCGCTGCGCGGGCCAGAGGATCGCGATCCGCTCCATCGCGTTGCGCAGCTCGCGCACGTTGCCCGGCCACGAGTAGCGCAGCAGCACGTCCTCCGTCTCCGGCGAGAGCTCGAGCGGCGCCCGCTTCGCCGTGCGCGAGAAGTAGGCCAGGAAGCTGCGTGCCAGCGGCAGCACGTCCTCGGGGCGTTCGCGCAGCGGCGGCACCACCAGCTCGACGACGTTCAACCGGTACAACAGGTCCTCGCGGAAGCGGCCCGCGCGCACGTCTTCCTCGAGGTCGCGGTTCGTCGCTGCGATCACCCGCACGTCGGCCGTGCGCGTGCGCGTCTCGCCCACGCGCTCGAACTCGTGGTCCTGCAGGAAGCGCAAGAGCTTCGCCTGCAGCGCCGGCGGCAGCTCGCCGATCTCGTCGAGGAACAGGGTGCCGCCCTGCGCGGCCTCGACGCGGCCGGCCTGGTCCTGAACCGCTCCGGTGTAGGCGCCGCGCGCGTGGCCGAAGAGCTCGCTCGCGAGCAGCTCCTCGGTGAGCGTCGGGCAGCTCACGGTGACGAACGGCCCGGCGCGGCGCGGCCCCAGCCGGTGCAGCGCGCGCGCCATCGCGCTCTTGCCCGTGCCGCTCTCGCCGCGCAGCAGCGCGGGCACGTCGCTCTCGGCCACGCGGCGCGCGGTATCGAACAGCACGCGCATGGCCGCCGAATCGCTCTCGAACTCGAGCCCTGGCGCCTGGTCGCCGAGCTCCGCTTCGAGCTCGGCCACACGCGCGCGCAGCGCGCGCCACTGCGCGATGCGTTCGACCTCGTGGCGGATCTGCGCCGGCGTGAACGGCTTCTGCAGGTAGTCGTACGCGCCGCGGCGCATGGCCAGCACGGCGGTCTCGACGGTGGCATACGCCGTGATCACCACCAGCGCCATGTCGCCGCGCTGCGCGAGCAGCTTCGGGATCAGATCGAGCCCGCTGTCGTCGGCGAGCCGCAGGTCGACGAACGCCGCGTCGAAGGCCTCGCGCTGCACGGCCGCGAGCGCGGCGTCGGCGCTCGACACGGCCTTCACCTCGCAGCCCACGCCCTCGAGGCACAGCGTGAGCGTCGTGCGGATGTTCTTCTCGTCGTCCACGACGAGCACGCTCAGCCCGTGGGCGGTCGGCGAGCCGGTCATGACGCGCGGATGCGCCGCGCTTCCAGGTAGAAGCGCTTCTCTTCGGCGTCGCCCAGCGAGAAGGTCTTGCGCGGCAGCGCGCCGTCGCGCGCGACGCTGGAAAAGAGCGCAGCGCGCTCGAACGGCGGCAGCGCGAAGCCCACGCGCTCCGGCGCCGCCGCCAGCTGCGCGAGCGTGCGCTCGCCGTGGATGTAGTCGATGCGCGCGGCAGGCCGCTCGGCGAGCCATGCGTCGAGCGCGGTCTGCAGCACGGCCACGGGCCCCGAGCCGGCCGGCCCGTGCAGCGCGAGCTCGCCCGCGGCGCCGCCGGCGAGCCAGCGCACGGCGTGGCGCGCGGGACCCGACGCGGCGCGCCTGGCCAGCTCTGCGACGAGCTCCGCCGCGCGCGCGCCGAACACCAAGCGGTGTATGGGTTCGAAGCGGAGCCCCGGGTCGTGCACGTTCACCAGCTCCACCAGCGCCCAGCGCAGCGGATCGGTCGCGCGCTGCGCTTCCGGCAGCGCGCGCTTGCGCGCCTCCCAGACCTCCTTCGCCGCGGCGAGCGAGTGGTTGCCGTCGCCGACGGCGTACAGGAACGGCGCGCCGGAACCTAGCTTCGCGAGCGCGGCCGCCACGGCCTCGAGCTCGGCCGCGCCGTCGACCGGAAAGCCGCGCACCCGCCCTGCGTCGGGCTCGAGCGCCGTGTCGTAGAGCGGCGCGCGGCGGCGCGCGGCCCGGGCGGCCGGTTCGATCACCGTGCGCTCCGGGTCGTCGATCAACACGAGCACGTGCGGCAGCTCGACGAGCGCGCCGTCGCGCACGCGCATGCGCGGCGGCAGGCGCTCCTCGACGGTCGCTTCGGTCGCGCGCGCGAGCGCCTGCGCGCCGCGGCGCCACTCGTAGCGCTCCAGGTCGAGCGCCGCGAGCAGGCCGAGCCGCGAGCGCACGTGCGGCGTCGCGCGGTCGACCACCACGAGCCCGCGCCGCGGCGGGGCGAACACGCCGCGCTCCAGGTACGCGCGCATCTCCGCCTGGATGGCCGCGATGCGCGCGGCCTCGTCGCTCGCGCCCAGCCACGCCTCGGGCAGCACCAGCCGCAGGGTCGAAGGCGCCGCGCCGACGCGCTCCTCGACGGCCTTCCAGTACTCCGGTTGCGACGTGTACTGGTCGCACGCGACGACGCACCAGCGCGCGAGATCCACGCCGGTCGCAGGCAGGAGGATCTCCGGGACCGCCAGGCCGACGTCGCCGAGCTGCGACATGACACCCCTCGAGCGTGACTGGGCGCGCAGGGTATCGGCCTCGCCCCGGGGCGTCCAGCTGTGCACGCTCCTTGCAGTTGCAGAGCCCGTGAAGACCTCCGGCTCGCGAATTTCGGTGTATGCGGCGCTCTCGGCGCAAGCGGATCCGCCGCCGGACCCTCGCGTGGAGCGGCTGCGCCGGCGCGAGAAGTTGTACTTCTGGGCGCGCGTCCTGGGTATTCTCGTCCTCGGCGTCGCCGGCGGCGCGGCGCTCTGGGCGGGGATCGAGCTCTTGAACCCGGGTCTCATCGGCGCGACGTTCGGCTGCGAAACCGCGGCGGCGGCGCTCGCCTGTTCGCTGCGCGGCAGGCTGCGGTGCGCGTCGCCGCTGCGCGCCATCCACGACCTGGCCGACGCGATGCCGGGCATCACGCGCGTCGAACGCGTGCTCACGCTGCGCGACGGCTCCGACTGCCGGCTCGTCGCGCTCGGACTGCGCTCCGAGTCGAACATGACGCGCCACGAGCTCGTCGTGACCGCCGAACGTTTGCGCCGCGCGATCCGGCTCACGCAGCCGCACGTCGAGCGCGTGGTGATGGCGGTGCATGTCGAGCGCTGAGCAAGCCGAGAAGCTCGAGACGCGCTGCTGCATCGCGGGCGGCGGACCCGCGGGCATGATGCTCGGCCTCCTGCTCGCGCGCGCGGGCGTGCCGGTCTTGGTGCTCGAGAAGCACGGTGATTTCCTGCGCGACTTCCGCGGCGACACGGTGCATCCCTCGACGATGGAGGTGCTCGCCCAGCTCGGGCTGCTCGAGGAGTTCCTGCGCCGGCCGCACGAGGAGATCCGCCAGCTCTCGCTCGTCGTCTCCGGCGAGCGCCTGCAGCTGGCGGACTTCTCGCACCTGCGCACGCCTGCGCCCTTCGTCGCGCTCATGCCGCAATGGGACTTCCTCGACTTCCTGGCCGAGCACGCGCGCCGGCTGTCCAGCTTCTCGCTGCGCATGAGGACGGAGGCCACGGACCTGTTGCGCGAGGGCGGGCGCGTCGTCGGACTGTGCGCGCGCGGCGAGCGCGGCCCGCTCGAGATCCGTTGCGACCTCGCCGTCGCTGCCGATGGACGCCACTCGGTGTTGCGCGAGCGCGCGGGCCTCGAGAGCGACGACCTGGGCGCGCCGATCGACGTGTTGTGGCTGCGCCTCTCGCGCGAGCCCGGCGACGAACGGCAGGTGCTCGGACACCTGGCGCGCGGGCGCCTCTTCGTCATGCTCGACCGCGGCGATTACTGGCAGTGCGCGTTCGTGATCGCGAAGGGCGGCTACGACGCGATTCGCGCCAAGGGCATCGAAGCGCTGCGCCACGAGATCGCGGAGCTCGTGCCGTTCCTGCGCGATCGCGTGGCGGAGCTCGGCAGCTGGGACGACGTGCGGCTGCTCACGGTGCGCGTCGACCGGTTGCGCGAGTGGTCGCGGCCGGGGCTGTTGTGCATCGGCGACGCTGCGCACGCGATGTCGCCCGTCGGCGGCGTGGGCATCAACCTCGCGATCCAGGACGCCGTCGCGGCCGCGAACCTGCTCGCCGGTCCGCTGCACGCCGGGGCGCCGACGGCGGAGGCGCTCCGCGCGGTGCAGGAGCGCCGGCTCCTGCCGACGAGGCTCGTGCAGCGCGTGCAGGTGTTCGTGCACGACAACGTGATCGCGCCCACGCTCGGCGGCGCCGTGCCGCGCGCCCCGTTCTTCGTGCGCTGGTTCGCCGCGGTCCCAGCGCTGCGCCGCCTGCCCGCGCGCTTCGTCGGGCTGGGGGTCCGGCGCGAGCGTGTCTCGGAGCGGATCTTGCACCCCTGACTCCACGTCGCGCCGGAGCGCCGGTGCCGCTCGAACGAACGAGCACGACTTGGAGCTTTGAACAAATCACCCCCCGACAGCACACGATCGTCCGCGCCTGGTGCGTGGTCCCCGCGCTCCCTCCGGGAGGCCGTTCATGTCACCCAAGGTGAGTGACTTCATCCTCCAGAGACTCGTCGAGTGGGGAGTGAAGCGCGTGTACGCGTATCCGGGCGACGGCATCAACGGCTTGCTCGGCGCCTTCGGCCGGATCGACGGTGCGCTCGACTTCGTGCAGGTGCGCCACGAGGAGATGGCCGCGTTCATGGCGTGCGCCCACGCCAAGTTCACCGGCGAGGTCGGGGTGTGCATGGCGACCAGCGGGCCGGGCGGGATCCACCTGTTGAACGGCCTGTACGACGCGAAGCTCGACCGTCAGCCCGTCGTCGCGATCGTCGGCCAGTCGCCGCGCTCGGTCATCGGCGGCGACTACCAGCAGGAGGTCGACCTGCAGAATCTGTTCAAGGACGTCGCGCACGAGTTCGTGCAGACGGCCATGAGCGCCGTGCAGATCCGCCACCTGGTCGATCGCGCGTTCCGCAGCGCGCGCGCCACGCGCTCGCCGACGGCGATCATCCTGCCGATCGACGTGCAGGAGCTCGAGGCCGTGCCCGTGCCGCGGCATGCGCACGGCACGGTCCACTCCGGGCTCGGCTACGTCTCGCCGCGAGTCACTCCCTGCTCCGACGATCTGCGCGAAGCCGCGCGCATCCTGAACGAAGGCGACCGGGTCGCGATGCTGGTCGGCGCGGGCTGTCTCGGCGCCGGCGAAGAGGTCGCCGAAGTCGCGGAGCTGCTCGGCGCGGGCGTGGCGAAGGCGCTGCTCGGCAAGGCGGTGCTGCCCGACCACCTGCCGTGGGTGACGGGCTCGATCGGCCTGCTCGGCACCAAGCCGAGCTACGACATGATGATGAGCTGCGACACGCTGCTCATGGTCGGCTCGTCGTTTCCGTACGCCGAGTTCCTGCCGGAAGAAGGCCAGGCGCGCGGCATCCAGATCGACATCGACGGCCGCATGCTCTCGATCCGCTACCCGATGCGGCTCGCGCTGATCGGCGACGCGAAGGAGACGCTCCGTGCGCTGATCCCGCTGCTCGAGCGCAAGCAGGAGCGCGGTTGGCGGACTTGGCTCGAGAGCCAGGTCGAGCGCTGGTGGCAGGTGCTCGAGGCGCGCGCGCTCGACGACACGCAGCCGATCAATCCTCAGCGCGTGTACTGGGAGCTGTCGCAGCGGCTTCCCGACGGCGCGATCCTGACGGCGGACTCGGGCACCTGCGCGAGCTGGTTCGCGCGCGACCTCCGCGTGCGCGACGGCATGATGGCGACCGTCTCGGGCAACCTGGCGACGATGGGCTGCGGCGTGCCGTACGCCATCGCCGCGAAGTTCGCGCACCCCGACCGCGTCGCAGTCGCGACCGTGGGCGACGGCGCGATGCAGATGACGGGCAACGCGGAGCTCGTCACGGTCGCCAAGTACTGGCGCGAGTGGAGCGATCCGCGGCTCGTCGTGCTGGTGCTCAACAACCGCGACCTGAACATGGTCACGTGGGAGATGCGCGTCTTCACCGGCGAGCCGAAGTACCAGCCGTCGCAGGACATCCCCGACTTCCCCTACGCGAGCTACGCGCGCTCGCTCGGCTTGGGCGGCATCCGGGTCGAGAAGCCGAGCGAGATCGGCGCCGCCTGGGACGAGGCCTTCGCCAGCGACCGCCCGTTCGTGCTCGAAGTCGTGACCGATCCGAACGTGCCGCCCCTCCCGCCGCACATCAGCTTCGAGCAGGGCCGGCACTACATGCGCGCGATCACGCACGGCGATCCCGACGCGTGGGGCACGGTGCGCGCCGCGATGCGCGAGGTGGTCGAGAGCTTCCGGCCGCTGCGCGGAACGAAGCAGACGTGAACACGGAGCAGGCCGGCGATCTCGCGCGCGAGCTGCAGGCGAGCCTGCGCGGCGAGGTGCGCTTCGACATGGCGAGCCGCGCGCTCTACGCGACCGACGCGTCGAACTACCGGCAGCTGCCGATCGGCGTCGTGCTCCCGCGCGACGTCGAGGACGCGGTGACGGCCATCGAGCTGTGCCGCGCGCGCGGCGCGCCGCTCACGAGCCGCGGCGGCGGCACCAGCCTGGCCGGTCAGACGTGCAACGCGGCCGTCGTGGTCGACTTCTCGAAGTACGTGAACGCGCTGCGCGAGCTCGACGCCGACGCGCGCACCGCCTGGGTCGAGCCCGGGCTCGTGCTCGACGAGCTGCGCGACCGCGCGGAGCAGCACCACCTGACGTTCGGCCCCGACCCGTCGACGCACAGCCACTGCACGCTCGGCGGCATGATCGGGAACGACTCGTGCGGCGTGCACTCCATGCTCGCGGGCCCGACCGCCGACAACGTGCACGAGCTCGAGGTGCTCACGTACCTGGGCGCGCGCTTCGTCGTCGGCGCGACGAGCGAGGCCGACTTCGCGCGCATCGAACGCGGCGGCGACGAGCGCGCGCGACTCCACACCGCGGTGCGCAGGTTCCGCGACCGCTGGGCGCAGGCGATCCGCGACGGCTTCCCGAAGCTCGAGCGGCGCGTATCGGGCTACAACCTGCCCGCGCTCCTGCCGGAGAACGGCTCGAACGTCGCGCGCGCGCTCGTCGGCTCGGAGGGCACGCTCGTCACCGTGCTCGGCGCGAAGCTCCGACTGGTGCCGAGCCCGCGCGTCCGTCGCCTCGTGGTGCTCGGCTACCCGAGCATCTTCGAGGCCGCCGACCACATTCCCGAGATCCGCGCGTGCCGGCCGATCGGGCTCGAGGGAATCGACGACATGCTCGTCGACGACATGATCAAGAAGAAGCTCCACCCCGAGCGGGAGCGGCTGTTGCCGCGGGGCCGGGGCTGGCTGCTGGTGGAGGTCGGCGGCGAGACGCCCGAAGAGGCGGAGTCGCGCGCGCACGCGCTCATGGCGCGCCTCGAGCACGTCGGCGGTCCGCCCGCCATGAAGCTGTGCTCGACCCGCGACGCCGCGGTGCTGTGGCACGTGCGCGAGTCGGGTCTCGCCGCCACGGCGCGCGTGCCCGGCGAGGCCGACACGTGGGAAGGCTGGGAGGACTCGGCCGTTCCGCCCGAGTACCTCGGCAAGTATCTGCGCGAGCTCCGCGCGCTGCTCGACCGCTTCGGCTACCGGGCCTCGCTCTACGGCCACTTCGGGCAGGGCTGCGTGCACACGCGCATCCCGTTCGATCTGAAGCACACGGCCGGCATCGCGAAGTTCCGCTCGTTCGTCGAGCACGCAGCCGACCTCGTCGTCGCGCACGGAGGCTCGCTGTCGGGCGAGCACGGCGACGGCCAGTCGCGCGCCGAGCTCCTGCCGCGCATGTTCGGGCCCGAGCTCATGCGCGCGTTCACCGAATGGAAAGAGCTGTGGGACCCGAGTCACCTCATGAACCCGGGGAAGCTCGTGTCGGCGTACAAGCTCGACGAGAACCTACGCTACGGCTCCGGCTACCGCGCGCGCGAGCTCGCCACGCACTTCCGCTTCCCCGACGACAAGGCGAGCTTCGCGGTTGGGCTCGAGCGCTGCGTCGGCGTGGGCGAGTGCCGGCGCCTCGACGGCGGCGTCATGTGCCCGAGCTACATGGCGACGCGCGAGGAGCAGCACTCGACGCGCGGGCGCGCGCGGCTGCTGTTCGAGATGTGCCGCGGCGACGCGCTGCGGGGCGGCTGGCAGAGCGACGCCGTGAAGGAGGCGCTCGACTTGTGTCTCGCGTGCAAGGGCTGCAAAGGGGAGTGCCCCATGAACGTCGACATGGCGACCTACAAGGCCGAGTTCCTGTCGCACTACTACGAGCGGCACTTCCGGCCGCGGTCGGCGCACGCGTTCGGCGGGATCGCGCGCTGGGCGCGGCTCGCGGCGCCGCTCTGGTGGCTCGCGAACCCGCTCGCGCGCACGCGCCTTCTCAAGTGGCTCGCGGGCATCCATCCGCGCCGCACGCCGCCGCGCTTCGCGCCGGTGACGTTCCGCGCGTGGTGGAGGCGGCGCCGCGCGCACCCCGGCACGCGCAAGGTGCTGCTGTTCGTCGACACGTTCTCGAACCACTTCCAGCCCGAAGTCGCGGTCGCGGCCGTCGAAGTGCTCGAGCACGCGGGTTTCCAGGTCGCGATTCCCGACGCGCCGCTCTGCTGCGGGCGGCCGCTGTACGACTACGGAATGCTCGCGCGCGCGAAGCGCACGCTCGAGTCACTTCTCACGGGGCTCGAGCCCGCGCTGCGCGAGGGCATGCCGATCGTCGTGCTCGAGCCCAGCTGCCTGTCGGTCATGCGCGACGAGCTGCCCAACCTGCTGGCCGGCCGCGCCGAGGCGGGCCGGCTGGGCAAGCAGGCCTGGCTGTTGCCCGAGTTCCTGCTGCACCACGCGCCCGAGAGCATCCAGCCCGCGCTCGGCGGCGCCGCGTTCGTGCAGGCGCACTGCCACCAGCGCGCCGTGCTCGACTTCTCGAACGAGCAGCAGGTGCTGCGGAAGCTCGGGCTCGACGTGCAGGTGATCGACGGCGGCTGCTGCGGCATGGCCGGCGCGTTCGGCTACGAGGACCGACACTATGATGTGTCGGTCGCATGCGCGAAGCGGAAGCTCTTGCCGGCGCTGCGCGCCGCGCCCGACGACGCGCTCGTCGTGGCCGACGGCTTCAGCTGCCGCGAGCAGATCCGCCAGCTCGCCGGGCGCACTGCGCTGCACACCGCGCAGGTGCTCGCGCAGACGCTGCCGCGCCGCGAAGCAGCCACCGTGGAGAGCGCACCGGACGCGCTCCGCATGGCCGAGGTCTAGTACATGGGGCACACGCGCGGCTGGTGTCTGGTCGCCGAGGAGAACGGCGATTGAGGGAAGAGGGCAAGTCCCCTGGCGCGGAGGATTGACTTCCGGGGCGGATTCCGGCGAGATGCCGGTGGATGCCGCAGCGGCGCTTGCACCTGTTCGAGATCGCAGATCAATCCTGGTGTCCCCGCATCCTCCGCGACGGACTCACTGACTACCTCCGGCAGCTCGAGTGGGTTTTTCGCCCCTATGACCTCTTGCTGCCGCGGCTGCGCGCCGCGCTGGCGCGCTGCCACGAAGAGCGCGTGCTCGACCTGTGCTCGGGTGCGGGTGGACCGTGGCTGCCGCTCTTGTCTTCGTGGGAGAAGAGCGGCGGGGGTCCGCTCGAGGTGCGCCTCAGCGACCAACGTCCGAGCCCCGAGTCGTGGGCGCGGGCAGCGGAGGCTTCGCACGGGGTGATTCGCCCGATTCCTCAGCCGATCGACGCGCGCAACGTGCCGAAGGAGATCCTCGGCTTCCGCACGCTGTTTGCGGCGTTCCACCATTTTCGTCCCGAGGAAGGGCTCGAGATCATCCGCGACGCGGTTCGCCAGAAGCGGGGCATCGCGATCTTCGAAGTCACTCAGCGCACGCCGCGCGCGATCTTCGTCGCCTGCTTCGTCTGGCTGCTGGTGCTGGGGTTCACGCCGCTGATTCGCCCGGTGAAGCTGTCGCGCCTGGTCCTGACCTACCTGATCCCACTCATCCCCGCGCTGGTCACGTTCGACGGCATCGTGTCGAGCCTGCGCAGCTACACACCCGACGAGTTCGGCGAGCTCGCGCGCCAGGCAGGGGGAGACAGCTACGACTGGGAGATCGGCGAGATGCCCTACCCATTCGCGCCGTTCCCCACGGTCTACGCGATCGGAACTCCGCGTTTTCTCCATGAGTGACGGCGTGGACCTGTTCGACGCGAGGAGCTTCGAGAGCGGACCGCCGCACGCCTTCTTCGCGGAGCTTCGCGCCCGGCCCGGCTTGTACTGGATCCCCGGCAGACCCGGGCGCGAGACGATGCCCATCCCCGCGCCGGGCGAGTCGGCGGCGGACGTTCGCCCCGTGCCCGTCGAGCCGTATCAGCAAGGCTTCTGGGTGGTGACGCGCTACGCCGACGTGGAGGCGGTGTCGCGCGACCACGAGCTGTACTCGGCGGAGCGGGGCAGCGTGCTGCTCGCGGACATGGCGCCGGCGCAGCTCGAGATGTTCCGGCAGCAGCTCATCAGCATGGATCCGCCGAAACACACGCGCGTGCGCAAGCTCGTGAACCGCGGCTTCACGCCGCGCACGATGGCGAAGCTCGAGCCGCATGTCCGCGAGCACGCGCGCGAGATCGTGGACAGGATCGCGCGCAAGGGCGAGTGCGATTTCGTGAAGTCGGTCGCCGCGGAGCTGCCGCTGCTCGTGATCGCCGAGCTGCTCGGCGTCCCCGTCGCGGACCGCTGGAAGCTGTTCGAGTGGAGCAACGCTCTGGTCGGCGCGGAGGACCCGGAGTACGGCACGCCCGAGGGTGCGCAGCTCGCGACCATGGAGATGTTCCAGTACGCGGCCTGGCTCGCCGAGCAGCGGCGAGTCACTCCGCAGGAAGACATCGTCTCGACTTTGATCCATGCCGACATCGACGGCGAGCGACTCACCGAGAGTGAGTTCAACATGTTCTTCTTCCTGCTCGTCTTCGCGGGCAACGAGACCACGCGCAACGCCATTTCGGGCGGCATGCAGGCGCTGTGCGAGTTCCCCGAGCAGCGCGCGCGGCTGCTGGCAGAGCCGGAGCTGCTCGCGAGCGCCGCCGACGAGATCGTGCGCTGGGTGTCTCCCGTCGTGCAGTTCCGGCGCACCGCCACGCGGGATACCGAGCTCGCGGGCCAGGCCATCCGCGAGAACGACAAGGTCGTCGTGTACTATGGCTCGGCGAACCGCGACGAGCGCATGTTCAACCGCGCGAATCGCTTCGACGTCGCCCGTCAGCCCAACCCGCACGTGGGCTTCGGCTTCGGCGTCCACTACTGCCTCGGCGCGTCGCTCGCGCGCACCGAGATCCGCGTGATGTTCGAGGAGCTGTTGCCGCGCCTGCCCGACATCGAGCTCGCGGGCCGAGTCACTCAGCTCCGCTCGAACTTCATCAACGGCATCAAGTCCATGCCGGTGCGCTTCACGCCGGAGGCCTGAGGGCGCTCCGGCGGTCCGGCCATGGGCTGGATTTGGCTCCCCGGGACGGGCTCGAACCGCCGACCTAGTGGTTAACAGCCACCCGCTCTACCGACTGAGCTACCGGGGAATGGGCGCCTCAGTCTACGGATCCGAGGCGGGCGATCAAGAGCCGCTCGGGACGTCGATCCGGCAGACGGGCGGCAGCCCGTCGGAGTCGGCCGCGCCCGCCAGCGCGACCTCGAGGCGCGTGCCCGGGCCGAGTTCGGGAAGCGCCACTTCGCTCGCGTTCGACACCTCCGCCAGCTCCTTGTTGGGCAGGAACGAGCGGAGCTGGTGGACGGTGGCCGAGCCGAAGGGCTGTGCCCGCTTGGGATCCCAGCGCAGCACGAGCCCGGTCGGCGCGCGCTTCACGGACAGGCCCAGGTCGCGCGCGGCGACCTCGAGCGGCTCGGAGTAGTAGCTCTCGAGGCCGTCGGCATCGATCGCGCGCACGCGGTAGCGCACGGTCTCGCCGCAGCCGACCGCGGCGTCGACGTAGGCGTTCTTCGCCGACTCGACCGACGCGATGCGCACCTCCTCGCCGAAGCCCTCGGCGCTCTTCTCGCTGCGCCACACCTCGTAGCTGCGCACGTCCGGCTCCACGTTGGGCGCCCAGCGCAAGGCGACGCGGCCGAGGCGCGGCGTCTCGGCGGCGAGCCCGATCGGCGGCAGCGGCTCGGCCTTCGTGACCGCGCGGATCGGCGTCTCCGTCATCTCGCTCTCGCCGCCGAAGCGGTTCACGGCGGTGATGCGGTAGTACATGACGCGCAGATCGCCGGGGATCGAATCCTCGTACACCGAATTGAGTCGCCCGTCCGCGAACGCCACGTGCTCCCACGGGCCCGCCATGGTCGGACAGCGGTACACGCCGTAGCCCGCCACGCGCGGCTCGTCGCTCGGCTTCCACGAGAGCACCGCCTTGCGCGGCAGGTTCGAGTACACGACCAGCCCCTCGGGCACCCCGGGCCGCTGCTCCGTCGTCGCGGTCAGAGCGGCGTGGCTGCGCGAGACGCGGCCCTGCCGGTCGTACGGGTGCACACGGTACGAGTAGGTCTGGCCGTCGCCGAGCGCGCCAGGCGTCTCGCCCGAATCGGTGAACACGGTGCCGAAACGCGAGCTCGTGATGCCGACGCGCTTGAACTGGCCCTCGCCGTTCCCCGCCGCGCGCAGGATCACGTAGCCCGTCACGTCGCCGACGAGCACCGGGTCCCAGGCGAGCGCGATCTGGCGGTCCGCGTTCGAGGTCACGCGCAGGCTGTCGGGCGGCAGGAGCTCGGATGTGCGGTCGAACACCAGCGTCTGGTCGGCCGCGAAGATCCTGGTGGCGACCTTCTCCGCCGTGGCCGCGCAGCCGAGGCTTAGGACGCACGCCAGCGCGACGTACACCGGAAAGTGTCGTTCGCTACGGGCCACGGGTCTGGATCTCCTCCAGGCGCGACAGGATGCGCTCCGCGCGGTCGACGTTCTCCTTGGTGCGCTGGTCGTCGGGTGCGATGAGCAGCGCGTCGTGCCAGACCGACAGCGCCTTCTCCAGGTCCTCCGTCTGGAAGTAGTGCTTGCCCTGCTCGTACAGCCCGGGCAGCCGCGGCTGCAGCTCCTGGCGCAGCGCGGTGAGCCGGCGCCGCGCGCCCTGGTGCTTGTCGTCGATCTCGAGCGCGGCGATGTACTCCTCGAGCGCGCGGTACGGGTCGCCCGCCTCTTCGGCTTGCTGGCCCGCGCGGAAGTGGCCCTCGGCCAGGATGTCCTGCGACGTCAGCGTGGGCGGCGGGGGCGCGCGGCCCGCGCTCGCGGCGGCAGTGCGCTTGCGCTGGTCCTCTTCCGCGACCTCCTGATCGTAGCGGCGGATGTACGACAGGTAGCCGAGCGCGGCCTCGTTCTCGGGGTCGAGCTCGAGGGCGCGCTGGAACGCGGCGCTCGCACCGGCGCGGTCGCCGTTCGCGTACGCGCGCTTGCCGTCCTCGAGCGAGCGCAGCACCTGCGCGCCGGTCTCCGCCTGCACCTGGCGCACCTCGATCTGGATCGCCGGGTCGAACGGGTTCAGCTTCGAGAGCTTTTCGGCCGACGCGTTCGCCTCGCGCAGATTGCCCGCCGCGAGGGCGCGCGACAGGCGCGCGCGCTCGGCGGCCTCCTGCTCGTGCTGGGCGCGAAACAAGTTCTGCACGCGTTCCAGCGTCGCCGGCCGCTCGGGGTCGAGCTTCAGCGCCAGGCGGTAGTACAAGACCGCCTCCGCCAGTCGGCCTTCGCCCTCGAAGAACTCCGCGCGCTTCTCGTAGCGCTGCAACGTTGCCGCCAGCTCGGACTCGATCGCCTCGAGCCGCGCGTGCGCGCGCGCGTAGTCGCGGCTCGTCTCGGGAATGCTGCGCCATTGGGCGAGCGCGCCCGGGACGTCGCCCTGACTATAGAGGCGTTCGCCGCGCTCGTACGCCTGTGCGCAGCCGAGCACGCAGAGCAGCAGCGCTAGAGCGCCTGCAAGACCGACGCGCGACACCCTCGGGAGTCTAACGGAACGCGCCGTGCGCTCTAGTACACGACCTCGAACACCTCGATGGGGTGATCCACCCCCTCGAGCATGCGCGCGCCCTCGGGCTTGACCTGCACGAGCTCCGCGACGCGCGCGCGGACCTCGCCGGTGATCTTGATCTGGCCCGGCCCGGCCAGCGCCTGCAGCCGGTTCGCCACGTTCACGGGCTCGCCGATCGCGGTGTAGTCCATCTTGAGCTCGGAGCCGATGTTCCCCACCACGACCATCCCGGTATGGATGCCGATCCCGACCTCGAGCCGCACGAACGGCTGCAGCGAAGCCTCGCTGCGCTGATTGCGCTCGTGGATGGCGCGCTGCACGGCGATGGCCGCCGCGACGGCGCGCTGCGCGTGGTCCTCGGTTTCGATCGGCGCGCCCAGGTACGCGAGGATGGCGTCGCCGATGTACTTGTCGACGGTGGCGCCGTGCTCGAGCAGCCGGCCGGTGATGAGGTCGAAGCACTCGTTCAGGAACGCGACCACGCGCTCGGGGCCGATCGAGCCGGTGAGGCGCGTGAACTTGCGGATGTCGAGATACAACACCGACACCTCGCGCAGCTCGCCCTTCAGGTGGATCGCCTCGGGTGACTCGACGACTTCGCGCAGCACGTGGTCGGAGACGTAGCGGCGGAACGCGGTCTCGATGCGGCGCTTCTCGCCGAGGCTCTCGCTCATCTCGTTGAACGCGCGCGTGAGCACGCCGACCTCGTCGCGCGACGTCGGCTCGACGCGCGCGGACAGATCGCCAGCCGCCAGCGCGTTCACCGCGAGCCGCAGCCGCTGCAGCGGGCGGCTCACCATGCCCGACACCACGAACGCAATGACGAGGCCCACGACGAGCAGCACGCCCGACGCGATCAACACGTTGCGGCGCGCGCGCTGCACGACGCCGCGCGTGACGGACGCGACGTCGAGCACCACCTGCGCCTCGCCGATGTCGACGTCGCGGTACGTCATGCGCGCGGCCACCACGA
Organism: Myxococcota bacterium; assembly: GCA_035499075.1. Classification (GTDB taxonomy): domain Bacteria; phylum Myxococcota_A; class UBA9160; order SZUA-336; family SZUA-336; genus VGRW01. The sequence continues at coordinate 2,772 of DATJZN010000050.1, read as the reverse complement.
GCATGCCGTTCTGCGCCACCGTCTCGAGCGGGCCGTCGGCCGTCATGCGCGCCAGCTGCGCTTGAGGTGCCGCATCCTGCGGCGACGACGCGACCACGCGCCCGTCCTTGTCGAGCACGCGCACCACGCTGACCTCGGACTCCTTCGACAGCGTGCCGAGCAGCTGCGCCAGCATGAGGTCGTCTTCCAGGAGCAGCGGCTCGCGCGCGTTGCGCGCGAGTTGCTGGGCGAGGACGACCGCGCGCTTTCCCGCCTCGTCCGCCAGCGCGCGTGCGCTCTGGTCGAGCACGACGAGCGACACCGTGCCGATGGCGACGACGAGCAACAAGCTCGACAAGAGCGCCAGCTTGAAGCGCAGCGGGAAGATCACGAGTTCAACGTACCATCGGGAGTCTCGCGCAGAAAGCCCGCCGGGCTTAGTCTAGAGCTGATGGCCGAAGCGCAGCGAAGCCGCGTGGTGGTGTTCGACTTCGACGGAACGCTCGCCGACACTTGGCGCGATCTCGCGACCGCGCTGAACCGCACGCTGTCCGACGCTGGCCTTTCGCCGGTCGAAGGTCCACAGGTGCAGGCGTGGATCGGCGACGGCGCGCTGAAGTTGCTCGCGAACGCGCTGCCACCCGGTGAACGCGCACCCGAGCGGCTCGAGCCTCACTACGAGCGCTTCCGCGCGCACTACGACCGCTGCTGTCTCGACACCACCGATCTCTATCCCGGCATCCCGGGCTGTCTCGAGGCGCTGTCGGGCGAGAGTCTCGCGGTGCTGTCGAACAAGCCGGCGCGCTTCCTCGACCGCATCCTCGACGGGCTCGGCATGAAGGGCGTGTTCGGCGCCGTGCTCGGCGGCGATGCGCTGCCCATCCGCAAGCCGGATCCCGCGGTGCTCGCGGCCGTGCTCGAGCGCCTGCGCGCCGAGCCGGACGAGGTCTGGATGATCGGCGACAGCGCGGTCGACGTGGAGACCGGGCGCGCCGCGGGAGCGCGCACGATCGGCTGCGGCTGGGGCCTGCGCGGCCGCGAAGAGCTGCGCGCCGCGGGCGTCGAATTCCTGGTCGAGCACCCGCGCGAGATCGCCCCGCTGGTGCTGGGCCGGCGCGCCGGAGCCTGACGAGGCGGCCCCGAGGGGGCGACTTGACCCGGGAAGGACTCGGCGGTCAACTAACCGCAGGAGGCGTCCCCCATGAAGTTCACGTGGTTCCACCTGATGCCGTACCGCTGGCTGCCCGCCGACTTCCGGCAGCGTTACCACAGCGTCTGGGTCGACCTGCCCAACGGCCTGTACGACCCCGAGAAGGGGCACGACCTCTACAACGAGTACCTGGACCAGCTCGAGTACGCCGAGCAGTGCGGCTTCGACGCGCTGGCCGTGAACGAGCACCACCAGAACGCGTACGGGATGATGCCGTCGCCGAACCTGATGGCGGCGGCGCTGGCGCGGCGGGCGAGCAACGCGATGCTGCTCGTCCTCGGCAACTCGATCGCGCTCTACAACCCGCCCGTCCGGGTCGCCGAGGAGATGGCGATGCTCGACGTCATTTCCGGCGGCCGGCTGATCGCCGGGTTCCCGGTCGGCACGTCGATGGACATCAACTACTGCTACGGCCAGAACCCCGCGACGGTCCGCGAGAAGTACCGCGAGGGCCACGACCTGGTGATCAAGGCGTGGGCGTCGCCGGAGCCGTTCGCGTGGAACGGCAAGTACACGAAGCTGCGCTACGTGAACCTCTGGCCACAGCCGATCCAGAAGCCGCATCCGCCGGTCTGGATCCCCGGCCTCGGCTCGATCGAGACGTGGGACTGGTGCGTCGACCACGCCTACAACTACAGCTACCTGTCGTTCAGCGGGTACAAGCGCGCCCAGAAGATGCTCGACGGCTACTGGGATCGCCTGGCACAACGCGGCGCCGAGGCCAACCCGTACAGCGCCGCCTTCTTCCAGCAGGTCTGCATCAGCGATACCGACGCGGCGTGCGAGCGCGAATGGTGGCCGCACGTCGACTACTTCTTCAACAAGTGCCTCCACCTCTACCCGGGCACCTCCGAGGCGCCGGGCTATCGCAGCGAGGCGTCGCTGCGGGCGGGCGTCGTCGCGCAGGCCGGCAACACCTCGCAGAACATGGGCCGCGACAAGACGTGGAAGCAGCTCGTCGACGAGCGCTACATCGTCGCCGGCTCGCCGGCGACCGTGCGCCAGCAGCTCGAGGAGCTTGCGCGCTCGCTGCGGGTCGGGCATCTGCTGCTCGGGTTGCACATCGGCTCCGCGCCGCTCGAGCTCACGAACCGCTCGACGTATCTCTGCGCCACGGCCGTCCTGCCCCACCTGCGGCCGCTCTGGAGCGAGTACGAAGACCGGTGGTGGCCGCGGGCGCTGCCGGCGGCGGAGCGCGTGGCGCCCGGGAGCTGCAACGCCGACGTGCGGCCGGCCGTCGAGCGGCCCGTTGGCGCACCGCACCCACGCGGCCACGAGGCCGCGGCGAGGCGCGATCGCGACGAGGTGCGGCCATGAGCGGTGCGCTGACGTCGGCCGCCGGCGAGGCAGCGCCGCGCGTGCGCCTGCTCGAGCTCGGCGCCGGCCGTCCGACGATCGAGGTGCTCGACGCGGGGCAGGGCGCGCCGCTCGTGTTCCTGCACGGCGCCGGGGGCGTGCCGCTCTGGGAGGGGGTCCTGCCGCTCCTCGCGCGCGACTACCACGTGTTCGCGCCGCTCCTGCCGGGCTTCGGCCGCTCGACCGGGCTCGACTGTCTCGAGGACCAGTTCGACCTGTTCCTCCAC
>DATJZN010000049.1:0-116737 GCA_035499075.1 Myxococcota bacterium | reverse complement strand
ACTGCGGGGTTCTGCGCGCCGAACTGAAGGAGGCCAGCGGACCGGCTCGTCCGCAGTGCGGTATGCTTCGTGCAACCCCGTCCAGCGGGAGGCACGAATGGCCACACGGTTCCCGTCGCTCGAGTTCTTCCAGGCGCTCCGGCAGCGCACCATCGACGACAAGGCGCGCTTCGAGAAGCTCGGCTACTGCGACACGAGCTTCGGCGTGCGCATCGGCGCCGAGCTGTACGCGATCGCGTTCGAGGTCTACGAGTGCACCGAGGTGCGCAAGGCACACGACGCCGCGGGCCTCGACTTCGTGCTCGAAGCGCCACCCGAGCTGTGGCGCGAGATGGTCGCCGCCATCGTGCGCAACAAGGGCGCAGATCCGGCGCACACGCTGAATACGCTGTCGCATGTGGGCGACCGCATGAAGCTCGTCTCGCACGATGCGGAGGGGAACGACAAGTTCTACCGCTTCATGGCGACCTTGCAGGAGTTCTTCGACCAGGCGCGCAATCTCGAGGTCGAGTTCTGATGTCGTACATCGCACCCAAGGACTACGCGGCCGATCCCGAGATCGTCGCGAAGATCCTGCGCACGGTGTCGGGTGAGCTCGAGCTCGACTGGATGAAGCGCGTCGGCGAGCCCGCGGCGTTCCGCCCCAGCCAACCCGCGCGCGGGCTCACGCTCGACGACATCAACCAGGGGGGCTACGGGCCGGACAAGCTGCCCGAGGTCATCCGCCACAACTTCTCGATGGCGCCGCGCGGCGCGCTGATCCCACCCGGCCTGCCGTCGCTCGGCTACCGCGTGAACCGCAAGAGCGACGTGTGGGCCGACGTGGCGGCGAGCCTGTTCGAAGAGGCGAAGTCGCGCCGCTGGGCGCCCGCGCGCGACGTGCCGTGGAGCGCACTCGAGCCGCTGCCGCACGGCGAGTCGCACGAGCTCGCGCTGCGGCAGCTCGCCACGGGGCTGATCTCGCTCGGCCTCGTGTGCTGCGACGTCGCGGCCTCCTGGGAATGGCGCATGAACCAGGAGTTCCACGAGGTCAAATACCTGCTCTGCGCGCAGATGTTCGACGCGGCGCGCATCGCCGAGGCGTTCCGCAAGCGCGCGCTCTTCGGCGGCGGCTCGCTCGGCGTCGACAGCCGGCCGCTCGGCGAGCTGTTGAAGTCGGTGTTCCTGTCCGACACCTACCCCGAGGCGTCGGCCGCGATGAACCTGATCCTGTTCTCGTGGGCGCAGTCGCTGGGCCGACACTGGGCGGCGACGGCCACGAACGCGGCGGATTCGTACCTGGGCGCGCAGCTCGCGCAGGACTCGAGCCGCTTCCTCGCCTACGGCGTGGACCACGTGCGCAGCCACTTGCACGCGCGCCCGCTGCAAGCGGAGGCGCTGGCCGACCACCTGGGGCTGTGCGAGAACGCCTGGGTGGGCACGCTCGGCGCGCCCGAGACGATCGAGCCGCTCGTGCTGGTGTCGGGTGGCTTCGAGCCGGTCGCTGCGTTCTACGCGCGCACCGCCGACGAGTACTTCCGCCGCTGCGACGCCGCCGGGCTCGGCGACCGCCGCGACGCCAGCCCGATCACGCCATTCCTCCGCATGCTCCAAGGAGACTCACGATGAGTTACTACGGCTCCGCGGACTATCGCTACAACGACGACCTGGCGCTGCGCATGCGCGACATCCGCAAGGGCAACCTCGACCTCGGCTGGCTCAAGGCCGGCACGGAGTCGCGCAAGTTCGCCGCCGAGAACAAGAAGCGCGGCCTCACGTACATGGACCTGAACCACGGCAGCTACGGCTACGACGACATGCCCGAGCTGCCGCGCGGTCCGCGCGGCGCGGCGCCGCGCGGCGCGGCGTTCGTGCCGGAGGACCAGGCCGACCTCGAGCCCGAGCTGAACCGCAAGACGGACGTGTGGGCGTACAAGGTCGCCTCGTTCACCGAAGAGGCGATGTCGCGCCAGTGGGACGCGACCACCGACGTGCCGTGGAACGACCTCGACAAGTACGAGCGCTCGGAAGAGATCGAGATCGCGTTCGCGCAGCTGTGCACGTTCTTCACCGAGGTCGAGCTGATCGCAACCGACCTGCCCGCCAAGTGGCTCTGGCGCATGAACAACCAGTTCAGCGAGGTGAAGCACTTCATCGCGACGCAGGCGATGGACGAGGCGCGACACGCGGAGGTGTTCCGCAAGCGCGCGCTCGCGGGCGGCATCGGGCTCATGGAGGCGCTGCCGCAGACCGAGCACTCGCTCAAGGCGATCCTCGACGGCGATACCTACAGCGAGGCCTCCGCGTTCATGCACCTCTTGGCCGAGGGCAACGTGCTCACGATGTTCCGCTTCAGCGAGTTCATCTCGCCGACCCCCGTCGACAAGCGGATCTTCCAGCTCGTGATGCAGGACGAGGCGCGCCACGTCTCGTACGGGATGCAGCACCTGCGGTGGATCATGGACCACGCTCCCGAGCAGAAGGAGCAGCTGCACCGCGCGCTCGACGAGGGCGAGAACGTCACGATCAACCAGTTCGACGCGGCGCTCACCGAGTGCATGATCGTGCTGGCCGGCAAGGGCACGAAGCCGGAGCAGATCGCCGAGGGCGTGAAGGTCGTCGGCAACATGCAGGCGAAGCAGATCACCGAATACTTCCACCGGCTCGAGCGCGCGGGGTTCGCCGAGCGCATCGCGCGCTCGAAGTTCACGCCGATGATGGCGGACCTGGGGATCGGGCAGGGCGTGAAGGCGGCGCTGTAGCGGCGCGCGTGCGCGCGCTCGCTGCGCTGGGCCTCGCGGCGCTCGCCGCGTGCTCCCGTGCGTATGCGCCGCAGACGCGCGCCGTCACCCTGACGGCGGTGCCGCTCGTGACTCACGAGCTCGAGTCCGTGTATCCGTTCTTGAAGCAGGACTTCGCGCCGGGCGGCGTGCTCGAGGGCAAGGAGATCTACGCCTTCGTGCCCGACACCGTGACGGTGTACGCGGGCGACACCGTGGACTTCACGCTGGTGAACCCCGAGGACGACGAGCACAAGTTCGTGCTGGAGGATCTCGTCGTCGATCTGCCGGGTCAGTCGGTGCAGCACGCGACGTGGCGCGCGCTGCGGCCCGGCGTGTACCCGTTCCAGTGTGTGATGCCCGCGCACATCCCGTACATGCACGGACAGCTCGTCGTCCTGCCCGCGGAGCTCGGTGCAGGCGCCGGCTGACGCGCCGCCGCGCAGCGGGCTCGGCGAGGTCGCGCGGCTGTTCCTGCGCCTCGGCACGACGGCGTTCGGCGGGCCCGCCGCGCACATCGCGCTGATGGAAGACGAAGTCGTGACTCGCCGCGGCTGGCTGACGCGCGAGCGCTTCCTCGACCTGCTCGGCGCTGCGAACCTGATCCCGGGCCCGAACTCCACGGAGCTCGCGATCCACATCGGCCACGCGCGCGCGGGGTGGCCGGGGCTTCTGGTGGCGGGATTCTGCTTCATCGCGCCTGCCGCGCTCCTGGTGACGGCGCTCGCGTGGGCGTACGTGCGCTTCGGCGCGCTCCCGCAGCTGGCCGGGCTCTTGTACGGCGTGAAGCCGGTCGTGATCGCCGTGGTGCTGCAAGCGCTGTGGCGGCTGTTCCGCGCGGCGATCCGCGGCTGGGAGACGGCGCTCGTGGCGGCCGCAGCAGCGGCGGCCAACGCGCTCGGCGCCGGCGAGCTCGCGGTGCTCGGCGCAGCGGCCGCCGGGACCGCCGTAGTCGCCGCCGCGCGAGCTACACCGAAGAGTGACGCGGGCGGCGGTGCCGCGGCCCTCTTCGCCGCCGCGCTGCCGGGCGGCGGTGCCGCCGCCGGCGCGGTCGGCCTGTGGCCGCTCTTCGCGTTCTTCGCGAAGGTCGGCTCGGTGTTGTTCGGCAGCGGCTACGTGCTGCTCGCGTTCCTGCGCTCCGGGCTCGTCGAGGAGCGCCACTGGCTCACCGAGGCGCAGCTCCTCGATGCCGTCGCCGTGGGCCAGGTGACCCCCGGCCCCGTCTTCACCACGGCGACGTTCGTCGGCTACGTGCTCGCGGGCGGCGCGGGCGCGGCCGCCGCGACCGCGGGGATCTTCCTGCCCGCATTCGTGTTCGTGGCGCTCTCCGCGCCCTTCGTGCCGCGCCTGCGCAGCTCGCGGGTCGCCGCTGCGCTGCTCGACGGCGTGAACGCCGCTTCGCTCGCGCTGATGGCGGTCGTCACGGTGCACCTCGCGATGGCGGCACTCGTCGACCCGCTCTCGGTCGCCGTCGCGGCGGTCTCCGCCGTGGCGCTCTTCGGCTTCGGCGCGAACTCGGCCTGGCTGGTCGCGGCGGGCGCGGCGATCGGGCTCGTCGCCGCGCGCTGAGGCCGTTCGCCCCGCGCTGGGGCGCGGCGCCTCGCTGCCCGCTCGGCCGGGGCGCCCGTGCGCTCGCGCGCGCGGCACGCCCCGTGCTAATCCGCTCGCGAGGGGGAACCGCATGCTTCGCGCCTTCGCCGCCGTCACGACCGCCGCACTGTTTCTCGCCTTTGCGCTGCGCGCGGGCTCCGACGCGCCGCCGAGCGACGAGGCCACGAAGGCGACCATGCACGAGCTCTACGGCGCCGTGTCCGAGCTCCTGCCGCGCTGCCTGTCCAACGAGCGGTTTCAGGCGCCGGCCGATCGCGAGGTCGTGAAGGCCTCGCTGGCGAAGCTGGCGCAGAGCGCGGACGCGCTCTCGACTCACTTGCACGGCGCCGGGCCCGACGAGCTGTCGTTCCGCGGCGCGGCGCTGGCGCGCGATGCCCGCCGCGCGCAGGCGCGCTTCGATTCCGGCCGCCCCGTCGACGCGCGCTTCACCGCGCTCGCACTCACGGAGGCGTGCGTCGGCTGTCACTCGCGGCTGCCGGCGGAGAAGTCGGCGGCGTTCTCGTCGGGGCTCACTGCGAAGATCGATCCTGCGGCGCTCTCGCCTTCCGAGCGGGCGCGGCTCGACGTCGCGACGCGCCAGTTCGACGCCGCGCTCGGCGAGTACGAAGCGCTGCTCGTCAGCCCGTCGCCGGAGGCGGGCGAGGCCATTCGCATGGCCGACCTGACCGAGTATCTGATCGTCGCCATCCGCGTCGTGCGCGCGCCCGAGCGCGCCGAGAAGCTCCTCGCGAAGCTCGAGAAGCGCGCGCAGACGCTCGAGACGCTGCGCGAGCAGCTCGGCCCGTGGCGCGCCCAGCTGACCCACCAGGGCCACGTCGTGCGCGACGTCCCGTCGCTCGCGGTCGCGCGGCGGCTGGTCGACGCGGGGAAAGCGGCGCGCAGCTACGCCTACTCGCGCGCCGGGATCATCTACGACCTGCTCGCGTCGAGCGTGCTGCACCGATTGCTCGAGGAGCCGAAGCTCGCCGCCGGCGACCGCGCCGAGGCGTACTACCTGGTCGGGCTCACGGACTCGAACGCGCGCTCGTCGCCGTGGCTCTCGGACGGCGCCTGGTATCTCGACGCGGCGATCCACACGAAGCCGCACAGCCCGGTCGCGGTGCGCGCGTTCGAAGCCTACGAGGACATGACGCTCCTCGAGTGGACCGGCTCGGCGGGCACGCAGCTGCCCGACGACGTGGTGGCCGATCTCGACCGGCTGCGCGCGCTGGCGCAGCCGGAAGCAAAGTCGCTCTAGAGGGGATGGGGCGCGGCGCCGCGTCGGCAAGCGCTAGCGGACCGCCGCGAACAGCGCGTTCAGCTCGGGGTGGATGGGCGCCGGGTCGACCAGGGCCGAAAAGTCGCCGTCGCGCAGCAGCGCAGTCGCGGTTTCGCGAGTGACTCGGTACGCGGCTTGAGTGACTCGCGAACCCGCGCTCACGCGGCGCACGCCCAGCGCGCGGAGCTCGGTGAGCGACGGCAAGCCGGCGGCGAGGATCACGTTCAGCGGCAGTGCGACCGCCTCGACGATCGCGCGGATCGCCGCGCGATCGGTGAGGGCCGGCACGAAGAAGCCGTCGGCGCCCGCGTCCCGGTAGCGCCGGCCGCGCGCGATCGTCTCGGCCTCGCGGCGCTCCGCGGGGACGAGCGGCCTCAGGTACACGTCGGCGCGCGCGTTCACGAACAGCTCGACGCCCGCGCGACGCGCGGTCTGCTTCGCGAGCTCGAGCTTCGCGCACAGCGCGTCGGGCGAATCCGCACCGTCCTCGAGGTTGATGGCGACGGCGCCCGCGTCGACGAGCGCCGCCACGTGCTCGGCGACGCGCGCGGGCTCCTTCGCGAAGCCCGACTCGAAGTCGCACGAGAGCGGTACGCGGATCACGCGCGCGATCTCCGCGACCGCCGCGGCGAGCGCGCGCGCCGACAGGTGCTCGCCGTCCGCGAAGCCGTGCGACCAGGCGAGGCCCGCGCTCGTGGTGGCGATCGCCGGCGCGCCGCAGCTCTCGATGATGCGCGCGCTGCCGGCGTCCCAGGCGTTCGCCAGCACCAGGAAGCGCCCGGCCCCGTGCAGCGCATGGAAGGCCTGGGCCCGCTCGGCGGAAGAAGTCGTCATGGCCCGGATTATCGCGCGGCGGCGCCGTGCCCGCCGATTCGTCCAACCGCACGCAGCCCGAGTCTGGCAGGCTATGGCCATGATCGCGCGTCTTCGCGAGCGCCCAGAGCTCCAGTTCGCGGGCATCCTGCCGCGCGCCGACCGCGCGCTCGCGTTCGCCTGGTGGGGCGTGCTCCTGCTGCGGGGCGCACTCCCGGCGCTCTTCGCGGTCGCGCTGGGCGCGGTGGTCGCGGCCGTGAAGGAGCAGACGAGCCTGGTCGGCCCACTGACACTTTTTGGTGTCAGCTTCGTGGGCCCGCAGGTGCTGCCGCCGATCCACCAGATGCTCGGCGCCAACCTCGGCAGCCGGGTCGCCGCGTGGCTGTACGACCAGCTCGCCATCGCGTGCGTGCGCCCCGCGGGCCTGGGGCACCTGGAGAGCCCGAAGCTCGTCACCGACCTGGTCGTGGCGCGCGACTTCGACCTCGGCATCGCGGGTCCGCCCATGAACATCTCCATGGACTTCATCGCGTCGGAGCTCGTGTCGAGCGTGTCGGGGCTCGCGTCCGCGTGCGTGCTGTTCGCGTTCGCGTGGTGGGCGCCGCCGCTGCTCGTGGGGGCATGGCTCGCCACGCAATGGCTCTTGCGCGAGGCCGACGTCTGGCGGGACCGCAACACCGAGCAGGTGCGCCAGGCCCAGCGCCACGCCGAGTACGCGTACCGGCTCGCGGTCGATCCGCCGGCGGCGAAGGAGCTGCGGCTCTTCGGCCTGGCGGGCTGGACCGTGGAGCGCTTCCGCTCGCGGCGGCGCCTGCTGCACGACCTGCGCTGGGAGGCCACGCGATTGCGCGAGCGGCCGCTCGTGTGGAGCCTGGCGATCGCGCTCGCTGCCAACCTGTTCGTGTTCTGGCAGATCGGCGAGGCCGCGCTCGATGGGCGCGTACCCGTCGACCGCCTGGTGACCTTCGCGACGGCCGCGCTCGGTGCGGCGTGGCTCGCGTTCGGCGGGCTGTCCTGGGCGCTCGACGGGGCCGCTGCGCCCGCGGCCGCGGTGCTGCGCCTGCAGGCCGCGATGGCCCCGGCGGGCGAGCTCGCGCGCGGCGCGCGCAGCGCGGCGGGAATGCCCGCGCGCGAGGTCCGCTTCCGCGACGTCACGTTCGCGTACCCCGCGGCGGACGGCGTCGAGCGCGAGCCCGTGCTCGAGCACTTCGACCTCGCGATCCCCGCGGGCTCGTCGCTCGCGATCGTCGGCGTGAACGGCGCGGGCAAGACCACGCTCGCGAAGCTGTTGTGCCGGCTCTACGACCCGCAGTCCGGCGCGATCCTCGTCGACGGAGTCGATCTGCGCGAGCTCGACGTCGAGAGCTGGCGCTCGCGAGTCACTGCGGTGTTCCAGGACTTCATCCGCTTCGAGCTGCCGCTGCGCGACAACGTGGCGCCGAGCGGCGCGCCCGACGACGCAGTCCGCGCCGCGCTCGCAGACGCCGGCGCCGCGCAGCTGGCCGAGCTCGACACGATCCTCGCGCGCGGCTACCCGGGCGGCACCGACCTGTCGGGCGGGCAATGGCAGCGCGTAGCGCTGGCGCGCGCCCTGTGCGCCGTGCGCGGCGGCGCCGGGCTCGTGCTGCTCGACGAGCCGACGGCGCAGCTCGACGTGCGCGGTGAGGCCGAGATCTTCGACCGCATCCTCGCGGCCACGCGGCGGGTCACGACGATCCTCATCTCGCACCGCTTCTCGACCGTGCGCCATGCCGACCGCATCTGCGTGCTCGAGCGCGGGCGCGTGGTCGAGCTGGGCGCGCACGACGAGCTCATGGCGCTGCGCGGCCGCTACCACACCATGTTCGAGCTCCAGGCGTCGCGCTTCGGCAGCGACGCCGAGGAGGAGCGGGGGCTCGATGCCCTGGAGTAATGCGCGCGAGGTGCCCATGCCGCCCGCGCTGCCGTCGATGTGGCGCGCGCTGAAGCGCGGCTTCGACGCAGAGCCGCTGCTCATCTCGCTGTCGCTCGGGCTCGCACTGCTCGCGGCGCTGCCCGACGCGCTGATCCCGTTGTGGACGAAGCAGCTGGTCGACGGCGCGCTCGCGAGCGACCGCCGCCACGTGCTCGGCGCGGTGTCGTGGCTCGGCGCGTCCGCCGTCGGGACGTGGTTCCTCCTGCTCCTGAGTCAACGCACGCAGCGGCGCTTCCGCGACCGGCTGACGATCGCGCTCGAGTCGCACGTCGCCGAGCTCCAGGCGTCCGTCGCGACGATCGAGCATCACGAGCGCCCCGAGTATCTCGACCGCCTGGCCGTGCTGCGCAACCAGGTGTTCGTGCTCGACCATATGTACATGTCGCTCTTCACGACGTGCGGGTGGGTGCTGCGCGTCGGGGTCATCGTGGGGCTGCTCGTGGCGAAGCTCCATCCGGCGCTGGCGCTGCTCGCCTTCTTCGCGCTGCCGACGATCCTCACGTCGACGTGGCGGCCGGGCGTCGAGCGCGCCGCGGAGGAGCGCGGTGCCGCGGCGAACCGGCTCGCGCGCCACCTGTTCGACCTGGCGACGACCGCGCCGCCGGGCAAGGAGGTGCGGGTCACGCGCATCGGCGCGCGGCTCGTCGAGGAGCGGCGGGCCGCGTGGGAGCGCTGGTACGGGCCGGTCAGCGCCGCGCGCCGCGCCACCGCGGGCTGGCACGCCGCGGGCTGGGCCGTCTTCGGGGCCGCGTACGTGGGCGCGGTCGTGCTCGTCACGTCGCTCCTGCGCGCGACGCCCGGCGAGGTGTCGCTCTTGTTGGTCGCGGGCGCGCGGCTCTCCGCGTACATCGGCGCCACCGTCGGCGAGATCGGCTTCCTGCGCGGCATCTGGCTCGACGGCTCGAAGCGGCTCGCGTGGCTCGAGGACTACGCGGCCGCGCTCGTGGAAACGGCGACCGCAGCCGCGCCGGCGCGCCTGGCGCGCGGCGTGCGCTTCGAGAACGTGTCGTTCGCGTATCCCGGCACCGACAAGCTGGTGCTCGAAGACGTCGACCTGGCCTTCGAGCCGGGCTCGGTGGTGGCGATCGTCGGCGAGAATGGCGCCGGCAAGAGCACGCTCGTGAAGCTGCTCTGCCGACTCTACCCGCCGACGCGCGGGCGCATCCTGATCGACGGCGTCGAGCTCGCGGGCATCGCACCCGAGTCGTGGCGCGAACAGCTGGCCGGCGCGTTCCAGGATTTCTTCCGCTTCGAGCTGCGCGCGCGCCACACGGTCGGGCTCGGCGACGTGCCGAAGCTCGACGACGTGCCCGCGGTCGAGTCCGCCGTCGACCGCGCGGGCGCGAACGACGTGGTCGAAAAGCTGCTTGCCGGGCTCGACACGCAGCTGGGACCCACCTGGCCCGCAGGCGTCGAGCTGAGCTTCGGCCAGTGGCAGAAGCTCGCGCTCGCACGCGGCTTCATGCGCGAGCGCCCGCTCGTGCTCGTGCTCGACGAGCCCACGGCCGCACTCGACGCCGAGACCGAGCACGCGCTGTTCGAGCGCTACGCGGCGGCGTCGCGCGAGCGCGCCGAGGAGGGCCGCATCACCGTGCTGGTCTCGCACCGCTTCTCGACCGTCCGCATGGCAGACTACATCGTCGTCATGAACGGAGCGCGCGTCGTCGAGTCGGGCTCGCACGACGCGCTCATGGCCAGGCGCGGCACGTACGCGGAGCTCTACGGGATCCAGGCAGCGGCCTACCGCTGAGGGGGAAGCGATGCAGGCGAAGTGGCTCGCGGTCGTGCTGGCGATCGCGGCGTGTCAGACGATCGAACAGCGCAAGGACACGACGCTCCTGTCGTCGGCGGGCTTCCGCATCGTTGCGGCGAACACGCCCGAGCGGATCAATGCGCTGAAGACTCTGCCGCCCGAGAAGATCAGCAAGATCAAGCACAACGGCGAGCCGTTCTACGTCTACCCCGACCCGAAGGACTGCCGCTGTCTGCGCGTCGGCCGCCAGGAGCAGTACGACATGTACGAGCGGCTCGCGTCGGGAAAACGCGCGACCACCTTCGACACCGTGAACGTGACGACGGACTCGGACATCCTGCGCGGGTACGACTGGTAGCGGCTTCTGCGAGTCAGAGCCGGGCGGACGCCTCGGGGCAGTCGCGTCCGTACGGCGGACGCGGTACCGACTCGGGCGGTGACGTCCGGGCCTTGCGCCAGGCGTACACGTGCTCGCGCACGGCCACGGCCCCGGCGCGGTCGCCGGTCTCGTCGAGCGCGACGGCGTAGTCGTCGAGGCTGAGCGCGAGCGTCTCGGACAACGGCTCGTCGGCGCCCATCTCGGCGAGCGCTCGCTTGAAGCGGTCGACGGCGAGCGGATAGCGCTTCCTGCCGAACGCCAGCTCCGCGAGCTCGAGCGTCGCGGTGTAGCGGGGGCCCTTCGCGCGCTCGAGATAGTCGTGCGCGAGGCCGAGCTCGCGCTCGGCCTCGTCGAAGCGGCACGTGAGTCCCGCGTAGCGACCGTAGTGGTAGTGGTACTCCCCGAGCCGCTCGGTGCTGGTCCAGGGCGTACGCTCGGCGCGTCCGAGCGCGGCGCCCATGTGGGCGTAGGCGTCCTCCCAGCGGAGGTCCTGCGCGGCCAGCTGCGCCGCCAGGAACGACGGGTCGCTCGCGGGATCGATCCCCGGCGGCTCGGTCCAGCAGGCGGCGGCGAGCGCAGCGATCGCGCATGCGCGCGCGGCCGCTGCGCTCACGTGAACTCGCACTTCGTGGGGTAAGGCTTCGCGACGAACGTGGGGCGCGCACCGGGGTGGATCGCGCGGAGGTGCGCGGCTTCACCGCTCGTGGTGACGGCGCGGCCCGTGTCCCCTGCCCTCTGGAGCGCGATGGCGTAGCGGTCGAGCTCGTCGGCGACCGAGATCGGGTCGGAGAGGTCGCCGCCGATCTTGCGCATGAGCGGGATCGCGCGGTCGTACCAGCCGACCGCAGCCGCCCAGTTCTCGTGCGCGAAGTCGAGCCGCGCCAGCTCGAACAGCCGCATGCTCACGTTCACCTCGTCGAGCGGCACCGCCTTCTCGTCGAGCGCGAGGGCCCTCTGCAGCGCGTCGCGCGCCTCGTCGTACTGGCACAGGTAGCCGGCCGTGCGCCCGTAGTTGTAGAGGGGGATCGACGTGTACGGCGGGCCCAGCTCCGCGCGAGCGGCGCTCTCGTACGCGCGCCACCAGTAGATCTTGGCGCCCTGCAGGTCGCCGTCTTGCTGCGCGGCCGCTGCCAGGTCGATCGACCGCTCGTACGTCCGCCGGTCGGAGAAGTGCGAGCACCCTGGCGCGACGACGAGCAGAGTGACCAACACCGATCGGTGTACGCCTCGACTCACGCCGGATCGAGGAAGCTCTTGAAGCCGTACTTCGGATGCGGCCCGATGGCGATCTGCTCGAGCACGCCGATCCCGACCTCGTTCCCGCAGCGCGCGCGCACGACCTGCTGGATGTGCTGGTTCTCGAGCGCGTTCTCGTCCAGGTCGGCGGTCTTCCACGACTCGCCGGCCTGCGCGTACTCGCCTTTCCACTTGCCGTGGCCCCACGTCGGGTGCTGGTAGCCGATGCCCTTCATGCGGAAGGCGATCAGCGGCTCGAGCTCGATCTCGTTCTTCTTGCCCGTGACCTCGGTCTTGGTGATGAGCGCGCGGCGCGCGCGGCGCGTGCCCTTCTCGTACTCGATCTGGTGGTCGACGCTGAGGAGCGGTGCGAGGCCCGGGTCGTCGACGAGCGGGATCTTCGCGGGATCGTCGTAGGCGGGCACGATCATGCCGTCCCAGTGCCAGCGCACGCCCGCGTTGTTCTCGAAGATGCCCGCGTGCGTGCAGCGCGTGGGCCAGTGCAGCGGCGCCCAGAGGAAGAAGATGCCGCCCATCTCGAACGGGCTCGGCGGCGCGCCGCCGAGATCGGGATCGCCGACGGGCCGGATGCCCCACGAGCGGTCCTTCGTGCCGAGCACGCGCTTCGGATCGATCGCGAGCGTGCGGCCTGCGTACTGGATCTGGCCCTGCCAATGGCCGAACTGGTTGAAGCGGGTCGCCTGCATGGTGCCGCGGCGACGGCGCATGTACTGGTAGCCTTCCGCGAAGCTCGACGTGCGCGGGATCCAGGTGAGGTCGCACGAGATGCCCGTGTCGTTCGGCGCGAGCACCACGCGGAGTGACTTCAGCGGCTCGAGGATCTCGATCTTGAATGGGCCGACGTCGATCTGGCTCGGCTCGCGCGGCGCGCGTCGCGACGCGTGGAAGGCGTGCTGCTCGCCCGCGCGCACGATCGAGAAGCCGCAATCCATGATGCCCAGGTTCGGGTAGAGCGCAGCGCCGATGCCGAAGTAGAACTCGCCGTCGCCGGCGTAGCCGTTGAACCAGAAGCGGTCGTAGGCGTTGCGATCCGTCGTGGCCGGCACGGCCACGGGCTCGGGCGTCTGGTGGATCGTGTAGTCGTCGAGCTTCGACAGCATCGCGCTTCCCTCCGTCGGCGATTATGACCCGAACGCAAGCATGCTTGCATCTGGCGCGAGCCCGGACTCTTTTGGGAGACTCGCCGCCGATGCAGCGGATGCGGGCTCGGGTGGTGGTGGCGTTGGTCGGAGCGTGTTGCGCCGTGGCGGGGAGCGCGCGTGGCGCGCTCTTGTTCCAGACCGGCGACTATTTCTCGGCGTACGACTCCCTCCACGACCCGCTCACGATCCGCGAGTACGGATCCGGCGGCGGCGTGATCGGCTCGCTGACCGTGTCGGTCCCGGGGGCGTTTGCGCAGGTGCAGGGCATCGCCTTCGGTCCCGATGGCCTCCTGTACGCCACGGTGACAAGCCAGACCATCGGTCTGACGGTGCTGGCCCTCGATCGCTTCGGCACGGTGCGCCAGACCTACAACGCTCCAGACTTCAGCTCTTTCAGCAACACCTCGGGCGGCAAGCTCTCGGTCGACAGCCAACACATTTATGTGTCGGCCAACACCAGACTTGTCCGCTTCGACCTGGGCCAGTCGGCGTCGGGACAGGTCATCTACACCAACAGCGAGGTGGACGACACGGCTCTCGAGCCGAACGGGGACCTGTTCGTGGCCTGGCAGAGCGGAATCGACGAGATCACGAGCACGGGCACGATCCTGCGCAGCTTCACGCGCAGCTTCTCGGACCCGAACGTGCCCCTCTACACGGACCTTCGTGGCCTCGCGTACGACCCGTCGTCGAACGATCTGTTCGTCACCATGCTGGGCGAGTCCGACATGCCCTTCGCGATCATGCGCGTGAGCGCGACGACGGGCGCCCTCGAGAGCTGGCGCAGCTTCAACTACGCCGACGACATCTTCCTGACTTCCTCTCACCAACTCTTGGTTGGTAGCGACACGCAGCCGGTCACACTCTTCACTACGGGACTCGCGCGGATCGAGTCCGTTGGCGGCGCGCCCCAGCAGAGCTTCGTGACCCAGAAGACCGTGCCCGAGCCGGCGGCTCTCGCGCTCGCCTTGCTCGCCGGTCTCGCGCTCGCGCGGCGCCGCTAGCACCGCAGCGAATCGCGGCCCTCGCGTTCCTTCGCGGATTTGGCATTGTCCCGCCCCCGACTCCCCACGGGAATCCCCCGAGCCCGCGCTTTCCCGCGGGCCTTGCCGCGAGGTCAGGATGGACGTTCTCGCGTCCGCATTGGAGAAGTTCCGCTTTTCGAAGACGGTCTATGGCGCGTTCTGCACCAATCGCGCGCCCTGGGGCGTGGCGCTGCCGGCGTCGCGCAGCGTGCATTTCCACGCAGTCCGCGCGGGCAGCGCGTGGCTCCGCCTCGCCGGCGAGGCGCCCGTGCAGGCAGAGGCCGGCGATTTCGTGGTCCTTCCGCACGGCGACGCGCACGAAGTCTGCGACGCGCGCGAGACGCCCGCTGCACCGGTGGCGCAGCTGCTGGACGAGTCCGAGCGCGCGACGCCCTGGATCATGAGCTTCGGGCGGAACGGCCCGCGCTCAGTGTTGGTGTGCGCGGCGTTCGCGGGCTCGTCCGGCGACGATCCGCTCCTGTCGTTCCTGCCGCGCGTGCTGCACCTGCGCGCGCGCGAGACGGCGTCGCTCGAGCCGATCCTCGCGCTCGCCGAGCGCGAGATGCAGGCGTCGAACCCCGCCACCGAGGCCGTGCTCACCCGGCTCGGCGAGATCCTCATGGTCGAGGCCGTGCGCGCATATCTCAAGACGGCCCGGCCCGGAGAGAGCCGCTGGCTCGGCGCCCTGCACGACCCGCAGCTGTCGAGCGTCTTGCACGCGATTCACGCGGAGCCCGCGCGCCGCTGGACGATCGCGTCGCTCGCGAGTCAGGCGTGCATGTCGCGCACGGCCCTCGCGACGCGCTTCCGCGCGCTCCTCGGCACGTCCGTGCACGCGTATCTCGCGAGCGTGCGCATGCGCGCGGCGGCGCTCCTGCTCGAGGACCCGAAGCGGCCGAAGCTCGCGCGCGTTGCGGCGGAGGTCGGCTACGGCTCCGAGGCCGCGTTCAGCCGCGCGTTCCTGCGCGAGATGGGCGTCGCGCCCACGACGCTGCGCCCCGCTCGCGCCGCGAAAACGCCGGCTGAACGCTCGGCATAGAGATCGGAACGGCGCGTACTGGCGGCCCTTCCGGCGCCGGGGCACACAGCTCCGGGGGAAGAGATGGAAGTCTGTACGGTCACTCAGGATGCGTTCTTCGCCGCGCCGCCCCGCGACGTGTTTCGCATCTTCACGGACGCGCGCTGCCACAGCGCGATGTCGGGAGGTGAGCACGCCGAGATCGACGCGCGCGTGGGCGGCAAGTTCTCGGGCTTCGAAGGCGCGGTGACTGCGACGTTCCGCGAGCTCGTGCCCGAGCGGCGCATCGTGCAGCTGTGGCGCGACACCGATTGGACGCCCGGCCACTACGCGCAGCTCGAGCTGCAGTTCGCGGCGGTGAACCAGGGCCGCGGCACGCACGTGCACTTGGTGCTCGCAGGCGTGCCCGCCGGCCGCGCGGCACAGACCGCGAACGGCTGGCGCGACTTCTACTGGGTGCCGATCGCCGAGTTCCTGCGCGACGCGACCGTGCGCCCCGCGCGCCGCTACTTCCTCGAGTTCAAGAAGCGCGCGAACCTGGGCGTGATCGACGAGGTGTTCGCGGAGAACAGCGTGAGTCACATGCTGGGCCGCGGGCCGCTGACGGGCCGCGAGCCGCAGAAGACGCTGGGCAAGCTGGTCTTCCAGGCGTTCGAAGACATCGAGATCGAGGTCGAGGACCAGATCGTCGAGGGCGATCGCGTGGTCGAGCGGCACCGCTCGACCGGCGTGCACCGCGGCGAATTCATGGGCATCGCGGCGACCGGGCGGCGCGTGTCCTGGACGGGCAACCACATCTACCGCATCGCGGAGGGGCGCATCGCGGAGGCGTGGTCGGAGGTCAGTCTGTACGACCTCCTGGCTCAGCTCACGGCGACCATCTAGGCCCATGGCCGACTCACTGCACGAGATCACGATCGCGGCGCCGGTGAGGAAGGTCTACGAGGCCTGGACGACGCAGATGGGGATCGCGTCGTGGTGGACCGCCGACTGCGAGCTTGGGGACGGACCGGGCGACGTGAACGTGTTCAGCTTTCACGGCCGCTCGGTCCTGTTCCACTTCCACGTGGACGCGCAGGTCTCGCCGCTGCGCGTGCAGTGGACGGGCATCGCGGGCCCGAAGATGCCCGAGGAATGGATCGGCACCACGATCGACCTGCAGCTCGTCTCGGAAGCCGAGGGGACGCGCGTGCGCTTCGCCCACCGCGACTGGCGCTCGTCCGAAGGCGCGTTCCGCGCCTGCAACACGACGTGGGGCGCGCTCATGTACCGGCTGCGCGACGCGTGCGAAGGCAGGAACCCGGGTCCGCTCTTCCGTTAGACTGCCGAGCGGAGGAGACCCACGGTGGATTTCGGAATCGCACTCGCGACCACGACCGACAGCTGGCGCGCGGTGAAGCGCGCCGAGGCGCTCGGCTTCACGCACGCCTGGTTCTACGACACGCAGCTGCTCAACCCCGACGTGTTCGTCGGCATGGCGCTTGCCGCCCGCGAGACCAAGCGCATCCGGCTCGGCACCGGCGTGCTGATCCCGTCGAACCGCATCGCACCCGTGGCCGCGAACGGGCTCGCCACGCTGGCGAAGCTGGCGCCGGGCCGCATCGACTTCGGCATCGGCACCGGCTTCACGGCCCGCCGCACGATGGGGCAGGGTGCGGTCAAGCTCGGCGAAATGGAGCGCTACGTGAACGTGGTGCAGGCCATGCTGCGGGGTGACACCGTAGAGTGTCAGCTGGACGATGGCCCGCACAAGGTGCGCTTCCTGAACCCCGATCTGGGGCTCATCGACATCTCGCAGCCGATTCCGCTGCACGTCTCTGCGTTCGGTCCGAAGGCGCGCGCGCTCACCGCGAAGCTGGGCGCCGCATGGCTGATGTTCGCGGGCGGCGTCGACGCCGCCGTAGGCGCGCTGCGCGGCATGCAGGAGACCTGGCGTGCGGAGCGTGGCACTGCGCCGCTCTACAGCACGCTCTTCACGCTGGGCTGCGTGCTGCGCAAGGGCGAGAGCCCGACGAGCGAGCGCGCGCTCGCGCAGGGCGCGACCCTCGCCGCGGCGTTCCTGCACGACCTGGTCGAACGCGGCTCGCTGGGCGAGGTGATGGGCGCTCTGCCGCCGTTCGTGGCGCAGGCCGCCGAGGGCTACCGCAAGCTGTACGAGAGCTACAAGCCCGACGACGCGAAGTACCTGACCCTGCACCGCGGGCACTTGATGTTCCTGCGCCCCGACGAGAAGCCGCTCTTCACCCGCGAGATCATGGAGGCGTTCACGTTCACCGCGACGATGCCCGTGCTCCGCGAGCGTGTCGCCGCGCTGCGAGACGCGGGCTACTCGCAGCTGGCGGTGCAGCTCGTGGAGGGCCACGAGGACGCCCTCGACGACTGGGCCGAGGTGCTGCGCCCGTTCGGCCTGCGTCCGCACGTGTCGCGCGCGAAGCCCGCCGCGGCGAAGAAGGGCAAGAAGGCCGCGCCCAAGCGCTCGCCGAAGACGCGCCGCCGCAAGCGCTGAAGCTTCGCGCGCGGGATTCGGCTACGTTCCGCCGCCCATGCGGGCCATCGTCACGGGCGGAGCCGGGTTCATCGGGAGTCACGTCGCTGCGGCGCTCCTCGCCGCCGACTGGGAAGTCGAGGTCATCGACGACCTGTCGAGCGGGCGGGAGCGCATGGTGCCCGCGGGCGCGGCGCTCCGGCGCGTGGACATCCGCGACGCGGACGCCGTCCGGCGCGTGTTCGAGTCGTTTCGGCCCGATGTCGTGTCGCACCACGCCGCGCAGGCGAGCGTGTCGGTCAGTGCGCGCGAGCCGATCCTCGACGCGCAGGTGAACGTGCTCGGCACGATCAACCTGTTGTCCGCCAGCGTGGCCGCGGGCGCGAGCCGCTTCGTGTTCGCCAGCACGGGCGGCGCGATCTACGGCGAAGTCCCCGCGGGCAAGCGCGCGGGGCTCGACACGCGGCCCGCGCCGGCGAGCCCGTATGCGTGCGCGAAGCTCGCCGGCGAGGCGTACCTGGAGTCGTACCGCGCGCTGCACGGGCTCTCCTACACCATTCTGCGTTATGCGAACGTGTACGGGCCGGCGCAGAATCCGCACGGCGAAGCGGGCGTGGTGGCGATCTTCGCGCAGCGCCTGTTGCGCGACCAGCCGATCTCGGTGTTCGCGCGCGCGAAGGCCGGCGACGACGGCTGCGTGCGCGACTACGTGTACGTGGACGACGTGGTCGACTGGAACCTGCGCGCGATCCGCGGCGCGGTCACTGCGCCCATCTCGAACGTCGCCACGGGCGTGGGCACCACGACGCGCGAGCTCGCCGAGGCGATGAAGGCCGCGGCGAAGAGCCGCTCCGAGATCGGCTTCGCCGGCCCGCGCACCGGCGACCTCGAGCGCTCCGTGCTCGAGCCCGAGCGCGACGGCCGCGCGCCCGTGCCGCTCGACGTGGGCCTGCGCCGCACGCTCGACTGGTTCCGCGAACACCGCGACGGCTGAGCCCCGATTCCTTCCGGCCCCGCCGTTCGTCTAGTCTCCGAACGACTGGAGAGGAGACGCCGATGGCCGATTCCGCGTTCGGGGTGCAGAAGGACGTGCGCGCGCCCTGGCGCGCCTATCTCGACGAGCTCGCGCCGCTGCGCCCCGACCTGCACCGCTACTGCGTGCGCCTCACCGGGAACGCGTGGGAGGGCGAGGACCTGGTGCAGGAAGCGCTGCTCCGCGCGTTCACGCAGCTCGGCAAGCTGGACGCGGACCTGGCCAAGCTCGACCACCCGCGCGCGTATCTCGCGCGCACGGCCACTCGGCTCTGGATCGACGCGCAGCGGCGCCGCGCGCGCGAGCGCGAGATCCTCGCGGGCGAAGCGAAGGCGGCCGAGCGCGCGGAGCGGCCCGCCGATCCGACGCGCGCGGTCGAGGTGCGCGACGCTGCGGGCGAGCTGCTCGTGCGGCTCGCGCCGCGCGAGCGCGCAGCGCTGCTCATGAAGGACGTGCTCGACCTGTCGCTCGAGGAAGCGGCGGCGATCCTGCAGACGAGCGTCGCTGCGGTGAAGTCCGCACTGCAGCGCGGGCGCGGCCGCCTGGCCGACGCGGAGCGCAGCACGCCGCCCGTGGGGCCGCTGCCGTCGCGCGCGCTCGTCGAGCGTTTCCTCGCCGCGCTCGTGGCGAAGGACCTGCCCGCGCTGCAGGCGATCTGCTCGGCCGACCTGTCGGTCGAGCTCGTCGGCGGCGCGGAAATGGACGGCTTCGAGCGCGCGCGCCCGTTCTTCGAACACGCCCACTTCGTGCTGCCCGCGCTGGGCTTCGGCGCGAATCCGCGCTGGGAGCTCGCGGAGTATCTGGGCGAGGCGGTCGTGCTGGGCTTTCGTACACTCGATGGTGTAGAGGGCCTGAACGAGATTCACCGCCTGGAAGAAGAGGCCGGCCGGCTCGTGCGGGTCCGCTGCTACTGCTTCTGCCCGGACACCTTGCGGGTGGTGGGGGAGCACCTGGGTCTGCCCGCGCTGCGCAAGGCGTACCGCAGCCCTTGAGCGGGGTCCCGTCAGTCCAAGAGCGCGAACGTCGCCACGGGCTCGGCGATCCCCTTCAGCGCCGCGGGAGGCAGGGCGCGGAGCTGGAAGCGTGGGTCGAGCGCCTGCTTCGCCGCTGCGGTGACGAGCACGTCGACGCCGTGCTCGCGCGTCAGGGCCTGCACGCGCGCCGCGACGCTGACCACGTTCCCCACCACGGTGAACTGCATGAGCTCGGAGCTCCCGACCAGCCCCGCGATGCCCGTGCCGCGGTGCACGCCGACGCCGAGTGCGAGCTTCGGCAGGCCCGACGCCGCGAGCTCGTCGTTGTAGGCCGCGAGCTCGCGGCGCATGGCGAGCGCCGCGGCGACGGCGTCGTTGGTCTGCCAGGGATTGCTCTCGAGCGCGCCGAAGAGCGCGAGGATGCCGTCACCGATCAGTGTCGAGATGTGCCCCTGGTGCGCCGTGATCGCGCGGCTCATCCGCTCGAAGTAGCCGTTCAGGACGCGCACGAGGGCCGACGGGTCGAGGCTCTGCGACAGCGGCGTGAACGCGACGAGGTCGGCGAAGAGCACCGTCACTTCCTTGCGTTCGCCACTCGTCGGCACGCCGCTCGCGATCACGCGCTCCACGAGCTCCATCGGCGCGAAGCGCGCGAACGCGTGCTCCAGGCGCTCGAGCTCGGCCGAGGCGGCGGCGAGCCTCGTGCGCGCGCGGCCGGTGGAGCGCTGCGCGCGCAGCCACAGCAGCGCAAAGCCGACCGCGAGCGCCGCGAGCAGGAGGCCGAGCGCGGCGCTCATTCGAGCTCGGTCACCGCGCCCAGCCTGCACACGGCGTTGGCGAGCGCCGCGATCGCGATGGCTTCCACCGTGCGCTCGCTGCCGAAACGCGCGACCAGCGCGCCCGTGCGCTGCTGCAGCTGCACGGGGCGACCGCGGATCGTGCCGCGCGCGAATGGCACGAGCTCGGCCTCGAGCTCGTCGAGGTCGGGCGAGCCCAGGTGCGTGAGCACGGTCTCGATCCGGCCGTCGTCGAACCCGTTCGCGTGCAGGAGCTCGCCGGCTTCGCGCTCGGAGCGCGAGCAGTCGAGGCCGCGCGCGACCACCGCGAAGATCAGCCCCTTCGCGCGCGCGCCGAGTACCGAGGACTCGAACGCGCCCGCGAGCGTCTCGTGGAGCTTCCGTGCCGCCGTCGTGCCGCGGAACGCGCGCGCGACGAACCCCCACGGCACGGGCGCGGCCGGCGCCTCGAGCGCGCCGCTGCGCTCGCGCGCGCGCCGGATGAGCTGGTTCATGCGCCTGCGCATGAGCGGCGCGACCCAGCGGATCATGCGCGAGTTGCCGAGCCGCTCGGCCGGCCCGAAGGGGATGGCGCTCACGGTCATGAGCCGGTTCATGTACACGGACTGCACCGCGAAGAACGCGATCTCGAGGATCTCTTCGCGCGTGAAGCCCGCTGCCACGAGCGCCAGCACGTCGGAGCTCTGCACGCGGGGCGCGGCGCGCGACAGCCGGCGCGAGAAGTCGAGCGCCGCCTTCGAGCGCGGGTCGATCTCGGCGTCGAGGAAGTTCTGCTCGAGCTTCCCGATCTGCTTCTCGCTCATCCCGTACACCCGCATCATCATGCGTGTGATGCCGAAGCAGTAGCGGCACGAGTTGTCCTGACTCACGACCAGCCCGATCAGCTCGGCGAGCTCGGTCGGGATCGAGAGCGGCGGCGCGCCGAACAGGCTCGTGTCGGTCATCGAGCGCACCACCCAGGGCACGGACGCCAGGTAGGGGACGGACGTCGGTAGCGTGCCGAACCTGCGCCGCACCTCGGCCTCGAGCTCGGGGCGGCGCAGCGGCTCGAGGACGCAGGCATCCCATTCGACGTCGGCGAGCGCGTGCGCAGCCATGCGGGGAGGCTAGCGCGGTTTGACGCGCGCGCGCGAGCACGCCACGATGCGCGCGTGCCGGTCGACGTCTCCACCCTGGTGCCGTATCGCACGCCCGTCTACGACAACCGCCGCTGGGCGAGCTTCCAGCCGCGCAAGGGCGACATCTTCGTGTGTACCCCGCCGAAGTGCGGCACCACGTGGACGCAGTCCATCATCGCGAGCCTGATGTGGCCCGACGGTCCGGCGCCGGCGCCCGTGATGGCGCTGTCGCCGTGGCTCGAGTTCGAAGTCGCGCCGATCGAGGCCGTGAACGCGGCGCTCGAGGCGCAGACGCACCGCCGCTTCATGAAGAGTCACACGCCCGCCGACGGCATTCCCTTCTTCGACGACGCGAAGTACCTCGTCGTCGGGCGCGACGGCCGCGACGCCTTCATGTCGCTCTGCAACCACGTCGAGCGCTTCAAGCTGGTGGAGCAGATGAACGAGCGCGCCGCGGCCGACGGCGTGCCGCCCATGCCCGCGTGGAACGGCGACCTCCACGGCTTCTTCCAGTACTGGCTCTCCGAGCCCATGCACTTCGGCCACCTGGGCAGCTTCTGGAAGCTGCGCGGCGATCCGCGCGTCCTGCTCGTGCACTACCACGACTTGAAGCAGGACCTCGCCGGCGAGATGCGGCGCATCGCAGCGTTCCTGGGCATCGACGTGCCCGCGCGCGCGTGGCCCGCGGTGGTCGAGCGCTGCACGTTCGAAGGCATGCGCGCGCGCGACGCGGAGATCGGCTCGTTCGACTTCGCGTTCGAAGGCGGCGCGAAGGGCTTCTTGTTCAAGGGCACGAACGGCCGCTGGCGCGACGTGCTGACGGCCGACGAGCTCGAGGCGTACCGCGCGCACGCGGCGAAGTGGGTGCCGGCCGACGCCGCGGCGTGGATCGAGGGCGGGCGCGCGCGCTTCCCGGCGGAGGGCATCGCCCATCGCTGAGCCGGCCGAGCTCGACACGCCGCGCCTGCGCCTGCGCGCCTGGCGCGACGCCGACCTCGCGCCGTTCGCGGCGCTGAACGCCGACCCGGCCGCGATGGAGTTCCTCCCGTCGGTGCTCGCGCGTGAAGAGAGCGACGCATTCGCGGCGCGCATCCGCCGTGGGCTGGCGGAGCGCGGCTGGGGGCTGTGGGCCGTGGAGGTGCGCGGCGGCGCGCCGTTCGCGGGCTACGTGGGGCTGGAGATCCCCGGCGCCGACCTGCCGGTGTCGCCGTGTGTGGAGGTCGGCTGGCGCCTGGCGGTCGAGCACTGGGGGCGCGGCTACGCGACGGAGGCGGCGCGCGCGGCGCTCGAGCACGGCTTCGGTGCGCTGGGCCTACACGAGATCGTGTCGTTCACGTCGACGGGCAATCGCCGCTCGCGCGCGGTGATGGAGCGGCTCGGCATGCGGCCGGCCGGAACGTTCGAGCACCCCCGGCTGCCGGCCGGCAGCCCGCTGCGGCCGCACGTGGTGTACCGGCTCGCGCGCCGCTAGACGCTCGCGAGGAAGCCGAGCACGGCGTCGAAGCTCGCGGGGGCCGAGATCGCCGACAGGTGGTCGGCGTCGGGGATGCGCGCCACGCGCGCGCCGGGAATCAGCGCGGCGAGCCCGGCGACGTCGCCCGCGAGCTCGTCCTTCGTGCCGGCCCACACGAGCGCGGGCACCTGCAGCTTCGCGAGCGCCTCGCGGTCCGGCCCCTTCGGGCGTGAACCGCGGCGGACCGCCGCGAGCGCCGCGAGGTCGTTGCCGCGCGAAACGGCGAACTCGCGGAAGGCGCGGCCGACGGGGCTCGTCACCTTCGAAGGATCGGGCGCTTCGAGCGCGGCGATGATCGCGTCGTTCTCCGGCAGGCCCGCGAGCACGTTCGCGCCGACACCGCCGAGGATCACCGAGCGCAGCCGCGACGGGCGCCGTTCCAGGAAGTGCAGCGAGATGCGTGCGCCCATCGAGTAGCCGAACAGATCGACCGTTCGCGCGTTCGCGTAGCGGAGGATCTCGTCGAGGTCGGCGGCGAACAGGTCGAGCGAGTAGGCCGCCGGGTCGTGCGGCTTCTCGCTCCGGCCGTGGCCGCGGCAGTCGACGCGCACGGTGCGGCGCTTCGCCTCGCGCAGCCGTTTGGTCCAGCCCGTCGCGACCCAGTTGTCCTCGGCGCTCGACGAGAAGCCGTGCACGAGCAGCACCGTGGGCCAGCTCGGATCGCCGTCCTGTTCGAAGTGGAGCCAGAGACCGTTCGAGCGCACCGTCGGCATTTCGTCCTCCTAGACCGCGCCCACGCCGGTGAGCCCGCCGTCGACGACGAGCGACTGGCCGGTCACGTAGCTCGACTCGCCCGACAGGAGGAAGAGCGCGGCGTAGGCGACCTCCCAACCTGTGCCCTGGCGGCCGAGCGGCACGGGCGTGCGGGCGCGGCCGGGCCGGCCGCGCGTGGCGACCCGGCCGAGCGGCGTGTCGATCAGGCCGGGCAGCAACACATTTGCGCGTACCCCGGCGCGCGAGCCCTCGAGCGCGACGTGGCGCATGAGGCCGGCGAGCCCGGCCTTCGAAGCGTCGTACGACGGCGAGCGCGTGCCGGGCTGCAGCGACGCGACCGAGCTGATGAACACGATCGACGCGCCCGCGGACAGCCGCGGCAGCGCGGCGCGCACGACCAGGAAGTGCGCGCGCAGGTTCACCGAGAAGGCGCGGTCCCAGTCCTCCGGGCTCGTGCCGGCGAGCCGTGCGCCGGCGGCGATCCCCACGTTCAGGACCACGCCGTCGAGCCCGCCGAGCGCCTGCGCGGCTTCGGCGACGACGCGCTCGCAGCTCGCGGCGTCGCTCACGTCGCCGATGACCACGGCGCCGCGCGCGCCTTCCTTCTCGACGAGCGCGAGCGTCTCGCGGGCGGCCGCGGTGTCGACGTCCGCGCAGGCGACCGACGCCCCCTCGCGCGCGCACAAGACGGCGATTGCGCGGCCGTTGCCGATCGGCGCGTCGGGCTCCGCGCTCGGCCGCGTGCCCGCGCCGACCACGAGCACCTTGCGCCCGGCCAGGCGCCCGCGCCCCGGAGCCAGGCCGAGGGCCTCGGCGGAGGGCGGCGCAGGCGTGCGCTCGGGCCTTTGCGAGTCGCTCACGCCGCCATCATACCGCGCCGATCGACTAAGCTTCGCGCGTGGATCTCGAGTCGGTGGATCTCGTGCTCGGCACGACGCGCTCGGTGCGGCGCAAGCTCGACTTCGCGCGGCCGGTCGAGCCGGACACGCTCGAGGCGTGCATCGCCCTCGCCACGCAGGCGCCGACGGGCCGCAACGCGCAGGCTTGGCGTTTCCTCGTCCTCACCGAGCCCGAGAAGAAGCGCGCCGTCGCCGAGCTCTACCGCCGCGCGTTCGCGCACTACCGGGAGCTGCGCGCCGCCGACCCGCAGGCCGAGCCGCCGAGGCGCGCGTACCAGGAGCTCGCCGACCGCATGCACGAGATGCCGGCGCTGATCCTCGTGTGCGTCGAGGGCCGGCCCGAGGCGCTGTCCGTGGCGCAGCAAGTGGCGTTCTACGGCTCGGTGCTGCCCGCCGCGTGGTCGCTCATGCTGGCGCTGCGCTCGCGCGGGCTCGGCTCGACGTGGACCACGCTGCACCTCCTGCACGAGGAAGAGGCGGCGCGCGTGCTCGGCATCCCGGAAGGCGTCACGCAGACGGTGCTGCTTCCGGTCGGCTATCTGCGCGACGCCGTGCTGCGCCCCGCGCAGAGACTGGGCCCCGCCGAAGTGACTTACTGGAACGAGTGGGGCGTCAAGCGGCCCCGGTGACCAGGAACTGCGGCAGCACGAGCAGGAACGTGCCGTCGGCGAGTGACTGCTTCAAGTCGCGCACGAGCGCGTCGCGAGTCTTCTCGGCGAGCCGCCCCGACTCGCGCGCGTAGGACAGCATGTTGAACACGATCGGCGCCGTGAAGCCCTTCGTGTCGGCGGTCGCCAGCACCTTCAGCTTCACGTCGCGGAAGCCCGCCGCCAGAAACGCGCCGCGCAGCTTGCGGCCGATGAGCGGGGTGCGGTATGCGGGCGCGGCGGCGGCGAAGAGCTCGGCCATGCGCTCGGCGCCCAGCGGCTCGACCGCAAGGAGGCCCCAGTCGCTGTCGATCACGTGCGCGAGCCCGCCGGGCCGGAGCACGCGGCGGAACTCCGCCAGCGTGGCGGCGACGTCGGGCACGTACTCCATCACGTTCTTGCACACGAGCCGGTCCGCGAGCGCGCTCTCGAGCGGGAGCTTGTCGCCGTCGGTGCGGTGCCACTGGATCAGCGACTCGACCCCGTCGCGCTTCGCGCGGGCCGCCGCGCGCTCCAGGAAGAGCGGGTTCAGGTCGACCCCGTGCACGCGTCCCGTCGGCGCGACGCGGCGGGCGAGCTCGACCGCGAGTCCGCCCGGCCCGCAGCCGTAGTCCACTGCGACCTGGCCGGCCGCCAGCTCCGCGGGCTCGAGCAGCGGCGCGTTCTGCGGCCGCCACTCGAACATCTGCTCGTACGCGTCGAGCCGCTCGGGATCGATCTGCACCCAGTGGTCGCGGTAGTAGGTGGCTTCGTTCACGACGCCATTCTACGCGCCGCTAGCGGGGAGCGACGGCGTTGAAGAGGCGAGCGCGCCAGGTCGGGGGACGGCCCGCCACGGCGGCGCGGTCCTCGGCCGCGGCCACCGCGAGCGCGCCCTTCACCGCGAGCGAGCGCAGCGGCTCGGGCTCCCAGGGCCGCGCGGGCGGCGCGACGAGCGGCAGCCGGGTGCGCACGGTGTCTTCGCCCGCGATCAGCTCCGCGAGCGTGCGCCCCGCGAGGTTCGACGCCGCGACGCCCTCGCCGAAGTAGCCGCCGATCCACCCCTCCCCGCGCGCGCGGTCGAGCCCGACGCGTGGGCGAGTGTCGCGTGGCACGCCGAGCGCGCCACCCCAGCGGTGCGTGACGCGCGCGCCACGCAGCGGCGGCAAGAGCGAGCGGAGGATCTCCTCGAGCTCGGCGAAGAACGGGTGCGACGCAGGAAAGTGTCGCTGGATGCGCGAGCCGAAGTAGTAGCTGCCCATCCCCCCGAACGCGATGCGGCCGTCGGCGGTGCGCTGGCCGTACGTCGTCACGAGCCGCCCGTCGCCGAAGGTCTCGGCGTTGGCGAGTCCGATCTCCTTCCACACGGGCTCGGGCAGCGGCTCGGTCGCGATCATCCACGAGTGCATCGGCACGAGCGCGCGCCGCAGGCCTGGCAGCTCGGCGGTGTACGCCTCGGTGGCGCGCACGACGAGGGCCGCGCGCACCGAGCCGCGCGCGGTGCGGACCAGGCCGGGTTCGAACCGCTCGACGCGCGTGGCCTCGAAGATGCGCACGCCGAGGCGCTCCACGCACGAGGCGAGGCCGCGCGCGAGGCGGGCCGGGTGAAGGGCCGCGCAGTGCGGTGTGAACAGGCCGCCGAGCGCCCCGGGCAGGCGCACGTGCGCGTCGCACTCGTCCGGGCCGATCCAGCGGAAGTCCTCGCGCCCGAACACCGCCGCGAGCTCTTCCGTGCGCGAGCGCAGCAGGCTCACGTGCGCCGCCGTCGCGGCGATCCGCACCGAGCCGCCTTTGCGGTAGTGGCAGTCGATGCCCTCCGCGGACGCGGCGCGGCCCACCTCGTCGACGGCCGCGAACGCTTCGCGCTGCAGCGCGATGCCCGCCGCGCGCCGGTCGTCGCGGTGCAGCAGGGTCTCGATGCCCGCGAGCAGCCCCACGCACCAGCCGCCGTTGCGGCCCGACGCGCCATAGCCCGCGACCTCGGCCTCGAGGATGGCGATGCGCAGCCCGGGGCGCAGCTTCGCCAGGTAGTACGCCGTCCACAGCCCGGAGAAGCCCGCGCCTACGATCGCTACGTCGAACTCCGCGTCGCCATCGAGCGGCGCGCGCGGCACGACGGTCTCCGGCAGCGAATCGAACCAGAACGAGACGTCGCGGTAGCTCGAGTGAGTCGCGGTCACAGCTTGAACACGCGCACGGCGTTCTCGCGCAGGAACTTCGGCCAGACCGAGTCCTTGAACGGCACGTGCGGCATGTCGCCAAAGATGCGCTCGAGCGTGAGTCCCGCGGGGAAGTAGCCCGCGTACATGACCTTGTCGGCGCCGCGCGTGTTCGCGAAGTCGATGATCGCCTTCGGGTAGTGCTTCGGCGCGAACGCGCTGGTCGAGTAGTACAGGTTCGGCCACTTCAGCATCAGCTTCACCGCCAGGTCGCACCACGGCTCGGCGCCGTGGCGCATCACGAAGCGCAGCTCGGGGAAGAACCAGCAGATCTCGTCGAGCTGCTCGACGTGCTGCGCGGCCATGGGAATGCGCGGGCCGGGCACGCCGATGCAGCAGTTGAAGGGCAGGTCGAGCTCGACGCACTTGGCGAAGATCGGGTACCACTCGCGGTCGCCGATCGGGATCTGCGGGAAGTTGCCGCACGGGAACGCAGACACCGACTTGATGCCGAAGCGCTCGTACAGCTCGACGATCTCGCGCACGCCTTCCATGCCCTTGTTCGGGTCGGCGTTCGCGGAGGCGAAGAAGCGGTCCGGGTGGTCGCGCAAGGCCTTCTGCGACACGACGCCTTCGCGACTCACTCCGATGTGCGCCTTCTCGATCGAGTACTTGTCCATCAGCTGCAGCGTGTAGCCGATGTAGTCCTCCTGCTTCTCGACCTTCGGGAAGTCCTTGAACATGTACTGCACCGGAAAGTCGAAGCTCGAGAGACTCTCCTTGTCGCGGAAGAGCGGCCGCATGAAGTCATAGACTCGCTTCTGGTCGTCACTCGGGATGCCGAGCATCAAGTCGACGATCCCGATCCCGCTGGGCATGGGCATGGCGAATCTCCCTGCTGAGTCGCGCGTACGGCATGGTACCCTGTAGGGCAAGATGAGATCCGGGTGGGTCGCCGCGATGCTGTGGGTCCTTGCGGCAGTCGCGCCCGTGCCTGCGCACGCCCAGTGGACCGACCAGACCCTGGCCGGGGAGCCCGAGTTCTCGCTCTCGGAGTCGGGCGTCCAGGTCGACGCCAGCGGCCACCCCCACGTGTTCGTCGGCGGCGACCGGGTGTACCACGAGTGGCAGGACGAGAGCGGCTGGCACCGCGAGATCGTCGACCCGACGCCGCGCTCGGGCGAGCGGCTGCGCGTTGCGACGGGCCCGAGCGGCGAGTTCCACCTGGTGTACGTGCGCCACGTGCCCCTGCCCGGCAATCCGGTGCCGCCTGCGTACGCGCCTGGCAGCGAGCAGGAGCTCTACTACGCGACGAACCTGTCGGGCAGCTGGGTCATCGAGGAGATTCCGCTCTCCGCGGGGGCGTCTCTCTGGTACGGCAACGCGCTCGAAGTCACCGGTCTCGCCGTCGATGCGAGTCACGTGCCGCATCTCTTCGTGTCCGGGCTGCAGACCAACAACCTCCACGTGTTCCGTTCCGGCGGCTCGTGGAGCAGCGAGTCGGTTGGCGGCGTCCCCGCGCTCCCGAACCTGCCGTGCACCGCGTCGCAGCTCGCCGTCGACGGTGCGGGGAACCTGCACGCGATCTGGTTCGTCGCCACATCCGGTCCGAGCGATCACC
Source organism: Myxococcota bacterium (assembly GCA_035499075.1). GTDB lineage: Bacteria > Myxococcota_A > UBA9160 > SZUA-336 > SZUA-336 > VGRW01. The sequence goes on along the minus strand of DATJZN010000049.1, from coordinate 87,829 downwards.
TCGTCTACTCGCTCCGTGACTCGTCCGGCTGGCACAACGAGGAGCTCGACTCGGTCGGCGGGACTCCGCTCGACGTGTCGCGGGACTCCGCGGCGATTCTCGTCGACGCGGCGGGCGCTCCGCACATCATCGTTGCGCGAACCGGTGCACTGAGTCATCTGACTCGCTCGGCGGGCGATTGGACGCTCGAGGACATCGGAGCGGGCTTCGGCGGGCTCTCTGCGGCGATCGACGGCTCCGGCCATCTGCACGTGCTCGTCTTCGCAAGCACCGGCCAGAGCGATCTGCAGATCGACCACGTGGCGCAGGGCGACACCGGTTGGAGCACGGAGCACGAAATCGTCACGGGCCCGGGCTACGGGACGAGGTTGGCGCTGGGCGCGGCCGCGTCGGGCGACCTGGACGCCGCGCTCATCACACCGAGCAGCACCGGGCCCGCGCCGCTCATGCACCTGCACAGGCACACGAGCTGGAGCGGCGAGGGGATCGATCAGAGCGCGCCGGTCACGTTCGACGCGGACTTCTCGCAATTCCAGGGCGCGGCGATGTTCGGCACCGACGTACAGCTCGCGCTCGTCGGCGGCTCGCGCAGAATCCTCTACCGCGATGGCCTGCTCAACCAATCGGGCAGCCACGTGTACCACGCGACCGAGAGCGACTCGGGCTTCGCGCTCGAGACGCTCCCGAGGTACGCGGGCGCCCCGCCGTACAACGCCGTCGAGCCGCAGACGCTCGAGCTCTTGCTCGACTCGCACGGCCTGGAGCACGCGCTGTGGGTCGACAGCGGGGTGAGCGAGGCGAACCGGAGCTCCGGCGGCTCGTGGACGACGACCCTGTTGCCGAGCACCCTCAGCGTCTACCCGGACCTCTTGCCCGCGGCGATCGACGCCGACGACGTGCTGCACATCTTGACCCAGACGTCGCCGGCCTTCGGGAAGCAAGAGCTCGACGCGCGCGGGTCTGCGGACGGCTTCGCCGCTGCGCAGCCCGTTGCCACCTTCATGACCGCGACGAGCATCGACCCGACCTCCGTCGCGCTCGCGATCGGGCCGCTCGCGTCGCTGCACGTCGCCTACGCCGACCCGCTGGGCACGATCACGCACGCGACCAACGAGACGGGCACGTGGACGAGCCAGTTCGTCGGATCGATCCCCCCGACGGGCACGCACACGCTGCACGTGGAGCCGAGCGGCACCGTGGACGTCGCATACGAGGGGCCGACGTTGCACTACGGCACCAACCGTTGCCCGGGTGGCTTCTACACGACCGAGGTCGACCCGCTCGCCCGCACGGTCGGAACGCTCCCATATGAGACGGTGGTCGGCTCGCGCAATCCGCGGCTCGCGCTCGACTCGGTGGGCAATCCGCACATCTCGTATCGCCGCGAGGCGGACCAGTCGCTCGGCTACGCGCACATCCAAGGCGGCGTGTGGGCGCACGAGACTGCGGTCGCGAACACCACGTCGGGCGAACAGTCCGCGCTCGCAATCGACGACGACGGCGTCGTGTCGATCGCGCACTACGACTGGTGGGCGGGCGACCTGCGCCTGGCGACGCGCGCGCCGCTCGACCCCGAGCCGCCGTGGGATGGCTGCCCGCCGCTGCCCGACCCGAACGCGCTGCCGAACGGCAGCTACGTGTTCGAGAGCCCGCCGGGCACCGTGTTGCTCTACGACCCCGACGTCTCGAACGTCGTGCGCCAGTACGGCAGCGCCGTGCCGAGCGCGCAGTACAACGTCGACTCCGATCCGCGCGGCAGGCTCTACTCGATCGGCCCGGTCGACCTCGACGGCGACGGCCAGCGCGACGCCAGCATCGAGGGCTTTGGCCGCGTCTCGGAAAAGCACGGCGGGCTGCTCGTGAAGCAGATCTTTCTCATCACCCCCGACGCCGGAGTGAAGGCGACGGGCACGCGACTCTTCGTCGCGCGGCTCGAAGCGATCGATCCCACGACGCGCGCGCGACAGATCGCCGAGCTGCTCGTCGGCAAGATGAACGGACAGAAGCTGCGGCTCGAGCAGACCTCGCAGGACACCGTGCCCGCGAGCGCGTTCGGCGTGCGGCTCGAGCTTACGGTCACGCCGGGTCATAAGCCGAATACGCTCGCCGTCACGGGCTGGTTCCGCCCGCCCGTGAGCCGCGGCTACATCGAGATCACGGGCAAGGGCACGTGGTTCCCGGCCACGCAGACCGCGAACTTCGTGCTCGCCGGCGGGGGCACGAAGTTCCGCGTGAACGGCGCGCACATCTGGCAGAGCCACGCCGACGGCATTCATCTATCCGCCGACTCGCTCACCGCGCAGGCCTTCGGGCAGAAGCTCACGGTCGATCTGCACGGCGCGTTCTAGTCGCTTGACGGCCGCGGCGGCCGTTCCGTAGCCTCGCGCGAGACGCAAAGCGATGGCGGTGGAGTCCGCCGACAACCGCCGTTCGTTGCAGCGGCCAATGACTCCTACGGCAGCCCGATGGCGCTGTAGGGCACGACCGAGCCGGAACCCAGCGCCAGGATGGACGAAGGGGACGGTATGGATCGGCTGGCCTGGGTCTGCCTCGGAAGCGCGATCGGCGGCGGGGCGAGGTATCTCGTCACGCTGGCCGCGGCGAACCTCTTCGGCGCTTCCTTCCCCTGGGGGACGCTCACCGTGAACATGGTGGGCTCGTTTCTCATCAGCTTCATCATGCACGTGGCGCTGGAGACGGCGCTGATCTCGCCGGCGCTCCGCCTGTTCCTCACGACGGGAATCATGGGCGGGCTCACGACGTACTCGACCTTCAACTACGAGACGCTCGGGTTCGCGGCGGAGGGCGACTGGCCGCGCGCGGCAGCCAACCTTCTGGCGACGGTCGTCGCCTGCGTGGCCGCCGGCGTGCTCGGCCTGGCCAGCGGGCGCGCGCTCGTGAGCGGCTTCGGCGGCTAGCGGAACGCGAGGAGTGGAACCATGCGCGTACTGAGCGGTGAACAGGTCCTGGTCCGGGTCTTCATCGGCGAGAGCGACCGCTGGAAGCACCAGTCGCTCGCCGCTGCGCTCCTCGAGCGGCTGCGCAGCGAGCACTTCGCGGGCGCGACCGTCTTCCACGCCGTCGCGGGCTTCGGGGCGCACAGCGTGCTGCACACGACGCGCATCCTGCGGCTGTCCGAGGACCTGCCGGTCGTGATCGAGATCGTCGACTCCGAGGACCGCATGGAGCGGCTCACGGCGATCCTCGACGAGATGGTCGCCGAGGGCCTCGTCACGATGGAGAAGGTGCGCGTGCTCCGATACTCCGCGCGGCCCGTCGCGCCGGAGCCTGACGGCAAGCGCTAGCGCGCGCGGAGCAGCCGTGCAGCGCGATGGCGACGCCCAGCTCGAGGAGCTCGCGGACCTTGCCCGCGGGGCAAGGGCGGAAGCGATCGGACGTGACGTCGGGCGCCTGCAGAGCCGGCTTGCCGACGGCCGCTTCCACGTCGCCGTCCTCGGGCAGTTCAAGCGCGGCAAGTCGAGCCTCATCAACGCGCTGGTGGGCGAGCGAATTCTCCCGGCAGGAGTCACTCCGGTCACCGCGGTGGTGACTCTAGTTCGCTTCGGGGAGAGTCGGTCGGCGCGGGTTCGCCTTCGCGAGGGCGGCTGGCTGGACATCGACCCCGGTTCGCTCGCGGACTGGGTCTCGGAACAGGCGAACCCTGGTAACGCGAAGGGCGTCGGCGAGGTCGAGGTGTTCGCACCGGGCGAGCTCCTGCAGAGCGGCCTGTGCCTGGCCGACACGCCCGGCCTCGGCTCGCCGTTGCCCGGCGCCTCGGTCGCGACCCACGCCTTCGTCCCGCACCTCGACGCCGCGCTCTTCGTGCTCGGCGCCGATCCGCCGATCGGAGAGCGCGAGGTCGAGCTGATCCGCATCGTGTCGAGTGAAGTGGCCGAGCTTGCGGTCGTGCTCAACAAGGCCGACCTCGTCGCGCCCACCGATCTCGCGGCGGCGCGCGTCTTCACGGAACGCGTGCTGGCAGGCGCGGCGCCCGGCGCGAAGTGGCCGATCTTCGAGGTGAGCGCCGCAGAGGAGCTCGCGGGCCGCATCGGACTGCGCGACTGGCGGGCGCTGCGCGGACACCTCTCGCGGCTGGGGCGCGAGCGCGCGAGGCTCCTCGACGAAGCGCGGGGCCGCGAGCTGCGCGGCTTGGTCCGGCGACTGTCGCGGGAGCTGGACGAGCGGCAGCAGGTGCTCGTGCGCCCCCTGCACGAGTCCGAGGCGCGTGTGGAGGTGCTGCGGCGCTGCACCGGCGACGTGGGCGACGCGCTACGCGAGCTCTCTCATCGGCTCGAGGCGGAGCAGGAGCGGCTGAGCGCCGCCGGCGAGGAGCGGAAATGTGCGTTCGTCGCGGCCGCTCTGCCGCACGCGCGAGAGGAGCTGGCGGCGCGGCTGCGCGCGCTCGGCGGAACCCGAGCGAAGCGGCGGCGCGACGCGCTCGCCGCGGTGCAGGAGATCTGCATGCGTCGCGTGTCGGAGTGGCGCGGCGCGGTGACGCCGGAGTTCGAGGCGCTGTATCGTGGCGCGGCGGAGCGGCTGGTCGCGATCGCGCGCGGGTTCGTGGCTCGGCTGGCGGCAACCGAAGATGCGGAGCTCGTCGCGGAGCACGGCCTGGCGCGCACCGAGACCGGGCTCCGGGCGGCGAGTGGCTTGTTTCTCGTGAATCTGTGGAACCGCACCGTGCGGTCGCCGCTGCGCTGGCTGCTCGACGCGATGCGCACGCCGGCGGGGTTCTCGCGCGCGCTCGCCGACGAGTCGGAAACCTACCTCGAGACCTTGCTCTACACCAACGCGACGCGGACCGAGAACGACTTCAACGCGCGCGTGCGCGAAAGCCGGCGGTCGCTGGAGGCCGAGGTTCGCGCGCGCCTTGCCGAGCTGCACGAGGTGGCCGCGCGGGCGCTGGAGCAGAGCCGAGAGCGGCTCGCCGCCGGCGACGAGGCGACGCGCGCGGAGCGCGCGCGCCTGGAAGACCTGAGGCGGCGCGCGCGTGCGTTGGCCGCCGCCGTCGCCTGAGCGGAGCGTTCCGTTGCGCAGCGATTCGCTGCGTCGCTGCGCGGCGGGCCCACGCGCCACAGTGTAGGCCGTGAAGACGGTCCGGCGTGCCGTGCTCGTGCTGCTATCCGCGTGGGTGCTGATCGCGCTCGGGACGTATCTCGCCGGCGAGCAGACCGAGGTCGCCGTGCTCACGACCTTCGACCCCGATGGAGCGGCGCACGACACGAAGATGTGGGTCGTCGACTGGCAGGGGAAGCCGTACGTGCGCATCGGGCGGCCGGGACGAGTCTGGGGCGAACGCCTGAAGAGCCATCCGCAGGTCGTGCTCGCGCGTGCCGGGAAGTCTGCGCCGTGCGTGGCCGCGGTCGTCACGGATCCCGAGCAGCGCCGCGCGATCGACGACGCGTTCGCGCAGAAGTACGGCTGGGTCGACTGGTGGTTCGGCGTGGCGCTCCGCAAGGACCCGACCGCGGTCCGGCTCGACCCGGTCTCCTAGCGCGCGCGTTCCCGCACGGCGACCGCCGCGCACTGCGCGAGCGCGTCGTCGAGCTCGCACGCCTCCACGCCGGGCTCGGCCAGCACCGCCGCGAGCCAGTCGGGCCGCTCGACCGCGCAGACGAAGATCGGCCGCTCGAGGCCCGAGAGGTGCGTCGCCTGGCGCACGAACGAGCTCGCGTAGTCGGGCGGCCGCACGTCGGTCCCGAGCTCGAGCAGCGCGAACGGATCCGGCGGCGCGACGGCGGCGGGCTCGGGCAGCGCGATCTGCGGCGTGCCGGGCCGCGCGCCGCCACCGGCGAGCCCGGGGCCGTCGCACAGGACCGCGCCGCGCACGAGCTTCGGCCGCGCGCCGGCGCAGAGCAGCGCGACGTACGCGCCGAGGCCCTCGCCCACCAGCGTGGCGCTGCCGAGGTGCGCGAGCGCAGCGTCGACGTCGGCCATCAACACCTCTGCGGTGTAGCCGCCGCCGCTCGGCACGGTCGATTCGCCATGGCCCGTGAAGTCGAGCGCGTACACGGCGCCCGGCCAGCCGCGCAGCTCGCTGGGCGTCTCCGCCGGCGCGCGCTCGCCCAGCCCGTGCAGGAACAGCAGCGGCGGGCCGCCGCGCGACTCGAGCTCGTGGAGTGCGAGCAACACCTTATTGTGTCGGAGCTGAAGCGCGCCCATCGCTACGACACGAACTCCAGCACCAGGTTCGCGATGCGCTGCGGGTGCTCGATGTGCAGGAAGTGGCCCGAATCCTCGTACGCGACCACGCGCGAGCCGCGCGGCAGGAACGGCTCCACCGCTTCCGGGCGCGTGCCCCAGCCCATCTCCTCCTCGACGAGGCCGAGCACCGCGAGCAGCGGCGCCGGGAACGCGCGCATGCGCTCGAGCGACCAATCGGGCCGCCACGGACCGAAGCCGCCGAAGCGCAGCGACGGGTCGAGCTTCCAGCGCCAGCCGTCGGCGTCTCGGCGCGCGCCCACCGACACCAGGTAGCGCAGCCACTCGCGCGACAGCCGCGGGTTCATGCGGCCGCGGCGCTCCGCCAGCTCTTCGGCGGTGCCCGCTTTGCGCGCCAGCTCCGCGGTCTTGCGCCGCCAGTCGAGCCAGCCGGACAGCTCGCTGTCGAGCAGCTTCGTGCGCTCGTGCTCCGCCACGTCCGGGTGGCGCCATTTCGAGGGCAGCCCGTCCACGTTCACGAAGCGCGACACGCGGTGCGGCCGCGCCTCGGCGAGCTGCATGCACACGCCGCCGCCCTTCGAGTGCGCGACAATCGGCAGCGGCCGGGGGCCGATCGAATCGAGCACGGCGAGCGCATCGCGCACGTCGGCGTGCCACGCGTACAGCGCGGAGTGGTCCGAGTCGCCGTGGCCGCGGTGGTCCCACGACACCACCCGCCAGCCCGCGTCGGCGAGCAGCGGCGCGAACACATCGAACGTGCCCGCGAAGTCGAACCCGCCGTGCGCCAGGAGGAGCGGCGGCGCGTCGGGCTCGCCCCACTCGACCACCGCGAGCCCGACGCCGAAGGCGTCGACGCGGCGCGAGCGGTCGGGCCGGCGCGCTCCCGGAAAGGCGACGGGCTCGGCGCTAGACCGCGAACCGATAGCCGTCACCGTCGCGAACGAGCTTGCCCGCGGTGGGACCCGCGAAGTGAGTGCCGATCACGAGATACCCGCCGGCCGACCAGCGCGCGAGCGCGGCCTTGCGAGTCACTCGGCCCTGTTCCTGGTTCCAGTCGAAGCTGGACGCCCACTCGGGCCGCGCGATCTGGCAGGGGTGGTGCATCATGTCGCCGGTGATGACGGCGTCCTCGCCGGCGGAGGAGATGCGCACGCTCACGTGGCCCGGCGTGTGGCCGTGCGTCGGCTCCAGCCAGACCTCGGACGTGAGCTTGTGGTCCGCTTCGACCAGCTCCGCGAGACCCGCATCGACGATCGGGCGCACCGAGTCGCCCGTCACCGCGGAGTTCCATTCCTCGGGGTCGTTCTTCCAGTAGTCCCATTCCTTCCTGCCGAACAGGTAACGCGCGTTCGGGAACGTGGGGCGCCAGGCGTTGCCGACCTTCATGGTGTTCCAACCCACGTGGTCGACGTGCAGGTGGGTACACACGACGGTGTCGATCGACTCGCGCGGGTAGCCGGCCTTCGCGAGGTCCGACAGGAACGGGCCCGAACGCATGTTCCAGTCCGGGATCGCGCGCTCTTTGTCGTTGCCGAGGCACGTGTCGACGACGATCTTGCGGCCCTGCGACTCGACGACGAGCGCGTGGATGCTCATGAGCAGGATGCCGTCGGCCGTCACGAAGTCCGGCGCGAGCCACGGCACGGTCTTCAAGCTGGCGGGCGTCGCGTCGGGCAGCACGAAGCTCCCTTCGGTCGGCATGTCGACCTCGACCACCTTCGTCACCGTCACGTTCCCGATCTTCCAGCGCATGAGCGGCTCCTTCCGCTCCGATCTTACGACTTCGCGCGCGGCGTTGTCGCGCCGGGCTAGACTCCCGCGGTGCCGACTCTCTCGCGCGTGCAGATCGCGGCGCTCCTCGCCGCGGCGGCGCTCTGGCTCTACGCGCCCGTGCGCGCGCTGCCGTACCTGCGGTTCGACGACGAGCAGTACGTGACCCAGAACCGGGCCGTCGCCGCCGGCCTGACGCCCGACGGCGTGGCGTGGGCGTTCACGACCTTCCACGCGAGCAACTGGCATCCGCTCACGTGGCTCTCGCACATGCTGGACGTGAGCGTCTTCGGCGGCAGCGCCGCGGGGCCGCACGTCGAGAACGCCCTCCTGCACGCGCTCTGCACGGTGCTCGTGTTCCTGTTCCTCGCGCGCCTCACGGGCGCGAACGGGCGCAGCGCGGCGGCGGCGCTCTTGTGGGCGATGCATCCGCAGCACGTCGAGTCCGTGGCGTGGATCTCCGAGCGCAAGGACCTGCTGTGCGCCGCATTCGGACTGCTCGCGCTCCTGTCATGGACGCGCTTCGCGCGCGAGGGCGGCCGCGGCGCATACGCCGCGGCGCTCGGCTTCGCCGCCCTGGGGCTCCTGGCGAAGCCCATGCTCGTGTCGCTGCCGCTGCTCTTCTTCGCGCTCGACCTGTGGCCGCTCGCGCGGCCGCTCTCGCGCCGGACGATCGCCGAGAAGCTGCCGTTCGTCGCGCTCTCGCTCGCGTCGTCGCTCGTGACCATGCGCGCACAGGTGCATGCGATGCAGCTCGAGGTGTCGCTCGAGGGCCGGCTCGAGAACGCGGTGCTCGCCGTGTGCGAGACCCTCGGCCACGGCTTCCTGCCGATGGGCCTGGCGGCGATGTACCCGCATCCGGTCCCGGGCCTGCACCTGATGCTGCGCTTCTCGACGCTCGTCGGCGCCGGGGTCGCGCTCGCGAGCCTGCCGCTCGCGCTGCTGCGCCGCCCGCGCTACGTGACCGCCGCCTGGCTGTGGTTCGGATTCGCGCTGGCGCCGACGGTCGGGCTGGTGCAGGTCGGCTTCCAGTCTTCGGCCGACCGCTACGCGTACCTGCCACAGATCGGTGTCGCCTGGGCGGTCGCGTGGGGCGCGGCCGACCTGCTCGCGCGGCTGCGCGCGCCTTCGGCCGTGGGGCCCGCGCTCGCAGGCGCAACGGCGCTCGCGCTGGCGCTCGTGACCCGGGCGCAGCTCGGCTACTGGCAGAACGACGTGGTGCTGTGGCAGCGCGCGGTCGAGGTGGCGCCGGAGGGCTTCTACGCGCAGACCGAGCTCGCGATCGAGCTCCTGAACGTGGGGCGGAACGCGGAGGCGCTCGACCACTTCGAGACGGCGCTCGCGCTCAACCCGCGCTGGGCGCGGGCCCACGCCAACTACGCGTTCGCGCTGTTCCTCGGCAACGACACCGCGGGCGCGAACGAGCACTTCGCGCGGGCGTTCGAGCTCGAGCCCCACCCGACGGCGGCGATGGAGTGGCACATCTACTACGCGCATGCGCTCGCCGACGCCGGCCGGGCCGACGAGGCCGTCGCACACTATGGCGCACAGCTCGAGATGGACCCGAACGACCACTGGGCGCTGCTCGGTCTCGCCGAGCTGCGCGCCACCCAGCCCGAGCCGCTGCGCGATCCCGCCGAGGCATTCCGCCTGGCCACGCAGGCGTGCACGGCCGTGCGCTGCGAGACGCCCGGGGAGCTCGACGTGCTCGCGCTCGCCTTCGCGGCCGCGGGCGACACGGAGAACGCGGTCAAAGTCGAGCAGGAGGCGCTCCGGCGCGCGCAGGCCGTGGGCGCACTCGGCCTCGCCGCGCGGATCTCGCGGCACCTCGAGCTGTTCTCGAAGGGTCAGGCGGTGACCGGCTCGCCCACGTAGTGCAGGCGAGTCAGCCGAGCGCGGGCGAGTCACTCGGCTGCGTCGGCCGCTCGAGCGGACTGTCCGGGCGCTCGGCGAGCACCGGGTCGTCGATCGAGCCCGCCGACGGCCGCGCCGCCAGCACGCTCAGCGCGGGCGGAGGCGCCGAGACGCGCGCGTCGGGCAGCCACGCGAGCAGCGGCAGCGTCGCCGCGCGACCCGCAGCGCTGATCCAGAACACCACGGCGTAGCCCGCGAAGTCCACGCCCAGCCGCTTCAACAGCAGCGCGCCGAGCGAGGCGCCGAGACCCATCGCCAGGGCGTTCGCGAGGTTGTAGCGCGTGAGAATCTGCGTGCGCTCCTCGGGCCGGATCGCGTCGAAGAACAAGAGGAACGTGGCGAGCTCGTGCGCGCCCCACGCGACGCCCGACAAGAGCTGGATCGCGAGCAGCCAGCGGTAGTCGTGCGACCCGGTCCACAGGGCCGGCAGGCCCACCACCGACAGCCCGGCGATCCGCAAGAGAGCGCGCGCGCCGCGCCGCGCGGCGAAGTGGCCCAGCGCCGGCAGCGCGAGGATCTTCGACACGAACGAGGTCGCGATGAGCAGCATGTACGCGCCGTAGCCGAGGTGCAGCGCCCCCTCGCCGAGCATGTAGCCCGTGAAGTACGAGGCCGAGATCTGCACGCCGACCTGCAGCGTGAGCAGATACGCGAGCAGGCGGCGCATGCCGGGAATGCGCGCGAGCGGCGCCGCGCCCGGCGAGAGCGGCTCGGGCTCGACGAGCGGATCCGGCTCGCTCTGCCGCGCGAGCAGGAACACGGAGCCCACGCGCGAGATCCCCGCGATCGCGAACAGCACCGCGAACGCCAGCAGGTGCCGCTCGCCCGACTCGCCGAAGTGCAGGATCGCGCCGCCGAGCAACAGCCCCGCCAGCACGGCGAGCTGGCCCACGCGGCTGCGCCGCGCGAAGAAGCGCGAGCGCAGGCTCTTCGGCACGAGCGTACCGACCCACGTGTTCCAGGCCGCGCCCGCCGCCAGGCCCGCGGCCCAGTAGAACGTGGCGATCGCGAGCAGTCCTGCGGCCGAGAGCCGGCCGACGAGCGCGGCGAGCACCAGCGGCGCGAAGCTCGCCGCCTGCAGCGCCGCGCACAGCACGACCCAGCGCCGGTGCGAGCCGAGCCTGCGCACGCCGAACGGCGACACCAGCTGCAGCACGGCGCCCGCCAGCAGCGGCCCGGTCGTGACGATGCCGGACACGATGTCGCCGAGCCCGAGCGCGAGCGCGAACGCGGCGATGTACGTCTCGCCCGTGCCCACCATGACGCTGCCGGTGATCGCGTCGGTGTGCACCAGCGCCAGGTCGCGGCGCAGGAGCGCCGCCTGGGCACCGAGCGGCGCGCGGCGTGCGCGCGCACCGATGCCGCCGAGGAACCGTTCGTCGTCGGCGTCGCGGGCCATGCGGCGCGCGGAAGGAACGGCACGCGGCTCTCGCTGTCAACGGCTGCGCGCTATCGTCGTCGCCTGGGGGAGTCATGAACGCGATCTCGGTCCGGGAGCTCCTGGCGCGCGGCGCGGCCGGCCAGTCCGTGCTCGTGCGCGGCTGGCTGCGTACGGCGCGGCACTCGAAGGGCGTGTCGTTCCTCGACGTGTCCGACGGCTCGTCGCTCGCGGGGATCCAGGTCGTGTGCGAGCCCGCGCTCGCGAACTACGAGAGCGAGGTGCGCCGGCTCGACACCGGCTGCGCCGTCGAAGTGACGGGCGAGCTCGTGGCTTCGCAGGGCAAGGAGCAGGCGCTCGAGCTGCGCGCGGCGCGGCTCGACGTGGTGGGCTGGGTCGACGCCGACTACCCGCTGCAGAAGAAGCGGCACAGCTTCGAGTTCCTGCGCACCATCGCGCACCTGCGCCCGCGCACGAACACGCTCGGTGCGGTGCTGCGCGTGCGCAACGTCGCCGCGCAGGCGGTGCACCGCTTCTTCCAGGAGCGCGGCTTCGCGTGGCTGCACACGCCGATCATCACGGCGAGCGACGCCGAAGGCGCGGGCGCGATGTTCCGCGTGTCGGCCGGCGACGGGCCCGAGGAGTTCTTCGGCCGGCCGACGTTCCTGACGGTGTCGGGCCAGCTCGAAGCCGAGATCGGCGCGCTCGCCCTCGGCCGCGTGTACACGTTCGGCCCGACGTTCCGCGCCGAGAACTCGAACACGAGCCGCCACCTGGCCGAGTTCTGGATGATCGAGCCCGAGGTCGCGTTCTGCGACCTGCGCGGCGACATGGCGCTCGCCGAGGAGTTCCTGCGCTTCGTGCTGCGCGCCGTGCTCGACGAAGCGGCCGAGGACATGGCGTTCTTCGACCAGCGCATCGCGCCCGGCGTGCGCGCCACGCTCGAGCACGTGGCCGGCGCCGAGTTCGCGCACCTCACGTACACGGAGGCGATCGCGGCGCTGGAGGGCTCCGGCGAGCCGTTCGAGTTCCCGGTGAAGTGGGGCGCCGACCTGCAGAGCGAGCACGAGCGCTGGCTCACGGAGCGCCACGTCGGCCGGCCGGTCATCGTCACGGACTACCCGAAGGAGATCAAAGCCTTCTACATGTACGCGAACGACGACGGCCGCACGGTGCGCGCCATGGACGTGCTGGTGCCGAAAGTCGGCGAGATCATCGGCGGCTCGCAGCGCGAGGACCGGCTCGACGTGCTGCGCGCGCGGCTGCGCGAGTGCGGCCTCGACGAGTCACACTACGGCTGGTATCTCGATCTGCGCCGCTACGGCTCGGTGCCGCACGCCGGCTTCGGGCTCGGCTTTGAGCGCCTGATGCTGTACGTGACCGGCATGGCGAACATCCGCGACGTGATCCCGTTCCCGCGCGTGCCCGGCTGGGCGGAGTTCTAGGCGCTCGTGGCGCACTCGGCGTTCGCACCTGCCCGGCTCGAGTCACTCGAGCTGCGCAACCGTGTGATCAAGACGGCGACGTACGAGGGCATGTGCCCGGGCGGCGTGCCGTCGGACGCGTTGGTCGAGCACCACCGCCGGCTCGCCGCGAACGGCGTCGCGCTGACCACGGTGGCGTACTGCGCCGTCGCGCCCGACGGGCGCACCTTTGCCGAGCAAATGGTGATGCGGCCCGAGACCGTCGCGCCGCTGCGGCGCGTCACCGACGCCGTGCGGCGCGAGGGCGGCGCCGCGTCGCTCCAGCTCGGCCACTGCGGCTGGTTCACGAAGAACGCGGAGCTCAGCACGTGGCTGCCGCGCGGGCCGTCGCTCGTGGTGAACCAGTACGGCATCACGGCAGGCAAGCCGCTCGGCCTGGCCATGCGCGAGCGCGACCTCGCGCGCGTGCCGGGCGAGTTCGCGCGCGCGGCGGTGTTGGCGCGCGATGCGGGCTTCGGCGCGGTCGAGCTGCATCTCGGCCACGGCTATCTGCTGTCGCAGTTCCTCTCGCCCGCGACGAACCGGCGCACGGACCGCTGGGGCGGCAGCCTGGAGAACCGCGCCCGCCTGTCGCTGGAAGCGCTGCGCCGCGTGCGCGAAGCCGTCGGGCCGGGCTACCCGGTGCTGTGCAAGGTGAACCTGCGCGACGGCTTCCGCGGCGGGCTCGAGCTGGACGACTGCGTCGCGCTGGCGCGCTTGCTCGAGGCCGGCGGGGCGAGCGCGCTCGTGCTGTCGGGCGGCTTCACCAGCCGCTCGCCGTTCTATCTGTTCCGCGGGCGCCGGCCGCTCGCGGAAATGATCGCCGCCGAGCCGAGCCGGCTGCAGAAGCTCGCGCTGCGCTTCTTCGGCGCGCGAGTGATTCGCGAGTATCCGTTCGAGGAGATGTTCTTCCTCGAGCAGGCGCGCAAGGTGCGCGCCGCCGTGCGCATGCCGCTCGTCCTGCTCGGCGGCATCGTGTCGCGCGCGAACGTGGACCGCGCGATGGCCGAGGGCTTCGACTTCGTGGCGCTGGGCCGCGCGCTGATCGCGGACCCGGACCTGGTGCTGCGCATGCAGGCCGAGCCCGGCGCGCGCTCCCGCTGCACGCACTGCAACGCGTGCGTCGCGGAGATGGACACCGGCGGGGTGCGCTGCGTGCTGGACGGGCCGCGCGGCTAGGTGGCCAGGCCCTCGAGCCGCGCCAGTGGGTCGGGATCGCGGAGCCATCGACACCGATCGGTGTCGTTGGCGACCAGGGCGCCCGCCGTCCACACCCGCAGCAGCTGCTTCAGGCGCGCCCCGACCGCGCGCGGCGAGAGCGCCGCGCGCTCGCGCATGGCTTCCGCGTAGTCGAGCAGGAAGCTCACGGCCTCGGCGCGCGAGGCGAGGTGGCCGCCGAACAGCCACGGGTCGGCCAGCGCGCCGCGGCCCGCCATCGCGAAGCGCGCACCCGTCTCGCGGCGCATGCGCTCCAGGTCGGCATGGCTCGCGATGCCGCCGTTGCCGCACACCGGGATCGACACCGCGCGCACCGCACGGGCGACGCGCGTCCAGTCGACCGCATCGCAATAGCCTTCCGCGCGCGTGCGACAGTGCACGGTCAGCAGCGCCGCACCGCCGGCTTCCACCGCGCGCGCAAGCTCCTCGACGCGCGACGCGTCGTCCCAGCCGGCGCGAATCTTCGCGCTGACGGGCACGGGCACGGCGTCGACCACCGCGCGCACGATCTTCTCGATTGCGCCGGGCTCGCGCAGCAGCGACGAGCCCGCGCAGCCCTGCACCGCGCGCTTCGAGGGACAGCCGAAGTTCAGGTCGACGAGCGGCGCCCCTGCGGCGACCGCATTCTCGGCCGTGCGCGCGAGATGGCCGAGGTCGCTGCCCATGAGCTGCAGACCCACCGGCTGCGCGAAGCGCGCCGGTCCGAGCTCGCGCTCGAGCTGCGCGACGGGCACCGGCAGCTGACTCACGCGCACGAACTCCGTGAACGCGCCGCCGAGCGAGCCCGCATCGTTCCGCGCGAGCACGAGGTCGCGGTAACACGGCTCGGTGACGCCTTCCATCGGCGCGAGGAGGAACGGCGCAGTGAACGGGAGCTCGGTGGCACGCTTCACTTCCGCCTCTCCCGAGCTCGCCGCTCTGCGAGTCACTCGCCGCCGATCTGCAGCACCGGGCTCGGCTTCTTCTCGAGCAGCCCCGCGTAGAAGTCGTTGCCCTTGTCGTCGATCACGATGAAGGCGGGGAAGTCCTCGACCTCGATTGTCCAGATCGCTTCCATGCCGAGCTCGGGGTACTCCTGCACCTCGACCCTGCGGATCGAGTGGTCGGCGAGCCGCGCCGCCGGGCCGCCGATCGAGCCCAGGTAGAAGCCGCCCCACTTCTTGCACGCGTCGCGCACGGCCTTCGAGCGGTTGCCCTTCGCGAGCATGACGAGGCTGGCACCGTGGCTCTGGAACAGGTCGACGTACGAATCCATGCGGCCCGCCGTCGTCGGTCCGAACGAGCCCGACGCGCGGCCCTCCGGCTGCTTCGCCGGGCCCGCGTAGTAGATCATCCGGTCCTTCAGGTACTGCGGCAGACCGAGGCCCTGGTCGAGGCGCTCCTTCAGCTTCGCGTGCGCGATGTCGCGCGCCACGATCATCGGACCGCTGAGCGAGAGCCGCGTCGCGACCGGGTAGCGCGACAGCTCGGCCCTGATCTCGGCCATCGGCCGGTTCAAGTCGACGCGCACGACCTCGCCCGCGAGCTCGTCGGGGTCGACGTCGGGGAGATACTTCGCGGGGTTGGCCTCGAGCTGTTCGAGGAACACGCCGTCGCGGGTGATCTTCCCCAGGATCTGCCGGTCCGCCGAGCACGACACGCCGAGCCCGACCGGACACGACGCTCCGTGCCGCGGCAGCCGGATCACGCGCACGTCGTGCGCGAAGTACTTTCCGCCGAACTGGGCGCCGATGCCCGTCTCGTTGCAGAGCTTCTGCACCTGCTCCTCGAGCGCGCGGTCGCGAAATGCGCGGCCGTGCTCGTTGCCCGTCGTCGGCAGGTCGTCGAGATACCGCGCGCTCGCGAGCTTCACGACCTTCAGCGTGTACTCCGCGGAAGTGCCGCCGATCACGAGCGCCAGATGGTACGGCGGACACGCGGACGTGCCGAGCGTGCGGATCTTCTCCGCCACGAACTTGAGCAGTGACTCGGGGTTCAGGAGCGCCTTCGTCTCCTGGTACAGGAACGTCTTGTTCGCGGAGCCGCCGCCCTTCGCGAGGAACAGCAGCTTGTACTCGCCGCCGGGCTCGGAATAGATCTCGATCTGCGCGGGCAGGTTCGTGCCCGTGTTCTTCTCGGTGTACATGTCGAGCGCGGCCAGCTGCGAGTAGCGCAGGTTGCGGCGCTGGTACGCCTCGAAGATGCCGCGCGACAGCGACTCGGCGTCGTCGCCCGTAGTGAAGACGTTCTGGCCCTTGTGCGCGACGACGATCGCCGTGCCGGTGTCCTGGCAGCTCGGCAGCACGCGGCCGGCCGCGATGTTCGCGTTGGTGAGCAGCTCGAGCGCGACGAAGCGGTCGTTCTCGCTGGCCTCGGGGTCGTCGAGGATGTGGCGCAGCTGCGCCAGGTGACCCGGGCGCAACAGGTGCGACACGTCGTCGAGCGCCTCGCGCGCCAGGAGCGCGAGTGCCTCGGGCGCGACTTCCAAGATCTCGCGCCCGTTCCAGCGCGCGACCGAGACGTGATCGCTCGTGAGCTTGCGGTACGGCGTCTCGTCGTGACCGTGCTCGAGAATCGGCTGATAGACGAAGTCCGGCATGGCGCGGATGATAGCTCGCAGGCGGGTGGTATCCTCCCCGCCATGCGCAAGCCGCGCGTCGTCTCCGTCGGCGTCTACGAGCGCGTGGTTCGGGCGTCGCTCGAGCGCGTTTGGGAGAACGTGCTCGACTGGGAGCACCTTCCGGGTCTGCACCGCGCGTCGTTCTCGGCGATCCGCCGCATCGACTCGGGCGACTGGGGCTGGACTGCCGAGGTGCGCACGCCCGGCGCCGCACGCGACGTCTTGCTCCAGGTCGTGCTCGAGCGCGAGAACCTGCGCTACGTGTCGGCGACGATCGACGGGCCGGGCAAGGGCACGGAGATCTGGACGTCGCTCGAGCCGAAGGGCGAGCACGAGACCGCGATCCGCGTGGAGTTCCTCGTGCCCGACGTGTCGCCCGAGCGCGCGGCGACGCTCGGCGCCGGCTACCGCGCGCTCTATGCGCGGCTGTGGGACGAGGACGAGGCGATGCTGCGCCGGCGCACGCGGCTGCTCGAGCGAGCGAGGGCGGCCCCGAGCGAGCGTGCCAGCGCCGGCAGGCGCGCGCAGCGAGACGGAGCCGAGCGCACGTCCGGTCGGATCGAGCTGGGCACGCTCGAAGAGGTGCGCGCGAAGCTGCCGCTCGTGGTCGAAGCGGGCGGGCGCCCGTGGCGCGTGGCCGAGGTCGACGGCGAGCTCGTCGCCTTCTCCGCGGTCTGCCCCCACTGGCTCGGCCCGCTCGAAGACGCGCCGCTCGAGGGCGCGCAGATCGAGTGCCCCTGGCACCGCTACCGGTTCGACGTCCGCACCGGCCGGAGCTGCGACGGCCGGGGGCTGCGCCTGGCCCCGGCGCCCCGAGTGGGGGTCGGCCCGGACGGCCGCGTCAGACTCGACGCCTCATAGACCCCTGTTTTTCAGGGTTGAGCTGCCGATCGACCCAGATCTTGGCCACCCATTGAGCCTGTTTCGACGTCGACTCGGCCCAGAGCTCGAATTTTGCAGAGCTCAGAGGCCTGGTTCGAGTGCCAACTCGCACTGCGACTGGACGGATGGCCGAAAACCTGTCAAGTTCGCCGCATCGAGCGCCCCTCGCTCGTCTGCGGAGACCCCAAGATGCCCCAGAAGATCCCCAGCGGCGGTGAGAAGATCGTTCAGTGCCTGGAAAGAGAGGGGATCCAGTACGTCTTCGGGCTGTCTGGCGGCGCCGCCATGCCGATGTTCGATGCGCTCGTCGACTCCAAGATCAAGCTGATTCTGACGCGCCACGAACAAGGGGCCACCCACATGGCCGACGGCTACGCGCGCTCGACCGGGCGGCCGGGCGTGGTGCTGGTGACCTCGGGGCCGGGCGCGACGAATACCGTCACGGGGCTCCTCACGGCGCAGATGGACTCCGCGCCCATCATCGTGTTCTGCGGCCAGGTGAACGCGGTGAGCCTGGGCAAGGACGCATTCCAGGAGGCCGACGTCACGGGCATCACCTACCCGGTGGTGAAGCACTCGTACCTGATCAAGAACGCGAGCGACATCCCGCGGATCGTGCGCGAGGCGTTCCACATCGCGACCACGGGCCGGCCTGGCCCGGTCTTGATCGACGTGCCGAAGGACATCGGCCAGGGGCCGTGCACGGCGCCGTTCACCGACCAGCTCGACCTGCCGGGCTACACCGTTCCGAGTCGCGGCGACGAAGAGGCGATCACGCGCGCGGCGAAGCTGTTGCGCGAGTCGCGCCGGCCGATCCTGTACGTGGGGCAGGGCGCCGTGATCGCCGACGCGGGCAAGGCGATCACCGCGCTCGCCGAGAAGCTGCGGGCACCGGTGGTGAACACGCTGCTCGGCAAGGGCGCCGTCGACGAGACGCACCCGCTGCACCTCGGCATGCTCGGCATGCACGGCACGGCGTACGCGAACAAGGCCGTGGCCGACTGCGACCTCATCATGTCGATCGGTGCGCGCTGGGACGACCGCATCACGGGTCGAGTCAGTGACTTCTGCACGCGCGCGGTGAAGATCCACGTCGACATCGATCCCGCGGAGTTCGGGAAGATCATCACGCCCGACGTGGCGATCCTGGGCGACGCGCGGCTGGTGCTGGAAGACCTGGTGCCGCAGGTCGAGATGGCGGATACGCAGGAGTGGCTCGCGCAGTGCAACCGCTGGCGCAAGCAGTACCCGCTGCGGTACCCGAAGCAGGGCGGGCTGCGCGCGCAGCACGTGCTCGACCGCTTGAACGAGCTCACGCGCGGCGAGGCGATCCTCACCACCGACGTGGGTCAGCACCAGATGTGGGCGGCGCAGTTCTGCCTGGCCCGCTCGAACCGGCACTGGCTCACGAGCGGTGGCGCCGGCACGATGGGCTTCGGCTTCCCGTCGGCCATCGGTGCACAGTTCGGCAACCCGAAGCGGAAGGTCTGGGCGATCGTCGGCGACGGCGGCTTCCAGATGACCTGCTCGGAGCTCGCGACGGCCGCGATTCACAAGCTCCCGGTGAAGTGCCTGATCATCAACAACAACTACCTGGGCATGATCCGGCAGTGGCAGGAGATGTTCTACGACAACCGCCTGTCGGGCGCCGACCTCGAGGGCAACCCCGACTTCGTGAAGCTCGCGCAGGCGTACGGCGTGAAGGGCCTCCGCATCCGCCGGCCCGCCGACGTGGACCGCGTGCTCGCGCAGGCGCACGCCCACGACTCGGGTCCGTGCGTCGTCGTGGCCGAGGTCGTGAAGGAGGACAACGTCTTCCCGATGATCCCGGCCGGCGCGTCGCTGGCCGAGATGTTGATCGAGAAACCGAAGCACCGGCTCGAGAAGCCGACCGGGAGCACCTGATGAGCGCCTCTCCTGCACTGCCCGCGACCGCGCCGGCTCCAGCCGCGCGCACGCAGCTGCACACCATTTCGCTGTTCGTGAACAACAAGCCCGGCGTGCTGGTGCGGGTCGCGCTCGTGTTCTCGCGCCGCGGCTTCAACATCGAGAGCCTCGTGGTGTCGCCGGGCGCAGAGGGTCGCTTCTCGCGCATGACGATCGTCTCGTCGGGCGCCGCGCGCGATCTCGGCCAGATCATCCTGCAGCTCGCCAAGCTGGTCGACGTGGTGCACGCGATCGACCACACCGGCGACGACAGCTACGAGACCGAGATCGCGCTCGTGAAGATGTTCGCGCCGATCGACCAGCGCACGCAGATCCTGCAGATCGCCGAGCACTTCAAGGCGAAGGTGGTCGACTACGGCGCGGACTCGCTGATCCTGCAGATCCACGGGCCGAGCGAGAAGCTCGACGCCTTCATCGACCTCTTGCGGCCGTTCAAGCTGCCGGAGATCGTGCGCTCGGGGAAGCTGCTCATGGCGCGCGGCGTGCGGGTCACCTGACTAGCGCGCGAGCACCGACGTCAGCACGAAGGCGAGCAGGGCGAACGACGCTCCGACGACGGCGAGCGACGCCAGGTTGGTCCAGAGTGACTCTCGTTCGGTCATGACCGGCCCTCCTCTTCGGGGCGGAGAATGCGTGAACGGAAGTCAGCGCGCTGTGAAGCGATTCATACGGCGCGCGAGCAGCGCGGCCGCAAGCGCGCCTGCGGCCAGCACGCCCGCGCCCGGCTCGGGCACGGCGCCGTCGATGACGTCGCAGGCGCAGGTGCCCGACGCGAAGTGCACGCGATAGCCGCCGGCGACGTCGGCGTAGAACGCGGCGTCGATCGGGATCGCGAGCTGGATGTCGAGCTCGGGCCCGCCCAGGCTCGTGACCACCGGCAGGCTGCCGATGTAGTCGGGCCCGTACACGCCGATGTTCCCTGCGCCCCAGACCGGCACGTCGGCGCGGAGATCCGGGGCGGCGCCCACGCCGAGCACTTCGCCCGCCGTGGCCGTGCCCGTCACCTCGTACATGCTGCCGGGCAGCACCGAGCCCATGCCCCGCGTGATCGGCTCGCCGGTCGCGACCGGGCCCATCACCGCGTAGTAGATGCCGCCGCCGATCCCGCCCACGCCGCCCGCGGCCACCAGCGGAATCGCCCACAGCGAGCTCTTCCCCGCGAGCAGCAGGTCGCCGATCGAGACGGGCACCGACGCGTACGAGGTCCCGGGCACGGTGAACGCGGCCAGCGTCGTGTCGCCGCCATGGAAGTTGGTCCGGATCTCGATGTCGAGCTCGTCCCGGGTGAGCGACACCTCGAGCGAGTGGATGTCGAAGTCGGCGGGGTCGCCCACGACGTCCGGCGCGCCCTGGCCGTAGGGATCCGTGAAGACCGTTCCCGCTCGCGCGCCCGCCGCGGCGAGCGCGAGTGCGGCCGCCAGCGCGGCGGTCCGGTGCGCAGAACGACCCATGATCCCTCCCTTGCGCTTCTCCAGACTACGCCGCCGTCCCGGCTGCGGATTCCCGCCGGCCGGCCGGGCGCTCAAGCGGGCGCGGCTCGCAGGACGATGCGCCTTGGGAGCTATGTCCGCCTCTTCAGCTTCCTCGCGCGCGGCCGGCGAACGGGGCCTCGAAGCCCTCGTCTCGGATGCGCTGCTCTGGCTCGACGCCGAGCTGTGCATCTTGCGCGCCAACGAGAGCGCGCAGCGCCTCCTGCGCCAGCCGCAGGAGATGCTGTACGGCGTCGCGCTGGAAGCGCTCGTCGCGACCTCGACGCACAAGAGCTTTCTCGCCTACGTCACCGAACGCCGCGAAGCCGGCGGCGAGGCGCAGAAGCGCGTCGATCTGCGCATCTCGCACCACGAGGTCGAAGAGGTGCCGGCCGAGCTCGCGCTGCACGCCGCGAAGGGCGCGGGCGGCGTGCGCTGGCTGGCGGTGCTGCGCGACCAGAGCGAGCGCCGCCAGCTGCGCGCGGAGCGCAATCGCAGCGAGTCGCTCGAAGAGGCCAACTCTGCGCTGCGCCAGGCCATGCTGCACGCCGAGCAGACCACGCGAATCAAGACCGAGTTCCTCGCCAACGTGTCGCACGAGATCCGCACGCCGATGACGGCGATCCTCGGCTTCACGGAAGTCCTGCTCGAAGAAGCCGGCCGCTCGAGCGCGCCCGTCGCGACGGTCGACGCCCTGCGCACGATCCAGCGCAACGGCGATTACCTGCTCGCGCTGTTGAACGACATCCTCGACCTGTCGAAGATCGAGTCGGGCCGGCTCGAGGTCGAGCGCGTCACGTTCTCGCCGATCGCCGTGGTGCGCGACGTCGAGCGCCTCATGCGCGTGCGTGCCGAGGCGAAGGGCATCGCGTTCCACATCGACTTCGACGGCGCCGTGCCCGCGCACGTGCAGGGCGATCCGACGCGCGTGCGCCAGATCCTGATCAACCTGGTCGGCAACGCCGTGAAGTTCACCGAGATGGGCGAAGTGCGGCTGCGCGTGCGGTTGCGCGACGAGCCCGCCCCCGCACACCTGCACTTCGAAGTCGCGGACACGGGCATCGGCATCACGCAGGCGGAGTACGCCAAGCTGTTCCGGCCCTTCGGGCAGGCGGACAGCTCGACGACGCGGCGCTACGGCGGCACCGGGCTGGGGCTCACCATCTCGAAACGGCTCATCGACCTGCTGGATGGCACGATCGAAGTCGAGAGCGAGCCCGGGCGCGGCACGATCTTCAAGGTCGAGGTGCCCGCGGGCGACATCGAAGGCGTCGCGCGCGTGGCGCCCGCGCCACCGATCGCCGAGGTGCACCGCGACGAGGAAGAGCCCGAGGTGTCGGGCACCGTGCTGCTCGTCGAAGACGGTGCGGACAATCAGCGGCTGCTCGGCCTCTTGTTGCGCAAGCTCGGCCTCACGGTGGTGATCGCGGAGAACGGCCAGCAGGCCGTCGAGCGCGTGCAGGAGGCGCGGCTCTCCGGCCAGTCGTTCGCGCTCGTGCTCATGGACATGCAGATGCCCGTGATGGATGGCTACACCGCAACGCGTATCCTGCGACGGCAGGGCTACCAGGCCCCGATCGTCGCGCTGACCGCGCACGCGATGGACACCGAGCGTGCGCGCTGCATGGCCGCGGGCTGCGACGACTTCGCGACCAAGCCGATCGATCGGTCGCGCTTCTACGCACTCCTGCGCCGGCATCTCGGCGCCAAGAAGAGCCCCGACGCTTCCTGAGCGAGGTCGGTCCACCCGGGCCTGCCCGGCGCCGATACCTCTCCGATGGGCCGGGCGAAGGGCATCGCGATCCTGGACGCGGTGAAGTACCTGCGCGCGTGCCGCAACGAAGCGCGCCAGGTGCTGCCGGCGGAGCTGCACCACTACCTCGACGAGGAGATCACGCGCTCGAGCTGGTACCCGGAGAGCGACCTCGTCGAGCTGGTCCGCGCCGTCGCGAAGCTCCTGCCCGGGCCGCCCGACCGCGCGCTCATGATGATGGGCGAGCGCGGGGCGCGCGCGCAGACCGTCGTGTACGGCGACCTGATCCGCGGCGAGCAGTCGAGCAGCCGCACGTTCGCGCTCTGGTCGAGCCAACACGACTCGGGCGAGATGCGCTCGCACATGGAGAGCCCGAACCGCGTCCGCGTCGAGCTCTCCGGCTTCGAGGACACTTCCCGCGAGTTCTGTCTGGTGCTGGGTGGGTACATCTCGGGCACGCTCGCCATCAACGGCATCACGGACTCGTCCGTGCAGAAGCTCTCCTGTCGCCTCTGGGGCGATTCCCTCTGCTCGTGGCGCGCCACCTGGACGCCGGTGGACGAGAAGTGAAACGTCTTGACTCGCGCGAGGCGCCCGCCGATTCGAAGTCCGTGGGCCGGATCAAGGGCGTCTCCTTCCTCGGAGTCGTGAAGATGCTGCGCTCGCGCGGCGACGACGCGCGAGCGCTGCTCCGCCCCGAGCTGCACCACTTCCTCACCGAGACGCTGAGTCTCTCGGCCTGGTATCCCGAGTCCGTGCACGCGGAGCTCCTGCGCGCGGGCGCGCAGCTCTACCCGGGCTCGCCCGACCGCGCGCTCGAGCTCATGGGCGAGTCCGCAGCGGTGGGTCACAGCGAGCTGTTCCGCGAGCTCTTGCTCGGCCCGGGCTCGGCCAGCCGCGCGTTCGCGCTCTGGTCCACGCAGCACGACACCGGCGAGCTGCGGCGCGTGCGCGAGAGCGCCGACCGCATGACCTTCGAGCTCACGGGCTTCGAAGACACCTCGCGCGAGCTGTGTCTCGTGCTCACGGGTTACTGGCGCGCGACGTTCACGCTGAACGGCTGCTCCGACGTGACCGTCGAGAAGCTCGCGTGCCGGCTGTGGAAGGATTCGAGCTGTCTGTGGCGCTGCAGCTGGAAGCGCGAGGTGGGGCTGTGAACGCGAAGGGCGCCATCCTCGTGCAGCCCATCAAGTTCCTGCGCCGGCGGCGCGCCGAGGCACTGCCGCTCCTGCGCCCCGAGCTGCACCACTACCTGGACGAGCGCGTGGCGCTGTCGAGCTGGTACCCCGAGTCCGACTTCGCCGAGCTGATGGAGGCGGTGGTCGCGCTCTCGCCCGGCGCCGAGCGCGTGGCGACGATCGAGAAGATGGGCGAGCTCGGCGCGCGCGCGCACGCCGAGATCTACGGCGACTTGATCCGCACGCTGTCGACGAGCACGGTGTTCGCGCTGTGGTCGTCGCAGCACGACAGCGGCGAGCTGCGCGTCGTGCAGGAGTCGGCGACGACCGCGCGAGTCGAGCTGACGAACTTCGACTCGCCGTCGGACGTCGTCTGTCTCTTGACGTCGGGCTACATCCGCGGCGGGCTGTCGTGGAACGGCATGGAGGACGTGGTCGTCGCCAAGCTGCTCTGCACCGTGCGGGGCGATCGCATGTGCGCGTGGCGCGCGAACTGGAAGGACCCGGAAGCAACGCCGGTCACTCCCGCCCGCCGCCGTGCACGTTCACCTTCTCGCCGGTGATGTAGCTCGCGGCGTCCGACACCAAAAAGCGTACGGTGTACGCAACGTCCTCGGGTTGGCACACGCGCCCGAACGGCATGAGCGCGTCGAGCTTGCGCAGGTCGTCGACGCCCATCGCGCCTTTCGCGAGCCGCCGGCCCATCTCGGTCTCGACGAGGCCGGGCGCGACGACGTTCACGTGGATCCCGTGCTTCTTCTCTTCCTTCGCCAGCGTGAACGCGAGCGCCTCGAGGGCGGCTTTGCCCATGTTGTAGGGCGCGCCGCCGCCGGCGTGGTGGAGCGTGGCGACGGACGAGATCATCACGATGTCGCCCCGCGGACGCGTGCGCATGGACGGGATGAGCAGGTGGCACAGGTACCACGCGCCGAACGCGTGCGTGCGCACCACGCGCTCGAACTCCTCGGGGTCGGTGTTCTTCACGGTGTTGCCGCGGCTCGCGATGCCCGCGTTGTTCACGAGGATGTCGACGAAGCCGAAGTCGCGGATCACCGCGTCGACCATCGTCTGGCACGCTTCGAGCGAGTCGACCGAGGCCGAATACGCACGCGCGCGCCGGCCCAGCGACTCGATCGCAGCCACGGTCTCCTTGGCCGCCGCGTCGTCGCGGCGGTAGTTCACCGCGACGTCGGCGCCGTCCTGGGCGAGCGCGAGCGCGATCCCGCGTCCGATGCCCCGACTGCCGCCCGTGACCAACGCGACGCGACCCGAAAGCGACATGCGGATCTCCTTCCCATTGACTTCGCTCGCCTGCGGCTCGCTCATTCTACCGCGGCTCGCGCGGTGCCTGCGCGCGCTAGCGGAGGCGCCGTGGCAGCGAGTGCTCCCAGTCGGCCAGGATCGCGCGCAGGGCCGAGACGAACGCGAGCGGCTGGTCGAGCAACAAGTGGTGGTGCGCCTGCGGGATCTCGACGAGCGGCGCGTTGCGGTCGAGCAGCTCGACCATGTAGTCCGCGACGTCGGGAGTGACGAGATCGGACAGCTCGCCGCGGAACAGCGCCACGCGGCAGCGCACCTGCGCGAGGTGCTGCCCGATCGAGTCCGACGTCGCGCGGCGGAACACGCTGGGATCGAACTTCCACGTCCAGCCTGACGCAGTTCTGTGTAGAGAGTGCCGCGCCACGTGGTCCAGGATGTACGGGTTGTCGCACGGCTGCTCGGGCACGAGCCGGAACTTGGCGACCGCGGTCTCGAAGTCGGGATACGTCTTCGGGTTGCGGAACGCGCGCCCGCGCGTGCCTTCCTCGGATTCCGGGTCGGGCCGCCGCACGGGCGAGTCTACGATGATCGCGCCCGCGAGCCGGTCGCCCCAGCGCGCAGCGGCCTGGATGCACACGATGCCGCCCATGCTGTGGCCGACGAGCAGCGGCGCGCCCACGATGCCCGCGTCGCGCGCGACCGCCATGACCTCTTCCGCCCACTGCTCGCTCTTGTATTCGCTGCGCCGGCCGCTGTCGCCGTGGCCCGACAGGTCGAGCGCCGCGACGTGATACGTCGACGTCAAAAGCGGCGCGATGAAGCTCCACCAGTGCGCGTGCGCGGCGCCGCCGTGCACGAGCACGATGCCCGGCTTGTCGCGCTCGCCCCAGCGCAGGTAGTGGATGGGGCAGCCGAGCACTTCGACCTGGGCCTCGTCCGGCTTGTCCGCGAGCGCGCGCCGGAACCAGTCCGGCGCACTAACCAAGCTCGTACTTCTTCTTGAGCTCGGGATCGCGCGCGGCCAGGAGCTCGGCCAACGTCACCATCACCTTGCACTGCTTCCAGGTGGCGTCGTCCTGCATCTTGCCCTCGAGCATCATCGTGCCGCTGCCGTCGGGCATCGCCGCGAGCACGCGCTTCGCCCACAGCACTTCGTCGGCGGGCGGCGTGAACACGCGCTTCGCGATCTCGATCTGCGACGGGTGCAGCGACCACGCACCCACGCAGCCCATGAGGAACGCGTTGCGGAACTGGTCCTCGCAGCCGATGGGATCGTCGATGGCGCCGAACGGGCCGTAGAAGGGCAGGGCGCCCGTCGCGGCGCACGCGTCGACCATACGCGCCATGGTGTAGTGCCACAGGTCCTGCTGCGCGGTCGGGCGCGGCGCATCGGGGTGCTTCGGGTCGGGATCGGTCCGCACGAGATAGCCGGGATGCCCGCCGCCGACGCGCGTCGTCTTCATGCGCCGCGACGCGGCCAGGTCCGCAGGCCCGAGCGACATGCCCTGCATGCGCGGCGACGCGGTGGCGATCTCCTCGACGTTCGCGACGCCGAGCGCCGTCTCGAGGATCGCGTGCACGAGCAGCGGCCGGCGCAGCCCCGCCCTCGCCTCGAGCTGCGCGAGGAGCTGATCCACGTAGTGGATGTCCCAGGGCCCTTCGACCTTGGGCACCATGATCACCGCGAGCTTGTCGCCGATCTCGCCGACCAGGCGACAGAGGTCGTCGAGCACCCACGGGCTGTCGAGCGAATTGACGCGCGTCCACAGCTGCGTGTCCCCGAAGTCGGTGTCCTTCGCGATCTGGATGAGGCCCTCGCGCGCGTCGACCTTGCGCTCGGTGGGGATCGCGTCCTCGAGGTTGCCCAGCAGGATGTCCACCTGCTTCGCGATGTCGGGCACCTTCGACGCCATGCGCGGATTGCTCGGGTCGAAGAAGTGGATCATCCGCGAGGGCCGGACGGGGATCTCGCGCAGCGGATGCGGCGCGCCGATGGCCTTGGGCGACGTGAAATGACGGGGGCTGCGCATGTTCCCGAGAGTACCACGCGCCTTCGTTTCGGCTGCCCGGCGGGTGGGTGCGGCGCGCCGCTTCGCGATTCGCGCGGAATGGTTTGCTCGGGGCGGCTCGCATTTGGACCGCGCTCAAAGCTCGCTACGCGCGGCGCACCCACCCGCCGGGCAGAAGCAACCAGATCCGCCGCCCCCGCCTTTCCTTTCTTGTTTGTTTGTGAGTGGAAGAGGCGGTCGCCTCGGCAGTGCGCTCCTTCACTCAAAACTGAGGAGTGTGGAGTGGCGAGGAGCGGGGCGAGGCCGGGCGCGCGTAGCGAGCTTCGAGCGCGGCCCGGATGCCCGCCGCTTCGACCGGATGATTCCGCGAATCGCGAAGCGGCGCGCCCGGCCTCGCCCCGCGGAGCTCGCGTCGTTGTTCTAGAATCGCGCTCCACCCAAAACGACGAGGAAACCCCCAATGGCGATCAAGGTCGGCGATCGGATTCCCAAGGCGACGCTCAAGCGGCTCACGCCCGAGGGCATGAAGGACATCCACACCGAGGAGTTCTTCAAGGGCCGCAAGGTCGTGCTGTTCTCGGTGCCGGGCGCGTTCACGCCCACGTGCTCCGCGAAGCACCTGCCGGGCTTCGTCGAGCAGGCGGACAAGATCAAGGCGAAGGGCGTGTCCGAGATCGTGTGCATCTCGGTGAACGACGCCTTCGTGATGGATTCCTGGGGCAAGGACCGCAACGTCGGCAACAAGGTCACGCTGCTCGCCGACGGCAACGCCGAGTTCACGCGCGCGCTCGGGCTCGAGTTCGACGGCTCCGGCTTCGGCATGGGCATCCGCGGCCAGCGCTTCTCCGCGCTCGTCGAGGACGGCGTCGTGAAGAAGCTCCACGTCGAGGCGCCGGGCAAGTTCGAAGTGAGCAAGGCGGAAGTGATCCTCGGCGACCTCTCGTGAAGTTCGGGATCTTCTACGAGCACCAGCTGCCTCGCCCGTGGGGCGAGGGGGCGGAGCAGCGGCTCTTCCAGGAAGCGCTCGACCAGGTCGAGCTCGCGGACCAGCTCGGCATCGACCATGCGTGGGAGGTCGAGCACCACTTCCTGGAGGAGTATTCGCACTCGTCCGCGCCCGAGGTGTTCCTCGCGGCGTGCAGCCAGCGCACGAAGAAGATCCGCCTGGGCCACGGCATCGTGCTGTGCCCGCCGGGTTACAACCATCCCGCGCGCATCGCGGAGCGCATCGCCACGCTCGACCTGGTGTCGAACGGGCGCGTCGAGTTCGGCACTGGCGAGTCGTCGTCGATCGCCGAGCTCGGCGGCTACCGCGTGCCCGTCGCCGAGAAGCGCGCGGCGTGGCGCGAGGCCATCGAGCAGATCGCCAACATGCTGGTGATGGACCCGTATCCCGGCTTCGCGGGGAAGTACTTCTCGATGCCGTGCCGCAACGTGGTGCCGAAGCCCGTGCAGAAGCCGCACCCGCCGCTGTGGGTGGCGTGCTCGAACCGCGAGACGATCAAGCTCGCGGCGAAGCTCGGCATCGGTGCGCTCACGTTCGCGTTCGTCGACCCCGCGGAAGCGAAGCAATGGGTCGACGACTACTACCGGATCCTCAAGACCGAGTGCACGCCGGTCGGCCACGCCGTGAACGCGAACGTGGCGATGGTCACCGGCTTCTCGTGCCACCGCGACCTGGAAGAGGCCACGCGGCGCGGGCTCGAGGGCTTCCAGTTCTTCGGCTACGCGCTCGGCCACCACTACGGCTTCGGCGAGCACAAGGCGGGGCGCACGAACATCTGGGAGAACTTCCAGCGCGCACGCGCGGCGCTGCCCGACGCGGGGCCGAACCGCGGCGGCATCGGCACGCCCGACATGCTGCGCGCGCACCTGCGCAAGTTCGCGGACGCCGGCGTCG
Source organism: Myxococcota bacterium (assembly GCA_035499075.1). Taxonomy (GTDB): domain Bacteria; phylum Myxococcota_A; class UBA9160; order SZUA-336; family SZUA-336; genus VGRW01. The sequence continues at coordinate 58,927 of DATJZN010000049.1, read as the reverse complement.
ACCAGGTCACGTTCATCCAGCAGGGTGGCCGCAACCGCCACGAGCACATCTGCGAGTCACTCGAGCTCTTCGCCAGCGACGTCATGCCCGAGTTCCACGCCGAAGAGGCCGAGCGCCAGCGCAAGAAGCGCGAGGAGCTCGCGCCGTACATCACGGCGGCGCTCGAGCGCAAGCAGTACATGAAGCCGCTCGCGGACGAGGAGATCCCGGTCATGATCGCGCTCGGGCGGCAGATCGCCGAAGGCCAGGCGCGCTAGTTGGCCGGGCTGACCTTCGACGAGTTCGAAGTCGGCAAGGTGTTCACGCACCAGCCGTCGCGCACGGTCACCGAGGCCGACAATCTCTTGTTCTCGGCGCTCACGATGAACCCGCAGCCGCTGCACCTGGACGCGGAGTTCGCCAAAACGAGTCACTTCGGCCAGAGACTCGTCAATTCGATCTTCACGCTCGGGCTCGTCGTGGGTCTCTCGGTCGGCGAGACCACGCTCGGCACGACCGTCGGGAACCTGGGCTTCGAGAAGGTCGAGTTCCCGAAACCCGTCTTCATCGGCGATACGATCACCGCGCAGACCGAGGTGCTCGAGAAGCGCGAATCGAAGTCGCGGCCCGAATGGGGCGTCGTCGTGTTCGAGCACCGCGGCGTGAACCAGCGCGGCGAAGTCGTGGCCGTGTGCCGGCGGGCCGCGATGATGCTGAAGAAGCGCGCGTAGCCCGCTTGCCGGGTTCAGCCAGCGCCCGCCTGCGGCTCCGGGTAAGATGCCCTCGCGCGAATCGGTAGGGGACGTCGCATGGATCGGTGCTCGAGAGCAGCCTTGGTTTGCGCGGCGGCCGCGCTCTGGTCGGGCTGCGAGCGCGGCTCCGAGAAGACGGCGGCTCCCGTGCCGTCGGTGGTCGTCGCGCCCGTCGAGCAGCGCGACGTCACGGTCGCCGAGGAGTGGGTCGGCACCACGACCGGCAACGTCAACGCCCAGATCTACCCCAAGATCCAGGGCTACCTGCTGAAGCAGAACTACGCGAACGGCGCCGCGGTGAAGGCCGGCGAGGTGCTGTTCCAGATCGATCCGCGCCAGGCCCAGGCCGCGTACAACCATGCCAAGGCCGATCTCGCCGAGGCCCGAGCGCGGCTGCTCAAGACACAACAGGACGTGACGCGCTACACGCCGCTCGCCAAGGAGGGCGCCGTCAGCCAGAAGGAGCTCGACGACGCGGTGCAAGCGCAGGCGGCGGCGCAGGCTTCGGTCGAGGCCGCGAAGGCTGCTCAGGACAACGCGCAGCTCAACCTGGACTGGACCAAGGTCAACTCGCCGATCGACGGGGTCGCGGGCATCGCGAACTCGCAGGTCGGCGACCTCGTCAGCCCGCAGACGCTTCTCACCGAGGTCTCACAGCTCGATCCCATCAAGGTCAGCATCCAGGTCTCCGAGGTCGACTACCTGCGCCTGGTGAAGCGGAAGGAGCAGCAGCCGGCCGGGCAGATTGCGCTGACGCTGATCCTCGCGGACGGCTCGATCTACCCGGAGAAGGGCAGGTTCGACGCCGCGGGCCTCGGCGTGGCTCCGACCACCGGCACGATCCAGGCGCAGGTGCTCTTCCCGAATCCCGGCAACCTCCTGCGGCCTGGTCAGTTCGGCAAGGTGCGCGCGGACACCGAGCAATTGAAGGGCGCGCTCGTGATTCCCCAGCGCGCCGTCAGCGAGATGCAGGGCATCAAGCAGGTCGCGGTGGTGGGTCCCGACGACAAGGTCGCGATCAAGAAGGTCGTCCTCGGCCCCACCGTGGGCACCGACGTGGTCGTCGGGGAAGGGCTGCAGGCCGGCGAACGCGTGATCGTGGAGGGCCTGCAGAAGGTGCGGAACGGCATCACCGTGAAGGCCGAGACCACCACGAGCCAGGCCCCGGCGGCGAAGCCCGGAAGCTGATCGGTGTCCCGCTTCTTCATCGACCGCCCGATCGTCGCCATCGTCATCTCGATCATCACGGTGATCGCGGGCGTCGTGATGATCGCGCGGCTGCCGATCGCCCAGTACCCGGACATCGTTCCGCCGATCATCCAGGTCCAGACGACCTACACGGGCGCCGACGCGCTCACCGTCGAGCAGGCCGTGGCCACGCCGATCGAGCAACAGATGAACGGCGTGCAGGGCATGATCTACATGAGGTCCATCAACGGCAGCGACGGCACGCTGACGCTGCAGGTGAGCTTCGACGTCGGCACCGACGTCAACCTGGACCAGGTGTTCGCGCAGAATCGCCTGGCGCAGGCGAACTCGCAGCTGCCGACTTCGGTCGTCGAGTACGGCACCACGGTGAAGCAGACCGTCGGCCTGCCGCTGCTCGTCATCCCCATCTACTCGCCGAACGGCACCTACGACGCGCGCTTCCTCGGCAACTACGCCACGATCAACGTCACCGACCAGCTCGCGCGCGTGCCGGGCGTCGGCCAGGTGACGCTGTTCGGCGCCGCCGACTACGCGATGCGCGTCTGGGTGCGCCCCGACACGCTGGCCAAGCTCGGCATCACGGTCACCGACGTGGTCAACGCGGTGAAGGCGCAGAACGTGGTGAACCCGGCCGGGCAGATCGGCGGCGAGCCCGCGCCGCCGGGCCAGCAGTTCACCTACACGGTGACCGCCAAGGGGCGGCTCGTCGACGCCGACCAGTTCGGCGACATCATCATTCGTGCGAACCCCGACGGCTCGTTCGTTCGCCTGCGCGACGTCGCGCGCATCGACCTGGGCTCGTTGAACTACCTGCAGCTCGGCCGCTTCCAGGGCAAGCCGGCCGCCATCCTGGCGATCTACCAGTCGCCGGGGTCGAACGCGCTCGCCACGGCGGGCGTTCTGAAGCAGCAGATCGAGGAGCTCTCGAAGCGCTTCCCCGCGGATGTCGCGTACTCGATCGCGCTGGACACCACGCTCCCGATCAGCGAGGGCATCGACGAGATCGTGCACACGCTGGTCGAGGCGATCGTGCTCGTGATCGTCGTCGTGTTCCTGTTCCTGCAGGGCTGGCGCGCCACGCTGATCCCGCTGATCGCGGTGCCGGTCTCGCTGGTGGGCGCGTTCATCTTCTTCCCGATGCTGGGCTTCTCGATCAACACGCTGTCCCTGCTGGGGCTCGTGCTGGCGATCGGGCTCGTCGTCGACGACGCGATCGTGGTCGTCGAGGCGGCCGAGGTCGGGATCGAGCACGGGTTGTCGCCGCGCGACGCCACGATCAAGGCGATGGAAGAGGTGTCGGCGCCGGTCGTCGGGATCGGTCTCATCCTCGCCGCCGTGTTCATCCCCGCAGGCTTCATGGCCGGGATCACCGGCCGCCTGTACCAGCAGTTCGCCATCACGATCGCGATCTCGGTGCTGATCTCTGCGTTCAACGCGCTCACGCTGTCGCCCGCGCTCTCGGCGCTTCTCTTGCGGCACAAGACGCCCGCGCGTGGCCCGCTGGGCCGCTTCTTCGCCGCCTTCAATCGCTTCTTCGACGCCGCGACCCAGCGCTACGTGAACGTGTCGGGCGCCGCGATCCGCCGCTGGGTGCGCAGCCTGATCCTCCTGGCCGGCATGACCGTGATCGCGGTCGGCATCGGGCGGATCCTGCCGACGTCGTTCGTGCCGATCGAGGACCAGGGCTACTTCTTCATGCAGCTGCAGCTGCCGGACGCCGCCTCGCTGCAGCGGACCGACGCGATCGCGCGCGACGTCGAGAGCGTGCTGGCGAACACCAAGGGCGTGCAGAGCTACACCTCGATCGTCGGCTTCAGCCTGCTGTCGAACATCTCGCAGTCGTACGCGGGCTTCTACTTCGTGCAGCTCGACCCGTGGAAGGAGCGGGGAAAGCGCACCGCCGACTTCATCATGCGCGAGATCAACGCGCAGCTGGCGCAGATGCCCGGCGCGCAGGCATTCGCGTTCGGACCGCCCTCGATCCCCGGCGTCGGCAACGCCGGCGGCTTCGACGTCATGCTCCAGGACCGGGCCGGGAACGGCGTGGACTACCTCGCGGAGAACACGCAGCACTTCATCGACGCGCTCCGGAAGCGGCCCGAGCTGTCGGGCGTCGTCACGGTGTTCCGCCCGGACGTGCCGCAGATCTTCGCGAACGTCGACGCCGACAAGGTCTACAAGCTCGGCGTCTCGTCGACCGACGTGTACAACACCTTGCAGGCGCTGCTCGGGTCCTCGTACGTGAACCAGTTCAACCGCTTCGGCCGCACCTGGAAGGTGTTCCTGCAAGCGGAGCCGGAGTTCCGGGTCAACGCGCGGGACATCGGCGGCTTCTACGTGCGCAACAAGACCAACCAGATGGTGCCGCTGTCCACACTGATGGCGGCGCGCGAGTCTGTGGGGCCCGCGTACACCAACCGGTACAACCTCTACCGCGCGGTCGAGGTGCTCGGGAGTCCCGCGCCGGGCTTCAGCTCCGGCCAGTCGATGGCCGTGGTCGAGCAGACCGCGCGCGAGGTGCTCCCCGCCGACATGAGCTACGAGTGGACGAACATGTCGTACCAGGAGACGCATGCCGGCGGAGGCGCGGGCACGTTCGCGCTGTCGATTCTGTTCGTCTTCCTCATCCTGGCGGCGCTTTACGAGAGCTGGTCGCTCCCGTGGAGCGTGCTGCTCACGACGCCCATCGCCGTGTTCGGCGCCTTTCTCGGGATCTGGGCGCGCGGGCTCGACAGCGACGTGTTCTCGCAGGTCGGACTCATCATGCTGATCGGGCTGGTCGCGAAGAACGCGATCCTGATCGTCGAGTTCGCGGTGCTCGAGCAGAAGGGCGGCAAGTCGCCGTTCGACGCTGCGCTGGCCGGTGCGAAGAGCCGCCTGCGCCCGATCCTCATGACGAGCTTCGCCTTCATCCTGGGCTGCGTGCCGCTGTGGACCGCCTCGGGGTCGGGTGCGATCTCGCGCCAGAGCATCGGCACCACGGTGATCACCGGCATGCTCGCTGCGACGGGCATCGCGATCTTCTTCGTGCCGATGTTGTACGTGCTGGTCGAGCGAATCGCCGGGCGCAGCGAGGCGGCCGCCCCGGAGAGCCCGCCGCCCAGCCCGGCGGTCGGGGACTAGGGCCGCAGGTTCGACGGCACCGCCGGCGCGGGCTCGGCCGCGTTCCAGCCGCCGCCCAGCACGCGGTACAGCGTGACGACCGAGACGAGCTCGTCGCGGCGCACCTGCGCGAGCGCGAGCTGCTCGGGGTAGAGCTGCTGCTGCGCGTCGAGCACCTCGAGGTAGGTGGCGAGGCCGCCCGCGTAGCGCGTGCGCGCCGTCTTCAACGCCTCCTCGAGCGCGGCGACCGAGGTTTCGCGCTGGGCGCGCTGCTCGTCGAGCTTGCTGCGCGCGATCAACGCGTCCGAGACCTCGCGCAGCGCGTTCAGCACGGCGCTCTCGTAGCTCGCGAGCGCGGCGTCGGTGGCGGCCTGCGCGGCTTTCCACTGATAGGTGGTCTGGCCGGCGGTGAACAGCGGCCCGGCCGCCTGCGCGGCGTACGACCACAGCGACGACTTGTGCTCCAGGAGATTCGAAACGTCCGAGCTGAGCGTCCCGCCCAGCGCCGTCAGGCCGACGCGCGGGAAGTATTGGGCGAAGGTCTCCCCGATGGTCGCGTTCGCCGCGACGAGCGTCTGCTCGGACTGGATCAGGTCGGGCCTGCGCTCGAGCAGCTGTGCAGGAACGCCCGCCGGAATCTCCGGGGGCACGCTCTGCGCCAGCAGCGCCGTCCCGCGCGGCATCCCCTGCGCGGGGCGGCCCACCAGCACGGCGATCTCGTTCTCCTTCTGGACGATGGCGGCTTCCACGCGCGGGACGTCGGCGGCCACTTGCGCGAGCGCGGCCTGCGCGCGCAGCGAGTCGAGCTTCGACGCCACGCCGCCGCGGTAGCGGCGGTTGAACAGGTCGAAGGTCTCCTGGAACGAGACGACGTTGTCGCGGGCGATCTGCAGCTCGAGGTCGAGCTCGAGCAGCTCGAAATAGGACTGCGCCACTTGCGAGACGAGCGACAGCACCACGCCGTGGCGGCCGGCGTCGCTGGCGAGCAGGTCGGCGTAGCTGGCCTCCGCGCCGCGCCGGATGCGACCCCACAGGTCGAGCTCCCAGGACGCGTTCGCAAAGGCGAGGAACGTGTTTGCGACCTCGGGTGCTTCCTGGTCTGCGACGCCGATCCGGACCAGCTTGCCACGCGCGGCGACGCCGCCGTAGCCGACTTGGGGGAAGAGCGGCGAGCGCGCGATCGCCGCCTCGTCCCGGGCCTGCTCCACGCGGGCGATCGCCGCGCGCAGGTCGCGGTTGTTCGCGAGCGCCTCCTCGACCAACTGGCGGAGGACCGGATCGGTGAACACGTCGAACCACGGGGTGTCCGCGATCGAAGCGGTCTGGGCGGGCGTCTCGCGGAAAGTCTCCCCGAGCGGAAGCGGCGGGCGCCGGTAATCGGGCCCGACCGCGCACCCCGCGAGCGCGACCGCGCACACCGCGCACATCGCGCCCACCCTACGGCTTGCGAGAGCGAGGACGCGGGAGGGCCCCCGCCGAAGCCGTTTCCCTACCATGGGCGCTGTTATAACACCGGTCGGACGGTCTCCGCTCACCGAAGCCAAATGCCGGAGGACGTCCCGGCGCAGAGGGTCGCCGCTCGCGCTGCGCGGCTCGCGCCAACGGCGCGCCCGGCCTCGTCGGCGCGAAGCGCCCGTCGCAGGAGAAGCGCAGGCGCGTGGATGCGGAGGGAACGCAGTGACTGCTCTCGCGCAGTCACTCGACACGTCGCGCGCTCGCGGACTCCGCAGGCCTGCCGGCAATGGCTCCAGGCGGCGCGCCTCAGGGCGGGTCCCAGAAGCCGGGCGCACGCACGAGCCCGGGCTTTGCGACGCGCAGCAGCGCGATCCACGCGTACGCACCCGCGAGCGTCTGCAGGTCGAGGAGCAGCGACGGCCCGAGCCGCCGCGCCGGCATCACCCAGCTCGAGAAGACGGTGCACGACACGTGGAGCGCGGCCGCGAGGAAGACGGGCGCGAGCCACAGCCAGCGCTCGAAGGCGCCGACGCCGCGGCGCAGCAGCACGGCGAAGCCGTAGAGCGCCACGGGCGCGTATGCAGGCAGCGCGTAGGGCAGGTAGCGCGCCGTCCAGAGGATCGCGCGCTTCGTGAACGTGTTCGGGTCGAAGATGCTGAAGCAGCTCATCCAGGTGGCGTAGCAGCCCGCGGCCGCGGCGTCGGAAGCCAGGGCGGCCCCGACCAGCGCGGGCAGACACAGCGCGATCGTCCAGTAGTGCTTCTCGCCGACTCCCACCGGCGCGGGAGCTTAACCAACGAAGTCGCCGAGGAGAGCCCGGCGCAACAATTTGCCGCTCTCCGTGCGCGGCAGGGCCGGCACGAACCGGATGCGCCGCGGCAGCTTGTAGCCCGCCAGACGCGCGCGGCAGAACTCGACCAGCTCGGCCTCGCCGGCGGAGCAGCCCGCGCGCAGCACCAACCAGGCCGCCACGCGCGCGCCGAACGCCGGGTCCGGCTCGCCCGCGACGGCGGCATCGGCCACGGCCGGGTGCTCGCGCAACGCCGCCTCGACTTCGGCCGGGTACACGTTCTCGCCGCCCGACACGACGAGGTCGCTGCGGCGGTCGAGCACCACGAGATCCCCGGAGGGCTCGAGCCGCCCCACGTCGCCCGTGTGGAGCCAACCCCCGCGGAGCGCGTGCGCGGTCGCCTCGGGCCGGCGCAGGTAGCGCGTCATGACGGTCGGGCCGCGCACCGCGATCTCTCCTTCGGCACCGCGCGGCAGCTCTACACCATCGGGTGACACGATGCGGAGCTCCGTGCAGAAGAGCGGCCGGCCGGTGGAGTCGCCCGGTTCGCGCGCGCGTTCGAGCGGCAGGGTCGCGACCTGCGATGCCGCCTCGGTGAGCCCGTAGGTGGTGGCGATCGGAAAGCCCAGTGCGCGCGCGCGGGCCAGGAGCCGTGCGGGGCAAGGGCCGCCGCCGACCAGCACGCAGCGCAGCTCGGGCGGGGCGGGGCGGTCGCCGCGCGCATCGAGCACGCGCTCGAGCATGCTCGCCACGAACGAGACGAGCGTGATGCCGCCGTCGTCGAGCTCCTTCGCGACGCGCACCGGGTCGAAGCGCTCGTGCACGGTGACGGCCGTGCCCGAGAGCGCGCTGCGGTACAGGATCGCGAGGCCGCCCACGTGCGCGAGCGGCAGGCACGCGAGCCAGCGGTCGCCCGGCAGATGGCCCAGGTGCAGCGCGGAGCCGAGCGCGCTCCAGAGGAACGCGCCGTGCGAGAGCTCGGCGCCCTTCGGCTCGCCGGTCGTGCCCGAGGTGTAGACGACGGCCGCGGTGGCGGCGAGATCGACCTGGTCGCGAAGCGGGACGTCCGCGCCCGGGCACGCGTCACAGATCGGTGTAGGTGCCCGCCGGAGCCCCGGCAGGCCGGCGGAAGCCGCACGGGCACGCTCGGCGAGCTCGCCGCCGCCGTGCACGAGGACGCGCGGCGCCGCGTCGGCCAGCTGGAAGGCGAGCTCGCGCGCGACGAGGCGCAGGTTCAGCGGCACGAGCGCTGCGCCGGTGAGCTGCGCCGCGTGCACCAGCGCCACGAGATCGACGCCGTTCGGCAAGAGCGCGGCCACGCCATCGCCTTCGCGCACGCCGAGCGCGCGCAGTCCGCGCGCCATGGCATTCGCGCGCGCGAACAGCTGGGCGAAGTCGAGGCGCGCTTCGCCGCAGGCGAGCGCCGGGCTCGCCGGCGAGAGCGCCGCGCGCGCGGCCAGGAAGACGGGCAGGTTCACGGTACCAGCTCGACTGCCGGGCCCGTCGCGAGCGCCGCGAGCGCGGCGCGATCCGGCGCCGCGCCGAGACCCGGCTCCTCGCACAAGTCGAGGCAGCCGTCCTTCGGCTCGGGGCCGTGGCCGAGATCCGCTGCGAGCCACGCGCCCGTCGCGAGCCCGCACGCCGGCAGCGGCCCCGGCAGCGCAGCGGCGAGCGCCAGCGCGGCCGCCCGGCCGATCGCGCCGTCGAGCGCGCTCGTCACCCATACCCGCACGCCGGCGGCGCGCGCGCGCACGGCGAGGGCGAGCGCAGCGCGGAGCCCGCCGAGCACCGCGGGCTTGAGCACGAGCGCGTCGACCGCGCGCCGCTCGACCAGCTCCGAGGCGCGCGCGGGGTCGGCCGCCGACTCGTCCGCGGCGATCGGCACCAGCACCGCGGCGCGCACGCGCGCGAGCCCGGCGACGTCGCCCGCCGCCACGGGCTGCTCGGCGAGCTCGAGCTCCTCGGCGTCGAGCTCGCGCAGGATCGAGATGGCGAGGTCCACGTCCCACGCGCCATTCGCGTCGATGCGGAGCTCCGCTTCGTCGCCCACTGCGGCGCGCACCGCGGACACGCGCGCGCAGTCCGCTGCGGGCGAGCCCGAGCCGACCTTCAGCTTCAAGGTCTCGAAGCCCTCCGCGAGCGCGCGCCGCGCCTCGACCGCCGCGTGCTCGGGCGTCGCAGCGGACAGAAGCGCGTTCAGGGCGACACTCCGGCGTGTCGCGCGACCGCCCGCGAGGACGTCGGCGAGCGGCACGCCGCGCTTGCGCGCGCACAGGTCGAGCAGCGCCGTCTCGAGCGCGAAGCGCGTGCACGGACCGGCCGCGGCGGCGTCGAGCCGCGCCAGGTGCAGCTCCGCCGGCCGGGGCCCTGCGTCCAGCAGCTCGCGGCAGAGCTCGGCGCCGCGCGCGAGGCACACGTCCGCCGTCTCGGCGCCGAACCCGCCGGGCGGCGTCGCCTCGCCGTAGCCGACCCGCCCGTCGGCGGTCTCGAGCTCGACCAGCACCCCGGGGCGCGCCGTCTCGGCGCCGTGCGCCGTCGTGAGCGCCGTGCGGAGCGGCAGCGCGAACGGAGTGAGCCGGGCGCGCGCGAGCTTCACGCGGCGCTCCCTGCCGCGATGCCCAGCGCGAACAGCCCCGCGAAGAGCGCCGCGAGCTGCGCCGTGCCCGAGAGCGCCGCGTTGCACGTGTCCGCGTCGCGCGCGCGCGCGACGCGCACCGCGAGAACCGCGGCGAGCGGCGAGGCGAGGAGCGGCAGCAGCGCCGCGCGAGACAGCGCTCCCGCCGCCACGAGCGCGGGCGGCACGGCGAACGCGAGCGCCAGAAGCGCCGCGTAGTACGCGCGCGTGGCGGGCGCGCCGATCCGCACGGCGAGCGTGCGCTTGCCCGCGTGCGCGTCGGTGTCGAGGTCGCGCAGGTTGTTCACCGCGAGGATCGCCGTGACGAGCAGGCCCACGGGCACCGACGCCCACAGCGCGAGCGCCGACGCCGCGCGCGCCTGCACGTAGTGCGAGCCCGCGACGCCGACCACGCCGAAGAAGAGGAACACGAGCGCGTCGCCCAGGCCGTGATAGCCGAGCGGCCACGGCCCGCCGGTGTACGCGAGCGCCGCCGCCAGCGCGAGCGCGCCGGCGAGCGCGATCGGCCAGCCGCCCGCCGCGACCAGCCCGCCGCCCGCGCCGAGCGCGAGCGCGCAGGCGGCTGCGATGCCCGCGCGCATCTCGCGCGGCGTGAGCCAGCCCGACTGCACCGCGCGCGGCGGGCCTTTGCGCGCTTCGGTGTCGGCGCCCTTCTCGAAATCGAACAGGTCGTTCGCGAAGTTCGCCGCGAGCTGGAGCGCGAGCGCGGTGACGAGCGCGAGCGCTGCGATGCCGGGACGCGCCGCACCCTGCGCCGCAGCCACGGCCGTGCCGACGGCGATCGGCGCGAGCGCGGCCGGCAGCGTGCGCGGGCGCGCGGCGGCGAGCCACGCGGCGGACTTGCTCACGGCCGCCACGGAAAGCGCTCGAACTCGGGCGCGCGCTTCTGCAGGAACGCGTCGCGGCCTTCCTGCGCCTCCTCGGTCATGTAGAACAGGAGCGTCGCGTTGCCGGCGAGCTCCTGGAGACCCGCCTGGCCGTCGCAGTCCGCGTTGAACGCGCTCTTCAGGCAGCGGATCGCGAGCGGGCTGTGGTGCAGGATCTGCCGCGCCCATTCGACGCCCGTCGCCTCGAGCTGCGCGAGCGGCACCACGGCGTTCACGAGCCCCATGTCGAGCGCCGCGCGAGCGTCGTACTGGCGGCACAGGTACCAGATCTCGCGTGCCTTCTTCTGACCGACGACGCGCGCGAGATACGACGCGCCGTAGCCGCCGTCGAAGCTGCCCACGCGCGGACCGGTCTGGCCGAAGCGCGCGTTGTCGGCGGCGAGCGTCAGGTCGCACACCAGGTGCAGCACGTGGCCGCCGCCGATCGCGTAGCCCGGGACGAGCGCGATCACGGGCTTCGGCAGAGTGCGGATGTCGCGCTGCAGGTCGAGCACGTTGAGCCGCGCGACGCCGTCGCCCCCCACGTAGCCCGCTTCGCCGCGCACGCGCTGGTCGCCGCCGGAGCAGAACGCCTCGTCGCCTTCGCCGGTGAAGAGCACGACGCCGATCTCGGCGTCATCGCGGACGCGCGCGAACGCGTCGCGCAGCTCGCGGATCGTCTCCGGGCGGAACGCGTTGCGCACCTCGGGCCGCGCGATCGTGAGCTTCGCGATCCCCTCGGCTTTCTCGAGGCGGACGTCTTCGTAGCGGGCGAGGCTCTTCCAGTCGGGGAGGGACATGCGGTGTTCTCCTGTGAAGCGGCGCACGAGCGCCACCGTTTGGTGTAGGGCTTCGAGGTGCACGGCGTGGCCCGCGCCGGGGACGAGCGCGCACTCGCCGCGCGGTGCGAGCGCCGCGAGCTCGCGCGCGATGGCGGAGAACTTCGCGTCGTCGCCGCCGGCGACGAACAGGAGCGGAACGGCGAGGCGCGCGAGCCGGGCGTGCAGGGGCGGCTGTGCGCCGGTGCCGATGCCGCGCAGCGACGCCGCGAGGCCGTGCGCGCGGTTGCGCAGGCGCTGGGCGCGCGCGCGCGCCAGGAACTCGGGCCCCAGCCGCGCCTGCGTCGCGAACAGCGGCTGCGCCAGCCAGCGCTCGGCGAAGGCCTCGAGGCCGTCGCGTTCGAGCGACTCGGCGAGAGCTTCGTCGGCGCGCACGCGCGCGGCGCGTTCGCTCGGGTCGGCCAGCCCGGCGGACGCGCCGATCAGCACGGCCGACCGCACGCGGCCGGGCCGCAGTGCGGCGAGACCGAGCGCAATGCGGCCGCCGAGCGAATAGCCGAGCACGTGGGCGGTCGGGTGGCCGAGCGCTTCGAGCAGGCGCGCGAGGTCGCCCGCCGTACACTCGAGTGCGTAGCGGCTCGGATCGCGCGGCGCGTCGGACTCGCCGTGGCCGAGCAGGTCGACGGAGATCGTGGAGAACTCGCCGGACAGAGCGTCGGCGAGGCCGCGCACGGTCTCGGCCGAGCCGGTGAAGCCGTGCAGGAGCAGCAGCGGCGGGCCCGAGCCCGCGAGCTCGACGGAGAGCTGCGCGCCGCCCACGTCGAGGCTGCGCCGCTCGCGGCCGCTCATGGCGCCGCCTCGCGCGCCGCCTGCTCGAACAGCTCGCGGCGCACGGCGACGTCGAGCTCGCGGTCGAACGGCACCTCGACGAGGTACAGGCCCGGCGAGGCGAGCGCGTCCTTCAGGGCGACCCGGAACGCCTCGACGCTCGTCGCCCGCGCGTGGCTCGCGCCGAACAGCGCGGCTGCGTGCGCGAAGTCCAGGCCGTGCGGCGTCGCGAACAGCGCCTCGAAGTCGACCGCCTCGCCGTGCTTCGCGATCGGCAGCTGCGAGAAGATGCCGCCGCCGTCGTTGGAGAGGACGACGATCGCGGCGGACAAGCCGTGCCGCTTCGCGGCGGCGAGCCCGCCCAGGTCGTGGAGCAGCGCGAGGTCGCCGGTGAGGAGCACGAGCGGCGCCGTGCCGCCGGCCGCTACACCGAGCGCGGTCGAGACGATCCCGTCGATGCCGTTCGCGCCGCGGTTCGCGAACACGTGCAGCGGCGCAGGCGAGACGGCGAACACGGCGTCGACGTCGCGCACCGGCAGGCTGTTCGACACGAAGAGCGCTGCGCCGGGCGGAAGCGCTTCCGCGAGCTCGGCGACCGCGCGCACGCCGAGCAGCCGGTCGTCGCGCGCGAGCCCGCGCGCGAGCGAGGCGCGGGCCCGGACGTCTGCGGCGGCGAGCTCCGTGGACCAGCGGGAGTCCGCGCGGTGGCGCGTACGCTCGAGCGCGTCCGCCAGCGCGCCGCACAGCAGCTCCGGCTCCGCGCGGACGATCTCGGCGGCGCGGTGCGTCGGGTCCGCGAAGCGCCCGGCCGGGTCGGCCAGCCAGAGCTCGGCGTCCGCGTGGCGTGCGAGCCAGTTCGCTAACGCCTTGCTCGTGAGCGGCGCGCCGAGACGCAGCACGAGCGCAGGCGCGAGCGACTCCGCGAGGGCCGCGTTGCGCAGGAACAGATCGTAGCCGGCGATCACGGGCGCGCCGGCCACGTGCGCGCCGCGGCGCAGCTGCGACGTCGGCTCGGCCACGAGCGGCCAGCCGGCGGCGCGCGCGAGCCGAGCGACGGCGGCGCCGAGCCCGGGCCCGGCGTCGAGGGGACCGGCCGCGATGACACCATTCGGTGTCGATGCGATCCGTGCTGCGAGGCGCTCGACGAGCGCGGCGTCGGGTCGGGCAGGCGGAGTCTCCGCACGGGTCCACCCGCGCGCTTCGCCGCGGCCGTGAGCCACGAGATCGCCGACCACCCCGAGCGCCGCCGCGTCCGCGGCGCTGCGCTCCGGCTCGAGCGGCTCGCGGAAGGGCACGTTCAGATGGACGGGGCCCGGCGGGCGCCCGCCCGCCAGCGCGGCGGCGCGCGCGGCGACGGCGCGCACGTGGCGCAAGAGCGCCTCGCTCGGCTCGGGCGGGGGGAGCTCGGCGAACCAGCGCGCGTGCGGCCCGAACAGGCGCAGCTGGTCGATCGTCTGGGCGGTGCCCCACTCGCGCGCCTCGGGCGGGCGGTCGGCCGTGAGCACGACGAGCGGCACGCCGGCGAGGCTCGCCTCGACGACCGCGGGCAGGAAGTTCGCGGCTGCGGTGCCCGAGGTGCAGACCAGCGCGGCGGGCGCGCGGGCGGCCTTCGCGAGACCGAGCGCGAAGAACGCCGCCGCGCGCTCGTCGATCTGCGGCCAGAGCCTCACGTCGGCTCGCTCGCGGCGCAGCGCGGCGAGCGCCGCCGCCAGCGGCGCCGAGCGCGAGCCGGGGCACACGCAGAAGTGTCGGACGCCCGCGCGGGCCAGCTCGTCCACGAGCGCGCCCGCCCAGGCGAGGTTCCGATTGGGCGCGCTCGAAGCGTCCACGTCAGATCTCGACCAGCGCGCCGAGCGCGCTCGCGAGCTTCCAGCGGGTCTCCGCCAGCTCGGCCTCGGGCGTCGAGCCCGCCACGATCCCGGCGCCCGCGTGCATGGTCGCGGCGTCGCCGCGCAAGAGCGCGCTGCGCAGCGCGACGCAGAGCTCGCCGTCGCCGCCGGGCGCGAGCCAGCCGATCGCGCCGGAATACCAGCCGCGCCGCGCCGCTTCGTGGCGGCGCAGGAACTCGAGCGCAGCCGCGCGCGGGGCGCCGCCGACTGCGGGCGTCGGGAACAGCTCGGCCGCCAGCTCGAGCACGCTCGCGGCGCGCTCCGCCCGCAGCCGTCCCGACACCGGAGTGTGTAGGTGCTGGATCCCCGCGAGCCGGAGCAGTCCCGGCACCGCGTCGGCGGCGAGCTCGGCGCAGTGCGGCGCCAGCGCGTCGAGCACGGCCCGCCGCACGATCTCGTGTTCCTCGCGCTCCTTCGTGCTGGCGAGCAGCGCAGCGGCGTTGCGCTGGTCCTCCTCGGGCGTGCGGCCGCGCGGCGCCGAGCCGGCCAGCGCGTCGGCGTGCAGGCGCCCGCCGTCGCGGCGCAACAGGCGCTCCGGCGACGCACCGACGAAGCTGGCGCCGCCGACCCCCACGCCGTAGACCGTGCAGCCGGGCTGCGCGTCGCGCAGCGCCGCGAGCACGCGCGGGCCGTCGAAGCCACCGGGCTGCACCAGCGTGCACGCGCGCGCGAGCACGACCTTCGCGAGCTCGCCCGCGCCGATGGCGCGCGTCGCGCGCGCGACCTCGGCCGCGAACTCGGCGCGCGACGGTTCGGGGCAGGCGCGAAAGCCGGAATCGACACCATTCGGTGTGCAGTGGTGCGCCCGCCGTGGCGTCTCCAGCTCGGCCGGCGCCTCCGCTGCCGGCGCCACCACGCGCGTGCACCACGCGTGCTCGCCGACGCGCGCGTGGAGCACCTCGGGCAGCCAGAAGCGCAGCGGCGGGAAGCCGCGCCACACCGGGGCCTCGCTCGGCTCGTCCCAGAAGGCGAAGCCGCCGAGCAGGACCGGGCCCGCCTCCGGCGGCGCGGCGGGCCCGGTGCACGCCACCGAGCGCCACAGCTCGGCCACCCGCTCCGCCGCGCGCGCGAACCGCTCCAGTCCCGACGTCTCGACCGCCGCGGCCTCGCCCAGCCCGAGCAGCTCGACGCGCCCGTCCGCACTGCGCCAGTAGAAGCGCGTGCGCGCGCGTGTCTGCGCGAGCCGCGCGCACAGGTCGCCCGCGGGCGCCGGCTCGCGGCGCAGCTCGAACCTCACGGCGCACTCGTGCGCACGGCGGTGTAGAGCTGCACGGCCCCGAACAGGAACGGCACTCGGCGCACGCCTGCGAAGCCCACGCTCTCGAGCAGCTCGCGCAGCTCCGCTTCGCGGGGCAGGTACACGACGGAGCGCGGCAGGTAGCGGTACGCCTCGCGGTCCGACAGCAGCCCGCCGAGCAGCGGCACCACGCGCTCGAACCACACGCGGTGGCCGGCGCGCGCGAGCGCGCCCGTGGGGACGCCGACCTCGACGAGCGCGAGCCGGCCGCCCGCGCGGAGCACGCGCGCGCACTCGCGCAGCACGGCCGCGGGATCGGTGAAGTTGCGCAGCGCGAAGCCGCAGGTGGCGGCGCTCGCGCAGCCGTCGCGCAGCGGCAGCTGCTCGACGTCGCTGCGCACCAGGCCCGCGACGCGCCGCCGCTTCGCGCTGCGCAACATCTCTCTCGCGCGATCGAGCGCCACTACGCGCGCGCCGCGTCGCTGGGCGAGCTCCGCGAGATCGCCGGTACCGCACGCCAGGTCCACCACGCGGTCGCCGGGCCCGACGCCGATCGCCTCGAGCGCCGCGCGCCGCCAGCGCTGGTCGAGGCCCAGCGACACCAGCCGGTTTAGGCGGTCGTAGCGCGGCGCGATCCGCTCGAACATCTCGCGCACGAGCGCGCTCTTCGCGTCGCCGGCGGGGAGCGGAGTCACTTCCAGGCGACCTCGAGATCGGCGGACTCCGTCGCGGCCACGGCGCGCGCGAGTGCTTCGCTCTCGCCGTGGCCGCGCAGCCGCGCGAGCGCGCGGCTCACCAGCGTGCGCTGGAAGTACAGCGCGACGAGGCGAGTCGCTTCGGGCAGGAGCTCGCGGAACGCGGCCTCCACGGCGTCGCCCTCGGCGGGCGCGTTCGCGCGCACGTGGCGGTCGAACAAGTCGATCGCGCGCTCGGCGACATCGCGCGTGGCGTTCGCGTGCGACACGGCGAGCTCGAGCAGCTCGTGCAGCGGGAAGCCGGCGCCCAGGATCCGCAGCGCCGCGCGAGCCATGGCGACGTCGGACTCGCCGAAGTGGTCGGCGTCGCCGACGCGAATGGGCTCGAACAGGCCGGCGAGCTGGATCGACGCGACCAGCGCCTCGGGCATGCCCGTCGCGAGCGCGAACTCGCTCCGACTGTACGTGCGACCGCCGACCTTCTCGCGCGCGAGCGCGTCGACCAGCGGCTCGACGCCGCGCGCGCTCGCACCGCCGTCCAAGAGGCGCTTGATCAGCGCCAGGGTCAGGCCCTGGTCGAGCAGCCCGCGGATCCGCGCCAGGCGCTTGCGGTGGGACTCGTCGTAGAGGGCGATCCGGCCGGAGCGGCGGGGCGGCGGCAGGAGGCCGCGGCCTTGGTAGAAGCGGATCGTCTCCGCCCGTACGCCCGAGGCTGCCGCGAGCTGCTCGATCCGATACTTCACGCGATCACTATAAGAGTGATCGCTCGAATTGTCAGCTCACGGGAAGCTCTGCATTCCGCCCAGGGTCAGGTCGGTGATGTGGCGCTTGGCCGACTCGTCGAGCTCGTGCGAGGGCGAGCGGCGCCGGAAGCGCTTCCAGTTCTCGACGGCTTCGGCGGGGCGGTGGCTGGCCTCGTACGCGACCGCGGCGTCGAAGGCGCTCTGCATCTCGCCCGCGTTCGCGAAGCTCGCAGCGGGCGCGGGCTCGGCGCGGCGGGCGGAGTGCGTGGGGGGCGCCTCGTGGGGGGCCGGCGGTGCGGGAGGCGCCGCGGGCTTCGCCTCGGCCTCAGCGAGCGGAGCGGGCGCGGCAGTCGGGGCGGGAGTCGGCGCAGCCGTGAGCTCGGGCGCGCGCGCCACCGGCTCGGGCTCGACGGGCGCCGGCACCGGCTGGGGCGCGGGCGGGGCCGCGGGCGCTGCGGCCGCGGGCTCGCTGCTGACACTTTCCAGTGTAGGCAGGCTCGCCTGGCGCCACCACGCTGCCGCCGCGCCGAGCACGACGACTCCCGCCGCGGCGGCCGCGAGCCGTGCCGGCGCCGACGAGCGCCGGCGCCGCGCGCGGGCGGTGCGTTCGGCCTCCTGGCGCGCCACTTCTTCGAGCGCGAGGCCGAGCTCGCGCACGTTCGCGAAGCGCCGCGCGCGGTCCTTCTCCAGGCAGCGCAGGATCACGCGCTCGAGCGCGGGCGGGATCTCGAGCTCCGGACGCAGCTGGGACGGTGCGGTCGGTGCCTGGTAGAGCTGCAGCGCCAGGAAGCCGACCGCCGATTCGGAGTGGAAGGGCAGCGAGCCGGTCGCCATCTCGTACAACACGAGCCCGAGCGAGTACACGTCGCTGCGCGCGTCGAGGTCCTCGCCCGGCCGCAGCGAGCCGGCCTGCTCCGGCGACGCGTAGCGCGGCTTCCCGACGAAGTCGCCGGCGCGCGTGAGCGTCGCGTCGCGCATGCGCTGCGTCTCCTCGCCCCCGAAAGCCGCGCGCGCCACGCCGAAGTCGATGATCTTCACGGCGGGTCCGCTCGCGGTGGGCGTCAGCATCACGTTCTCGGGCGACAGGTCGCGGTGCACGATGCCGAGCTCGTGCGCGTGCGCGAGACCGGCGCAGCACTGCGCGCCGATGCGGCAGAGCTCGTCCACGGGCAGCGCGCCGCGCGTGCGCAGCAGCTCGGACAGGCTCTGCCCGACCACGTACTCCATGACGAGGAAGTGGTCGCCTGACTCGACGAAGAAATCGTGGATGAGCACGAGGTTCGGATGGCGCAGCCGCACGGCGATGCGGGCCTCGCGCTCGAAGCGCTCCAGCGCCTGCGGCACGGCGCGGAAGAGCTCGGCCCGGATCACCTTCAGCGCGCGCGGCTCGTGCAGCAGCAGGTGCTCGGCCTTGTAGACCGCGCCCATTCCGCCGCGGCCGATCCGCTCGCGGATCTCGAAGTCGCGCACGCGGCGCCCGAGCATCGGGTCGGCGATTTCGTCGCTCATGTGGGACAAGCTGGGCGCACAGTCTAAGATCGCGCCATGAAGCACGCCCTTGCCACGGCCGTTCTCGTGTTCGCAGTCGCGAGCACCGCGCTCGCGCAGGACAGCTCCAACATCCTCATCGTGCTCGACGCCTCCGGCAGCATGGCCGGCAAGATGAACGGGCAGGTCAAGATGGAGCTCGCCCAGCGGGTCGTGAAGGACCTGGTCGACAACATGCCCGCCGAGATGAACGTGGGCCTGCTCGTGTACGGGTCACACTCCGCGGTGTCGAAGCGCGATTGCAAAGACATCGACCTGATCCAGCCGGTCGAGAAGGTGAACGCGCAGTCGATCGACGCGGCGCTGGCGCGCGTAGCGCCGCACGGCATGACGCCGATCGGCGCGTCGCTCGAGCGCGCGGCCGAAGCGCTGAAGGAGCTGCCGGGGCGCTCCACGATCGTGCTCGTGTCGGACGGCACCGAGACCTGCGGCAGCGATCCGTGCGCAGTGGCGCAGCAGGTGCGCCAGACGACGGGCATCGACGTGCGCGTGCACGTGGTGGGCCTCGACGTCGCGTCCGGCGAGCGGGGAACACTGGAGTGTGTCGCGAAGGGCGGCGGCGGCACGTACTACCCCGTCGCCAACGAGAAGCAGCTCCGCACCGCGCTGTCCGAGGCGACGGCGCGCACGTGCGAGCCGAAGAAGGCCATGTGGCTGTCCATCGCGCACCCGGGCCTCGGCGAGGGCCGCAACGCCGGCGGCGGCTTCGCGAAGGTGCCGAAGCGCAAGTTCTACCTGGGCTTCATCCCGGGCTTCGGCTGGCCCGGCTACCTGCAGGTGGTGAGCGCGATCGACGCGGCGAACTGCAAGACGAACGACTGGCCGTCCGACTAGCTAGCGCGCAGGCGCGATGCGCACGCGCATGTGCTTGATGCCGCCGATCACGATCGAGCGCAGCCGCTCGACCGGCGCCGCGAGCTCGTACGCGTCGAGCTTCGTCACCCACTCGCGCACGATCGCCGCGAGCTCGAGCCGGGCGAGGCGCGCGCCCAGGCAGTAGTGCTCGCCGATGCCGAACGAGACGTGCGGGTTCGGCGAGCGGCCCACGTCGAACGTCTCGGGGTTGGCGAATGCGCCTTCGTCGCGCGCTGCGGACGGATAGAACAGGGTCAGCGTGTCGCCGCGCCGGATGTGCTGTCCGCCGAGCTCGGCGTCGACCGCGGCCGTGCGGCAGAAGTGGATGATGGGGGACACCCAGCGCACGATCTCGTCGGCCGCGCGCAGCCAGCCGCCTTCGGCGCGCAGGCGCCGCAGCTGCGCGGGGTGCTCGAGCAGCGCGAGCATTCCGCCGCTCGTCGCGTTGCGCGTGGTCTCGTTGCCTGCGGCGGTCAGCAGGAAGCAGTAGCCGAGCACCTCGGAGTCCTCGAGCCGGCGGCCATCGAGCTCGGCGCGCAGCAGCACGCTCATGAGGTCATCACGAGGCCGTGCGCGGCGTTCCGTGATGTAGCTCGCGTAGTGCTCGAAGATGGACTTGGTCGCGGCGAGGGCCGTCTGGATCGAGGTGTCGCCGCTCTTGTTGTACTCGGGGTCGCCCGAGCCGACGGTCTGGTTCGCCAACAGCAGCAGCGTCTCCCAGTCCGCGCGCGGCACCCCGAGCAGCTCCATGATCACGGCGAGCGGCAGGCGCGCCGAGACTTCGTCCACGAAGTCGAACTCGCGGCCGTCGCCGAAGCGCTCGACCGCGCGCGCCACGATCTCGCGCGCGAGCTCCGCGATGCGCGGCTCGAAGGCCGACAGCGCCCGCGGCGTGAAGTGGCGGCTCGTCAGCGCGCGGTATCGTGCGTGGCGCGGCGGGTCCATCGTGATGATGGTCTCGGGCAGGAAGTCGGCGGGCTGGCCCGGGTGCACGCGCCGCGGCGGCATGTTGAGGCGCGGCGCGGACAGGAAGTCGGCGGGCCGGCGCGACACGGCCACCACGTCCGCGTGCCGCACGAGCGCCCAGTACTCGACCGCCTCGCCGTGCCGCTGCTTCGACACTGGTTGGTGTCGGCGCAGCTCGGCCCACGTCTGCCACGGATAGCCGTTGCGCGCGTACGCGTCGGGGTCGAGCAGGTCGGTTGCAGCGTCCACGTGGCCCTCGCTCGCACCAGTATGGCAGCGGCGCGCCGCTGCCGCGAGCGCTGCTAGACTCCGCGCGCGAGGTCCCGTCATCCGCAGTCTCGTCGCACGAATCTCCCACCTGCGCTCGCGCTGGATCGCCTACGGCATCGTCGTCGGCGTGTGCGCGGGCCTCGCCGCCGCGCTCTTCTTCGCCGCGCTCGAGCTGGCCACGCGCTTCACGTTGGGCACGCTCGCGCACGCGCACCTGCCGGCGCCGCCGCCCGGCGACGCCTGGCTCGAGCCCGTGGCCGCGGGCGACGCACCGCCGCGCCCCTGGCTCGTGTTCCTGTTGCCCGCGCTCGGCGGGCTGGCGGCCGGCGCGGTCGTGTACTGGCTCGCGCCCGAAGCCGAGGGCACGGGCACGGACGAGATGATCCGCTCGTTCCACCGCGCGCGCGGCATGATGCGCGCGCGGGCGCCACTCGTGAAGGCGCTCGCGACGATCCTGACTCTGGCGACGGGTGGCAGCGCGGGCAAGGAGGGGCCGGTCGCGCAGGTCGGCGGCGGCATCGGCTCGCTCGTCGCGGGCGCGCTCGGGCTGAACGCACGCGACCGCCGCGTGCTGCTGCTGGCGGGCACGGCGGGCGGACTCGGCGCGATCTTCCGCGCGCCGCTCGGCTCGGCGCTGACGGCGGTCGAGGTCGTGTACCGCGAGGACTTCGAGGCCGAGGCGCTCGTGCCCGCGGTCATCTCGTCGGTCACGGCGTACGTGGTGTTCACGCTCGTGATCGGCGCGGGGCAGATCTTCGCGATGCCCGCGCTCGCGCCGTTCCGCCCGATCGAGATCCCGGGCTATCTGCTGCTCGCGCTGGTCTCGGCGCCCGTCGGCCGCGCGTACATCTGGCTCTTCCACGCGATGCGCCACCGCGTGTTCGCGAAGCTGCGGCTCCCGAAGCCGCTCAAGCCGATGCTCGGCGGGCTGTGTGTCGGGGCGATCGGCCTCGCCGTGCCCGAGGCGTACGGCACGGGCTGGGGCTGGCTGCAGCGCGCGCTCGACGGGCACGTCGTGATCGGTATGCTGGCGGTGATCGTTGCGGCGAAGATCGTCGCCACGTCGCTCACCATCGGCTCGGGCGGCAGCGGCGGCGTGTTCGGCCCGACCTTGTTCATCGGCGGCATGCTCGGCGCGCTGGTCGGCTACGCCGGCTCGGCGCTCGCGCCCGGACTGTTCCCCAACCCGGCCGCGTACGTGCTGGTGGGCATGGCGAGCTTCTTCGCGGGCGTCGCCTCGGCTCCGATCGGCGCCATGCTCATGGTCGCGGAGATGAGCGGCGGCTACGCGCTGCTGCCGCCGCTGGTGCTGGTGTCGGTGCTCGCGATGATCCTCATGCGCGGCCGTTCGATCTACGAGAACCAGGTGAAGGACCGCTTCTCGTCGCCCGCGCACGTGGCCGACCTGACGATCAACGTGCTCGAGGAGATGCGCGTCGGCGACGTGTACCGGAAGCTCGCGAGCGTGCGAACGGTGTCGCCCTCGACGCGCTTCGAGAAGCTGCGCGAGATCGTGCTGGCGTCGGAGCAGGCCACGGTGCCGGTCGTCGACGCCGGCGGGCGGCTGGTCGGGCTGGTCACCGCAGAGCAGCTGCGACCGGTGTTCGACGAGCGGCAGCTCGACGGCTTCGTCGTCGCCAGCGACCTCGCAGCGCCGCCGCTCGCGCTCCAGCCCGATGACGACTTGTACCGCGCCCTCGAGCTGTTCCGGCAGTCGAGCTGCCCGCAGCTGCCCGTGATGGAAGGCGTCGAGGGGAGCGACGATCCGCGCAGCGGAAGGATCGCCGGCCTGCTCGACTACCGCGACATGATGCGCGCCTACGAGCTCGAGCTGGCGCGCCGCCGCGAGGCGTGAGACCGGAGCCGCGAGTCAGTCGAGATAGGGCAGGGCGTTCGGGTTGCGTGCCACGCGCGCCGCCTCGCGCACGTGCAGTGGCAAGGTGCGGCCGAGCGACAGCTCGGGCAGCGCGCCCAGCGCGAACCAGCCTGCGTCGGTCGCCTCGCTGCCGGCGCGCGGCTCGGCGCTCGGGTCGAGCAGCCGGCCGACGAACACCAGCTTGTGGATGTGGAAGAGATGCGGCGGGCAGTCGGGCTGGAGCCGCGTGTCGAACACGCCCGCGAGCCGCTCCACGCGCGCGGCCACGCCGGCCTCTTCGGCGGCCTCGCGCACCGCGGCTTCGGACGGGCTGTCGCCCACGTCGACGAAGCCGCCGGGCAACGACCAGCGGCCATCCATGCGCTCGCGCACCAGCAGCACCTCGTCGCCCCGGAACAGCGCGAGCCGCACGTCGAGCTTCGGCGTCACGTAGCCGTCGTCGGCGCTGCGGTAGATCCGCTCGAGCTCCGCGGGCGCCTCGGCGGCACCGAGCGCCGCGAGCCGCGCGGCGAGCTGCACCAGCTTGTCGTAGCGCTCGCGGTCGAACGGGCCTTCGGTGTAGTGCAGCCCGGTCGTCGCGATCGCGCGCACCTCGTCGGCGATGGCGAGCAGCTCGCGGCGCATCTAGAAGTGCAGCACGTCGGCGTCGAGCCGGACGAGGTCGAGCACGCCCACGGCGTTCCGCCCCTCGAGCCAGCCCGCGCACTCGCCGGGGTTGAAGATCAGGACGCCGTTGCGCCGTTCGAGCGAGCGCCGGTGGTCGTGGCCGTGCAGCAGCACGTCGCGGCCGCCGTCCGCGAGCTCGGGGTGCGCGGCGCGGTCGTGCACCACGGTGACGTGCCGGCCGGCCCAGTGCAGGTGAAGCGGCGGGTCGGCGAGCGCGAAGCCGTGGCGCGCTGCGACCCCGGAGAGCGCGTCGCGCTCGGTGTCGTTGTTGCCGAACACGCCGAACACGGGCACGGCCAGCTCGGCCAGCAGCTCCAGCGTCGCGGGCCGCGTGATGTCGCCGGTGTGGATCACGCGCTCGACGCGCGCGCCGCGCAGCACCTCGACGATGCGCGCGACATTGCGCGCGTTGTCGTGCGTGTCACTGATCACCCCGACGCGCATGCGCGGCAGGGTAACACGCGCTAGCCGCCGCTCTCGGCGCCGACGCGCCCCGACAGCGAGCCGAGGAACCAGCCCCACAGGGCATTCGCCGCCAGCACGACGACGGGCGTGAGCGCGCCCAGCTGCACGCCCAGCATCCCGTAGCCCGAGCGCGGCAGCTCGAGGAACAGCATGTCGGCCGTCGGCAACAGCGAAACGAGCAGCCCCGCGCGCACCGGCGACAGACCGCGCCCGCGCGCGAGCGGCCACGCCAGCGCGAACAAGCTGCCCTCGAACACCCGCCAGCCCAACCCGTGCAGGTCGAGCTCGCCCGGGAAGAGCTTGCCGAGCTGCACGTCGACCAGGGCGCCGAGCTTCGCGCGCACCGCGATCCAGACCACGACCGAGGTCAGGACTGCGGCCAGCGCCCCCGCGGCGTATGGACCCGCGAACCTGCGCAACATCGCTTAGACCCCCCGCACCTCATGCTAACCTCTCGCGCCCATGACTTCCGCCCCCACACCGCCGCGCGTCTACTTCCGCACGCTCGGCTGCGCGAAGAACCAGGTGGACTCGGAGGTCATGCTGGGACAGCTGGCGCTCGCGGGCTGCGCGATCGCCGAGGAGCTGGCCGACGCGGACGTCGCCATCGTGAACACCTGCTCGTTCATCGCGAGCGCGCGGGAAGAGTCGATCGAGGCGATCCTCGAGCTGGCCGACGCGCGCGAGCAGGGCGCGCTCGGGGCGCTCGTCGTCGCGGGCTGTCTGCCGCAGCGCTACGGCGCGGAGCTGGCCAGGGAGCTGCCCGAGGTCGACGCGTTCGTCGGCACGGGCGAGTTCCAGAACATCGCGCGCATCCTCGAGGAGGCGCGCGCCGGCCGCTCGCGCGGCGTGTACGTCGACGCCGGCCGCACGCATCTGTACGACGAGCACAGCCCGCGCTTGCTCCTGGGCGCACGCCACTCGGCCTACCTGAAGATCGCCGAGGGCTGCGACCGCGTGTGCGCGTTCTGCGCGATCCCGGCGATCCGCGGCAAGTTCCAGAGCCGCCCGATCGGATCCGTGGTCGCGGAGGCGCGCATGCTGGCGGAGCAGGGCGTGCGCGAGGTGAACGTGGTCTCGCAGGACACGCTGTCGTTCGGCAAGGACCGCGCCGGCCGGCCGCAGCTCGCCGAGCTGCTGCGCGCGCTCGACGGCGTGGAGGGGCTCGACTGGCTGCGCTTCCTGTACCTGTACCCGAGCGCGCTGTCCGACGACGTGCTCGACGCCTTCGCCAGCGCGAAGCGCGTGCTGCCGTACTTCGACGTGCCGCTGCAGCACGCGAGTGACTCGCTCCTGCGCGCCATGAAGCGCGGCGTCACCGCCGAGCGGCAGCGCAAGCTCGTGGGCAGGCTGCGCGCGCGGCTGCCGGGCGCGGCGCTCCGCACCACGTTCATCGTCGGCTTCCCCGGCGAGACCGACGCCGACTTCGCCGAGCTCCTCGCGTTCGTGCGCGAGACGCGCTTCGACAGGGTCGGCGTGTTCCGCTACTCCGACGAAGAGGGCACCCCCGCGCACGCGCTGCCGGGCCGCGTGCCGCGCTCCATCGCGCGCCGCCGCCACCGCGAGCTCATGGCCGCGCAGCGCGAGATCATGCGGGAGAAGCTCGCGGCGCAGGTCGGCGAGCTCGCGCACGTGCTCGTCGATTCGGGCGGGCGCGACCGCGCCGTCGGCCGGCTGTGGTCGCAGGCGCCCGACGTCGACGGCAGCGTGCTCTTGCGCGCTGGCGCGCAGCCAGGCGAACTCGTCCGCGCGCGCCTGTGCGGCGTGCGCGACGTCGATCTCGAAGCCGAGCGCGTCGCCTAGGCGCGCATCGCCAGCACGAACAGCGCGATCGAGCAGACCTGGCCGAGCCCGAAGGCCAGGCTGCGCGCGACGTCGATGTCGGCGAGGTAGAGGAAGCCGTGCGCGATGCGGAGCACCACGTACGCGATCGCGAAGTCGGCCGACCACGCGGGATCGGCGTTCGCCAGGTGCGCGACGACCACCGCCGCGGCGAAGAACGGGAACGTCTCGAACGCGTTGTTGTGCGCGCCCATCGCGCGCGCGCCGCGCCCGGTGAGCTGCTGCTCCTGCAGGCGGGGCAGCTTGTTGTCGGCCTTGCCGAACTGCTTGCGACGCTCACCCGCCGCGATCGTGACCCACACGTAGGGCAACAGCCCCGCCACGAACAGACACCAGAACGGAGTCGTCATCCTCGGCCCTCCCTCGATTTCACGGACAATAGCCGTTCGGCGACCTCGGGGACGTCTCGCGCGACGGGGCAGTCGAGTTCTCCCCAGTCGCCGTACGGATCGAGCAACAGCGCGTGCACGCCCGCCGCGCGCGCGCCCACGACGTCCGCCGCGTAGAAGTCGCCCACGTGCAGCGTCCGGGCGGCCGACGAGCCGAACAGCCCGAGCGCGTGCGCGAAGATGCGCGGGTCGGGCTTCTCGTGGCCGATCACGTGCGAGTCGACCACGGCGTCGAGATACGGGCGCAAGCCCGCGCGGGTGAGTCCTTCCTCGACGGTGCCGTCGGCGTTCGACACCACGACGAGGCGCAGGCCCGCCGCGCGGAGCCGCGCGAGTGCCTCGGGAACGCCGGGCAGCACCGCGGACCAGAGCTCGAGCGCGCGGCCCGGGATGCGGATGCGCGGCACGAGCTGGCGCGCGAGATCCTCGCGGTCGGGCTCCGCGACGTGCGGGAGCGCGCTCCGCAACACCAGCTCGACGTAGCCCGAGAAGGTGTCGCGCGCTTCGGTCGAGCCGCCCCGCGCGATGGCCCGCGACACGATCGGCCGCGCGGCCGCCTCCGCGCGCGCAATTCGCGCCGGCTCGCAGCGGGCGCCCAGCGCGTCGAGCTCGCGGGCGATCCAGTCGAAGTCCATCGAGATGAGCGTTCCTCCGGCGTCGAGGAACAGCGTGTCGATCGCGGACCAGTCGATCGCGGGTGCGCGCACGCCTACACCCAAGCGCGCCGCGGCGGGCCGCGCAAGCCGAGCAACAGCACGACGGCCGCGCCGAACACGAAGCCGCCGATGTGCGCGAAGAACGCCACGCCGCCCTGGTCGCCCGCGGGCGCGGCGGCCGCGCTCGACAAGAGCTGGAACACGAACCACAGCCCCAGCCACGCGTACGCCGGCACGTCGATCGTGCGCACCAGGAACACGACGATCACGAGCGTGCGGATGCGCGAGCCGGGGTAGAGCAGCAGGTACGCACCCATCACGGCCGCGATCGCGCCACTCGCGCCGACCGTGGGCACGGTCGAGCCCGGGTTCGAGAGCACGTGCGCCGCCGCGGCGGCCAGCCCGCCCGCCAGGTAGAACAGCGCATAGCCCACGTGTCCCATGCGATCCTCCACGTTGTCGCCGAAGATCCAGAGGAACAGCATGTTGCCGGCGAAGTGGGCGAAGCTCGCGTGCATGAACATCGACGAGAACACGGGCGCGAAGAGGCTGGCGCGCAGGCCGCCCCGGTGCGCGAGCGCCATGAAGTTGCGGGGGATGAGCGCGTGGCTCGTCACGAACGTGTCGATGTCCGCGCCCGCCGACAGCTCGAGCCAGAACACCCAGCCGCACAGCGCGATCAGCGCGACGTTCACCACGGGCCAGCGCTCGGCGCGAACGGTGTCCTGGATCGGGATCACGGAATCGGGATCATAGAGTGGGGAGCGAAACCATGGTGACCATCGGGATGAACTACAGCGTGCGCGAGGGCAAGGAGCAGATCTTCGAGGACGCGTGCACGCGGGTGATCGAGACCATGCGCGGCATCGACGGCCACTCCGACTCGCACCTGTTCCGCGAAGTCGGCCCGCGTTCGCGCCAATACCTGATCGTCTCCGTGTGGTCGAGCGAGCAGGCGTTCCGCGACTTCGTCGCCTCGGACGCCTTCAAGAAGGTCACCAACTGGGGCGCCCAGAACATCCTCGAGGGCCGGCCCAGCCACACCGTGTACACGTCCTAAGCCTGCGTCGCAGCGGGCGATTCAGCCCTCGCCCGTCGCAACGGGCACGTCGTCGGAGTCGCCCCACTCGGCCCAGGAGCCGTCGTAGACCGCGGCGTCGGGGTGGCCCGCGAGCGCGAGGGCGAAGGCGTCGAGCGCGGCGGTGACGCCCGAGCCGCACGTGGTGACGATCGGGCGGTCGAGGCGTACGCCGGCTTCTTCGTAGAGCGCGCGCAGCTCGGCGGGCGAGCGGAAGCGCTGCGGATCGCCGGCCAGGTTGCGGTCGTAGGGGACGGACTTCGAGCCCGGGATGTGGCCGACGTGCCGGGTGTGCTCCTCGCCGGTGCCGCGGAAGCGCTCGGTGGAGCGGGCGTCGACGAGCTGCGCGCCGCCTTCGCGCGCGATGCGCAGCACGTCGGCCTTGCGGGCCAGCAGCTCGGGGCGCGGCGCCGCGGCGAAACGCGCGGGTGGGTGGCGCGGCACTTCGGACGTGACGGGCCGGCCCTCGGCGCGCCAGCGCGGGAAGCCGCCGTCGAGGATTGACACATTTTGGTGTCCGGCGTAGCGCAGGCTCCACCAGATCCGCCCCGCCGAATAGCCGCCCAGGCCGTCGTACACGACCACGCGGTGGTCGCTGCCGACGCCGCGTTCCGCGAACGCGCGGGCCAGCGCATCGGGTGAGGCGATCGTGTTGCGCAGCGCCGCGCCGCGGTCGGCGAGGTCGGTCGCCAGGTCGACGAACACCGCGCCGGGCACGTGCGCGGCCGCGTACTCGGCGCGCGCGTCGCGCTTCATCGCCGGCAGATACCAGCTGCCGTCGATCACGCGGAGCTGCGGGTCGGCGAGCCGGCTCTCGAGCCAGGCCGGCTCGACGAGGAGCGGCAACTCAGCCGGCCTCGACGCGCTCGAACCGCTCGAGCAGCTGGCCGTTCCAGCCGAGCGAGAGGCGCGGGCGGCCCTTGTACAGCTCTTCCTCGATCGCCGCGGTCGCGAGCAGCGGCAGCGACACCGTGGGC
Organism: Myxococcota bacterium; assembly: GCA_035499075.1. Taxonomy (GTDB): domain Bacteria; phylum Myxococcota_A; class UBA9160; order SZUA-336; family SZUA-336; genus VGRW01. The sequence goes on along the minus strand of DATJZN010000049.1, from coordinate 30,380 downwards.
TCGACCCACGCGAACGCGCGCGTGGCGCCGTGCGCGACCTTGCCCCAGCTCTCGGCTTCCTCGAGCGTCGAGCCCGACAGCCCGCCGTCGGCCGTGATCGCCGTGGTGATCTGCAGCGCGTAGCGGTGCGCCTGCTCGGGCCGGCCGAATACGTAGCTCGTGACCACGGCGTCGTTGATGTAGTTCTTCGGCACGCCGCCGGCGACGAAGAACGCCCCGGTCGCGGGCGAGCGCGCGACGAGCTGGCCGAGCTCGTAGTTGTCCTGGATCGAGCTGATCACGACCCCGGGCTTCCCCTGCGACACGGAACGGTGATGGTGCTCCGTGAGGCCGATGCCGATCGAGCTGTCGTTCAGCGCGGGCACGAACATGGGCACGCCGAGGCGCCGGCAGGTCGTCACGATCGAGAGCGGGTCGTCGAGCCGGTCGGCGAGCACGTCCATGAACTGGCGGCTCGAATACGCGCCGGGCGGCAGGCCGTCGGCGATCTTGCCGATCCACGTGTCCGTGTTCGCGAACGCGACCTCGTCCACGTACGTGTCGTAGATGCGGTCCACGTACAGCTCGCGCAGCTCCGCGTCGTCGGCGTGCGTCGAGCCGCGGTAGTGCGCGAAGCCGCGCGCCTGGTAGATGTCCTGGTAGAGGATCGCGCCGGTCGACACGACCACGTCGACCAGGTTGAACTCGACGAGCTCGCGGATCACCTGGCGCAGACCTCCCGCGATGAGCGGGCCCGCGATGCCGAGCAGGATCGTCGGCCGCTCGGGGTCGCGCAGCATGGCCTCGAAGACCTCGTAGGCGCTGCCGAGGTTGCGCGCCTGGATGCTCATGCCCGCGTAGGCGCGCACCAGATCGGCGACCGTGCGCGTCTGGCTCGGCGCCGGCGCGCGCACGCGCTGCGCGAAGAACTCCGCCTTGCGCGCGAGCTCCTCGGGTGTGAGCTCCGGCTCGGGCCACTCGCTCGCCTGCGCGTCGTGCTTCGGGTCGGCCATTCCGCTCGCCACTCTACGGCGTCTCGGGGGCGTCGCAAAGTCCCGGTGTCACGCGCGAGTCGCCTGCTACCATCCGCCGCATGCCGTACGAGCCGCGCAGGCTCGAAGCCAAGTGGCAGCGCGCCTGGCTCGAGCGACGAACCTTTCACGCCGAGGTCGATCCGGCGCGGCCGAAGTTCTACGTCCTCGACATGTTCCCGTACCCGTCGGGCGAGGGCCTGCACGTGGGCCACCCGAAGGGCTACGTCGCCACCGACGTGTACGCGCGCTACAAGCGCATGCGCGGCTTCAACGTGCTGCACCCGATGGGCTGGGACGCCTTCGGCTTGCCCGCCGAGCAGCACGCGGTGCGCACCGGCCAACACCCGTCGGTGACGACCGCCCGGAACGTCGCGCGCTACCGCGAGCAGCTGCAGGCGCTCGGTCTGTCGTACGACTGGGAGCGCGAGATCGACACCACGGACCCGAAGTACGTCCGCTGGACGCAATGGATCTTCCGCAAGCTGTTCGAAATGGGGCTCGCGTACGAAGCCGAGGTGCCGGTGAACTGGTGCCCGGAGCTCGGCACCGTGCTGGCGAACGAAGAGGTGCGCGACGGCCGCAGCGACATCGGCGGTCACCCCGTCGTGCGCGTGCCACTCAAGCAGTGGATGCTGCGCATCACGGCGTACGCGGACCGGCTGATCGAGGATCTCGAGCTCGTCGACTGGCCCGAGCACATCGTGAAGATGCAGCACGACTGGATCGGCCGATCGGTCGGCGCGCGCGTGTTCTTCGCGCTGCCCGACCTGCCGGGCGAATCGATCGAGGTCTACACGACGCGGCCCGACACGCTGTTCGGCGCCACGTACATGGTGCTGGCGCCCGAGCACCCGCTCGTCGAGAGGATCACCACTCCCGCGCAGCGCGAGGCGGTGCGCGCGTACGTCGAAGCTGCCGCGCGCAAGAGCGAGCGCGCCCGCGCGGCCGACGCGCGCGCGAAGACCGGCGTCGCGACGGGCGCGTTCGCCGCGAATCCGGTGAACGGCGCGCGCATTCCGGTCTGGGTCGCCGACTACGTGCTCGCGTCGTACGGCACCGGCGCGATCATGGCCGTGCCGTCGGGCGACGTGCGCGACCACGAGTTCGCGACGGCGTTCGGCCTGCCGATCGTACAGGTCGTCCTCGGCGGCGACATGCCGTTCGAAGGCGACGGCGTGGCCGTCCACTCCGGCTTCCTCGACGGTCTGCCGACGCCCGAAGCCAAGGAGAAGATGGTCGGCTGGCTCGAGGAGCACGGCGTCGGCAAGCGCGCCGTCTCGTACAAGCTGCGCGACTGGCTGTTCAGCCGGCAGCGCTACTGGGGCGAGCCGTTCCCGGTGATCCACGTCGATGGCCAGGCGAAGCTGGTGCCCGAGTCGGCTCTTCCCGTGCGGCTGCCCGAGCTCGACGACTACAAGCCGCGCGGCGGCTTCGAGCCGCCGCTGGCGCGTGCGAGTCACTGGGTCGAGACCACCGATCCCGAGACCGGCCGCCGCGCGCTGCGCGACACCAACACCATGCCGCAGTGGGCCGGCAGCTGTTGGTACTACCTGCGCTTCTGCGATCCGCACAACGACCAGGCTCCGTTCTCGCGCGAGGCCGAGCGCTACTGGATGAACGTCGACCTGTACGTGGGCGGCGCCGAGCACGCGGTGCTGCATCTCCTGTACGCGCGGTTCTGGCACAAGGTGCTGTACGACCTGGGCCTCGTGCACACGAAGGAGCCGTTCCAGAAGCTCCTCAACCCCGGCATGATCCAGGGCAAGAGCTACCGGCTCTTCCGCGACGACGCGGGAGGCACGCCGAAGTACTACTCGCGCGCCGACGTGCGCTTCGACGGCGAGACGCCCGTGCACGTCGGCTCGGGCGCGGAGCTCGCCGAAGAGTGGATCGAGCCCGACCAGGTGCGCTGGCAGGGCGAGCGCGCGCTGGCGCCGAACGTAGACGTCGACCTCGAAGAAGTGATCGAGAAGATGTCGAAGAGCCGCGGCAACGTGGTGAGCCCCGACGAGGTGATCGAGGAGTTCGGCGCCGATTCGATGCGCTTGTACGAGATGTTCATCGGGCCGCTCGCGAAGGCCGCGCCGTGGACGATCGAGGGCATTGCCGGCGTCGCGCGCTTCCTGGGCCGGGCCTATCGCCTCGTGATGGAAGAGCACGAGTCGGGCGACCGGGTGCGCGCGTTCGCGCCGGGTCCGGGCACCGACGAGCAGCGGCGGCTGCTCGCGCGCACGCTCGCGAAGCTCACGGCCGACTGCGAGGCGCTGGACTTCAACACCGCGATCGCGCAGCTCATGGTCTTCGTGCGCGACGTCGAGAAGGACGCGCCCGTGACGCGGGCGCTGGTCGAGCCCTTCGTGCTCGCGCTGTCGCCGCTCGCGCCGCACCTGGCCGAAGAGCTGTGGGAGAAGCTGGGTCACTCGCAGTCACTCGCCTACGAGAAGTGGCCCGAGGCTGACGCGAAGTTCCTGGCCGTCGACGCAGTGGAGATCACCGTGCAGGTCGCGGGCAAGCTGCGCGGGCGCGTGCGCGTGCCGGCCGACGCCGACGAAGCGGCCGCGCGCGCCGCGGCGCTCGGCGACGAGAACGTCGCGAAGCACCTGGGCGGACGCGAGCCGCGCCGCGTGATCTACGTGCCGGGGCGCCTGATCAACCTGGTGCCGTGAGCCGCAAACGCCGCGTGCTGTTCCTGATTCCGAGCCTGCGCCTCGGCGGTGCAGAGCGCGTGGTCGCGCTCCTGCTCCGCGAGCTGCCGCGCGACCGCTTCGAATTGCACGTCGGGCTCGTCGAGGCCGCGGGCGAGTTCCTCGCCGAGCTGCCGCCCGACGTGGGCGTGCACGACCTCGGTGCGAAGCGCGTGCGGCGCGCGCTCGTGCCGGTGGCCAGGCTCGCGCGCGCGCTCCGGCCCGACGTCGTCGTGCCGAACCTCGGCTATCTGAACCTGGCGATTCTCGCCGGCCGCGCGCTCTTGCCGCGCGGTACGGCCGTCGTGCCGATCGAGCACACGACGCTGTCCGCCGAAGTCGCCGAGCAGTCGCGCCCCGCGCTGTGGCACGCCGCATACCGCTGGCTGTACCCGCGCGCGGACCGCATCGTCGCCTGCTCGCACGCCATCGCCGACGACCTGGTGGCGAGCTTCCATCTCGCGCCTGCGCAGATCCGCATGATCCGCAATCCGATCGACGAGCCGAAGCTCGAGGCCGTGCTCGCGAGCGGCCGCTCGCCGTTTCCGACCGATGGCCCGCACGTGGTCGGCGTCGGCCGGCTCGCGCCCGTGAAGGGCTACGACCGGCTCGTCGACGCGTTCGCGCAGGTGGTGAACGGCGGCATCGCCGCCGAGCTGTGGCTCGTGGGCGACGGGCCCGAGCGCGCCGCGCTCCAGGCGCGCGCCGCCGAGCTCGGCGTGGCGGCGCGCGTGCACTTCGCCGGCTTCCAGCCGGAGCCCTACGCGTGGATGCGCTTCGCGAACGTGTTCGTGCAGAGCTCGCGGCGTGAGGGCCTGCCCGTGGCCGTGCTCGAGGCCGCGGCCGCGGGCGCGCGGCTCGCCGCGTTCGACTGCCCGGGCGGCACGCGCGAGATCGTGTCGGCGATCCCCGGCGCGCAGCTCGTCGCCGACGGCGACGTGCGCGGCCTGGCCAAGGCCATCGCGCGCGCGCTCGGGCCCGAGCCGCCGCCGCGCGCGCGCCTGCCCGAGGAGTTCCGCCTCGCGCGCGTGATCCAGGACTACGGCGAACTCCTCGAAAACCCGGCGCGCTGAGATAACTTCGCACGCCGTGGCCGAGGCCGCCTTCAAGATGCCGTCGGGCTGGGAAGCCGTGATCGGGCTCGAGGTACACGCGCAGCTGAAGACGCACACCAAGCTCTTCAGCTCGGCGCCGCACGCCTTCGGCGCGCCGCCCAACACGCAGACGACCGAGGTCGACCTCGGCCTGCCGGGCGTGCTGCCCGTGCTGAACGAGCACGCCGTGGAGCTCGCGGTCCGCGCGGCGCTCGGGCTCGGCTGCAGCCTGCAGCCCGTCTCGACCTTCGCGCGCAAGCACTACTTCTACCCCGACCTGCCGAAGGGCTACCAGATCTCGCAGTACGACGAGCCGTTCGCGAAGGGCGGGGCGGTGCCGCTCGACGACGGTGCGATCGGTCTCACGCGCATCCACATGGAGGAGGACGCGGCGAAGAACATCCACGACGACGCAGTCACCGGCGGCGGAGTGACTCACGTCGACCTGAACCGCGCGGGCGCGCCGCTCATCGAGATCGTCTCGGAGCCGCAGATCCGCTCGCCCGAGCAGGCGGGTGCGTATCTGCGCAGTTTGCGCCAGGTGCTGCGACACCTGGACGTGTCGGACGCCGACATGGAGAAGGGGCAGTTCCGCTGCGATGCCAACGTGTCGGTGCGGCGCGTCGGCGATCCGAAGCTCGGCACGCGCACGGAGCTGAAGAACCTGAACTCCTTCCGCTTCGTGGAGCGTGCCATCGCGCACGAGATCGAGCGCCAGGTCGAGCAGATCGAGTCGGGCGGGAAGGTGAAGCAGGAGACGCTGCACTGGGACGACCGCGCGGCCCGCTCGTCGGCCATGCGCGGCAAGGAGCACGCGGACGACTACCGCTACTTCCCCGATCCCGATCTGCCGCCGCTCCGGCTCGACGCTGCGTTCCTCGCCGCGCAGCGTGCGAAGCTGCCCGAGCTGCCGCAGGCGCGCCGCGCGCGCTACCGCGCGGAGCTCGGCCTGCCCGACTACGACGCCCAGGTGCTGACCGACGACCGCGACGTCGCCGCGTTCTTCGAGGCGGCCGTCGCGCTCTACGGCCAGCCGAAGCTCGTGTCGAACTGGGTCATGCGCGACGTGCTCGCCGCGGCCACCGAGCTGCAGAAGCCGCTCGCCGAGCTGCCGCTCACGGCGGAGCACCTGGTCGAGCTATTGAAGCTGGTGGACGCCGGGCGGATCACCGCGGCGTCGGCGCGCGAGGTGTTCGCCGAGATGGCGCGCACGGGCGGGCGCGCCGAGGCGATCGTGCGTGCGCGCGGGCTCGAGGCGGTGTCCGACGCGGGCGAGCTCGAGCGCCACGCGCGCGACGTCGTCGCGGCCAACGCGGCGCAGGTCGCCAAGTACCGCGGCGGCGAGACCAAGCTTTTGAACTTCTTCGTCGGCCAGGTGATGAAGGCGACGGGCGGCAAGGCCGATCCGGCGCGGCTGCGCGAGATCTTGGCGCGTCTCCTGGCCTAGCGGGAGACCGTTCGCGGGGGGGATTCATGCGGGGGCGAGCGCTCGGCGCGGCGGTGTGTTGCGCGGCGGCGCTCGCGCTCGCGTGCAGCCGCGGCCGGGAAGAGCGCGCCGGCGAGCCGGCGGCGGCCGCGCCGGCCGAAGCCGCGGCGCCGAGCCCGGGCGACGTCGACGACGCGAAGCTGCGCCGCGCCGACGCCGATCCCGCGGAGTGGCTCACCACCGGCCGCACCTACGGCGAGCAGCGCTACAGCCCGCTCGACCAGATCACGGCCGAGAACGTGTCGCGCCTGCACCGCGTGTGGACGTTCGAGACCGGGCTCGCGCGCGGCCACGAGGCGACGCCGCTCGTCCACGACGGCGTGCTCTTCTTCACGGGCTCGTGGAGCGTCGTGTTCGCCGTCGACGCGCGCACGGGCCGCCAGCTGTGGAGGTGGGACCCCGAGGTCGACAAGCTCGTCGCCGCGAAGGCGTGCTGCGACGTCGTGAACCGCGGCGTCGCGCTGTATCAGGGGCGCGTGTACGTGGGCGTGCTGGACGGTCGGCTCGTCGCGCTCGACGAGAAGACCGGCACGCCGAAGTGGTCGACGTGGACGATCGACCAGACGCAGCCGTACACCATCACGGGCGCCCCGCGCGTCGTCGACGGCAAGGTGATCATCGGCAACGGCGGCGCCGAGTTCGGCGTACGCGGATATGTGTCGGCCTACGAAGCGGACTCGGGCAAGCTGGCCTGGCGCACGTACACCGTGCCCGGCGATCCCGCCAAGCCGCAGGAGTCGAAGGCGCTCGAGGCGGCCGCGAAGACTTGGACGGGCGAGTGGTGGCAGGCGGGCGGCGGCGGCACGGCCTGGGACTCGTTCGCGTACGACCCCGAGCTGAAGCTCCTGTACGTGGGCACCGGCAACGGCTCGCCGTGGTCGCGCAAGCAGCGCAGCCCCGACGGCGGCGACGACTTGTTCCTGTCGTCGATCCTCGCGCTCGATCCGGGCACGGGCGAGATCGTCTGGCACTACCAGACCACGCCGGGCGACGGCTGGGACTTCACCGCGACGCAGCACATGATCCTCGCCGACTTGAAGCTCGGCGGGCGCACGCGCGCCGTGCTCATGCAGGCGCCGAAGAACGGCTTCTTCTACGTGCTCGACCGCAAGACGGGCGAGCTCCTCTCCGCCGAGAAGTACGTGGGCGTCACGTGGGCGGCCGGCATCGACCGCTCGACGGGCCGGCCCATCGAGGTCGGCGGGCAGGACTACCGCGACGGGCTCGCGCTCGTGCGCCCCTCGCCGTTCGGCGGGCACAACTGGCAGCCCATGTCGTTCTCGCCGAAGACGGGGCTCGTGTACATCCCCACGCAGGAGATCCTCGGCGTGTACCGCAACGAGGACGACTTCAAGCTGCAGCCCGGCCGCTGGAACACGGGCATCGACTTCAACGTGCAGAGCCTGCTCGACCCCGACTCGGCGTCGGGCGCGCTCGTGGCTTGGGACCCGGTGAGTCAGAAGGAAGTCTGGCGCCACCCCTACGCACTTCCGTGGAACGGCGGCGTGCTGTCGACGGGCGGGAACCTGGTGTTCGAGGGCACGGCCGACGGCCGCTTCGTCGCGTACCGCTCGACCGACGGTGCGCCGCTGTGGGAGGACCACGCGGGCACGGGCGTGATGGCCGGGCCCGTGACCTACGTGCTGGACGGCAAGCAGTACGTGTCCGTGCTCGCCGGCTGGGGCGGCGCGTTCGGCCTGGCGGGCGGCGAGGCCGCGCGCGGCGCGGGCGGCGACGGCAAGGGGCGGCTCCTCACGTTCGCGCTCTCGAGCGGCGAAGCGCCGGCCGTGCAGACGGTGCTCGACCGCATCACCGCGCCGGGCGAGGTCTACGACGGCGAGCGCACGTACCACAAGTACTGCAGCGCGTGTCACGGCGCCGCCGCCGTGGCGATGGTCGGCATGAAGGACCTGCGCAAGCTCTCGCCCGAGACGCGCACCGCGCTGGCCGAGATCGTGCTGAAGGGCGCACTCAAGGCCAACGGCATGCCCGCCTTCGCCGACGTGCTCAAGGACGACGACGTCGCGAAGCTGCGCGCCTACCTCGACCATCGTGCCGAGGAGTCCGGGCTGCGCTAGCTAGTCGGCGAACTTCGGCGCGCGCTTCTCGAAGTTCGCCTTCACGGCCTCCAGCTGGTTGGGCTTGCCGATCAAGCTGCGCTGCAGGGCCTCCTCGAGCTGCAGGCCCTCGGCCACCGTGCCCTGCCACGCCTCTTGCAAGAGCTTCTTCGCCGCGCGCACCGCGTCGGGGCTCTTGCCCGCGATCTCCGCTGCGAGCGCGAGCGCGTCCTCGCGCGGCTTCGCCGACGTGCGCGTCGCCAGGCCCAGCGACACCGCTTCCTCGCCCGAGATCACGCGGCCCGTGAAGGTGAGCTCCTTGGCGACGTCCTGGCGCACCAGCCGGCGCAGCGTCTGCGTGCCCGACATGTCGGGCACGAGACCCCACTTCACCTCCATGACGGACAGGCGCGTGTCGGGCGCGACGATGCGGATGTCGGCACCCAGCGCGATCTGCAGCCCGCCGCCGTACGCGACGCCGTGCACCGCGGCGATCACCGGCACGGGCAGCTCCTGCCAGATCCACGCCGCGAGCTGCGCGCGGTTCGCACCGCTCGTCGAGCGCTCGAACAGCTTCGGGTCGGCGTTGCCGCCGCTGCGCGGACCGGCCATCGCGGCGAAGCTCTCCATGTCGAGCCCCGCGCAGAAGGCGCGGCCTTCGCCCGACAGCACCACCGCGCGCACGCTCTTGTCCGCGGCGAGCGCGCGGCCCGCGTCGCCGAGCGCGCTGAACATCGCGCTGTCGATCGCATTCATCTTGTCCGCGCGACACATCCGCACGTCCGCGACACCGTCCCGAAACTCGAGCTTGACTCGCTCCGACAACGCGCTCTCCTCCTGCAGTCGGCTGCCATGCTACCGGGAACGGCGCGGCGCTGCAGCGCGCCCGGCTTGACGCTCGTCGGCCGACTGGGCAGCCTTCGCCGCGGAGAAGAGGTACTGACGGCGAATCTCTCCGCAGCTTCGCTCCCGGCAGACGCGACCGGCTGGAACGTCGAGCGAGCCGATCGAAAGGGCGATCGCGCCGACCTCGAGCTGTCGGGCCGGCTGTCGGTGCGTTGCGCGCACGCGGCCGTGAGACGGATGCGTGCGCTGCTGGACGACTCGCCGGCACGCGTGCGCGTCGGGCTGGAGCGCCTGGAGGCGCTCGACGCGGCCAGCGCGGCCGTGCTGCTCGAGCTGTGCGACGACCTGCGGCACGCCGGCGCAGCCGTGGAGCTCGGCGGCGCCTCGGGCCGCGTGCGCGCGATCCTCGAGCTGGTCGAAGCTCGCCCGCGCGGCGGCCCGCCGCGCGGGCGCAGCGCGCCGCCCGGCATCGTGTCGCAGATCGGCGAGGCCACGGCGCGCGGAGTCGCGTTCGCGCGCCAGGTGCTCGACTTCACGGGGCAGACGCTCGCGGCCGCGGTCGCCGCGGTGCGCGAGCCGCGCACGGTGCCGTGGCCCGTGGTGACGCAGGTGATGGAGCGGACGGGCGCCGACGCGCTGCCGATCGTGTCGCTCATCAGCTTCCTGGTCGGCATGGTGAGCGCATTCCAGGGCGCGATCACGCTGCACAAGTACGGCGCCGACATCTTCGTGGCGGACGGCATCGCGATCGGAGTGACTCGCGAGCTCGGCCCGCTCATGGTCGCGATCGTGGCGTCCGGGCGCTCGGGCGCCGCATTCGCCGCCGAGCTCGGCACCATGCGCGTGTCGGAAGAGGTCGACGCGCTGCGCACGATGGGGCTCGACCCGTTCCGCTACCTGGTGCTGCCGCGCGTGCTCGCGCTGACCGCGATGGTGCCGCTGCTCACGCTGCTCGGGGACCTCGTCGCGGTGCTCGGCGGCGCGTTCGTGGGCGTGGTCGGGCTCGACCTCACGTTCTCGGCCTACATGCAGGAGACCCGGCGGGCGCTGACGCTGGCGCACGTCCTCACGGGGCTCTCGAAGTCGGTGGCGTTCGGCTCCGCGATCGGGATGATCGCGTGCCAGTGGGGCCTCGCGACGCGCGGCGGCGCGGAGGGCGTCGGGCGCTCCACGACCTCGGCCGTGGTCTCGACCTTGTTCTTCCTGGTGGTGATCGACTCCGCCTTCACGGTGCTGTTCAATGCCTGGGACGTCTGAGCTACACATTCGCGTGTCGGATCTCGCGGTCGGCTATGACGGCGTGCCGATCCTGGAGAACCTCGACTTCGAGATCCGCCGCGGCGAGATCTTCGCCATCCTCGGCGGCAGCGGCAGCGGCAAGTCGACGCTGTTGCGCCATCTGATCGGGCTGGCCGAGCCCATCCGTGGCGAGATCGAGGTCGACGGCGCGAAGCCGAAGCTCGACGGCGGCGCGCCCACGGCCGGCGTGCTGTTCCAGTCGGGCGCGCTGCTCGGCTCCATGACGCTCGGCGAGAACGTCGCGCTGCCGCTGGCCTCGTGGACGGACCTGAAGCCGCACGAGATCGACGCCGTGGTGCACAGCAAGCTGCGGCTGGTGGGGCTCGGCGGCTTCGAGAACCACATGCCCGACGAGCTCTCCGGCGGGATGAAGAAGCGCGCGGGCATCGCGCGCGCGCTCGCGCTCGAGCCGTCGCTCGTCTACCTGGACGAGCCGAGCGCCGGGCTCGACCCCATCACGTCGGCCGAGCTCGACGATCTGCTGCTCACGCTCAACCGCGGGCTCGGCACGACGCTCGTCGTGGTGACTCACGAGCTGCCGAGCATCTTCGCGATCGCCCGGCGCTGCATCCTGCTCGACACCGCGGCGAAGGGCGCCATCGCGCTCGGCGACCCGCGCCAGCTGCGCGCGGAGAGCCTCGACCCGCGTGTGTCCGCTTTCTTCAACCGCAGGCCTTCGGGAGGCGAAGCGCACCCATGAACCCGACGAACTACTGGAAGCTCGGAGCATTCGTGCTGGGCGGGGTCTTGCTCGGCTTGGGGGTGCTGATCTGGCTCGGCGCCGCGAACTGGAACCGCCGCACGGAGACGGTCACGACGTACTTCGACGAGTCGGTGCAGGGGCTCGAGGTCGGCTCGCCCATCAAGTTCCGCGGCGTGTCGGTCGGCACCGTGCACGAGATCTCGGTCGCGTCCGATCTGCGCCACGTGCGCGTGACGAGCCTCGTGTACGAGAACGTGCTGCGCCGGCTGGGCCTGGCGCAGAGCGGCGGCAGCTTCCGTCCGAGCGAGGGCCCCACCGAGGGCCGCGTGCTGCGCATCCAGCTCACGTCGACCGGCATCACCGGCGTGAAGTTCCTGCAGATCGACTTCTTCGACGCCAAGCGCTTCCCCGTCGAGAAGCTGCCGTTCGATCCCGGGCCGAACTACCTGCCATCGACGCCGTCGACGCTCAAGAGCATAGAGGAGGCGGCGGTGGACGTCGGCATGCAGCTGCCCGAGCTGACGATGCGCGCGAGCCAGACCCTGCAGCGGCTCGCGGACTCGGTGGAGGAGATCAAGGACTCCGTGAAGCCGCTGCTCGCGGACGATGGCGTGGTGGTGCGCGTCCTCGACCAGTACGAGCGCACGGGCGCGCAGTTCGAGCGCACGGCGGCCGTGCTCGAGCAGGAGGTGCACGGCGCGAAGATCGCCGAGACCACGACCGCGCTGCGCAACGCGTCCGCTTCCGTCATGGGCTTCTCGAGCGACGTGTCGGCGACCGCCGACGACGCGCGCGACTCACTCGCGGCCCTGCAGGAGACACTCGACTCCATCCGCGCGCTCACCGACTACCTCGAACGCGATCCGGCGTCGATCGTGCGGGGGCGCGCGCCGGTCACGAGCACGAGGGGCCCGGTTCCGTGAGACTTCGCCTCGCGCTCGCGCTCGCGCTCGCGTGTCTCGCGTGCGGCTGTCTGCTGCCGAAGCCGCCCGCCGAGCCGCGCTACTTCACGCCGGGCGCGGGGGATCCGGAGCCGGCGGCGACCGCGCACTCCGCCGACGGTCCGGTCCTGCGCCTGCGGCGCGTGCGCGCCGCGGCCTACCTGCGCGCACGCATGGTATGGCGGCGCGGGGTCGAGATCGGCTTCTACGACCTGTACCGCTGGACGGAGTCGCCGTCGCGCTATGCGCAGGACGCGCTCGAGACGGAGCTCTACGAGCGCCGCGGCTTCCAGCCCACCACTTCGGCGGTGGCGCCGGCGCTCGAGGCCAGCCTGGAGTCGTTCGACGAGCGTCTGGCACCGGCGCACGAGGCGGTCGTGTCGCTCGACGTGCAGCTCGTCGACGCGAAGCGCGACGTGCTCCTCGACCGCGCGTTCGAGGTGGCGCGCCCGATCCAAGGCGACTCGCCCGAGGCGATCGCGGCGGCGCTGGGCGACGCGCTGGCCGCCGCGACGCGCCAGGTGGGCGAGGCCGTGTCGCAGTCGCTGGGCTCGCGCTAGGCCTTTGTTAGGCTGTGCGCTCGCCCGCGCGCCGGCGCGGGCCGCTGCCGCCACCTCCAGCTTCCGATACGGAACGCAAATGCGCCGCATCACGCTCGCAGCCCTGCTGTTCGCGCTCGCCGCTCTGCCGCTCGTTTCGCGCGCAGCGGACGCGAAAGACCCCAAGGCGCTGGGCGACTCCGACGTCGAGCTGCTCGACCGCGCGGCGCGCGCCGGCGATCTGCCGGAGCTGGGCCGGATCCTCGCGCGCGGCGTGCCCGTCGAGCTGCCGGACCGCGACGGCTGGACGGCGCTGATGTACGCCTCGGCCGCGGCCCGCCTGGACGCCGTGCAGCTCTTGCTCAAGAACGGCGCGAATGCGAACGCGAAGAGCGCACGCGGCGATTCGCCGCTCGCGCTCGCCGCGGCGCAGGAAGATCCGCACCTCACCGAGGCGCTGCTCGCCGCTGGCGCCGCCGTCGATGCGCCGGATCAATCGGGCGCGACCCCGCTCATGCGCGCCGCCGCGCGCGGCAACGCCGGCGTGGTGCGCGCGCTGCTCGAGGCGGGCGCGAACCCGAACTCGACCGACCGGAACGGCGAGACGGCGCTCATCATCTCTGCGCTGGAAGGTCACGACGACGTCACCAAGGAGCTCCTCGCCAAGAAGGCCGACACAGAAGTGCGTAGGCGCGACGGCTCGACGGCGCTGGTCATCGCCGCGAAGAAGAGTCGCACCAATGTGGTGAAGCAGCTCATCGAGGCCCACGCGAACGTCAACGCCGCGGGCGCCGACGGCGCCACGCCGCTGATCTTCGCGGTTCGCAACAGCGACCGCGATCTGGTCGACGCGTTCCTGCACGCCGGCGCCGACGCGAACCAGGCCGGCACGGGCGGTGAGACGGCCATGCACGCCGTCGCGCGGAAAGGCGACGCCGAGATCGCGCTCCGCCTCATGGACGCCGGCGGCGACCCGCGCAGGGCGAACGCGCAGGGCATGCAGGCCATCGTGCTCGCGCTCGAGGAGGGCCACGAGGACGTCGCGCGCGTGTTCGCGTCGGTGCGCTCGGGGCCGATCTTCTCGAAGCAGGAGGTCGAGTCGCGCGACGCGCACCAGCGCACGCCGCTCATGCTCGCGGCGTCGCTCGGTCTGCACCGCTACGTGAAGACGCTCATTGCCGACGGCGCGGAGGTCGACGCAGCCGACGACGAGGGCCACACCGCGCTCATGGTCGCCGCGGGCCAGAATCACGTGGAGGCGGCGCAGGAGCTCTTGAGCGCAGGCGCCGACGTCGATGCGACGGACCACGAGGGCGCCACCGCGCTGACGCACGCGGCCACGCGCGGCTACGTGAAGATCCTGCGGCTCTTGATTGCGCACCATTCGGGCGTCGAGGCGCCGTACGGTGCCGAGAAGCAGACGCCGCTCATGGGCGCCGCGGCCGCGGGGAACCTCGAGATCGTGAAGCTGCTCATCGACGCGGGCGCCGACCCGACCAGGAAGAGCGCGTCCAACAAGACCGCGCGCGACTACGCGAACGCAGGCGGCTTCCAGCGCATCGCCTCGACGCTCGAAGAGGCCGAGAAGACGCCGCACGCCGCGCGCGGCGGCACGCGCGGCAAGCGCACCGACATGATGATCGCCGCGGAGCGCGGCAACGACGCGACCGTGATCGCGGAGCTGAAGAACGGGGCGAGCATCGACGCGCGCGACGGCGACGGCCGGACGGCGCTCATGCTCGCCGCGCAGGCGGGACGCGTCTCGACGCTCGACGTCCTGCTCGACGCGGGCGCGCAGATCGAGCTGCACGACGACGGCGGCGCGACCGCGCTCCGCAACGCCGTCGCGCAGGGGCAACTCGCCGCCGTGCAGAAGCTCGCCGAGCGCCGGGCCGACGTCGATGCGGCCAGCCGCAACGGCCAGACGCCGCTCATGTACGCCGTCGTGAAAGGCGACACCGCGATGGTCGACTTGCTCCTCGAGCACGGCGCCAACGTGAACCTGCGCGACCCCTCGGGCCGCACGGCGCTCATCCAGGCCGCGAGCTCGGGCCAGACGGCGATCGCGAAGAAGCTCCTGGCGAAGGGCGCCGACTGCAATGCGGGAGCGTCCAACGGGGAGACCGCGCTCCTGCATGCGGCGCGGCGCGGCGACGACGACCTGGTCGTCACGCTCCTCGACGCCGGCGCGGACGCGAAGCTCGCCGACCGCGAGGGCCAGACCGCGATGATCCGCGCGGCGATGGGTGGCTCGCCCGAGATCCTGAACGCGCTCGCGCGGCACGGCGGCGATCCGAACACGGCCAACGGCGCCGGCCAGACGCCGCTCATGTTCGCGGCGCGCGGCGGCTTCCTCGAAGCGGTGCGCACGTTGCTGCGGCTGGGCGCAGATCCGCTGGCGCGCGATGCCAAGGGCCACACGGCGATGACCGAGGCGTACGAGCACGACAAGCGCAACGTGCTGGGCTTGATCGATCAGGCGGGCGCCGAGGCGTGGGCCAAGCTGTCGAGCTCGACCGACCCGGCTCGCGCGGGGCTGCGCGACGAGGCCGCGCTCGTGAAGGCCGCGAAGGACGGGGATCTGCCCGGCGTGAAGAAGCTCCTCGAGAAGGGCGTCTCCGCGAACTCGCACGACTTCCGGGGCTGGTCGCCGCTCCTGCACGCGTCGCTCAACGGGCACACCGACGTCGCGGTCGAGCTCATCAAGCACGGCGCGTCGCCGAACGGTCCGAACGACCTCGGCGCGACCCCGCTCATGGCGGCGGCGAACGGCGACCACGTCGACATCGGCCTCGGGCTCATCCAGGTCGGCGCGGAGCTGAACTCGCGTGATCGCGACGGCATGTGTGCGCTCGGCTTCGCCGCGGCGGGCGGCTACGTGCGCTTCGTCGCGATGCTCGTCGACAAGGGCGCGGATCGCGACAACCGCGACGAGCGCGGCTACACGCCACTCATGCTCGCGGCGTCGAACGGTCATGCCGACGTCGTCGCGTTCCTGCTCGACAAGGGCGTGCGCACCGACGTGCGCGGGCGCGGCGGCGTGACCGCGCGCAGCCTGGCGATGGACCGCCACGACATCAGCATCGTCGCGCTCCTCGACACGCACGCACCGAAGGAAGAGGGCAAGAACGACGGGAAGGCCGAGAAGACGGAGCCGGGCGCCGAGGCGAAGCCCCCGGCCGAGCCCGCGAAGAGCGACGCGCAGAAGAGCAACTCCGCCGAGCTCGTCCCGCCCTAGGAATCGCCAGGGATTCCCATGGTTTGAGCGGTTCGACTTGCGCAGGCGCGCGTCCGCCGCCTACCATACCGACTAGTCGGTACGGACCGTGGGAGGAGCGATGCCGACACGGCGCGCGACCCGTCGACAGCCCGAGGTGAGCCGGGGCGAGATCCTCGACGCGGCGCTCGCGTGCTTCACGGAAGCCGGCTACCACGAGACCTCGATCGACGCGATCGCCGACCGCGCGGGCCTCTCGAAGGGCGCGATCTACTGGCACTTCGCGGGCAAGCGGGAGCTCTTCCTCGCGCTGGTCGACCGCGCGCAGGAGCCCGTCGAGTCTCTGGCGGAGACCGTGGCCGCGGCGCCCGACTGGAAGAGCGCGCTGCGCGAGCTCTTCGCGCGCGTGCCGGACTACATCGAGTCGCAGCTGCCGTTCGTGAAGGTCTCGCTCGAGTACATGTCGCAGAGCGCGCGTGATCCCGGCATCCACGCACGCTCGGAGCGCAAGCAGAAGACGTGGAACGCGGTCGTGCAGGAACAGCTCGCGCGCGGTGTCGCCGCCGGCGAGCTGCGCGCGGCGGACGCACAGGACATCGCGCTCGTGATCGGCAGCATGATCGCGGGACTGTCGCTCATTCGCATCACGCAGCCGGAGCTCGAGCTGCGCTCCGCCTGGCGTACCGCCGAGGAACTCCTCTGGCGCGGGTTGCACACATGACACGAATCTGTGTAGTGCTCGCGGCCGCGCTGTGGCTCGCGGGCGTTGCGCGCGCGGACGCCCCCGACGCGGCCGAGATCGTGCGCCGCGCCGAAGACGCGCTGCGCGGCAATACCGCCGAGATGAAGCTGCGGATGGCGATCACCACGCCGCGCTGGTCGCGCGAGCTCGTGGTGCGCACCTGGGACGACCGCCCGCACGACCGCAGCTTCGTGCGCGTGCTCGAGCCCGAGAAGGACAAGGGCACCGCGTTCCTGCGCGACCACGACGCGTTCTGGACCTGGCTGCCGCGTGTCGAGCGAGCCATGCGCATTCCGCCGTCGATGATGCTGCAGTCGTGGATGGGCAGCGACTTCACGAACGACGACCTCGCGCGCGAGTCGTCGCTCGAGAAGGACTACGTGCCCGTGTTGCTGGCGGGGCAGGAGCTCGAAGGCGTCCCTGCCTACCAGCTCGAGCTGCGCCCGAAGCCCGAGGCGCCGGTGGTGTGGGCGAAGGTCGAGCTCTGGATCGAGAAGGCCCGCTACGCGCCGCTGCTCTACACGTACTACGACGAGCCGCAGCCCGGCCACTTCGAGCCGCTGCGGACGCTCCGCTTCAGCGACATCCACGAGGTGCAGGGACGCCCGCTTCCCCACGCATGGGAGATGGTGCCGATGGACAAGCCGGGCCACTCGACGCGCGTCACGCTCGAAGAGGTGAAGCTCGACCAGGTGCTCGCGGACGACATCTTCACGCAGTCGAACCTGCGCAAGTCGGAGGCGGCGCGCTGATGTTGTTGCTCCAGCTCGCCTGGCGGAACCTCGGACGCAGCCGGCGGCGCACCGCGCTCACGCTGGCCGCCGCGGTCTTCGCGACCCTGCTCATGATCCTGAACCTCGCGGTGTCGGCGGGCAGCCAGAAGCGCTGGATCGCGAACGCAGTGGAGCTGTACCCCGGTCACTTCCAGGTGAGTGCGCGCGGCTACCGCGACACGCGCTCGCTCGACGACGCGCTCGTGCTCTCCGACGCGCAGCGCGCGGCGCTCGACGGGCTGCCGGGTGCAGAGGGCTGGGCGCCGCGGCTCGAGGCGTTCGGGCTCGCGTCGGCGGACGCGGACCGCGCGACGGGGCGCGGCGTGCAGCTGCTCGGGATCGACGCCGCGCGCGAGTCCAAGCTGTCGCGTCTCTTGCGCGGAATGCGCGAGGGGCGCGCGCCGGCGCGCGGCGGCGTGCGCGAGATCGCGCTCGGCGACCAGCTCGCGCGGAACCTCGGCGCGAAGCTCGGCGACACCGTGATCGTGGTGTCGGCCGACGCTTTCGGCTCGCAGACCGCCGACCGCTTCCACGTCGTCGGCGAGTTCCACCTGGGTGCGAGCGAGCTCGACGGCTTCGCCGCGATCGTCGACCTGGCCGAGCTGCAGGACTTCCTCGGCGTGGGCGGGGGGCTCTCGCACGTGGCGGTGTTCGCGCCCGAGCCCCGCGCGCAGACGCAGATCGAGGCGAGTCTCGCCGCCGCGTTCCCGGCCGACCGCTACGAGGTGCTCGGCTGGCCGCAGCTCGTGCCCGAGCTCGTGCAGTTCTTCCGCATCAAGGACATCGGCGACTGGCTGAAGAACGGGCTGCTCCTGATCGTGGTCGCGTTCGGGCTGCTCAACACCATCCTGATGTCGGTGTTCGAACGCGTGCGCGAGTTCGGAGTGCTGCGCGCCGTCGGCATGCGCCCGCGCGCGATCTGCGGGCTGGTCGTGGCGGAGTCGCTGATGCTGTCGCTGCTCGGCATCGGGCTCGGCTTCGGGCTCGGCATTCCGCTCGTGTTGTTCCTCGAGCGCCACGCGATTCCGCTCACGGGTGCGGAGATGCGCGCGTCGCTCGCGGTGTTCGGGCTCGAGCCGGTGCTCGAGTTCGCGCTCTCGCGGTCGGCGCTCGTGGCGCTGCCGCTCGTGTTGGTTGCCGTCGGTCTCGTCGCGGCGTTCCTGCCCGCGCTCCGCGCGGGCCGCTCGCGGCCCGTCGACGCGCTGCGCGAGACGTGACGTGTCGGCGCTCGTGCGGATCGCCTGGCGGAACCTGTGGCGCGGCTGGCGGCGCAGCGCCGTGGTGCTGTCTGCGATCAGCGTCGGGTTGTTCGCGTCGCTCACCCTGATCGCGTGGGGCCACGGGATCCTGCGGCAGGTCGTCGACACCGCCGTGGCGACGCGGCTCGCGCTGCTCGCGGTGCACGCCGACGGCTACCAGCTCGACCCCGACGTCGGGCGCAGCCTCGGCGGCGGCGGCCGTGCCGTGGCCGACGCGGTCGAGCGCTTCCCGGGCGCGCACGCCTCGCCGCGCGTGCTCGGCGACGGGCTGGCGCAGAGCGCGCGGCAGAGCGCGCACGTGGCGCTCGTGGGCGTGGAGCCGCAGCGCGAAGCGCGCGTCTCCGCCGTCGGCGGCGCGATCGTGGCGGGCGGCTTTCCGGTGGCGACACCGGATGGTGTCGCACGTGGGCTGCCGGGCGCGCTGCTCGGCGCCGAGCTCGCGGAGCAGCTGAAGGTGGGGCTCGGCGAGAAGATCGTGCTGCACGCCCCCGGCGAGTCGGGCCTGGGCGCGTTCCGCGTCTCGGGGCTGTTCCGCACCGCGTCGCCCGACTTCGACAAGAGTACGGTCTTCCTGCGCACCGAGGCCGCGCAGAAGCTGCTCGGCGTGGGCGATCGCGTGCACGAGATCGCCATCTCCCTCGACGACCCGCGCCGGCTCGGCGAGCTCGACGCGTTCGCGAAGGCGGAGCTCCCGCGCCTGGCGGGCGGGGAGGCCCTCGAGATCCAGACCTGGCAGGAGCGCGAGCCGCGGCTCGCGTCGCTCATCGACCTGATGTCGAGCACGGGCTGGGTCGCCTACGCGACCGTGTTCGCGGGCATGGCGTTCGGCATCGCGAACGCGCTCCTCATGTCGGTGTTCGAGCGCATTCGCGAGTTCGGGGTGCTGCGCTCGCTGGGCCTGCCGGCGCGGCGTCTCATCGCGCTCGTGCTCCTCGAGTCCTGCTTCCTCACCGTGGGCGGCGCGCTGCTCGGCGTCGGCCTCGGCGTGGCCTTCGTGAAGCTGTTGGAACACTACGGAGTGTCGGGTGACGCGTTCGCCGGCGCGGGTGCGCTCAGCGTCGGCCCGCGCGTGTACCCGAGGCTCGAGGCCTCGGATTGGGTCTCGCCGCTCGCGCTCGCGGTGGCCACCGCATTCCTCGCCGCGATCTGGCCCGCGGTGAAGGCTGCGCGGCTGCGCCCGGCCGAGGCGGTGCGGCACACGTAGGGGAGGGCGGCGTGGGCGAGCCGGTGCTCGAAGCGCGGAAGGTCTCGAAGGTATATCGCGCGGCAGCGATCGAGACGGTCGCGCTCCGCGACGTCGACTTCGCCGTCGAGCCGCGCGAGTTTTCGGCGCTGTCGGGCCCCTCGGGCTCGGGCAAGACGACGCTGCTCAACCTGCTGGGCACCCTCGACTCGCCGACGAGCGGGCGCGTGTTCGTGTCGGGCCGCGACACCACGGAGATGAGCGAGTCCGAGCGCTCGGCGCTGCGGCTGCACAAGCTCGGCTTCGTGTTCCAGGCCTACAACCTGGTGCCCGTGCTGTCGGCGCTCGAGAACGTGGAGTTCGTGCTCCTGCTGCAGCAGGTGCCGCACGCCGAACGCCGGGCCCGCGCGCGCCGCTGCTTGGAGGAGCTCGGCCTGGGCGAGCTCGTCGACAAGCGGCCCAACGAGATGAGCGGCGGGCAGCAGCAGCGCGTGGCGATCGCGCGCGCGATCGCGTCCGAGCCCGAGATCGTGCTCGCGGACGAGCCGACCGCGAACCTGGACTCGAAGACGGCCGAAGACCTGCTGAACCTGATGGAGGGCCTGAACCGCGAGCGCGGCGTCACGTTCCTGTTCAGCACGCACGATCCCCGCGTGATGGAGCGCGCGCGGCGCGTGATCCGGCTGGTCGACGGGAGGATCGCGAGCGACGAACGGCGCGCGCCTTGACGCGCCGGGCCCGCGCGCTGGGCCTCGCGCTCGCGCTCGGGGCGCTGCCCGCAGGCGCAGTCGAGCTCGACTACGGCGACTGGAAGCTCGACTTCACGCCGACCGTGCGCGAGATCCTGACCTACACGCGCGCGCTCGACGCCGAGGACGTGTTCCCTCCGCCGGACAAGGCCTTCTCGACCGGGCTTTCTTCGAGCCTGTTCTCGACCACGCGCCTGCGCCTGGACCTGCAGGCGCGCTACGGTGACCACTGGTCCGGACAGCTCACGTACGACAACGAGCTGTATCTGGGCAACGGGCGCGACTCACTCGCCTTCCGCGCCGCGGAGCAGCTCGGCTCGCCCACGTTCCTGGACCTCGACCAGACGCTCGTCGATTCGGACGACGCGACCTGGCGGCACCTCTTGTACCGCGGCTGGGTGCGCTACGAGGACGACGACTTCGACGTCACGCTCGGGCGGCAGCGCATCGCGCTGGGCCGCGGGCGGCTCTGGACGCCGAGCGACATCTTCAACTTCATTCCGCCGCTCGCGGTGGAAGCCGACCAGCGGGTCGGGGTCGACTCGCTGCTCGCGCGGGCGCGCATCGCGGACGGGCTCTGGGCCGAGGCGATCGTGGCGCCCGAACGCCACGACCACCACCCGCGCAGCGCGCTGCGGCTCGAGCTCGGCCGGCGCCAGCTCGACGCGGCGATCATGGTGGCGAAGATCGACCGCGACTACCTGCTGGGCGCCGACTTCGCCACCAACCTGCTCGACGCCGCGCTGCGCGGCGAAGTCACCGAGACCTGGCACCAGGACGGCAAGCAGACGCTGCAGGCGGTGCTGTCGCTCGACTACACGTTCCCGCTCGGGAACGGCCTGTACGGGCTGGTCGAGCACTTCTACAACCAGAACGTGGTGGCACATGTGAGTGTCAACCAGGCGCTCGGCGAGACCGTCCAGGTCGGCCTCGAGCGCACCTTTGCGCTCTTCTCGCCGCTCCCGCAGCTGGTCACGTTCGTGCGCAACCAGACCGGCTTCCAGCTCGGCTACGACGTGACGCCGCTCCTGCGCGCGGACCTGCTCTGGATCCACGACTGGAACGGCCCGAGCGAGGCGCTGGTGCCGAGCGTCACATGGTCGGCGCGAAGCAACGTCGATGTCTCCGTTGGCGTACAGCTGTTCGGAGGCAACCACGGCAGTGGCGAGTACGGCGGGCTCGCGCCGCTCTGGTTCTTCCGGGGCGACGTGTACTTCTGAGTCACTCGCGCACGGGTCCGCTCACTCAAGTGGGCTCCTGGCCCCTCCGATCCGCACAAGTGGAGGGGCGGCCGCGATCGCATCGCGACAGCACAGGAGTCTCGGCTTGCGCAGCCTCGGGTTTGCCATCGCCGTCCTCGGCCTGGCGTTTCTCTCGTGTGCCCAGAATGCCGCCTTCCTGCCCCCGGTCTCGCTCGACTTCTTCGTGGAGTCGCCTCGCGAAGATCCGTGGAACGCGAAGATCAAGAACTGGCAGTCGCGCAATCAGCTCGACCAGCTCGCCATCGCGGATCACGTCCCGACGGGCTCGAAGATCGGCGACGACTACGTCGACTTCGAGACCAACCTGCGCCGGCGCATCGCGGCCGACGCGGTCGCGTGGATCCAGGACGAGAGCCGCCGCCACTACATTCCGGACGGCGAGGTCGACCACTGGGCCACCCTGTCCGAGGTCATCGCGCAGGGCGGCGACGACTGCGACGGGCTCGACCTGATGACGTTCCTCTTGCTGCGAAAGCTCGGCTTCTCGAAGGACGAGATCTTCCGCTCGATCGTGGTCGACAAGGAAACGGGTCAGCACCACATGGTCACCCTGTGGTTCGAGAACGGCGACCGCCGCGACCCGTGGCTGCTCGATCCGACCGGCGTGGTGACGAACCACCTCGTGCACCTGTCCGAGGTGCCGCGCTGGAGCCCGATCGAGATGTTCGACGAAGCGCGCCACTATCGCGTCGAGGAGTCGACTCACGCCGGTGCCGTCGCGCAGCGCTGAGCTATCTTGCGGCGATGCCGACTGATGGTCGCACGGGCACTCTAGCCGTGCTCCGCGCCAGCGACGGTCCTCCCGATCCCGCCTACCCGACCGTGACGCCGCCCGATCCGGTGTACCCCGGACAGACGCGCGCGCCGCTGCCCCGACCGCTCGACGACGTGGCGACCGCATCGGTCTGGTCGCGGCTCGCGCTGCCGCTCGAGCGCGCACTCGCCGAGCTGTGGCAGTCGCTCGCGCTGCGCGCGTCGGGCCGGCCGTCGCGCTGGGTCGCGATCCACTACGGGCGCATCGCGTTGAACGCGCACGCCTGGGAGCGGGTGCGCGCGCGGCGGCTCGGGGAGTCGCCCGACCCGGAGCTCGTCGAGCCCGCAGCGAGCGTGACCGCGCGCGCGGCGGACCTCTTCGAGCGCACGAGCGCGCGGCTCCGCGGCCGCCAGCTCGACCAACGCGTGGCGCGCGCAGAGCACGCGCGCACGGCGCTCTTCCGGCGCATCGCCGAGATCGCACCCGAAGACCTCGACGCCGGCGAGCTCGCGCGCGGACCGCTCGACGAGCGCGCGTGGACGGACGTGGCAGTCGCCGCGCTGGGCGCGCGCCTGGCGCAGCCCGGCGACGGCGACGCCGACCCCGGCCTGCGCGCGGCGCTCGAGCTCGAGCAGCGCTGCTCGCTCGAGCTGGGCGCCCGCCTGGCGACGCGCGGCGTGCTCGATTCGCCCGAGCTCGCGTTCCACCTCACCGTGCCCGAGCGCATTCGCGCCGTGCTCGAGGGCACGAGCCATTGGTCCGAGATCGCCGCCGCGCGCCAGGAGCGCGTGGAGCAGTTCGCCAAGCTCGAGGTCCCGCGCGATTTCTTCGGCCGCCCGCGCCCCGACCCGGAGATCCATTGAGCCGAGCCCGCCCGTCCTCGCCCGGCCTCGAGCTCCCGCTGGTCGCCCTGCCCACGGCGCACCCGTGCGCCGGCTGCGGCGACTGCTGCACGTACATCGCCACGCAGATCGACGACCCGAAGTCGTTCGCGGAGTACGAGAACGTGCACTGGTACCTGACGCACGAGAACGTCGGCGTGTACATCGACTGGGAAGGCGACTGGTACATCGAGTTCCAGACGCGCTGCCGCAACCTGACGGAAGCGCGCACGTGCGGGGTGTACGAGACGCGCCCGCTCGTGTGCTCGGAGTTCTCGTCCGACGACTGCGAGCGGAACTCCGGCGAGTCGGCGTGGAAGCACTACTTCCGCACGCACGACGACCTGCTCTCGTTCCTGCGCACGCAGCGCCCGCGGGCGTTCGAGCGCTACATGAAGAAGCGGCGCGAGCTCATGCGGAAGCGCGCGTCAGTTCGAGCCTGAGCCGGAGTCGCTCTTCTCGGCGCCGGCCTTGTCTCTGTCGGGCGAGATCTCGACGTCCTTGCGCAGCTTCTCCGCGGTCTCCTGCGCCTTCTTGCGCTCTTCCTCGATCTGCACCTGCAGGACCTTGCGCGTGTCTTCGTTCGCCTCGGCCTGGATCTCGACGTTGCGCCGCTGCAGGTCGAGCAGCCGGTTCTCGAGCAGGCGGTTCCGCTGCGCGAGCTCGCGCGCCGAGAGCTCCTGCGCCTGCGCGCCCGCGAGGAAGTTGACCGTGACCTCGCGGCGGCCCTCGGTGCCGTCGGTGGAGCGCGCGTACACCTCGAGCGTGTTCTTGCCCTCGCCCATGCCGACGAGTGCCGAGAACGTGCCGTCGGGGTTCGGGATCACGTAGTCGGCCATCTTGCTCGTGGTCTTGTTGCGCACCTCGAGCCGCTCGATCGACGAGAAGCTGACGTCCTCGAACACCGCGCGCAGGTCCTTCGGGTTGCGCACCGGGGTGAACACGCCGTTCGACACGCGCGCCATCTCGACCACCACGACGGGCTGCGACAGCGCTTCCTCGCCGATGGCGAACGTGTCGATGCGGATGTCGAACTTCGCCGCGCGCACGGCCTGCTGGATGGCCATCTTGGCGTTCTGCAGCTCGGAGTTCTCCAGCGGCAGAGTCGGGAAGCCGTCGGTGAGGAACATGATCACGCGGCGCGCGCCGTCGCGCTTCGTGCTGTACGCGCTCTGCGTGCCGAGCAGCTCGATGGTGGCCAGGTTCACGGCCGACACCATGTTCGTCATGCCCTTCGGGCCGCGGCGGTAGATGGCGTCGAGGCCGCGCTCGACCTTCGCGAAGTCGGTCGTGAGCGGCACCTCGGTGTAGGCATCGGGCGTGAGCGCGTCGTTGTCGCCCGCGAACGCGACGACACCGACGCGTGTCGTACGCGGGTCTAGCTGCGAGAGCAGCACGCGGCAGCCCGCGATCTCGGCCGCGAGCACGCTGTCGCCCTCGTCCGAGTTCGGCAGCGGCAGGAAGCGCCCGAGCACCGACAGGTACTTCGCGCCGCGGCGCTCGCCGACCACGCCGTTGCCGTCGATGTCTGCGCCCGAAGGCTCTGCCGTGCTCTCGGACGTGTCGACCACGAACACGATGTCGAACGTCTGGTACTCGCCGTAGAGCGCCAGCGCCTTGCCCGACATGAACGCCATGCCGGAGGGATCGCCGATCACCTGGTTGTTCGCCGGCGATTCGATCGAGAGGAGCAGCTCGGGCGGCTTCTCGACGGTCTTCTTCGGCGCCGTGTCGCTGGGCTTCGTCGGCAGCGGCGCGGGCGCCGGGTTCTTCGCGGGCGTCGGCGCCGCGGAGACCGCGGCCAGGAAGAGCAGGGCGGCGACCCGCCGGCGGCTCACGTGGGCTCCGCTCCGCCGCGCGCCGCAGCCGACGCGAGCGCCGCTTCCTCGACGGCCTCCGCTACCGCGTGGTGTACGTCGGGGTGCAGGATGCTGGGCACGAGCTCGCCCGCCTCTGCGAACTGCGCGATCACGCGCGCCGCCGCGATCTTCATCGAGTCGTCGATCTTGCGCGCGCGCGCCTCGAGCGCGCCGCGGAAGATCCCCGGGAAGCCGAGCGCGTTGTTCACCGAGCGCCCGTCCGCGGCGAAGGCCGCGCCCGCATCGCGCGCGAGCTGCGGGTCGATCTCGGGCACCGGGTTCGACAGCGCGAGGACGATCTGGCCGGGGCGGATCAGGTTGGGCGTGATGAGCCCCGGCCGGCCCGTCGTGGCGACCACGACCTGGCCCTCGGCCATCACGCGCTGCAGATCGCCGGTCTCGCCGCGCAGCGCTTCGAGCCGGCGGAGCGCGTCGTGGTTGATGTCGGTCCCGACCACGCCCTTCACGCCGTACGAAAGCAAGAGCCGGCTGATGCCGAGTCCCGCCGCGCCGAGCCCGACCACGCCCACGGTCAGGTCGTCGAGCGCGATTCCCGTGAGCCGCGTCGCGTTGAGCAGCGCGGCGAGCACGACCACGGCGGTGCCGTGCTGGTCGTCGTGCATGACGGGAACGGGCAGCGCGTCGACCAGCCGCGACTCGATCTCGAAGCACTCCGGCGCGGCGATGTCCTCGAGCTGGATGGCGCCGAACGACGGCGCGATCTGGATCACCGTGTCGACGAACGTGCGGACGTCGCGCGTGGGAATCAGGATCGGAATGCCCGACAGGCCGGCCAGCCGGTCGAGCAGCACGGCCTTGCCCTCCATGACGGGCAGGCCCGCGTGCACGCCGATGTTGCCGAGCCCGAGCACGGCCGTGCCGTTCGTGATGACGGCCACGGTCCGCCCCAGGGCGGTGTAGTCCCATACCCGCTCCGGGTGCGCCTGGATCTCGTTGCACACGGTGGCCACGCCGGGCGTGTAGACCATTCGCACGTCGCCGATGCGGTCGAGCGCCACGGTGGCGCGCATGTGGATCTTGCCGGCGCGGTGGATCTCGAGCACCGGATCGCGCACCGACTCGATGGTGATGCCGTCGAGGCTCGCCACCAGTTCGCGCAGGCGCTCGAGCTGCGCGTCGTCGTCGACGTAGACCTCGAAGTCGCGCTGCGTGAACTCGCCCGCTACGCGCAGCTTCGTGATGTCGCCGATGTTCGCGCCGACCTCGCCGAGCGCCTGCGCCAGCTTGCCGAGGTGCCCCGGCTGATCGCGAATCAGCGCTCGAAGGATGCGGACTTTCTTGGGAGCGCCTCTCACGGGACTCCGACTCGAGCGTGGGTTGGGGCTCTGCAAAGTAGAGGATCCAGGGGGTGCCTGCTACGGTCCGAATCGGGGGGACGGTGAGCGGACTCGAGGGACTGCGCGAGTGGCTGCGCGTGCCGCGCAGTCTGTCGCTGCCGGCGTGGGTGTCGGCGCGCCTGGGCACGAACGTCGCGCGCGAGCTCGACGCGCGGCGCGGGCTCTCGCTCGAGCGCGCGAGCTTCGGGGTCGTCGATCTCGAGACGACGGGCCTGTCGCCGCGCGACGGGCGCATCCTCGAGCTCGGGCTCGTGGTGCTGCGTGCGGGCTCCGTGCTGGAGCGCTTCGAGACGCTCGTCGACGTGGCGTCGCCGGTGCCGTGGCGGATCGCCGCGCTCACGGGAATCCACGCCGAGCTCGTGCGCGGCGCGCCCGACGAACGCGCGGCGCTCGCGGCGTTCGCGCGCGTGCTCGACGTGCACGGCGTCGACGCGCTCGTGGCGCACAACGCGCGCTTCGACCACGGCTTCCTGGCGCGCGCGTGGCGGCGACACGAGCGGCCGGAGCCGTTGCCGCCCTTCTTGTGCTCCGTGCTCGCCGCGCGCCGCTTCGTGCGCGCGCCGCGCTTCGGGCTGGATGCGCTGATCGCGCATCTGGCGATCCGCGAGCGCGCGCGCCACCGCGCGCTCGGCGACGCGGAGATGACCGCGGACCTGTGGCGCGAGATCCTCGGCCGCGCGCGGCTCGAAGGGCTACACACTTTGGAGTCGCTCTTCGCGGTGGCCGGGCTCCGGCGGGCGCGGCAGCAGAGGCGGCGCGTCCACGTGGTCGAGGTGCACGCGTGAGGGTCGCGCTCGCGCTCGGGCTCGCCGTGCTGACGCTCGCCGCCCGCGCGCGCGCCGGCGACGACGACACGCCGCTCGGCCCGATCGTCGTCGACCCCGGCCACGGCGGCCAGGACTTCGGCGCGCTGGGCGTCGGCGACGTGCGCGAGAAGGACCTGACGCTCGCCGTCGCGAAGAAGCTCGCGGCCGAGCTGCGCGCGCGGAAGCTGCCCGTGCTGCTCACCCGCGATCGCGACGTGTTCGTGCCGCTGCCCGAGCGCACGGCGATCGCGAACCGCGCGCACGGGCGCCTGTTCGTGTCGATCCACGCGAACTCGGCGCCCGAGCCCGAGGTGGCGGGCGCCGAGACCTACTTCCTGTCGGTGGACGCGAGCGACGCCGAGGCGATGCGCGTGGCGCTCACCGAGAACGACGTGTACGGGCAGGCCGGCACGGCGTCGGACAGCCGCGACGTGGTGGGCTCGATCCTCGGCGACCTGATCCGCACCGAGCACCTGCGCGAGTCGAGCGAGCTGGCCGCCACGATCCAGCGCGGCCTCGCCAAGCTGCCCGGCGGCGGCCGCGGCGTGAAGCAGGCGCCATTCGTCGTGCTCACCGGCGTGAACATGCCCGCGGCGCTCGTCGAGATCGGCTTCGTCACGAACGCGGGCGACGCGAAGCGGCTCGCGCAGGCCGACGCGCAGCGCTCGCTCGCGAAGGCCATCGCGGCGGCGCTCGTCGAAGCGATGGGGCAGAATCGCGAGATGCAAGTGAGTGGAGACGTGCCGAAGTGAAGCGCTCCGATGGCCGCGCACCCGACGAGCTGCGCGAGGTCGACATCCAGGTCGGCTTCGTCGAGAACCCGACCGGCTCGGCGCTGATCCGCACGGGCCGCACGATGGTGCTCTGCACCGCAACGCTCGAGAAGTCCGTGCCCGCGTGGCTGCGCGGCTCGGGCCGCGGCTGGGTCACGGCCGAGTACAGCATGCTGCCCGGCTCGACCGACACGCGCAGCGAGCGCGAGGCGCAGAAGGGCAAGCTGTCGGGCCGCACGCAGGAGATCCAGCGGCTGATCGGCCGCTCGCTGCGCGCGGTGATCGACCTGACGCAGCTCGGCGAGCGCGCGCTCGTGATCGACTGCGACGTGCTGCAGGCCGACGGCGGCACGCGCACGGCGGCGGTCACGGGCGGCTACGTGGCGCTGGCGGCCGCGTGCGCGCGGCTCGTCGAGGTCGGCCTGCTGAAGAAGAGTCCCCTACACGATACGGTGGCGGCCGTCTCGGTCGGCGTGGTCGACGGCGAGATCCTGCTCGATCTGCCCTACGCGGAGGACTCGCGCGCCGAGGTCGACATGAACGTGGTGCGCACGGGCTCGGGGCGGCTCGTCGAAGTGCAGGGCACGGGCGAGGGCGGCACGTTCGACCGCGCCATCCTGAACCGCATGCTCGACCTGGCCGAGTCCGGCATCACGCAGCTCGCCGCGCACCAGGCCCGCGCCCTCGGCCGTTGAGCCGGCTCCTCGTCGCGACGCGCAACGAGGCCAAGCTGCGCGAGCTGCGCGCGCTGCTCGCGATTCCACACCTGGTGCTCGAGACGCTGGCGCAGCACCCGCTGGTGGGCGAGCTCGAAGAGACCGGCGCCACGTTCGAAGCGAACGCGCGCGCGAAGGCGCTCCACGCGGCGCGGAACGCGGGCGTGCTGGCGCTCGGCGAGGACTCGGGCCTCGAATGCGACGCGCTCGGCGGCCGACCGGGCGTGCTCTCCGCGCGCTTCGCGGGCGGGCACGGCGACGACCGCGCGAATCTGGACAAGCTCTTGCGCGAGCTCGAGCGCGCCGACGACCGCACGGCGCGCTTCGTGTGCACCGTCGCCGTCGCCACGCCCGCGGGCGAGATCGCCGCCACCGCGCGCGGCGAATGCGCCGGCCACATCGCGCTCGCGCCGCGCGGCGCCGGCGGGTTCGGCTACGACCCGGTGTTCCTGCCCGACGTGTGCCCGGGCCGCACCATGGCCGAGCTCACGCAGGACGAGAAAGCCGCCATCAGTCACCGCGGCGCCGCGATCCGGCAGGTCGCGCCCATCCTGCGCGAGATTCTGCACGACGAGCGGGTGTAGCATCGCCGCGTGCCGCGCAGACTCGCACTCACGCTCGCCTTCGGCTGCCTCGCCGCCGCCCCCGTCGCGAGGAGCGACGCGGTCTACCGCTATGACGGCAATGCCGGACCTCGTGAACGCGGTCCTCACGCTGAGTGACTGGAGCTTCTCGGACGGCCTGAAGACGTTCGCAAGCGCGAACTCGACCTCCGATTTGCCGAGGGTGAGCACCGACGCGGCCGGGCGCATCGTGAGCTGGAGCATCGACTTCTCCGACTCGTCCGGCGAGATCATGGGCAGCTTCGCCAACGGCACCGCCGACCAGATCGACCAGGCCACGGACTTCTCGCAAGGCAACCGCCTGGCGAGCAACACGAGCGTCCCGGGAACGTGGACCGCCGTCCCCGAGCCCTCGGCCGGCGCGCTCCCCTTCGGTGCGTTCGTCGCAGCCGCGCTCGCGCGAGGTGCTCGCGCCCGATTTCCTCGCTAGCCTGCGCGACACCGGGGCGTAGCGCAGCTTGGTAGCGCGTCTGCTTTGGGAGCAGAAGGTCGTCGGTTCAAATCCGACCGCCCCGAGAGGACTTACACGATTCGGTGTTTGCCTCGTGGTGCCAGTGTGGTGCCAACGTGGCAGAACAGAACCCCGCTAGCCACCGAACACGGCGTCGAGTGCAGCGACCGCCTGAGCCTCTGCGGCGGGCAGCGCGTGTGCGTACCGGTCGAGCGTCATTGCGGCCGACGCGTGGCCGAGACGAGCCGAGACCGCCTTCACGTTCACGCCCTCGTGCAGCAGCAGGGTCGCGTGGGAGTGCCGCAGGTCGTA
>DATJZN010000048.1:0-79349 GCA_035499075.1 Myxococcota bacterium | reverse complement strand
TCGGGCCCGATGGCAGGCGCCAGCATACCCACGACTATCGCGAAGGCCGTTGCCGCCAGGTGAGGAACGCCGAGCTATCGGCCAATCTCGGCTGGGCGATGCCCGGCACGGGATCGGCGATGGTGATGCGGCGGGGTTGAGGGAAGAAAAAATATGAAGGCATCGATATTCTGCCTGCCCAGCGTCGGCTCGCGCGCCGAGATCGAGCAGGGCATGGCGGCGACGAGGCCGGAGCTCTACCAGCGCATGCTGAGGGAGCTGACCGAGCTGGTCAAACTCGCCGACGACCTCGGCTACGATTCGGTGAGCTTCACCGAGCACCACTTCCACGTCGAGGGCTTCGAGCTCTCGAACAACCCGGTGCTGCTCGACCTGTACGTGGGGCTGCAGACCAAGCGCATCCGGGTGGGACAGCTCGGGATCGTCCTGCCCTCGCAGAACCCGCTGCGCGTCGCGGAAGACATTGCGATGCTCGACCACATGACCGGCGGGCGCGCAAACGCCGGCTTCGCGCGCGGCTACCAGCGGCGCTGGGTCGACATCATGGCGCAGCAGACTCACGGCATTCACGGCGCGCTGCCGCACCAGCACGACGCGATCGACGAGGCCAACCGGCTCGCCTTCGAGGAGTGTTTCCAGATCGTGAAGCGCGCCTGGACCGAGGACTTTCTCGAAGCTCCAAGCGGACGGTTCTGGCGCGTGCCCGCGGGAGAGACTCCTTGGACGCTCGAGGCCACGGCGAAGTACGGCGGCGGCGTGCGCGACGGCGTGGTGCGCGCGGTCTCGGTCGTGCCGAAGCCGCTGCAGAAGCCGCATCCGCCACTGTTCCAGCCGTTCGCGTCGTCGGAGCGCAGCATCCGCTGGTGCGCGGAGCAGGGAGTCACTGCGGTGTTGCCGCCGCTGCACCCCAAGCGCGAGCGCGCGCTGTTCGAGCTGTACGCGCAGGTCTCGGGCCGGCCGCTCGGCGAGGGCGTGGGCGTGCTGCGCGACGTGATCGTGGCCGACAGCGACGCCGAGGCGCAGGCGCTGTGGCGCCACGCCAGCACGTTCGTGGCCTCGTCCTGGTTCGAGCCGTTCGGCTTCTACCACGGCCTGGCCGATCCCGACGGCGGTCCGCCCGCCGAGGACGCGCTGGCCGACGGCCTGGCGTTGGTCGGCTCGCCCGACACCGTGACTCGCCAGCTCGAGGGCTTGAAGAAGCGACTTCCCACGCAGTGGATCTTCGCCTGGAATTACATCTCGCTGATTCCCAACGCGCTCCAGCTGCGCTCGATCGAGCGCTTCTGGACGCACGTCCTGCCGCGCGTCGCCGACTGAGTCACTGCTGCGGCTTGGGCCAGGCCACGACCACCGGTCCGGTCGGCACGGCGCTGCCCGAGCCCGGCTCGAGCGTGACCATCAGCGCGTCGGGCGCGGCGGCGAAGGCCGCTCCCTCGGCCACGATCCGCGCGTGACCGGCGGCGTCGGGCCGCGCGCTCCCGATCGGGGTGTACACCGAGCCGTGTCGCGCCCAGGCTTGGTAGCTGGCGCCGGCCGGCGCGGCCGGGAAGTGCGTATAGGTCATCACGGCCAGCGGCGCACCGGGCAGCGCGCGGTAGGTGGCGTGGATGCCCGAGCCGGCCGTGGCCTCGGACTCGAGCCGCAGCGGCACCACCTCGCTCGAGGTGAGCAGATCGATCGCGCGCTCGTCGAGCGAGCTGGTGGCGCGCTCGCGCAGCAAGAGGCCGATCGCACCGGAGAGCGCCACGAGCGCGAGCATGGCGACCAACGGCGCCAGCGGCGCGCGCAGCTTGGCCAGCGCCGCGCGGATGCGCGACTTGGCCGTGCCGAGGCGCAGGCCCAGGAGCTCCGCGACCTGCTCGTGACTCAGCTCTTCCAGGAACGCCAGACCCAGAGCCTGGCGCTGCTCGCGCGGGAGTGTCTCGAGCGCGGAGCGGACCGCCGTGCGGCGGTATTCCTGCCAGGCCAGGCCCGCGGGGCCGGGCGCGGGGTCGACCGCCTCGAGCCCGCCGCCCGCGTCCTGGGGCTCGAGCTTCGGCCGCCGACTGCGGCCGCGCAGCTCGTTCGAGATGCGGCGCTGTGCGATCACCGACAGCCAGCCGCGCACGCTGCCGCGCTCGGCGTCGAAGCGGGCCGCGTTCCGCCACAGCGCCACGAACACGTCCTGCACGATCTCCTCGGCGCTGGCGCGCTCCAGCGAGCGCAGCGCGAGCGCGAAGATCCAGGGTGCGTGGCGCGCGTACAGCGCGCGCAGGCACGAGTCATCGCCCGCGGCGAGCCCGCGCACGCGCTCGGCGTCCTGCGCCGCTTCGTCGCCGGCGGAGTCACCGCTGCCGTTCATCGCACCTCTGTCCACGCGCCCTCTCTTCTCGCGTCGCTAGCCGAGCTTCGAATCCACGATCGCGAGCGCGCCGTCGTTCGCCCGGAAGGTGAGCTCGCGCAGGCCCAGGTGAGTGCGCAGCTCGCTGGCCGGGAACTTCAGCGGCCCGGGCCCGGGGGCGGTGCCGGGCGCGGGCTGCGGATACGCGGTCGAGTATGCCGTGTGGAAGGTGACGTTGCCCTCGACCTTCTGCAGCACCTGATGGATGTGTCCGTTCAGCACGGTCACCGAGCCGAAGCGGCGCAAGAAGCCCAGCGCCCGCTCGCCGTCACGAGTCACCCAGCCCCATTCGGGATAGACCGCCCACAGCGGGATGTGCGTGTAGACCACCACCGGCGTGCTGTCCGAGAGCGGTGCCAGGTCCTTCTCGAGCCAGGCGAGCTGGGCCTCGCCCAGCGCCCCCGCGCCACCGTTCTTGAACGCCATCACGTTGATCAGGCCCACGAAGTGGACGCCGTGGCTGTCGAAGCTGCGCCAGCCGTCGCCCAGCGTGCCCCGGCCGAAATGACTGAGATAGAGCTTGCCGTCGTCGTCGAACACGTCGTGCTCGCCGGGCACCGTGAACAGCGCCGGGGCGTGCAGCTCCTGCAGCACGCCGGCCACCGTGTCGAACTCGGCGGCCTTCTGCGAGTGAGTCAGGTCGCCCGTGTGCAGCACCAGCTCGGGCTGCACCGGCAACGCGTTCACGCGCGCGATCGCCGCGCGCGCCGTGCCCAGCGTGTCGGGGTTCGCCTCTTTGTCGAAGCCGATGTGCGTGTCGCTGATCTGCACGAAGTGGAAGTCACCCGCAGACAAAAGGCCCTTGCCGAGCGCGCACGAGCTCAGCACCCCACCCGAAACCGTCCAGACCACGCCCGTGCCGGCCCAGGCGAGACAGCGCATGAAGCCCCGGCGATCCGTTTCGAACATCGTCATGTCTCCTGGGCCGCGCCTAGTGCACGACGATCTTGCCGGTCATCTGCGGATGCAGCGTGCAGCGGTAGGCGTAGGTGCCCGGCTTGTCGAAGGTGTGGGCGAAAGTGGCGTCGCCGTTGAGTCCGCCGGAGCGGAAGCTGCCGTCGTCGGCCTGGAGCGCGTGCAGCTCCTCGTCGGCGTTGGTCCAAGTGACCGTATCGCCGGCCTTCACGTCCAGCGAGCCAGGCGTGAACTGGAAGTTTTCGATCTTCACGGCGGCGGCCGCCGCGAGCGCCAAGAACGCGAATTGCCTGAGAGATGATGTCTTCATACCCGGAAGTACACCGCGCAAGCAGGCTTGGATCGGTCCTGTCAGAATGCCGCCATGAACTTCGACATTCCCAAGGACATCGCGGCGTATCTGGTCGAACTGGACGAGTTCATCGAACGCGAGATCAAGCCGCTCGAGAACAAGAACGACAACATCCGCTTCTTCGATCACCGGCGCGAAGACGCACGCACGGACTGGGAGCGCGGGGGGCTGCCGAACGAGGAGTGGGAGCAGCTCCTGTTCCAGGCGCGCCGGCTCGCCGACAAGGCCGGTCACTACCGCTATCCGCTGCCCAAGCAGTACGGCGGCAAGGACGGCACGAACCTGGGCATGGCGATCATCCGCGAGCACCTCGCCGCCAAGGGGCTGGGCCTGCACAACGACCTGCAGAACGAGCACTCGATCGTCGCCAACAACGTGGGCGTGCTGTTGATGCTGGCCTACGGCACGGACGCGCAGAAGAAGGAATGGGTCGACGGGATGCTCGAGGGCACCAAGGGCTTCGCCTTCGGAATCACCGAGCCGAACCACGGCTCCGACGCGACTCACATGGAGACTCACGCGGTGCGCGACGGCAGCGGCTGGCGCATCAACGGCGGCAAGACCTGGAACACCGGAATCCACAAGGCCAAGTTCGACATGATCATGGCGCGCACGTCGGGCAAGGCGGGCGACGGCCAGGGCATCACCGCATTTCTCACGCCCACCGACGCGCCTGGCTTCAAGGTCGAGGAGTACCTCTGGACCTTCAACATGCCGACCGACCACGCGCGCATCTCACTCAAGGACGTGTGGGTGCCCGACTCGTCGATCTTCGGTGGCGAGGGCCGCGGCCTGCAGGTCGTGCAGCACTTCTTCAACGAGAACCGAATCCGCCAGGCCTCGGCGAGCCTGGGCGCCGCGCAGTTCTGCATCAACGAGTCGGTCGAGTACGCGAAGATCCGCAAGCCGTTCGGCAAGCCTTTGTCGAGCAACCAGGGCATCCAGTTCCCGCTCGTCGAGCTGCAGACGCAGTGCGAGATGCTGCGCGCACTCATACACAAAACTGCGTGGGGCATGGACACCCACGGCAACTTCTCGGTGTCCGACAAGGTCTCCATGTGCAACTACTGGTCGAATCGGCTCTGCTGCGAGGCGGCGGACCGTGCCATGCAGGTCCACGGCGGGCTCGGCTACTCGCGCCACAAGCCGTTCGAGCACATCTACCGGCACCACCGGCGCTACCGGATCACCGAGGGCACCGAGGAGATCCAGATGCGCCGCATCGCCGGCTACATGTTCGGCTTCATGAAGCAACGCGCCCCGAAGGGCGTGATCGAAGACTAGCCGCCCGATGTCGTTCGAGGAGCTGCTGTCCGCCGTCGTCGCGAAGCGCATTCCGGGCGTACACGGATTGGTGTCGGCCGAGCGGCTCTCCGGCGGCGCCAGCCAGGAGACGTACCGGCTCGTCGTGCGCACCGAGCGCGGCGACCGCAAGCTCGCCATGCGCCGCGCCCCCGGCGGCGTGACGCTCCCGCCCACCTCGGGCCAGCCGGGACTCGCGACCGAGGCGCTGCTCATGCAGGAGGCGCGCGCGGCCGGCGTGCCCGAGCCCGAGGTGCTGTGGGTGCTCGAGCCGGCGGACGGCCTGGGCGACGGCTTTCTCATGGAGTGGCTCGAAGGCGAGGCGCTCGGCGCGAAGATCGCGCGCGATCCCGCATTCGACCGCATCCGCCCGCAGCTCGCCGAGCAGTGCGGCGAGATCCTCGCGCGCATCCACGCGATCGACCTGCGCAAGAGCCGCCTCGACCAGCGCTTGGCGCGCAGCGAGCCCGAGGCGTTCGTGCGCCAGACGTGGCAGCGCTACCAGGCGCTGCAGACGCCGCAGCCCATGATCGACTTCTCGGCGCGCTGGCTGCTCGAGCACCTGCCCCGCAACTGGCAGCCGGCGCTCGTGCACAACGACTTTCGCAACGGGAACATCATGATGTCGCCCGAGCGCGGCGTCGTGGCGGTGCTCGACTGGGAGATCGCGCACATCGGCGACCCGATGCGCGACCTGGGCTGGATCTGCACGAACTCGTGGCGCTTCGGGCGCAGCGACCGTCCCGTGGGCGGCTTCGGCGACTACACCGATCTGTTTCGCGGCTACGAGAAGGCGTCGGGCAGGAAGGTCGACCCTGCACACGTGAAGTTCTGGGAGGTGTTCGGCTCGTTCTGGTGGTCGGTCGGCTGCCTGGGCATGGCCGAGCACTACCGCACGGGCCCCGACAAGACGGTCGAGCGCCCCGCGATCGGCCGGCGGACCTCGGAGTGTCAGGTCGACTGCGTGAACCTGTTGATCCCCGGCCCCGTCGAGCTGCTCCAACCCGACGCGCGGCCGTCGCAGGTCGACATGCCGCGGCTCGACGAGCTCGTCACCAGCGTGCGCGACTACCTGCGGGCGGACGTCATGAAGGCCACACAGGGCCGCACGCAGTTCCTGGCGCGGGTGGCGGGCAACTCGCTCGACATCGCGCTGCGCGAGCTCGCCGTCGGCGAGCGCCACCGCGCGCACCAGACCGACCGGCTGCGCGGGCTGCTGGCCGAGGGCGGCGACCTCGAGTCGCTGCGCTGGTCGCTCGTGCACCGGCTGCGCGACGGCGCGATCGCGCTCGACGCGCCCGGCCTCGCGGAGTATTTGCGCGAGAGCGTGGTGAACCAGGTCGCGATCGACCAGCCGACCTACAGCGGGTTCAAGACGGCGCTCGAGAACGCGCGCTGAGCGGAACGCTCAGTACGAGACCGTGAAGCCGAACGTGGCGAGCGGTCCGCTCCGCAGGTCGATGTGGTTCGGCAGCGCCTGCGAGTCCTTGAAGTCGATCCAGCGCCCGCCGAGGCCGAGAAACACCGACGAGTGGACGGGGGCGGTCGGGAAGAGCGCGTAGCTCACGCGTCCCGTGACGCTCGCGATCTGCGGCCAGTGTGGAATCGGGATCGACGCCACGCCGTCCAGCTCGAGCGTGAAGCCGTGGCCAAGCTGGTAGGCGCCCTCGAGCCCGAGCCGAACGGCGGTCACCGTGTAGCCCCGCGACGAGTGCGCAGCGGTCCCGTCGAGCGAGCTCGAAAAGTCGAGCAACGCGACGTCGAGCTTCGGCATGAGCGTGAGCCTTCGATCGTCGAGCTCGAAGCGCCAGCCGCCGCCGAAGTTCGGCACGTTGAAGCTGAAGGACGAGCGCACGTGGTCGCCGGCCGGAAACAGGACGCCGTGGTTCACGAGCGGCTGGTCGAGCGTGCTCGAGCCGTCGAGGTCGAGCCCCGAGTAGCCGGCGAACGCGACGAAGTCGTCCCAGCGGAAGCGGCCCTGGATCTCGTAGAACGCCGCGTCCGAGATGCCGAGCTCCGAGAGCGTCGGACGCCGCGAGCTGCTCGTCCCGGGGTTCCCGCCGAGCGGCACCTGCACGAAGCCGTCGATCGGCCCGTAGAAGCCCGACGCGCGCAGGCCGAACTCGAACGGTCGCTCGGGCGCGGGGGCCGAGTCGTCGGCGCGCGCGGCGCCCGCGCCGCAGAGGAGCGCGGCCGCGCATGCTCTCGCGAACGCGCGGCCGATTGCACCGCGGGCCATCCCGCTTCAGGGTCCCAGCTGATCGCGCTGCTTGCGGCAGTCGCCCGGGTCGTTCGTGATCGCGATGTCGACGCCGTGGCTCCACACGTCCTCGCAGGCCGCGGAGCGGAACATCGAAGAGAAAGACCAGCCGCGCTCCGAGCCTGCGCGCCACGCATCCATCGAGGTCAGCTTTCCCAGGCCGCGCAGCATGTCGAGGTTCAGCGGGTTCAGCGTGTCGGCGTGCAGCTGGATGATCATGAGCCGCGGGTCGTTCTGCGCGAGCAGCTGGTCGAGGTACAGCTCCGCGTGGATGCCGACGGGCGCGGCCTCGAGCGCGACGCGCGTGTCGTATGCGCGCACCGCGCGGTACAGGTCGAGCCCGTTTCGGACCTGGAAGTAGACCCACTCGTAGGCGTCGTAGCGCCGGATCAGGTCGATCGCGGGGCGCACGACCTCGTTCGTCTTCAGCTCCGCATCGAGCACCGCGCGCCCCTGCGACCACTCGAGCACGCGCTCGAAGCGGTCGGGGCCCGTCTCCAGGCCGTTCAAGTGGCAGCGGTCGATCTCGGCCGCCGTGAACGTCTCGAAGCTGCCCGTGCAGTTGGTCGCGTAGCGCAGGTCCTTGTCGTGGAAGACGAAGACCGTGCCGTCGCGCGAGAGCCGCAAGTCCATCTCCATCACGTCGGCGCCCGCGCGCATCGCCTTGTCGAAGCGAACGATCGTGTTCGAGTCCTGGTACGGATACCCGCCGCGGTGCGCGACGATCGGATGACCCTGCATCCGCTCGTCCAACGAGAGCCCCTGTGCGAAGGCGTTCGAGGCCGCCGCGGCGCAGAGCGCGGCGCAAACGAGAGCGGCACGTGCCGGTGACTTCACGCCAGGACGATAGTTCGCGACACGCGAAGATTTGGGTGAGAGTCCGCTCAGTGAGATTGACTTTCGCCGGGGGAGTGAGAGCTCACTCACTCGAGGCCCGGTGCTGACCCGCCTCGGCTTTCGAGCACTCGATCACGACCACCTGGTAGATCTGCCAGCAGAAGGGCTCGTCCTCGTCCTTCTTGCAGCGCTGTTCGAACCAGTCGGAGACCTTCGGCGAGGAGGTGCCAGGCACCCCGTCACACAGATGCTCGCTCCTCCGCGCCTTCTCCAGGCACTGCGACGTGAACAGGGGCGTCTTGACGCGACACCAGACCCATTCGCAGTCGCGGAGCCGGCGCAGCGCCTCGGGCGTGCAGTCGGCCTGCTCGTGCTCGGCCGCGAAGCGGTCGGTGTCGGCGACGAGCTCATCGAGCGGGTTGTGAAGGTCGTCCTTCACGCTTCGCCATACGTAGCCGCCCACGAGGGCCGCGCCGCCGACGCACGCGAGCAACACGAGCGCGAACATGCCCACGCCGTGCCACGTCTCGCGCTCCTCCGGCAACCTGCGCTCAGCCGAACGCCATCGTGCCGGCGTCGCGCGGGAACTCGTCGGCCGCGAGCGGCACGGCGACCTCGTCGGGCGTGGGGCCGAACTTCGCCGCCAGCGGCTCGAGCTTGCCCAGGTCGAACCCGTACAGCCGCGCGGCGTTCTCGCCGAGGATCGCGCGCACCTCGCGGCGGTCCATGTCGTGGAACGTGTGGCGCAGCGACTTCCGCGTGTACGGATACGTGCCCTCGTGGTGCGGGTAGTCGCTGCCCCAGAGCAGGTGGTCGACGCCGATGTCGTGGCGCCCCGCGAGCTCGCGCGGCGACGGCGAGCTCGCGCCGTACCAGCAGTTGCGCCGCGCGTAGAAGCTCGGCGGCTCGGGGGGCAGCGCGCCGTCCGCGAACTGGAACTCGCCGACCGTGCCGGTGCGCATGCGCGCCCACAGCTTGTCGAGGTTCTCGAGCGTCGACGGCACCCAGGCGCAGCCCGACTCGGTGACGATGTACCGCAGGCGCGGGAAGCGCTCGAAGATTCCAGCCAACAGCA
This sequence comes from Myxococcota bacterium, assembly GCA_035499075.1. Classification (GTDB taxonomy): domain Bacteria; phylum Myxococcota_A; class UBA9160; order SZUA-336; family SZUA-336; genus VGRW01. The sequence continues at coordinate 70,228 of DATJZN010000048.1, read as the reverse complement.
GATGTGTGTAGCTGCGGATCGAGAACCAGCCGGTCTCGACGAGCCGGATCGGCAGCGAGACCTTGTAGCGGCCGTAGTCGGGCGAGCCGGTGCCGCCGTGGTGGTTGATCACGACGCCGAGGTCCTGGCACAGCGCCCATAGCCGCTCGTACTCGGGCGCGTAGAGCGGCAGGAGATGCGTGCAGTCGGGCGGCACGTGCGGCAACAGCACGCCCCCGCGCAGCCCGTGCTCGGCGATCCAGCGCACCTCTTCGAGCGCCCACTCCAGGTCGTTCAGGTACACGAGCCCGATTCCCGCTCGCCGCTCCGGATACTCGGCGCACCAATCGGCGAGCCAGCGGTTGTGGGCGCGGATGCCCTCGCGCCACAGCGGGAAGTCGGCGACGGACGGATTGCCGCAGATCAACACGCTCGTGCGGAAGAACGGCGGCACGGTGTTCGGGAACACGATCTCGCCGACCACGCCCTCCGTCTCCATGTCGCGCATTCGCTCGGCGTCGTCCCAGTTCTTGTGCTTCTTCGAGCCGATGTGCTCCCGCTGCGGATTCTTGTAGCCGCCGCGCCACTCGTCGAAGAGCTGCTGGTGCTTCGCGTCCAAATAGTTGCGATAGGTCTGAATGTTCGCCCCTGCGTGCGTATCCGCGGAGATGACGACGTAGGGCTTCGAGTCGGCCGAATCGCGTGTCTGCGGCATGGCATCTCCCTCGGCGCCATCGTAGCCGAACCAGAGCCCCGCCGTGGAGAGGCGGCAGCCGGCTCATCGCAAGGAAAGGAGGAGGCCATGCGCTTCCGCAGTCTGGTGTTGGCTCTCACGTGTTGCGCAGGAACGGCCGCGGCGGCCGATCAGACCACGTTCGTCTCGCCGCGCGTCGCGGATCAGGAGGTCTCGGTCGAGAACCTCGCCGTCCAGGGCGGAGTCACGACCGCGGAGCTCGTGAATCATGCGAACCATCCGATCCACGACATCGTGGTCGTGGTTCAATACAAGTACCAGTGGCCGCGCGAGTTCGCGCCGGGCAAGGAGAGCCCGGGCCACGGCGAAGTCGTGACGATCCCCGAGACGGTGCAGCCGGGCGGAAGCTACGCGTTCAGGGCGCCCGACGGCCCGCCGCCGACGCCCGCGCACGGCGGTCACTTCGACACGGTGGTCCGCGTGATCTCGTTCGACGAGGTGGTGCCGCCGGGCGCGTAGCTGGACTCGGAGATCGTCTTCCCGTCCTTGACGGTCTCCAGCACGACGAGGCGCGCGAGCGGCACGGGCTTGGCCACGGGATCCGCCGACAGGATCGCGAGGTCGGCGCGTTTGCCGACGCGGAGCGAGCCTCGGTCGTCGTCCTCGAACGCCGCGCGCGCGGCCTCGAGGGTCAGTGCGCGCAGCGTCGCGTAGCTGCTGGCCGATTCGCGGGCAAGCACGTGACGCAGAGCGGGCGGCGCGCTCGTGCGCACCACGGTGCCGAGCGCGCGCAGCGCGTCGAGCTGCTCGCGGCGCGCCCCGGCGGGCACGACGGCGATGGGCCGCCGGTCGTCTGCGTTCGTCTCGCGCAGCGCGCTGGCGAGCGCCTCGAGCGCGGCCGCGCCGTCGCACCGCACGACGAGCTGCTCCTTCAGCGCTGCCGCTTCGTCGAGCTTCGCGTCGAACGAAGCGTCGGCGGGGCCGGCGAGCTCGAGCGCCCAGCCCGCAATGCGGAAGTGACTCGCGTACGACTTCGAGCGGTAGCGCGAGCTCACGACGTCGAGCGCGTCCGAGCTCACGTCCGCGTATGCGCGCACGTCGAGGAAGAGCTTGCCCGACTCCGCGGCGGCGGCCAGCGCGGCGAGCCGGCCACGCGAGGCGCCCGTCTCCTCGGCGGTCGTGAACCCGTGCGAGGCGTAGACCGCCTGCGCGCGGGCGATCTCGTCGGCGGCGTCGAAGCTCGGCAGCGCGGCGGCCACGGCGTCGAAGTCCGCACCGGTCGCGAGCCCGCGCGGGGCTGCCTTCGAGCCGAGCCCGGCGAGCTTCCGCGCGACGGAGTTCAGCGCCGCGGCGCGGCCGTCCCAGCGGATCGCCACGACGGGCAGGGTGCGCGAGACCTCGTCGAGCTCGTCCGCGGTCGGCGCGCGCCGCTCGCGCAGGCGCGTCTCGTCGAAGCCCGTGCCGACGATCCAGCCGAGCTTCTGCGCGGCGTCCGTCTTGCTCCACGCGTAGAGCGCGCGAGTCAGCCCGGTCACCGACGATACGTAGCCTTCGAGGGGCGGGCGCAGGTCGGCGGCGAGCTCCGCGAAGCCGGTCGCGAACAGATCGCCTTGCGGGGCGACGAAGCCCGGCACGAGCGCGCGGCCCCGCAGGTCGACGACGCGCGTGTCGGGCCCCGCGAGCTTCTCCGCGTCGGCGCGCGTGCCCACGAACGCGATGCGGCCGTCGCGCGTGGCGAGCGCCTCGGCGTACTCCGGCGCGTCGCCTTCCATCGTCAGGATCGGCCCGCCCACGTAGATCCGGTCGGCGAAGCGCGCGGCGGGCGCGGGCGCCTCGGGCGTCGGCGCAGGCGCGCGCACCGCACAGGCCGTCAGCAGCGCGAGTGCAGCGAACACGCGGCCGGCGCGCAGCGCTCTCACCGGGCGGCCCGCCTCGCCGTGGCGTCGCGCTGCTCCGCGCACGCGCGCGGCGTGTTGGTCACCGCGATGTCGACGCCCTGCGCGAACACCTGCGCGCAGGCCGACGGCGTGTGCCACGGCCAGAAGCGCAGCCGGGTCTCGCGCGCGACGTACCACGCGTCGATCGACGCGAGCTTTCCGCTCGCGTGGATCCGCGCGAGGTTCTCCTTCGTCAGCGTGTCGGGGTGGAGCTGGATGATCGCGATGCGGGGATCCTTCATGGCGAGGAGCTGCGCGAGCTCCGCCTCGGCGCGGCGGCCCTGCGGGCCGGCCTCGACGGCGATGCGGTCGTCGAGCACGCGCACGTCGGCGTAGCGATCCCAGCCGTTGCGCACCTGGAAGTACACCCACTCCCACGCGCGGTAGCGCTGCACGAGCTCGACCGCGGGGCGCACGACCTCCGCCGTCTTCAGCTCGGCGTCGACGATCACGCGGCCCTGCGACCACTCGAGCGCCTTCTCGAAGCGCTCGGGTCCGTGCGACAGGCCCACCAGCGGGCAGGCCTCGATCTCCGCCGCCGTGTGCGCCGAGACCGGCCCCTTGCAGGCCGTCGCGGGGGCGAGGTTCCCGTCGTGGAACAAGAAGGGCACGCCGTCGCTCGACACCTGCAGGTCGGTCTCGACGATGTCCGCGCCCTCGAGCCGGGCCGCCTCGAAGCGCTCCACGGTGTTGGAGTCGGGAAACGGATGTCCGCCGCGGTGCGCGGCGACGAGCGGCCCGCGCAAGCGCTCCGTCAGGGTGCGCTCGTCCGCGCGCGCGCAGAGCGGCGCGACGAGCAGGAGACACGCGCAGAACCGGAAGGGCGCCCGCATCAAAGCTCCACCACCAAAGCTCCATCGTCGAAAAGCGGTCCGGTGTGGAGCACTGCGACAGCAACGGACATCTCTGCCACCGTGATTTTCACGGCGGGCTCATCAACTGCCAGAGAGAGGACACCGATAGAAGGGCGGATCGATAGAAGGCGAGTCATGGCGGCAATTCCCCTGCTGTGTGTCGTGGTCTACATGGTCGCGAGCGGCGTCGTCGGCGTGCGGCTGATCGCGCGCGCGCGCCAGTCGCGCGGAGTTCCGGAGCTGCTCGCCGGGATGTCGTACGTGGCCGCGCCCGCGCTCGGCTATCCGCTGGCGATCCTCACGCCCATGCTGTCGAACCGCGCGATCGCCGCGCCCCTGTACGTGATCGGCGAAACGCTGCTGGTGTTCGGCTGCTGCTGCTTCCTTTTCTTCACCGTGAAGGTGTTCCGCCCGGGTGCGCAGTGGGCGATCTGGAGCGCGGCGCTCGGCTCGGCCGTGCTGATCTGGTGCGGCTTCGGCATCACGCATGCCTATCTCATCACCTCGACCGTGGACGAGTGCGCGGCGCTCGCGAAGATCCCGCTCGCGGTCATGGTGCTGCTGCTCATGCTGTCGTACATCTGGACCGCGCTCGAGGGCCTCCGCTACTACCGCATGATGCGCAAGCGCATGGCGCTCGGCCTGGCGGACGCCGTGGTGACGAACCGCTTCCTGCTGTGGGGCTTCTCGGGGCTCACCTCGCTCGCGTGGATCTCGGTGTCCGCGTTCTGCCTCGCCGCGGGCGCGAACATCGGCAGCGATCCGCTTCCCGTGACCGCGACGTCGGTCGGCGGAATCGTGAACACCGTCTTCCTCGTGCTCATCTTCATGCCTCCGCCCGCGTACACGCGCTGGCTGGAGCGGTTGGCGCGCTCGAACGCGCTGGCAACGGTGTAGCTCATGGCGTCGCCTGCCTTCGAAGCCGCCCAGGGTGCGCTCGAGCGCAACGCGGGCATGGAGCGCTGGAACGCGCGCGGCGCGCTCCAGCTCGCGCTCATGGACGCCGGCCTCGAGGCGGCGAACATCACCGCCGCGCAGATGAAGGTCGTCGTCGACCGCCTCCTGCCGAAGCAGCTGCAGAGCCAGAAGGTCGTCGACGTCCCCGGTGCCTGCGAGAAGGTTCGCGACGCCCTGAACATGCTGGGCGACGACGCGCGAGCCGACTCGCCCGATCGCGTCTTCTCGCGCCTCGCCGGCTAGCGCTCGAGTCCCGCGCCCTCGGTGAGCGCGTTCGCGAGCTCCGCGAGCGCAACGCCTCCGGCGACGTCGAGTGCGAAGTGCTGCTTCACCGTGCACGCCGATACCGCGACGACGGCTGCGGCGGCGAAGCCGAGCGCGCCGAGCCGAGGCGATTCGCGCGCGAGCGCGCGCGCCGCGAGCCACGAGAGCGACACGTGCAGGGACGGGAACAAGTTGTACGGCGGATCGAGTGCGTACAAGCGCTCGAGCGCCCAGGCGGTGAGCGGAGCCACCTCCGCCAGCGCCTCGCCGCGCGCGCGCAAACCGACTGAGGTGACCGGGAAGAGCGCGAACGCGAGGAACGACGCGGCCAGCGCGAGCGCGTACGCGGCCGCCGTGCGGCGCAGGCGCGTGCGGCCGCGCAGCCCGACGGCCGGCGCCGCGATCGCGGCGACCCCGAACAGGTAGGGCCATACGCTCTCGGGCACGAACGGGATCCAGGCGTCGAGCGGCCCCGCGAGGTCGCGCGCGCGCGCCGGCGCGACGCTGCCCAGCGCGAAGTAGCCGCCCGCCCAGCCGGCCGCGAGCCCGGCCGCCCAGGCCGCGCGCTCGGCCGCGCCCGCGCGCTCAGCCATGCGCGCGCGGCGGCGGGATCATGCCCTCGCGGACGAGGAACGCGACCAGCTGCGCGGCGATCTCGTCGAGCGACGGGTCGCGGCGGCTCGACGGCGCGCGGTCGCGCGCCGCGCGATACGCTCGGCTGTCGTACCGCTTCCGCTGCATGGCCGCGAGCCTCTCCGCCGAGCGGTTGAAGAAGTCGAGCAGGGGGTACACCGGCTCGTGCGGCCGGCAGCGGAGGTTCAGCTCGGCGACGAAGCGCGGAATCTCGTAGTGCGCGATCGGATAGCCGAACTGGCGCGAGATCGAGCGCGTCAGGTCGCCGATGCGCCAACACGCATCGGTGACGACGTGGAAGGTGCGCCCCGGCGGCGCGAACTCGCGGAACAGCGCGACGACGTTCGCGGCCACCACGTCGGCCGGCAGCACGCTGAGCTGGTTCGCCGAGTCGACGCCGATCCCGTGGTTGATCATGAACGCGAGCGCGCGCACGAGCACGTCGCCCGCGTCGCCGCGGCCGGCCGTCGACACGGTGACGAGCGCGGGCCGGTAGATCTGCACCGGCAGGCCCGCGCGGCCGGCCGCGCGCACGAGCTGCTCGGCGACCCACTTCGTCTGCGCATAGCCGAAGTCGAGCTCGCGCATGGCGTCGTTCGCGTCGGACTCGAAGAGGAGCTCGGCGGCCGTCCAGCCGAACACGAACGTGGTCGAGATCAGGTGGAACGCCTTCGGCGGCCCCGCACAGGCGAGGTCGAGCAGCGCGCGCGTGCCGGCGACGTTCGCGGCGCGCAGCGCGCGGTAGTCGCGCACGTAGTTCACGAGCGCGCCGTTGTGCACCACCGCGTGCGTTTCGCGCGCGAGCAGCTCCCACTCGCCGCGCGAACAGCCGAGCCGCGGCTTCGCCAGGTCGCCGCAGTGCACGTGCACGCGCTTCGCGAGCGCGTCCTCGAGACGCGGCTCGAGCAGCCCCGCGCGCGCCAGCGACTCGCGCACGCGGCGCAGCCCGTCGGCCGGGTCGCGCGCGCGCACGAGCGCGTGGAACGTGCACGCCGTGTCGCGCAACAGCCGCTCGAGCAGGAACGGCCCGAAGAAGCCCGTCGCGCCCGTGAGCAGCACGCTGCGCGGCGGCTCGAGGGCGGCGGCGGCGCGGATGCGCGCGCCCGGTGCGAACTGCGCGTCGGCGCGCATCCGCGCCGCCGTCTCGAGCGCGCGCGCGCCGCGCAGCGCGTGCAGCCGGCTGCGCGCGGCGTCGATCGCGCCGGCGCCGCCCGCTTCGAGCGACTCGAGCAGCACGCGCAGCTCCGCGCAGTCGAGCTCCTGCAGGAGCGCCCCGTCGAGCTCGGGCGCGAGCTCGGAAGCGCCGTGCTCGTCGAGGAACTCCTCGAGAGCCGCGCCGAGCTCCGCCAGCGCGAGCGAGTCCAGCCCGAGCGCGCCGAGCGCCACGCCCTCGCTCGCCTGCGCCCACAGCCAGTCGAAGCGCTCGCGCACCGTCGTCTCGCACTCGCGCTCGACCGCGGCACGCCGCACCGACAGCAGCTCGAGCTCGCCCGCCAGCCAGCGCTCGCGCGTGGCGGCGCGCGCGAGCTTGCCGGAGGTGGTGCGCACGAGGCTGCGCGTCGGAACGAGCGCCACGGCGTCGGGCTCGACCGCGCACTGCGCGCGCACCGCGTGCGCGATCGCAGCCAGCTCGGGCGGGCGCGACGCCTCCGCGACCTCCGCGACGACCACGAGTGACTCGCCCGGCCCGCCCGTGAACGCCGCGACACCGTTCGGGCGGATCCGTTCCGACGCGGCCAGCGCTGCGGCCTCGATGTCGCGCGGGTAGTGGTTCGCGCCGCGCACGATGATCAAGTCCTTCGTGCGTCCGCACACGAACAGCTCGCCGCTGCGCAGGAAGCCCAGGTCGCCCGTGCGCAGGAACAGCCCGGGCTCGCCGGCGAGCCGGTTCCTGAACGCGCGCGCGGTCTCCTCGGGCCGGTTCCAGTAGCCGCCGCACACGCTCGGGCCGGACACCCAGATCTCGCCGACCGCGCCGTCGGGCATGCGCAGCGCGGAGTCGGGGTCCACGATGCGCACGGTCACACCGCTTGAGGGTCGCCCGCAGCTCGCCACGCGCACGCGCGCCGCGCCGCCGGGCACCGGTCGCACCACACTGCGCGCGAGGAGCCGCGGGCTCACGTCGACCGCGCCGCGCCCGCCGTGCGTGACGGCGAGCGTGTTCTCGGCGAGGCCGTACGCGGCCGTCGCGGCGCGTGGGTCGAGGCCGAACGGAAGGAGCCGCTCGACGAAGCGCTCGTACGTGTCCGGACACACCGGCTCCGCCGCGTTCATCAGCACGCGCAGCGAGCGCAGGTCCACGCCGTCGAGCTCGCCGGGCCGGAGCTTCCCCGGCCGCAGGCAGTACTCGAAGCCGAAGCTCGGCGACGAAGTCTGCGTTGCGCCGCAGCGCGCGATCGCGCGGAGCCACAGCGCGGGCCGCTTCAGGAACGCGAGCGGCGACAGGCAATGACTCGAGCCCCCGGCGAGCAGCGGGAACAGGAGGTAGCCGATCAGCCCCATGTCGTGGAAGTGAGGCAGCCAGGACACGCCGGCGGGGACGTCCGTCAACGTGCCCTCGCAGTTCGCGAGCACGTTCCGGTGCGACACGACCACGCCGCGCGGCTCGCCCGTGGAGCCCGACGTGTACTGCAGGAACAGGACGTCGCCGGGGTCGTCGGCACGATCGCCGTCCGCGAGCTCGCCGCGCAGGTCGGTCGGGTGCCAGGCGAGCGGGCCCGACGCCGACGCGCAGAGCGCGCGCTCCGACAGCACCACGCGCGCGCCGCAGCTCTCGGCCACCAACCCGTGCCGCCGCAGCGCGGCGCGCTCGGCCGGCGGCACCGGCACGGGAATCGCGCCGAGCCGCGCGCAGGCGAGGAACGCCTCGATGAATGCGAGCCCCGGCGCGTAGGCGAGCAGCGCGCGCTCGCCGCGCCGCAGCCCCACCTCGCGCGCCAGGTGCGCGGCCAGCGCGCGCGTGCTCCGCGCGAGCTCGCGGTACGTGAGCGCGTCGGTCTCGCGCCCGTCCATGCCGATGAATGCGTACACCACGCGGTCCGGCTGGACCGCCGCCCACCTCTCGAGACGCTCGACGATCGACTCCATCGCCGCGCCCCGACGCAAGGCACGTGCCGAGTCACTCGGCGAGGCCGCGAGATGCTATCGTCGCCGTCGAAGGAGCCCGATGAAGGACGTCGCCGTACTGTCGTACTGCCGCACGGGCATCGCGAAGGCGAACCGCGGCGCGCTGAACGCCACGCACGGGATCCCGCTCCTCGCGCACGCGCTGCGCAACGCCGTGTCGCGCGCGGGAATCGAGGCGCCCGAAGCCCAGGACGTGGTCATCGGCTGCGGGCTGCCCGAAGGCGCGACGGGCCACAACGTGGCGCGCAATGCGGCGCTCGAGGCGGGCTTCGGCAACGAGGTGCCGGGCATGACCATCAACCGCTACTGCGGCTCGGGTCTCAGCGCGGCGTCGATCGCCGCGAACCGCATCGCCACGGGCGAGGCGTCGCTGATCGTCGCCGGCGGCGTCGAGAGCATCAGCCTCACGCAGACGAACCTCAACCTGAAGAACTTCTTCTACGCGCCCCTGCAAGCGCGCATGCCGGCGGTGTGGTGGACCATGAACCAGACGGCCGACTATGTGGCCAGGAAGTACGGCATCTCGCGCGAGGCGCAGGACGCGTACGTGGTGCGCAGCCAGCAGCGCGTGGAGGCCGCGCGCAAAGCGGGCGTGTTCGCCGAGGAGATCGTGCCGTTCAAGACGGTCATGAAGGTGACGGACAAAGCCACCCGCGAGACGCGCGACGTCGAAGTGACTCTCGACCACGACGAGGGGCCGCGGCCCGACACCACGCTCGAGGGGCTGGCCAAGCTGCCGCCGGTGTATGCGGGCGGGACGACGACGGCCGGCAACGCGTCGCAGCTCTCCGACGGCGCCGCGGCCGTGGTGCTCATGGACGCCGACCTCGCGAGCCGCCGCAAGCTGCCGATCGTCGGCCTGTTCCGCGGCACGCAGCTCGCGGCCGTGGCGCCCGAGGAGATGAGCATCGCCATCGCGCCCGCGATCCGCCGCGTGCTGGAGCACCACGCGCTCCGGCCGGCCGACGTCGACCTGTGGGAGCTGCACGAGGCCTACGCCGTCACCACGCTCTACAACCAGGCGCAGCTCGAGACGCCCTGGGAGATCACCAACGTGAACGGCGGCGCCGTGCCGCTCGGGCATCCGTACGGCATGTCGGGCGTGCGCTACCTCGGCTCGACCTTGTTCGAGCTGCGCCGCCGCAAGAAGCGCCGCGCCGTGGTCGGCGTGTGCACGGCGGGTGGCATGTCGACGGCCGCGTTCCTCGAGTCCGTCTAGGGCGGCGGCGCGCTGACGGGCGGCTTCGCGGCGTCGGGCTTCGTGCCGTCGGCGGAGATCGCGAGCTTCTTGTCGCGCGCGGCCTTCTCGTGTGCGTCGGTCTGCGCCTGCAGCGCCAGCAGCCGGTCGCGCCGCGCGCGCTGATCCGTGTCGAGGATCAGGTCGCCGAACACGACGGTGCGGCTCACCACCTTCTCGCGGCCGTCGCTCGCGACCGCGACCACCTCGAGCTCGTTCGGGCCGGGGTTGAAGGGCACGAGCGCGGACCACACGCCGTCGGTGTCCCGCGTGAGCTGGCTGGCCGGCGCACCGGTCGTCTTGTTCACGACGCGCATCTCGCGGAGCGACGTGAACTTCACCTGCGCGAGCAGCGGCGCGAGCTTCGACAGGTCTTCCACCACGTGGTACTCGCCGTGCGTGACCTCGGCGACGGGCTGGATCTGCCGGCCCGCGCCGTTCGCCTCGCGCCCGATCGCGAACACGTGCACGCGGATGTCGCGGTTCTGCAGCGAGTGCGCGGCGCGCTCCGCGGCGCCGACGGGGTCGCGCACGGGCAGGTTCGGCATGCCGTCGGTCAAGACGACCAGGTTCTTCGTCGTGTTCGCGCGCGGCTGGCTCTCGGCGCTGCGCGAGCCGAGCAGCTCGATCGCGCCGCGCAAGAGCCCGGCCGCGAGGTCCGTGCCGCCCTCGGGATCGACGAGCATGCGCTCGGACAGCGCGTTGCGGATCTCCTGGAAGTTCGACGTGAGCGGCGCGTCGACCCACGCGTGTGCCGAGTACGGGCTCTCGTCGCCCGCGAACGCCACGATGCCGACGCGAGTCACTCGCGGGTCGAAGCCGTCGAGCAGCGACTCGATCGCCGAGACCTCGGCGCCGAGCACGCTGTCCGCGCGTGACACCTTCACGCCGGGCAGGTGGGAGAGCCAGCCCGAGCTCGAGCCCAGGCCCGACGAGTCGGCCGTGCTGCCCGAGGTGTCGATCACGAACACCACGTCGAAGAGCTCGATCGGGCCCTGGTGCGCGAACGCCTTGCCGGACAGGAAGCCGAGCCCCTGGCCGCCCGACGGCGCCTGCACCACGTCCACCGTGTCGAGCGACAGCGTGATCTCGGGCGGCGCGTCGGCGGCGCGGGCGCTCGCGGTGCAGAGGGCGAGCACGACGGCCAGGAACAGCGCGGCGGCGCCGGGGGAGCGCATCGCCGCACAGTGTACCGCCTAGCGCGCCAAGCGCAGCTCGAACTCGATGCCGTCGGCCGCGAGCTCGCCCTTGCCGAAGCGGCTCCGTGCGCAGAGCTCGCGCAGCTCGGCGTCGCCGAACGCGCGCTTGCAGAGCATGTTCCGGAACGTCCACTTCGTGAGCCAGCGGTTGACCGCGGACAGGTCCATGCGCGCGACCTCGGCGTCGATCTCGCCCGGCCCCGCGTCTCGGCGCAAGTCGTAGATCCGCGCGACCGCCCCCGGCCGGAGCACGCGGTGGAGCTCGTTCAGCGCGCCCAGCGGGTCCGAGAAGTTCTTGAACGCGGCGCGACAGACGGCGGCGTCGAAGGACGCAGCGGGGAAGGGCAGGTGCGCGGCGTCGCCCTGCTGGAAGTCCACGTCGAGCCCCGCGGCGCGCGCGTTCTCGCGCGCCATGCGCACGAACGAGCGCGACACGTCGAGGCCCGTCACGCGGAAGTCGCCGAGCTTCGCGATCTCGAGCGCGAGATAGCCGGGGCCGGGGGCGACCTCGAGCACGCGCGCGCCGGGCGCGAGCCCGTTCGCGACGGCACGCGCGCACTTCGCGTACGCGCGCCCCTCGCCGCGCGTGTTCCGCGCGTACCACGTCGCGATCGGGCCCTCCATGCCGATGCCCTTGTACGCCTTCACCTTCGCCATGCGCGACACCGTATGCGGCCGCGCGCGCGCCGACAACGCAGCCGCGTCGCTGCGCGCAGCGTTCCCGCTGCGGCGGCGTAAGATGGGCGAGGAGGGCACGATGCCGCTCGCCGATTGGTTCCGCGCGATGGCGCGCAACAACGCCTGGTCGAACTACCGCCTGTACGGCGCGTGCGCGGGGCTCACGCAGGCGGAGCTCGAGGCGAAGCGCACGAGCTTCTTTCCGACGCTCCAGCTCACCTTGAACCACATCCTGCTCGTCGACCTGTTCTACCTGGACGGGCTCGAGTCGGGCGGGCGCGGGCTCGCGATCTTCGCGAACGAGATCGCGCACGAGCGCATCGCCGAGCTGGCGCGCGCACAGGCTGACACCGATCTGCGTATGGTGCGATTCTGCGACCGGCTCGACGAAGCCGCGCTCGCGCGCGAGATCGAGCTGGACCGCGGCGACGAAGGCCTCACGCGCGAAGCGGTGCACGCGGTGCTCGCGCACCTGTTCGTGCACCAGATCCACCACCGCGGCCAGGTGCACGCCATGCTGTCGGGCACCCGTGTCGCGCCGCCGCAGCTCGACGAGTTCTTCCTGGCCTGGGACGAGCCGCGCCGAGCGAAGGAGCTCGCCGCGCTCGGGCTGCCGCCCGCTCGCTAGCGCCAGCGCCGCACGCGGCTCGGGAAGTCGGCGAAGCCGATGCGCGCGCAGAAATCGCGCAGCTCCTTGCGCGCGCCGCGCCACTCCAGGTCTTCGAGCGACTCCCGGAGCGGCACGTCGGTGCGCAGGGTCGCGAGCCGCTTGTACAAGAGCGCGTCGTCCATCCGCTCGACCAGCGTCGCGGCCAGCTTGTCCGCGCCGCGCACCTTCGCGGTCCAGCTCGAAGCCTTGGCGGGAATCGCCTCGATCGCGCCGTACACGTCGAGCAGCGCCGCCGCCGACTTCGCGCCCCAGCCGGGCAGGCCCGGGTAGCCGTCGGCGGAGTCGCCGACCAGCGCGAGCCAGTCGGGGATCGAGCGCGGCGGCACCCCGAACTTGGCGCGCACGCCGGCCTCGTCGAGCGTCTGCTTGCGCCGCCGGTCGAGCATGACGACGTGCGTGCCGCGCACGCACTGCGCCAGGTCCTTGTCGGGCGTCGCGATCAACACCTGCCCGGCCTGGTCGGCGAACTTCGCGGCACCGGCCGCGAGCGCGTCGTCGGCCTCGAAGTCCGTCATGGGCCACACCACCAGCCCGAGCGCGGCCATCGCCTCCTCGACGAGCGGGAACTGCGCGAGCAGCGCCGCGTCGACGCCGGCCTCGGTCTTGTAGCCGCCGTACAAATCGTTGCGGAACGAGCGGATCACCTGGTCCGTCGCGCACGCGACGTGCGTCGCGCCCTCCTGCTGCACCAGGTAGAGCAGCGTGGCGAGCACGCCGCGCACCGCGCCCACCTCGCGGCCGTCAGGCGCCTGCGAAGGCGGCACCGCGAAGAAGGCGCGGAAGAGCTCGTACGTGGCGTCGACCAGGTGGACGGTGGGCAGCACCGCTCGATCTTACCCGCAAGAATCGCCAAGTCGCGCACTCCGACGAAGCCGCGCCCGCGCTCGCCGGGCAGGTGGAACGCGGCTGAAGTCGAGCGCGCCAGGCGGGCTCTCGCGCCGTAGTCCTGATTGTCCTTGATCTAAGGGAACAATTAGGACACCCTGCGTCGCCATGGGCGAGGCGGATCTCGAGGCGGTTCCCGAGGCGCAGCGCGCGCTCGCACGCGCGGCGCTGGCAGGCGCGTTCGGCCGCGCGCCAGACGGTCCGCTCGTGCCCGTGCTCGGCGGCGCGTCGGGTGCGCTCGCGTACCGCGTCGAAGTCGGCGGCCGAGCCTACCTGCTGCGGCTGGAGCCGCCGCGCAACGCGCTCCGCAATCCGCACCACTACGCGTGTCTGCGCGCGGCCGCCGAGGCCGGCGTCGCGCCGCGCGTGCATTGGGTCGACGCGGAGCAGGGCGCCGCGGTGATGGACTTCGTGGCGCAGCGGCCACTGCAAGGGCATCCGGGTGGCGCGGCCGGGCTCGCGGGCGCCATGGGCGCGCTGCTCCGCCGCCTCCAGGGCTCGCCGCCGTTTCCCGCCTTCGGGGGCGGCCATCTCGAGCTCATCGCGCGGATGTTGGACGCCGTGCACCGCTCGGCGCTCTTCGCGCCGGGCCTGCTCGAGCCGCACCGCGAGGGGTTCGCGCGCATTCGCGCCGCCTACGCGTGGCACGAGTCCGCGCTCGTGTCGAGTCACAACGACCCGAACCCGCGCAACGTGCTGTTCGACGGCGAGCGGCTGTGGCTCGTCGACTGGGAGACCGCTTACCGCAACGATCCGCTCACCGATGTGGCGATCGCCACGCTCGAGCTCGCGGGGACGCCCGAGCTGCGCGACGCACTCGTGCGCGCGTGGCTCGGCCGCGCCGCGGACCGCGCGCTCCTCGCGCGGCTCGAGCTCATGCGGGCGCTCGCGCGCCTGTACTACGCGGGCACGATCCTGGCGCGCTTCGCGGCGGCGCCGCTTCGCGCCGCGCCCGACGCCGACCTGAAGGCGCTCTCGCCGGCCGAGCTCGGCGCGGCGGTCGCGTCGGGCCGGCTCGCCGTCGGCTCGCCCGAGATGATGTACGCGCTCGGCAAGCTCGTGCTCGCGCAGTTTCTCGACGATCTGCGCGCACCGGGCTTCGAGGAGTCACTCGCCATTGCGCGCGCCGGCTGAGCTGCTCTGCACCGTGAACGACGCCGCACGGGAGCTCGGCGTGCATCCGAAGACCGTGCTGCGCGCGATCCGCGCCGGGCGGCTGCGCGCGCGGCGCATCGGCAAGGCCTACCGCATCCGCCGCGCCGAGCTCGCGCGCTTCGCCGACCTGCCCGAGCCGGCGGAGACGCCCGCGGCGCAGCCGTGGGTCACGAGCATCGTCGACGTGCCCGACGTCGGCCCGGCGCTCGCGCAGAAGTGGGCGCGCACGGTCACGAGCGCGCTGCGCGCGAAGGGCAAGGGCCCGCCGCTCCGCGCCGAGGTCGTGTACGAGCCCGCGCGCGCCCACCTGAAGCTCGTGCTCGTCGGCGCGCCCGGCGATGCGGCGAAGTTCCTCGAGCTCGTGCGCGTGTGGCTCGAACAGCTCGAGGCCTAGCCCGCGCGCGACTCCGTTCGAGCAGCGTCGATCCCGTAGAATGCCCCGCGCAGCCAGGGCAGCCCGCCCCATTCGAGAACCCGAACGCGACCGACGTCGCGCCGAGAGCTCCGCAATGGACCCAGCCCAGATCGATCGCGCCGCGCAACGCATCGCCGGCCGCAGCCGAGCCCATCGAACGGGAAGTCTCGCCCGCCTGTGCCTGTGCGCCCTGGCCGTGGCGTGTGCGCACGGCCGCCCGCCCGGGCGCGACCTCGTGGAGCGACTCACCGGCCCGCGCGTGGGCGCGCATCGCGGCGGCTTCCGCTACGTGGATTCGAACACGCTGGCGCGCTTCGAGTCGGCGCGGCTCGCGGGTGTCGACGCGATCGAGACGGACCTGCGGCTCTCGAAGGACGGCGTCGTGTTCCTGTTCCACGACGCCGACCTCGCGCCCGCAACCGTCTGCTCGGGTCCGCTCGCCGAGCGCACGGCCGCGGAGCTCGCGGCCTGCACCTTGCGCGGGCTCGACCACGGCCCCGACACGTTCGAGGCGATGCTGAGCTGGGACGCGGGCCGCGTGGTGATCGACGCCGACCTGAAGGCGCGCGAAGTGATCGGGCCCGCACTCGAGCTGGTGCGCCGCTTCGATGCGTACGAGTGGATCTTCCTCGAGGCGGGCGACGGTCTGCCGCTCTACCGCGAGATTCGCGCCTTGGACGAGCGCGTCGCGCTCGAGGTCGGCCCCGCGGCCGGCTCGGGCGAAGCCGGCCTGCGCGAGCTGCTGGCGCTGCGCGACCCGCGGCTGCTCGTCGTCGGCCTGCGCCCCGAGACGCTCACCGACGGGAACGTCGGGCTCGTGCACGCGAGCGGCCGGGTCGTTGCCGTGAACGCCTGGACGCTCGCCGATGAGCCCGCCGAGCCCCTCCCGGGCGGCCGGCGGCGCATCGCGAGCTGCGCGCTCGCCTTCGCGCGCGGCGTCGACGTCGCCGTCAGCAACGTCCCCGAAGACTGCGTGCGCCAGCGCGACGCGTCCGCGCGCTGACGCGCCGACTCACTTCGGCTTCGCGCCCGGTCCCGCGATCTCCATCGCGCGCACGTACGCCGGGCGCTTCTCGATGCGCTTCACGTACGCCTGCACGTTCGGCAGGTCGTCGATCTTGCGGCCGCCGAAGAGCGGCAGCTCGGTCAGGTTGAACGTGACCATGATGTCGGCACACGTGAAGTCGGGACCCGCGAGATACGGCACTTCGCCGAGCCGCTGCTCCAGGTGCCGGTAGTAGCCGCCTTCGCGCCGCGCGATGAAGCCCTCCACGCGCTTCGCGTCGGGATCCGTGCGGCCCGCCGAGGCGAGCTTCGCGAAGAAGATGCCCTGCACGTTGTTGTTGAAGTGCATCCAGTACAGGTAGTCGAAGTAGTTCGGCGCGCTGGGCGCGACGGTGAGCCGGCCGCCGGCGTGCTTGTGACAGATGTACTCGAGGATTGCCGCCGACTCCGACAGCACCTTGTCGCCGTCCTCGACCACCGGCGCCGTCGAAGCGGGGTGCAGCTTCACGTATTCGGGCGGCATGAGCCCGTCTGCGCCGCGGTTGTACCACTCGAGCCGGTAGGGAAGGCCGAGCTCCTCCATGAGCCACACGACGCGGTCGGACTGCGAGACGCCCAGATGATGGATGATCAGCATGCCGGCATTAGAGCACGCGCGCGCAGCTGGTGTACGCTGGCGGGAACGGGAGGCACGCAGTGGCGCACGACCTCGTGATCCGGGGCGGCACGGTGGTGGACGGGACGGGCGCACCCGCGCGCACGGCCGACGTCGCGGTCTCGGACGGGCGCATCACCGACGTGGGGCGCGTGGCAGGTGCAGCGCAGCGCGAGCTCGACGCCGACGGCTTGCTCGTCACGCCCGGCTTCGTCGACATCCACACGCACTACGACGGCCAGGCGACCTGGGACCCGGGTCTGTCGCCCTCGTCGTGGCACGGCGTCACGACGGTCGTGATGGGCAACTGCGGCGTCGGCTTCGCGCCCGTGCGGCCGGGCCAGCAGGACTTCCTGATCGGTCTGATGGAGGGCGTCGAAGACATTCCCGGCACGGCGCTGCACGAAGGCATCGCGTGGGAGTGGGAGAGCTTCCCCGAGTATCTCGACGCGCTCGAGCGCCGGCGCTTCGCGGTCGACGTGGGCACGCAGGTGCCCCACGGCGCAGTGCGCGCGTACGTGATGGGCGAGCGCGGCGCGAGGAACCAGCCCGCGACGCCGGGCGACGTGGAGGCGATGGCCGCGCTCGTGCGCGAAGGGCTCGCGGCGGGCGCGCTCGGCGTGTCGACGTCGCGCACCATCGTGCACCGGGCGATCACGGGCGAGCCGGTGCCCGGCACGTTCGCGGCCGAGGACGAGCTGTTCGGTCTCGGCCGCGCGCTGGGCGAGCTGGGCCGCGGCGTGTTCGAGGTGGCGGGCGCCGGCGCGGCGGGCGAGGACATCGCGGGGCCGCTGCGCGAGATCGAGTGGATGCGCCGGCTCTCGGCCGCCGTGGGCCGGCCCGTCACGTTCGCCATGCTGCAGTTCGACGCCGCGCCCGAGCTGTGGCGCGAGCTGCTCGAGATCTCGGCCGCCGCCGTGCGCGACGGCGCGCAGATCTTCCCGCAGGTGGCGGGCCGGCCGTTCGGGCTGCTGCTCGGCCACCAGACGAAGATCCACCCGTTCTCGGGCCGGCCGACGTTCGAGTCACTCCGCCACGAGTCACTCGACGTGCGCGTCGCGCGCATGCGCGATCCCGAGACGAAGCGGCGCATCCTCGCGGAGCGCACCGCCGTGCCGTCGATGCTCGCTGCCCTGTACGGCAAGACGTTCCCGATGGGCGACCCGCCCGAGTACGAGCCGCCGTACGAGGCGTCGCTCGAGGCGCTGGCGGCGAGCGCGGGCCGCGACGTCGAGGACGTGCTGTACGACCGCCTGCTCGAGAAGGACGGCCGAGAGCTCTTGCTCGTGCCCGTGCTCAACTACAGCCAGCTGTCGTGCGAGCCCCTGCGCGAGATGCTGCTGCACCCGCGCGCCGTGCTCGGGCTGGGCGACGGCGGCGCGCACTGCGGGATCATCTGCGACGCGAGCATCCCCACCTTCATGCTCACGCACTGGGCGCGCGATCGGAGCCGCGGCGCGAAGCTGCCGCTCGAGCTCGTGGTGCGGCGCATGACGCGCGACACGTCCGAGCTCTTCGGCCTGCGCGACCGCGGCACCCTCGAGCCCGGCCGCAGGGCCGACTTCAACGTGATCGACTTCGCAGGCCTGCGCCTCGAGCCGCCGCGCATGGTGCACGACCTGCCCGCGGGCGGCGCGCGCTTCGTGCAGCGCGCGCGCGGCTACGAGGCGACGATCGTGCGCGGTGAAGTCGTGGCGCTGCACGACGAGCCGACGGGCGCGCTGCCGGGCCGGCTCATCCGCGCCGCGTAGTCACGGCGCGATGCGCAGGCTCGCCGTGGCCAGGAAGATCTCGCGCAGGAAGCAGAGCAGCCCGGCGAAGAAGGTGGTCATCGCGCCCACGAAGAGCAGCGCCACGGGGATCGCGGCGCGGTAGCCGAGGAACGCCGCCACGAACATCGCCGCGACCACCGCGCACACGAAGAGCGCGGTGATCGCGCACAAAGTGATCGCCCAGTAGATGAGCTTCGCGCGGCGCGACAGCACGTGCAGCTCGGCGTGCGCGTCCGCGCGCTCGTCCGCGTTCGCGCCCGGCAGGTCCTCGCGCACCGTGCGCGCGCGGTCGACGACGCGCGACAGCCGGTTCGTCATGACCGCGAGCATCGCGCCGATGCCCGACAAGAGGAACACGGGCGCGACCGACAGCTGGATCGCGTGGCCCACGCTCGTGACGGTCGTGTCTGGATCCACTTCGGCGGGAGCTCCCGCCGATATCCTACCCCGAGAGCGCCGCGTGCAGCGCGCGGTGGAAGTGCGAGATGGCGCCCTCGAAGCGCCCGTACGTGAACGCGTCGTTCGCGCCGCTCGCGAGCCCACGCTGGATCGCGCACACCACGGCCGCGTCCTCGGCGCCGCCCGTCTGGTTCACGAAGGCGGCGTCGCGCTCGGCGTCGGCCTGCGCGGTCGCGTCGCCCGCGGGCCGGTTCGTCAGCAGGTACGCGACGAGCCGTGTCTCGCCCAGCGACACGGGCTCGAGCACGAGCAGCTGCGTGTGGTGCGAGAACGTGGTGACGATCGCGTTCGGGAACAGGTGGTACACGTAGGTGAGCGCGCCGCGCACGCGGCGCTCGGCGGGCGGCACCTGGGCCAGCTTGCGGATGCGCTGGAACGGGAACGTGACGCGGCTGTTGCGCCCGAAGGTCTCCACCACGTTCAGGTTGTCGAAGCCGAACGGGTAGAAGGTGGTCGGGTGCGTGGTCTTGATGTGGTAGCCCTCGAGGAAGCCCTCGAGGAAGATCTTCCAGTTCGCGGGCACGAGGGACTCGCGCTGGTGGAACATGCGCTGGTCGGCGCCGATGAAGTCGGGCAGGCCGTCGAAGCTGCCGTCGTCGCGCGCGCCGGCGTCCTGCGCCACGAACACGAGCCCGCACTTCTCGAACGCGGGCAGCTCGGAGAGCCCGTGCGCGCTGCGGTCGAGGCCGGGGAAGCCGTCGGCGTGGGGCACGTGGCGGAGCGCGCCGTCCAGGCCGTAGGTCCAGCCGTGGTAGCGGCACGCGAGCGCTCGCCCGCAGCCGGCGCCCTCGACCAGCTGCATGCCGCGGTGGCGACACGCGTTGCGGAACGCGCGCACGCGGCCGTCGTCGCCGCGGACCGCCATGACGGGCGTGCCGGCGGCGGTGCGCGCGAGCCAGGCACCCGGCTCGGCGAGCGCGGCGGCAGGGCAGAAGGGCGTCGGCGTCCTGCGCAGCACGCGCGCGAGCTCGGCGTCGAAGCGCGCCTGCGAGCGGTAGTTCTCGACCGGCTCGCGCCAGGACGCGTCGGACAGGTCGGTCGTGCCGGCCTCGATGTGCGAGAAGATCCGCTCCGCGATCGCGCGGTCGTCGAGCAGCGCCGCCATGTCGTCTCCCTCTCGGGTTCAAAAGAGAATTGACTTCACTTCATTTTTGGACCACGCTGCGCTCCGTGTCAACCGCTCGACCGCGAACGGCCCGGCCCCGCACGGCGAAAGGCGAGGCGACGCGCCGGCGGCTGCTCGAGGTCGCGCGAAAGGTCGCGCTGCAGACCGGCGGCCACATCGAGCTGGCGCGCGTGGCCGACGCCGCAGGCGTCGTGCCGAGCCTGGTGCACCGCTACTTCGGCTCGAAGTCCGGGCTCGTGTCGGCGCTCGTGGACCAGTTCTTCGACCGCTTCCACGGCGAGGTGCTCGACGTCGACCTCGACGCGGCGGGCGACTGGGCGCGCCACGAGCGCCTGCGCCTCGAACGCGGCGTGCGCTTCCACTTCGCGGAGCCCTTCGCCGCGGTGCTCTACGGCCCGCTGGCGCGCGATCCCGACGTGGCGCGCAAGGACGCCGCGCGAATCGCCGTGGTCGTCGACCGCGCGGCGCGCAGCATCCGGCGCGGCCAGCGGCGCGGTGAGCTGCCCGTGGGCGTCGATCCGCGCCTCGCCGGCGCGGCGATGTTCGGCGCCATGCGCCTGGTCATGGTCGAGGCGCTGGGGCGCTCGCCGCGGCCTTCGCCCGAGCGGGTGATCGAGCTGCTCTGGCGCCAGGTGGCGGCTGCGGTGGGCATCGACCCGGAGCGCGGCAAGTCCTAGCGGCTCCGGCGTAGAATTCCGCCATGGAGCTGGCGGGCAGGGTCGCGGTCGTCACGGGCGCGGGGAGCGGCATCGGCGCGGCAGCCGCGCGCGAGTTCACCGCGCAGGGCGCGCGCGTGGTCGCGACCGACGTGAACGCGGACGCGGTGCGCAAGGTCGCGAACGAGATCGGCGCGCTCGCAGTGCCGTGCGACGTCGCGAAGGAAGCGGAGGTGGGCGCGCTCGTCGCCGAGGCCGAGCGCAAGCTGGGCCCGATCGACGTGTTCTTCAACAACGCGGGCGTGGCCAGCGGCGGCGATCCGCTCACGACGCCGCTCGACGTGTGGGAAGCGCAGTGGCACGTGAACGTGATGAGCCACGTGTACGCCGTGCGCGCGGTGCTGCCCGGCATGCTCGCGCGCAAGCGCGGCTACCTGCTGCACACGGCGTCGATGGCCGGCATCCTCACGAGTCACGGCAACCTGACGTACGCGGTCACGAAGCACGCGGTGGTCGGACTCGCGGAGTGGCTGTCGATCACGTACCACGACAAGGGCGTGCGCGTGTCGCTGCTCGCGCCGCTCGGCGTGCGCACGCCGATGCTCGGCGACGTGAACTCGCCCTTCGCGAAGAACGTCGCGGGCCCGATCAGAGAGCCCGAAGAGGTCGCGCAGATGGTCGTCGAGGCGATGCGCGAGGAGCGCTTCCTGATCCTGACGGACCCGATTGCGCAGAAGTGGATGTCGAACAAGACGGCCGACCTGGAGCGCTGGCTCGGCGGCATGCGCCGGATGCAGCGCCTGATGGAAGGCGGCGCGCCCTGATGGCGACCGCGCGCGCCTTCGACAACCGCGTGACGCGCATGCTCGGGGTCGAAGTCCCGATCGTGCAGGCGCCCATGGGCTGGATCGCGCGCTCGAAGCTCGCGTCGGCGGTCTCGAACGCCGGCGGCATGGGCATCATCGAGACCTCGTCGGGCGAGCTCGACGCCATCCGCGAAGAGGTGCGCAAGATGCGCACGCTCACCGACAAGCCGTTCGGCGTGAACATCGCGCAGGCGTTCGTGCGCGATCCGAAGATCGCGCAGTTCGTGATCGAGCAGGGCGTGAAGTTCGTGACCACGTCCGCGGGCAGTCCGGAGCGCTACACCAAGGAGCTGAAGTCGGGCGGGCTCACCGTGTTCCACGTCGTGCCCAGCCTGAAGGCGGCGCTGAAGGCCGTCGAGGCGGGCGTCGACGGGCTGATCGTCGAAGGCGGCGAGGGCGGCGGCTTCAAGAATCCGCGCGAGGTCGCGACGATGGTGCTGCTGCCGCTGGTGCGCTCGCGCGTGTCGGTGCCGATCGTCGCGGCGGGCGGCTTCGTCGACGGCGCGACCATGGCCGCAGCGTTCGCGCTCGGCGCCGAGGGCATCCAGCTCGGTACGCGCATGGTGTCGTCGGCCGAGTCGCCGGTGCACCAGAACTGGAAGGATGCGATCGTGCGCGCCGAGGAGACCGACACCGTCTTCCTGAACCGCTTCCACTCGCCCGCGCTGCGCGCCCTGCGCACCGAGCGCAGCACGAAGCTCGAGAAGGAGCTCGAGAAGAACGTGTTCGGCGACTTCGGCTCGGCGAAGGAGCTGTACTTCGGCGGCGACATGGAGGCGGCGATCGCGCTGACGGGCCAGGTGTGCGGCCGCATCGACGCCGTGAAGCCGGTGAAACAGATCGTGGACGAGGTCCGGCGCGAGTTCTTCGAGGTCGTCGACGCGCTGCACCGGAGCTACCCGCGCTAGACACGTACAGAAGGAGCACGAGATGGCGTTCAAGGAAGTCACTTCGGGCCTGCGTTTCCCCGAGGGTCCGGTCGTCATGGCCGACGGCTCGGTGATCGTGGTCGAGATCAACTCGGGCGACATCACGCGCGTGTTGCCCGACGGCAAGAAGCAGCGCATCGCGCACGTGGGCGGCGGCCCGAACGGCGCGGCCATCGGGCCGGACGGCGCGCTGTACATCTGCAACAACGGCGGCTTCGCGTGGGCCGAGGTGCAGGGCGTGCTGCTGCCCGGCCACCAGGCCGAGGACTACAAGGGCGGCTCGATCCAGCGCGTCGACATCTCGACCGGCAAGGTCGAGACGCTCTACACGCACTGCGACGGGCGCATGCTCAGCGGCCCGAACGACATCGTGTTCGACCAGACGGGCGGCTTCTGGTTCACCGACCACGCGAAGTCGACGGCGACGCACCGCGTGCACGGCGCGCTCTACTACGCCAAGCCGGACGGCAACCACATCTCGTGCCAGATCCACGAGCTCCACGGCCCGAACGGCGTCGGCCTCTCGCCCGACGAGAAGACGGTGTACTACGCCGAGACGTTCTCCGGGCGGCTGTTCGCCGCGAAGATCGCGAAGCCCGGCCAGCTCGCGAGCGCGGCCGGCCTGTTGCCCGGCGGCACCTACGTGGGCCAGACGCCGGGCTACTCGCTGTACGACTCACTCGCCGTGCAGAAGAACGGCCACGTGTGCGTGGCGACGCTCTTGAACAGCGGCATCTCGACGATCTCGCCGAAGGGCAAGGTCAAGTTCACGTCGCTCGCGAAGTACAAGGACCCGCTCGTCACGAACATCGCGTTCGGCGGGAAGGACATGAAGACGGCGTGGATCACCGTGTCGGGCCGCGGCCTGCTGGTGAAGACGCCCTGGCCGCAGGCGGGGCTCGAGCTGGCGTTCAACGCGTAATCAGCGGAGGCGGTAGAGGATCGGCACGCGCTTCGGCGCGCCGACGAACGTGGCTGCGGTGTACTCCGTCGCGCCCGTGAGCTCGAGCGACTCGAGCCGCGGCAGGAGCGCGCGGAAGAACGCGGCGAGCTCGAGGCGCGCCAGGTTCGCGCCCAGGCAGAAGTGCACGCCCGTGCCGAACGCCAGGTGACTCGACGCGTTCGCGCGCGCAACGTCGAACCGGAACGGCGCCTCGAACACCTCTTCGTCGCGGTTGGCCGACAGGTACGACATGAGCAGCCCGTCGCCCTTCGCGATCTTCGTGCCGCGCAGCACGTAGTCCTCCTGCGCCCAGCGCATGAAGTGCCGCACGGGCGTCACCCAGCGGATCATCTCCTCGACCGCGTTGTCGATGCCCGACGGGTCGCGCTGCAGCGCGCGGAGCTGCTCGGGGGTGCGCGCGAGTGACTCGAGCCCGCCTGCGAGCGTGCTCGACGTGGTGTCGTGTCCGGCGGTGGCGACGATGATGTAATAGCCGAGCGTCTCCAGGTCGGGCAGCGGCGCGCCGTCGATGCGCCCGTTCGCGATGACGGACGCCAGGTCGTCGCCCGGGCTCGCGCGCCGGTCGGCCGTCATGCGTTGGAAGTAGCCGACGAGCTGCATCATGACGGCGACGCGCTTCTCGAGGTCGTTGCCGACGCCGAAGTCGGGGTCGTCCGCGCCGAACAGCTTCTGCGTCAAGTCGAGCATGAGCGGCTCGTCCGATTCCGGCACGCCGAGCACGCTCATGATCACGTGCAGCGGGTAGTAGCGGGCGACGTCGAGCGCGAAGTCGCACTGGCCGCCCAGCGCCGCCATGCGGTCGATGAAGCGCTTGGCCAGCTCCTCGATGCGCGGCTGCAGCGTGCGCCGCAGCTCGCCGGGCTTGAACCAGTCGTTCGTCAGGTTGCGGTAGGCGCGGTGCTGCGCGCCGTCCATGTGGATCAGCGTCTTGAACGGGATCTGCATGCCGCCGTTCTTCGCCTTGAACGCGGCGGGCGCGAGCACGGAGTCGATCGTGTTCTGGAAGCGCTCGGGCTGGCGCTCGATCTCGAGCACGTCCGCGTGGCGCGTGACGGCCCAGAAGGGATCGAAGTCGGGCGCCTCGATCCACGCCACGGGCTCGTCGCGGCGCAGCCGCGCGGCGACCGCGTGCCAGCGTTCCACGTCGGTGTAGGCCTTCGGGTCGGTGAAGATGTTCGTGTCTGCCACGCCGGAATCTTCGCGGTGCGCCGGAGCGCTGTCGACTAGGCCGCTTTCAGCGACGCGAACTTGGGCATCACCTCTTCGATGAACAGCCGCTGCGACGCGGCCCACGCGGCGTCCTGCTGCGAGTGGTCGAACGTCAGGATGAGCAGTGCGCCGAAGCCGCCGCACGCGTCGTACATGTCGCCGAGCCGCTGCGCGACGGTGCGCGGCGAGCCCACGAGCCAGCTGTGCTCGCACAGGTACTCGGGCGTCACGTCGCTGTCCGCGTGGTTCGGATCGGCCTTGAACAGCTGCGTGAAGCCGAACGCGCCGAACAGCGGCAGCAGGTACTCGCGATAGGCGCGCGCGAGCATGCCCCCCAGCGCGTGCTTGCGCGCTTCGGCGTCGGTCTCGGCCACGAACACCTCGCGCACGATGCGCCAGCCGCTGCGCTCGGGCTTGCGCCCCGACTTCTCCGCACCGCGCTCCACCGACGCCCAGTGCGACTTCAGGTACGACGGGTTGATGTTCAAGCTCATGGGCATGAAGCCGTGCTCGCCCGCGAGCAGGAGCGTGTCCGAGCTCGGCGACAGCCCCGCGACGCCGATCGGCGGGTGCGGCTTCTGGAACGGCTTCAGGTGGAACTTGAGCGAGTTGAACATGGTGTCGGGCCGGTTCACGTTCCAGTACTCGCCCTTGTATTCGAACGGCTCGTTCGCGCTCCAGAGCTTCAAGATGATGTCGAGCGCCTCGCGCGTCATCTTGCGGTTGTCGCCCGACATGCCGTCGACGTCGAACAAGCGCCAGTCGCTCGGCAGCCCGCTCGAGCCCACGCCGAACATGAAGCGGCCGCGCGCCATGTGGTCGAGATACGCGACGCGGCACGCGAGCTCGGCGGGGTGGTGGTACGGAAGCAGGTGCGCGCCGGGTGCGAGCTTCATCGTCTCCGTGCGCAGGAGCGCCTGCGCGATCAGGAGATCGGGCGCCGGATTCGGCTCCCAGGGCGACGTGAAGTGCTCGCCGATCCACGCCTCGTGGAAGCCGAGCCGATCGCACATGGCCAGGTGCTCGAGGTCCCACTGGTAGCCGTCGCGCAGCGACCGCTCGGGCGGGTGCGACGGCATCATGAAGATCCCTGCTTCCACGTTGGACTCCTCTCGAGCGGACATCTTGGCACGAGCGCCGCACGAGATTCAGGAGCGCCTAGCGCGGACCTTCCTTGCCGATCTCGGCCAGGCGGCGGCGCAGACTCATGCGATCGAGCGCGCCGAGGTTCACCAGCGTGAGCAGCTCGATCCTGCGCTCGAGCACCTGGTACGCGCGCAGGAACGCACGGCGCTGCTCGTCGGGTGCGCCGTCGAATGCGGCGGGATCCTCCACGCCCCAGTGCGCCGTGGCGGGCTGGCCGGGCCACACCGGACAGGCTTCGCCCGCGGCCGCGTCGCAGACCGTGAACACGAAATCCATGACCGGTGCGCCGGGCCGCGCGAACTCGTCCCAGCTCTTGCTGCGCAAACCGCGCACGTCCTGGCCGTGCTCCTGCAGCAGCGCGAGAGCGCCGGGGTGGACGCTGCCGCGCGGATGACTTCCAGCGCTGAACGCGCGGAAGCGGCCGGCGCCGAGCCGGTTCAGGATGACCTCCGCCAGGATGCTGCGCGCCGAATTGCCGGTGCACAGAAACAGCACGTTGTAGGTGCGCGAGTCACTCATCGCTTGCCTCCGAGCCAGATTCCGAATCCGGTCGCCGCGGCGCCACCCGCGAGCTGTGCTGCGACGAAGCCGCCGACGTCGGCAGGACGGATCCCTGCGAACGTGTCCGTGAGTGCGCGCGCGACCGTCACGGCGGGGTTGGCGAACGACGTCGACGACGTGAACCAGTACGCGGCGGCGATGTAGCCGCCCACGGCGAGCGCGGGCTCGCGCGCGCGAATCACCACGAGCAGGAGACCGAACGTGGCGATCGACTCGCTCAACCACTGCGCGCCGCCCGAGCGGGCATGCTGCGACAGCGACACGGCCGGCAGCTCGAACATCGCGTTCGCCGCGAGCACCCCGAGCACCGCGCCGGCGAGCTGCGCGAGGACGAGCCCGGGCACGTCGTGCCACGGGATCACGCGGCGGAGCGCTTCCGAAACGGTGACCAGCGGGTTCATGGCAGCGCCGAGCGTGAGGATGAGTGCGACGAGGGCCGCGCCGGTCGCCGCGGAGTTCGCGAGCAAGGCGATCGCCACGCTTCCGCCCGACAAGCGCTCGCCCATGATCCCCGAACCGACCACGGCGGCGAGCAAGAACGCCGTGCCGACCGCCTCTGCGGCCGCGCGCCGCGCGAGGCTCAAAGCGACGCTCGGCGTTGCAGCGCGTTCGCGAGCTTGCGAGGAGGCACGAGCGCAGCGCACAGCTCCTCGAGGCGGTCGAGCCGCAGTCGGTAGTACATCCAGGTGCCGCGCCGCTCGCGCTCGAGGAGGTTCGCGTCCGTGAGCACCTTCAGGTGATGACTCACCGTCGGCTGCGCCAGCCCGAGCGGCTCGGTCAGGTGACACACGCACGCTTCGCCGCCCGGCTGCGCGGCCAGGAAGCTCAGCAGGCGCAGCCGGCCCGGGTCGCCGAGCGCGCGAAACAGGCCGGCCAGCTCGTCGGCGCGATCCGGCTCGAGCTGACCCTTCAGCACCGGCGCGCAGCAGGAAGACTTGCGTATCGGCATCCATCGATATTGACATCGATCGATCTATCGCGCAATATCGACGTTCATCGATGTAAGGAGATCGACGTGGCCAACACCTTCCATGTGTCGCTGAACGTGAAGAGCATCCCGGAAGCGGTCGCGCGGTACCGCAAGCTCCTGGGCGCCGAGCCCGCGAAGCTGCGCGACGACTACGCGAAGTTCGAGCTCGCGGATCCGCCCGTGATCCTGTCGCTCAACCTCGCCGGTGCGCCGGGTACCGTCGGACACCTCGGCATCCGCTACGCCGGCTCGTCCGAGGTGGCGGGCGAGCTGCGCCGCGCCGAAGCCGAGTCGCTCGCGCCGTTCCGGCAGGAAGGCGTGACGTGCTGCTATGCGAAGGCCGACAAGTTCTGGGTGCGCGACGCCGACGGCATGCCGTGGGAGATGTACGCGTTCCTGGAGGACGCCGACGCCGAGCCGCCGCCCGATCCCGGCCTCGCGCAGTTCCTCGCCACGGGCACGAGCGGCGGCGGCTGCTGTGCAGCTCCGCGACGCTGAGCTCGAAGACGTCGGCGCGATCCTCGAGCTGCTCGGCCGCTGCAGCCTGCCGAAGGACGGCGTCCCCGAAGACGCGAAGCTCCACGACGGCGCGGGTCTGTTGCGCTCGGTCGCGACCGACGCGGAGCTGCGCGGCCGCCGCATCGCGAGCGCGCTCTGCGACGAGGTCGAACGGCGCGCGCGCTCGCTCGGCGTGCGCCGGCTGTATCTCTTGACGGAGACCGCAGCGACGTTCTTCGCGAAGCGCGGCTATCGGCGCGTCCCGCGAGCGGACGCGCCGCCCGGGATCGCGCGCTCGCGCGAGTCCGCCGCGGTGTGTCCGGCCTCGGCGGAGCTGATGTCGCGCGACCTCTGACCGCAACGCGCACTGCGGGTATCGTGTCGCTACGTGCAGATCGGCAGCGCGTGGGCGCGGCCGTGAGTCAAGGAGTCGAACCCCGACGGAGGAGACGCACATGGAGATCGGTCGCGCCGCCCTTGCCCTCGTGATCGCAATCCCGGTTGCGCTGGGGACGGCGTCGCAAGCGGGCCCGGCAGACGAAGCTCAGTTTCTCGCCGAGAACGACGCTGCGATGCAGGCGATGATGAAGGGGATGGCGGTGCAACCCACGGGCGACGTCGACCGCGACTTCGTCGCGCTCATGGTCCCCCACCACCAGGGCGCGATCGACATGGCGGTGGCGTTCCTTCGCCACGGGCACAGCGAGCAGCTCAAGCGCCTGGCACAGGAGATCATCGTGACCCAGAAGGACGAGATCGCGGCGATGCACCGGGCGGTGGGAGATTCGCGATGAGTTCGCGCGCGGTCGCGGCGCTGTTGTGTTGGGGCTGGCTCGCCGCGCGCGCGTCCTACGGCGGACAGGCGCCGGGCGCCGCGTCCGATCCCGACGTCGCGGTGAGTCACCGCGACCGCGTCTACGCCGCCGAGCAGTTCTCGAACACGGTCTCCGTCACGGATCCCGCCGACAACAAGCTGCTGGGCGTCATTCGCCTCGGCGAGCCAGAGCCAGCCAACTTGAGCCCGCTGTATCGCGGACAGCTCCTGGTGCACGGCATGGGCTTCTCGCCGGACCACAAGACGCTCGCGGTGGTCTCGGTGGGGACCAACTCGGTCACGTTCATCGACACCGCTTCGAACCGGGTGAAGGCAGTCACCTACGTCGGCCGTGCTCCGCACGAGGCGTTCTTCACGCCCGACGGCAAGGAAGTGTGGGTCACGGTGCGCGGCGAGAGCTACGTGGCGGTGCTCGACGGCTCGAGCTACCGCGAGAAGACCCGCATCGACGTCCCCAACGGGCCCGGCATGCAGATCTTCTCGCCCGACGGCAAGTACGGCTACGTGTGCTCGTCGTTCACCCCCGAGACGGTGGTGATCTCGGTCGCCGAGCACCAGATCGCCGGGCGAGTCACTCAGGCCAGCCCCTTCTGTCCGGACATCGCCGCGACGCCCGACGGCAGCCAGGTCTGGTTCACTCTGAAGGACGTCGGCAAGACGCAAGTCTTCTCGGCGCGCCCGCCGTTCGAGCTGCTCACGACGCTCGACACGGGCCCGCTCACGAACCACCTGAATTTCGCCCGCAACGCGAAGGGCACGTTCGCGTACGTGAGCATCGGCGGACTCGACGAGGTGAAGGTCTTCGCCACGAGCGGCTTCGCGCTGGTGGCGACCGTCCCGGTGGGCAACTTGCCGCACGGCGTCTGGCCGTCCGGGGACGGCTCGCGGATCTACGTGGGGCTCGAAAATGCCGACGCACTCGCCGCGATCGACACGGAGACGAACCAGGTCGTGGCGACGATCCCGATCGGCCAGGCGCCGCAGGCCATCGCCTACGTGCCGAACGCCGTTCCCGAGGGCGCCGGTACGGACGGGCTCGAGTCACTCGGCGTCGCGGGTGAAGCCGCGCATCTCGCCCTGGTCGAGGCGCCCGACACCGGCGCCCGGAAGCCGCTCACGACGGTCGCGCTCTTCGACCAGGGGCTCACGCAGGTGCTGCAGGCTGCGGTGACCGGGCTCGCGCCGAAGGCGGAATACGCACTGGGGCTGGCGACGCGCGCGGACGGGCAGGGCGCGCTCGACGTGCTCGCGAGCTTCAAGACGAACCCCGCGGGCGCAGCAATCGTGAACGCCGTCGGCCCGATCCGACAGATCGTGCGCGAAGGCGGCGCGGCGCAGCGACGCTACCTGGTCATCGCGCCGAATCCCGGCGGGAAGCTCGGCGTGCCCGTCCAGGTGCAGGCGCGCGTGCCGCCACACCGTCACTAGTCCACCTTCCCAGCGCGCCCCTCGTTTCCATACGGCGGCGTCTGCGCGTATGCTGCCGAGGTGCGCGGGATACGAGTCGCATCGCTCGTGCTCGCGGCGGTCGCACTGGTCGGAGACCAGCGCGTGCGCCCGCCGCTCCGCTCGCCGGAGCTCGGCGCGCTGTTGCCCCGGCTCGAGCGCCAGATCGCGGCGCTCGAGTACCAGGCGACACTAAATGGTGTAGGGCTGCAGGCGCCCAACCGCGCGCAGGGGCTGCGCACGTACTTCGCTGCGGACGGCATCCGCGTGGTCGACCGCACGGCCGAAGCCGACCCGCCGCTGCTCCGGCTCGCCCTGGCGGGCTTCGGCCGCGGGGAGGAGCTCCCCGCCGCGGTGGCGGGTGAAGTGACCGCGCGGGGCGCGCGCGTCGAGATCCGCCGCGGCGAGCTGCTGGAGTGGTACGAGAATCGGCCCGCAGGCCTCGAGCAAGGCTTCGTCTCGTCGCGGCGACCGCAGGGCGACGGGCCGCTCGCGCTCGAGCTCGCGGTGCGCGACGCGGAGCCCACCGCCGCGGGCGATGTCGTGCTGTTCCGCTCGCCGGCAGGCCGCCAGCTGCGCTACGGCGAGCTGCGCGCAGAGGACGCGCGCGGCACTCGGCTGCCCGCGCACATGGCGCTCGCGGGCGCGCGCGTGCGCCTCGTCGTCGACGACTCGGCCGCTGTGTATCCGATCGCGATCGACCCGCTCCTCACCGGCACCGCCGACACCGTGCTCACGAACCACGGCCAGAGCACCGGCGAGATCGAGTTCGGGCAGAGCGTCGCCTCCGCCGGCGACGTGAACGGCGACGGCTTCGCCGACCTGATCGTGGGCGCGCCGCAGTACGGCACGGGCGGCGCGGCCTTCATCTTCCTGGGCGGGCCGAACGGGATCCCGAGCACGAGCGACATCGTCACGTCCCCGCCCCCGACGGTCCTGTCGGGGAACCAGGCGGGCGACGCCTTCGGCTGGAGCGTCGCCTCGGCGGGCGACGTGAACGGCGACGGCTACGACGACGTGATCGTCGGCGCGTACGAGTACAGCGCCACGCACACGAACGAGGGCGCGGCGTTCATCTTCCTGGGCGGACCCGCCGGCGTGGCGAACGCGACTCCCGGCACGGCGGCGACCGTGCTGCTGGGCGGCCAGAGCTTCGACTCGGCCACGAACACGGGCGGCTCGTTCGGCCGCACGGTCGCTCCCGCGGGCGACGTGAACGGCGACGGCTACGCCGACGTGATCGTCGGCGCGCCGACCTACTCCACCGGCGCCAACCTGGGCGCCGCGTTCATCTTCCTGGGCAGCGCGTCTGGAGTCGCGAGTGCGACCGCGACTTCCGCCGCGAGCGCGCTGACCGTCGCCGCCAGCGAGAGCGCGGGCAGCACGTTCGCGCTCGCGGTCGCGTCGGCCGGCGACGTGAACGGCGACGGCTACGCCGACGTGATCGTCGGCGCGCCCGAGTACGAGAGCACCACCGGCCCGGAGTACGGCGCGGCCTTCGTGTTCCTCGGCAGCGCCAGCGGCGTGGCGAGCGCGACGACGGACACGGCCGCGGCGAAGCTCGTGTGCGCGACCGCGAGCGGCGTCTCCGGCCTGACCAATCCGCAGTTCGGCGTCTCGGTCGCGTCGGCAGGCGACGTGAACGGAGACGGCTACGCCGACGTGGCGGTGGGCGCGGGCGACTACGGCAGCGCCGGCGCCGCGTTCGTGTTCACGGGCGGAGCGTCGGGCGTCGCCAGCGGAGACGAGCTCTCGGCGGCGACGACCTTGCTCGGCAACGGCACCGCCGGGTTCGGCGGGTACTTGTTCACGCCGCCGCCCGATCCCGTCGCGTTCGGCGGAGTCGTGAACGGCGACTTCAACGGCGATGGCTACGCAGACCTGGCCGTGTCGAACGGGACCGCGGCCTGGGTCTTCGCCGGCGGAGCCGGCGGCATCGCGAGCGGCACCAGCGCGAGCGCTTCCTTCAGCCTGCCGGGCGGCACCGGCGCGAACAACAATGTCATCGCGAACGCCGGCGACGTGAACGGAGACGGCTACGACGATCTGACGGCGGGAGACCAGCAGACGTACGTGTTGCAGGGCTCCGTCTACGCGTACCACGGCGGCGCCATCGGCCTACGCACTTCTGTGTCGCAAGCGAACAAGATCTTCGGAGCGCAGAGCGGTGCGCAGATCGGCGCGTCGGTCGCAACGGCGGGCGACATCGACGGCGACGGCTACAGCGACGTCATCATCGGAGCACCTGCCTGGGACGGCGGATTGCCCTCGGAGGGCGCTGCGTTCATCTTCTCGGGCGGCCCCGCGGGAATCCCATCGAGCGTGTCGTCGAGCGCGGTCACCACCTTGCACTCGGGCCAGATCGGCTCCCAGTTCGGCCAGAGCGTCGCGTCCGCGGGCGACGTGAACGGCGACGGCTACGGCGACGTGATCGTCGGTGCGCCGCAGTACGACGCCGGAGTCTCCGCGGAAGGCGCGGCGTTCGTGTTCCTGGGCGGGCCGTCCGGCATCGCGAGCGGCACGGCGACGAATGCGAGCGCCACGTTCCGCTCGCGCCAGAGCGGCTCGAGCTTCGGCGCGAGCGTCGCCTCGGCGGGCGACGTGAACGGCGACGGGCTCGCCGACGTGGTGATCGGCGCGCGCAACTACGACTCGTCGTTCACCAACGAGGGCGCGGCGTTCGTGTTCGATTCGGGGCCGGGCGGACTCGCGAGCGGAACGCCGGACACCGCGTCCGCGGCGATCCTCGCGCACCAGGCGAACGCGCAGTGCGGGGCGTCGGTGGCGGGAGCCGGGGACACCGACGGGGACGGCTACGACGACGTGCTCGTGGGCGCACCGATGTACGGGGCCGGTCCGGGCGCCGCGCTGCTCGCGCACGGCAGCGCGAGCGGCGTTTCCGGCGGAGTGACGCTGTTCATCCTGGGCTCGAGCACCGACTCGCAGTTCGGGATCTCCGTGGCGGGAGCGGGCGACATGAACGGCGACGGCTACGACGACGTGGTGGCTGCGAACCTCGCGAGCCCGGGCGCAGGCGGCGGCCCCAGCGCCTACGTGTTCGCAGGCGGTCCCGCGCTGCCCTCGAGCACGAGCGGTGCGACGGCCCGGCTGGGCCTCGCGTCCTCTTCGACACAGATCAGTGTTGCCGCTGCGGGCGACGTGAACGGCGACGGCTTCGCCGACGTGCTGCTCGGCACGTATTCGAGCGCCACGAACTCCGGCGCCGCTCGGATCGGCTTCGGGCGAGCGGCGCTGGCGTCGCTGGCGTTCATCCAGTTCGCCACGGACGCGCCGGGCGGCACCGGCTTCGGCAGCGCGATCGCCGGCGCGGGCGACGTGAACGGCGACGGCTTCGCGGACGTGCTCGTCGGCGCGCCCGCGGCCAATACCAGCGCGGTCACGTACGTGTTCTACGGAAACGGCGCCGCGGGCCGCGTCGCGCTCGCGCGCCAGCTGCGCGGCGACGGCGGCGGCGCTGTGGCGCCCGCAGGCAACTCGCTCGGCAGCGGCTTCGGCGTGCGCGTGCTCGGCACCAGCGCCAGCGGCGGCGGGCGAGTTCGCGCCGAGGTGCAGACGTGCCCGCTCGGCACGCCGTTCGGCTCGGGCGCGTGCACGGACGCCCCGTCCTATCCCGGCTGGTTCACGCTGACTCCCGCGGCGCCGAGCGTTCCCTTGAGCACGCCGCTCGCGGGCCCCGACACGCCGACGCGCGTGCACTGGCGCGTGCGCGTCTTGCACGCCAACGCGACCGGCTTCTTGCCGCCCAACCCTCGCCACGGCCCGTGGCTGCGGCAGCAGGCGCTCGGGCAGGCGAGCGACCTCCGCACTTCGGGGGCGCCGGGCGATGCCGACGGCGATGGCGTCGACGACGCAATCGACAACTGTCCGCACCGCTCGAACGCACTCCAGGAAGACACGGGCGGCTTCGGCATCGGCAGCGCGCCGGACGGGATCGGCGACGCCTGCCAGTGCGGGAACGTGGCCGATGGCGGCGCCGTCGACACGGCCGACGTGCTCGCCTACCGCCAGTCACTCGCGAATCCCGCCGGTGTCGGGCTCGGCGCCGATGCGCAGTCGCGCTGCGTGGTCGTCGGCACGGGCACGGCGTGCGACATCCTGCAGGTGACGGCGCTCCGCCGCGGCCTGCACGTGCCGGCGCTCGCCCCGCTCACGAGCGCTCCCGTCGCGCAAGTGTGCCCGGCGACGAGGCCGTAGCGGTGCGGGCGCGGAGAGCCGCTCGGGTCGCGGCGCCGCCGCAGCAGGCGCTCGTGCTGCAGCTCGCGCCGGCCGCGTCGGCAGCGCTGCCCGTGCCGCCGAGCGGGAAGCCGCGCGACGCGGCGGGCGCGAGCTACGCGGGCTTCGTCTCGTTCGCAGATCTCGACGCCGGTCTCTACCAGGTCTCGCTCGGCGGCCCGGGCTGGCTCGACGTGGTGCAGAATCGCGCGGCGCTGCCGGCCGGGGCGCACGCGAGCCTGCACGAGTGCCCGGTGCTGCGGAAGAGCGTGCGCTTCCGCGTGGCGAAGGGGCCCGCGAAGCTCGAGCTCTCCGCCGTACCGAGCGCGTCGCTCGGCTTCGCGATCCGCCGCGTCGACTAGCGGTTCACCGAGCCCATCATCGCGGCGGGGTAGCGCTCGCCCGAAGCGGCGCCGCGCGGCGCCACTTCGTCGATGCGCGCCAGGTCGGCCTTGCCCAACACGACGTCGCTCGCTGCCGCGTTCTCCTCCAGGTACTTGCGCCGCTTCGTGCCGGGAATCGGCACCACGTCGTCGCCCTGCGCGAGCACCCACGCGAGGGCGAGCTGTCCGGGTGTGCAGCGTTTCTCGCGCGCGAGCGCCTCCACGCGCTTCACCAGCTCGAGGTTCTTCGCGAAGTTGTCGCCCTGGAAGCGCGGCGAGAAGCGCCGGTAGTCGTCGGCCGCCAGGTCCTCGAAGCGCTTCAGCTGGCCCGTCAGGAAGCCCCGGCCGAGCGGGCTGTACGGCACGAAGCCGATGCCGAGCTCGCGGCAGGCGGCGAGCACGCCGTCCTCGGGGTCGCGGCTCCACAGCGAGTACTCGCTCTGCAGCGCGCTGATCGGGTGCACTGCGCACGCGCGGCGCAGCGTGGCGACGCCGGCTTCGGACAGGCCCAGGTAGCGCACCTTGCCCTGCTTCACGAGCTCGGCCATCGCGCCGACGGTGTCCTCGATCGGCGTCGCCGGGTCGACGCGGTGCTGGTAGTACAGGTCGACGTGGTCGGTCTGCAGGCGGCGCAGGCTGGCGTCGATGCACGCGCGCACGTACTCGGGCTTGCCGTCGATGCCGCGCGCCATCGCGTTGTTCGGGTCGCGGACGATGCCGAACTTCGTCGCGAGCACGACCTTGTCGCGCTTGCCCTTGAGCGCGCGCCCGAGCAGCTCCTCGTTCTTCAGCGGGCCGTACACGTCGGCCGTGTCGAGGAAGTCGATGCCCAGCTCGAGCGAGCGGTGCAGCGTGGCGATCGACTCCGCCTCGTCGGCGGCGCCGTAGAACTCCGACATGCCCATGCAGCCCAGCCCTTGCTCCGAAACGACGAGGCCGCGCTCGCCCAGCTTTCTTCTCTTCATGCCTGGATCCTACACCCGCCGCATGTCGGGACCTCCAGGAAGGGAGTTTGCGCGACGGGCGCGCCGCGCGCGTGCCGGGCCGACGGCGGACGACTCCACCAAAGGGCGGACCCGGCCGATGAGCGCCGCGGGAGGTCGAGCGCCATGCAGTCGGTCGAGCTGTTCAGGATTCCGGGGACGATCGTGGTCGAACACCATCCGGTGCAGCGCGCCGTGCGCGCGGGCTGGGAGTCGCTCAGCACGTCCGAGTTCCGCCAGGCGATCACGCGCGGCCTCTCCGAGTGCGGCCGCCTGCGCGCGAAGTCGTGGCTCGTCGACTTGACGAAGAACCCGGGCGTGCCGTCGCAGGCCGACCTCGAGTGGCTCATGAAGGACGCTGCGCCGCTCACGCTCGACAGCGGCATCCGCGCCGTGATCAACGTCCACGGGGCGAGCGCGCTGGCGGCGCTGGGCGCCAGCCGCTGGACGAAGAGCGCGAGCCAGGGCGGCCTCGTCACGTGCGACTGCCGCAGCCTGGCCGACGCGCTCGAGATGGCGGCCGACGTCGCCGAAGGCAAGCTCCGCCCCGACAACGCGAAGCGCTGAACGCGTTCGCGAACCGTTGCGCGAATCGAAGGCTGAGTTGATCGACGAACGGCTCGGTTCCGCGTCGAACGGCGAGTGAGTGAGTCGCGACTCATCGTCGAAGACCTGCGCGAGCCGCCACCGGGGTTCTTGTCGGGCGATCTCGGAGGCGAAGCGCTCCATCGCGCGTTCGGCGCCGCGGGAATCGAGAACTTCGAGGTCGGCTATCTGCGCGTGTGGCGAGACGCCTCGCCCGTGGCCGTCGCGCCGTACCAGCGCTACATGGCGCTGGCCTTGTTCGAGGACGCCGTCGGCGACTGAGCGGCTTCGCAGCGGTGCTACAGTCGGCCATGCGGATCGTGGGTTGGAACATCCGGGCCGGCGGCGGCGCGCGCTGCGACGCGATCGCGCGGCAGATCGCGCGCTGGAACGCGGACGTGGTCGCGCTGTCCGAGTTCCGCGCCACGCCGGCCAGCCGCCGTCTCGCGGCGGCGCTGGCCGGACTGGGACTGTCGCAGCAGCGGACGACGGCCGATCCCGCGGCGCCGGCGCGAAACGCGCTGCTCGTGGCGTCGCGCTGGCCGCTGCGCCGCCTCCGCCTCGCCGCCGAGTTCTCGGACCCGCACCGCTGGCTGGCCGTTCGCGTGGGCGCGCCGACGCGGCTGACCCTGGCGCTGATGCACGTGCCGAATCGAGTGACGGGCACGAAGTGGCGGTTCTTCGGCGCCGTGCTCGCCTGCGCGCGAGACTGGCGTCACGGCCCGGGCGTGCTCGTGGGCGACACCAACTCGGGTCGGCGCGGCCTCGACGAAGAGGTGCGCGGCTTCAACGCGCGCGAGGAAGCCTGGCTCGACGCGCTCGCGGAGTGCGGCTGGATCGACGCGTTCCGCCACTTGCATCCGGCCGAGCGGAGCTACACGTGGTACTCGCCGAACGGCCGGAACGGCTACCGGCTCGACCAGGCGTTCGTCCACTCGGCGCTGCTCGAGCGGGTGCGCGGCGCGGCGCACGCGTGGGGCGGGCGGAGCCCGGGGCGCCGGCGCGATTGCGTGAGCGACCACGCGGCCTGCATCGTCGACCTGGCCGCGAGCGGCTGAAGCGAGGCGGGGACGGACCGCAGCCCGTCCCCGCCCTTTCCCTCCGAGAGCTCAGCTAGTGATTGCCGTGAGCCCGTCCGAAGTCGAACAGGTTCATCAGATCACCGATCGCGGGGCCGTTCAGGGGCGCGTAGCCGTTGAAGGGCAACGAGATCGGATTCGGCAGGTTGTCGCGGCTGCGGCCGGAGATCGCCGGCAGCTTCCAGTTCCGCTCGATGAATTTGAGCAGCGACACGTGGTCGTAGTACGTGTGATCCACGTAGCCCTGCTTCGCGAACGGAGACACCGCGATCAGCGGGATGCGCGTGCCGTCACCGAAGAAGTCGACGGCCTGGATGTAGCCCGAGTCGTAGTAGCCGCCGCCCTCGTCGGTGGTGATGAGGATGGCGGTGCTCTCCCAGAGCTGCGGGTTCGACTGCACCTGCGCGATGAGATCCTGCAGGAACATCTCGTACAGGTCGGTCGTCGAGTCCGCCGGGTGACCCGCGAGTGACTCGAACGGACGCACGAACGACACCGAGGGCAGCGTGCCCCCGTGGACGTCGTCGAGGAACGCGCCGTACCCCTGCAGCTTCGCCTCTTCCGACGGGTTCGCCATGATGCTCGTGTAGCCCGTCAGCGGATCGCAGATACCGCAGTACGAGTGGAAGAGCAGCGGCACGCCGTCGACGTCGGTCGGGAAGCGGTTGGGATCGTCCCCGCGGTCGCCGCTGTAGTACTTCCAGGAGACGCCGTGCGCGGTCATCACGTCGGCGATGGTCGGGTTGCTCTGCGGCGGCAGCGTGAACTGGTCCGAGCCGAGCGTGCGCGGGTTCGCGCTCGTCTGGTCCCAGTACAGGTTGTAGTTGTTGACCAGGTAGTAGTGGCCGTCCGCGCAGTTGTTCCGGCGCACGCCCTGCAGGCGCAGCTGCCGGTCCACCGACGCTACGCCCGGCTGATTCGGGTCGGCGCAGTTCACGTACGAGCCGCCGCCGTAGCCGTCCTGCGTGTAGTAGTTGTTCGTGCCCGCGACGGGATCGGGGTTCTCGATCTGGTTCGCGAACGGCACCGCGGGCGTGCCGTCCAGGTTCACGCTCGTGAAGAACGCGGCGTCGCCCGCTACGAGCGCCTGGAAGTTGGCGCCCGTGCCGCCCATCACCGCCTGGTGGTAGTTGTCGCTGATCGCGTACTGATCGGCGAGTGACTTGAAGATGGGCGCGTCGCCGGGCTGCGCCTGCCCGTTCGCGTCGGTGAACGGATTCATGTTGTAGAAGCCCATGGAGATCGCGCCCTCCATGGGGTTGAAGCCGCCCGCGGGCGGCGGGGCGCCGTTCGAGCCGGTGCCGATCGTCTCCTCGACCCATACGAACTTGTCGTGCAGGCCACCGTCGACGTCCTGCCACATCTGGAAGAAGCGGTGCACCGGATCGCCGGTGTATGCGGCGTAGGGCACGTACTTGCTGATCTGGTACGGGCCGTTCGGCAGGTCGTCGGGGAACCGCGTGTCGAGCACGCCCTGCGGCAGGCCGATGCCGTACGTCGTGTACGGCTGCGGCAGCACGTCGTACGCGTCGGTGGAGAACGTCTCCGCCATGTACTTCGCGGTGTCGCTGCCGATGCGCTGCGCCGCCCGTCCGAACCGGGGGCCGGGCGCGCCGTCGACGCCGACAATGCCGCGCGACAAGAGGTTGGCGACCGTCTGGCCGCGCTTCGGGCGGTACGTGCCGAACAGGTTGTCGAACGTGTGATTCTCACCGACGACGATGATCACGTGCTTGATCGGTGTCGCGGTGTCGCTCTGGGAATGGCCGTCGTCGTGGGCCAGGAGCGCGCTCGGCGACGCCATCGTCATCGCCAGGCCCGCTGCGAGAGCCCGCATCCGTGTGGAGCTGCTCGATTTCATGCCAACTACTCCTGTGGTGTGAAGAACCTCGTTCACCGCCGTTGCTCGTGCACGGCGGCGGGATTCTTCACTTCGAACGTGGCGGGCTCGTCGGAGCGGCGCGCGAGTTCGATGGAGGTCCGGTGACGTTCCGCGAGTGACTCAGGCCGACGTGCGGCCGTGCTCCAGCCAGTGCGCTGCGTCTTCCGGCAGGAAGTCCGCCACGCGCTTGCGGTACGCCTCGAGCTCGGATTCGCTGAGCACGTCGCGCCAGCGGCCGTTCGTGCCCTTGAACAGGAACGCCTGCGCGCCGCCTTCGAAGGGCTCGAACGCGCCGATCGCGTCACCGCGCGACTTCATCGCTTCGAACGTGCACCGCTCCACCGCTGCGGGCCACTTCGCCTCCGGCACCGCGATGCCCAGAAAGTCCGCAATGCGGCGCATCTCGCCGGCGAGGTCGCGCTTCAAATCGTTGTAGTGCACGAGCAGCGCGTTCGGGCGCGCGCGCAGCGCCCAGAACGTGGCGACGTGGTGGAACAGCGCGCCATCGGCGAGCCACGTCGCGAAGAAGGCGTGCACGTCGCCGTCCCACGGCGGCAGCGGGGGCACGCCGTCCTCGAGCGCACGGCGGTTGAGCGAGTCGCGCAGGTCGTTCTTGAACACCTCGCGGTGGTGGCAGAACGACATGAACGCGTCGCGGCCGTCGCGCCCCACGAAGACGTAGCGGGCGTCGTCCCAGATCGGGATGCCGTCGGCGGGCGTGTGGGTCTTGATGAAGCGGCGGTGCTTCTGCGCGGCGTACCGGGCCAGGAGCTCGTCGAGCGGATGGAACTCGGCGTCGAGCCACGCGCTGAGCGTCATCACCGTGTCCGGCTCGTCGCCGTCCGGCCAGAGCAGGCTCGCGATGATGGCCTGGGTCCACGTGGTGCCGCACTTCGAGGGGGTACACACGAAGATGTCGCCCGGCCGATGGACGAAGTGCTCCCAGCGGCGGCTGTCGAAGACGGCGGTGCGGTAGCGGCGGAGACCTTCGGCCACGGCGAGATGGTACCTTCCCGGCGTGTCGACGCGCTGGAAGACGCTGCTCTCGGCTTCGTGCGTCGTGCTGGTCTCGCTCGCCGCGAACACGACGACCGACGTCGATGCGACCAAGCTCGGCTGCGCGCAGTTCCGCGAGCTGCGTTCCGACTGGCAGCGGCGCATCCTCGCCTTCCTGCAGGGCTATGCGCATCGCGAGGTCCCGGACGACCAGGTCGGCAGCGTGCCGATCGGCGCCGGGCTGGATCTCGTCGTCGACGCGTGCATGCACGACCCGTACGCGCTCGTGTGGGCCAAGGTGCAGGAGCTCGCGTCGGACCAGGCGCTCCGAGCGCGGAACTACGCGGGACGCACTCGCCCGCCGACCCAGATCACCTGCTCGGACTTCCAGTCGCTCATCCGGGACGACCAGCGAATGACCGTGTACTGGCTCGACGGCTACAGCCGGAAGGTCGACCCGACCGACGACAACCAGAGCATGGTCGCGCTGGACCGCAAGGCGGAGGTCATCGCGCAGAGCGCGTGCGGCAGGCGGAAGGCGCGGCTGTGGTGGATCATCCAGGGCGGCGTGCGTTCGATCGATCCCACGCCGCCGCCCGACCCGAACGACCCGAACGCCCCGCAGGATCCGAACCGGCCGAGCTGACGCGTTCGGATATTGTTGCGGGCTTCGATCCCGCAGGAGAGCCCCCGTGGCCGAGCCCGCCGTCATCGTCGAGAAGGACGGACACGTCCTCACTGTCACCTTGAACCGCCCCGAAAAGCGAAACGCGATCAACTGCGAGTCGATGTGCCGCCTGTACGACGCGTGGACCGAGCTCGACCGCGACGACGCGCTGCGCGTCGCGATCCTCACGGGCAGGGGCAACACGTTCTGCGCGGGCATGGACCTGGCCGAGATCGGCAAGATGAGCTCGGGCAAGCCCGAGAACGAGTGGATGAAGCGCGCGATGTCGGAGCCCGGGCTGATCTACGGCGCGTGGCTGAAGACGTACCGACCGACGAAGCCGGTGATCCTCGCGGCGGAAGGCTTCGCGCGCGCCGGCGGGACCGAGATCCTGCAGGGCACCGACATCCGCGTGGCGGGCGAGAGCGCGGTGTTCGGCGTGACCGAGGTGCAGCGCGGGCTCTTCCCGATGGCGGGTTCCGCCGTGCGTCTCCGCCGCCAGATCGGCTATGCCGTGGCCGCCGAGATGCTGATCTGCGGCGAGGACCTGCCCGCGAAGCGCGCGCACGAGCTCGGGCTGATCAACCACGTCGTTCCCGACGGCCAGGCGCTCGCGAAGGCGCGCGAGATCGCCGCGCGCATCGCGAAGAACGGGCCCCTCGCGGTGAAGGCCATCGTCGCGACGCTGCGCCAGACCGAGACGCTGCCCGAGGAGGCCGCCTTCGCGATCGAGCAGAAGCACGGCATGGCGGTCATGGCGTCGGAGGACGCGCGCGAGGGACCGCGCGCGTTCCTCGAGAAGCGCGAGCCGGTGTTTCGCGGGAAGTGACTCGTCGCTCGAGTCAGGTCTTCGCGCGAGCCGG
The DNA here is from genome assembly GCA_035499075.1 of Myxococcota bacterium. Taxonomy (GTDB): domain Bacteria; phylum Myxococcota_A; class UBA9160; order SZUA-336; family SZUA-336; genus VGRW01. The sequence goes on along the minus strand of DATJZN010000048.1, from coordinate 28,777 downwards.
CAGCTTCGCGACCCAGTCGACCAGCGTGTCGGTGAACAGCTTCGGATCCTGGCCGTGCAGCGAGTGGCCCATCGTGGGGAACGAGCGGTAGTCGACGCTGACGCCCGCGCCGCGCACGAGCTCCAGCACGCGCTGCGCCTGCACGTCGGACAACGCGCCCATCAGCACGCCCGTGGTCTCGTCGACGCGCCGGAAGTGGTGCGTGAGCAGCACGGGCACCTTCACCGCGCGCAGCATGCGCTCGTGGTCGCACGACGCGGCCACGGTGCCCGTCCAGAACGCTCGGCCCCACTCGGGGTCGTACTCCTTCAAGTTCTGGGGCGGTGATTCGAGCGTCGGCACGAGCGCCTGCAGCCACGCGGGCAGGATGTCGGGCGCGTTGGCCGCGACGCCCTCCCAGTCGCCGATGCTCCACTGGTCGCCCAGGTGCGTGCTCCAGAGCCGGAACATCGCGCCCACGCCCTGGCGAACGCCCTGGCCCGTGGCGGGGACGAGCTCGGACGCGAAGAGCGGCGGATCTTCGTAGTGCGCCGCGACGACCTGGCCCGCCTTCGCGTACGCCGACAGCCACGCGCTGAGCACGCCCCCCGACGACAGCCCGCTCACGAGCGTCGGCCGGCCGATCGCCACGTCGATGAAGCGCACGAGGTCGTTGCCCATGTTGTCGAGCGTGTAGCGTCCGGGCGTGCGCGTGGAGCGGCCCTGGCCGCGCAGGTCGACGGCGAACGCGTGGAAGTGCTCGGCCAACAGCGGCAGCGCCTTCTCGTAGCCCCACCACGACTCCGTCTGTCCGGGCACGAGGAGGAGCGCCGGCTTCGAAACGTCGCCGACGGTGACGCAGTTCATGTGGACTTCGCCCAGGTCGACCAGTCGCTCGGGAAACGCGTGCGCCACGTACGTCTCGCCGGGGTTGTGGGGGCCGAACTTCTTCCGGTAGCGGGCCATGCGCGCTCTCTTCGTTTCTGTAGTGATCGCTACGGTAGACCGCGGCGCGAACGGCGGTCAAGCTAATGTCTTCGCCGGAGGAGCGACGGCATGAACAAGATCGACGGGCTGCACCACCTGGCCATCTGCACCGCGAACATGAAGGGGCAGATCGAGTACTTCACCGACGTGCTCGGCATGGAGCTCGTGGCGCTCTACTGGATGCACGGCGTGCCGAACACGTGGCACGGCTTCCTGCGGCTGAACGACGAGAGCGCGATCGCGTTCGTGTGCAACCCCGAGGTCGCGAAGGTGCCCGTGGTGCTCGGCCAGACGCACGCCGGGAATCCGGGCGGCGCTGCGGCGCGCGGCGCCATGCAGCACCTGGCGCTGCGCGTGCGCGACGAAGCCGAGCTCCTCGCCATGCGCGACCGAATTCGCTCGAAGGGCATCCCCGTGCTCGGGCCGCTCGACCACGGCATGTGCGTGTCGATCTACTTCGCCGGCCCCGAGAACCTGTCGCTCGAGCTCTCCTACTCGACGGAGCCGATCGACGCGCAGGCGTGGATCGACCCCGAAGTCGTCGCGCTCGCGGGAATCAGCGCCGACGAGCTCGCGCGCTACAAGCGGCCGGCGGCCTATCGCGACCGCGGCGGCGAGATCGCTCAGCCGCCGCTCGACGGCCGCGGCCCGCACATGTCGAACTACCCGCCCGGCGCGTACGAGGCGCTGCTCGGGCTGTCCGACGAGAAGGCGCGCCACATGGTCACGAACGAGCCGCCGGTCAAGGTTTCGTAAGCCTCGGTCACGGCGTTGAGTCACTCGCCCGCCAACGCCGCCCAGAGCTCGGCGGGGATCGGCGCAGTGAACTGCGCTGCCGCGTCGGCGATCTCTTCGGCCGAGCGCGCGCCGACGAGCACGCAGCGCACCGCGGGATGGCGCAGCGGAAACTGCAGCGCGGCCGCGCGCAGGGACACGTCGAAGCGCGCGCAGATCGCCTCGAGCCGTTGCGCGCGCGCGAGCCGTTCGGGCGGCGCGGGCGCGTAGTCGTACGTTGCGCCGGCGCGCGGGGCGGCCAGGATTCCCGAGTTGAACACGCCGGCGGCGATGACCGCGACGCCGCTGCGCTCCGCCAGCGGCAGGAGGTCGCGCGCAGCGGAGTCGTCGAGCAGCGACCAGCGACCCGCGACGAGGACGCAGTCGACGAGCCCGCGCTCGACGAACCGCGCGAGCATCGGCGACTGGTTCATGCCCGCGCCGATCGCGCGGATCACGCCCTCGTCGCGCAGCCGCAGCAGCGCGCGGAACGCGCCGCGCTCGGCCTCAACCTCGTGCGCGTCGGGGTCGTGCACGTGCACCAGATCGATCCGATCGAGGCCGAGCCGGGTGAGGCTCTCCTCGAGCGAGCGCAGCGCGCCGTCGTAAGAGAAGTCGAACACCGGGCGCAGCGGCGGCACGTCCGCGAACACGGTCTCCGGATCGACGCCCGGCCGCAGCAGCCGCCCGACCTTCGATGCGACCACGTACTCGCTGCGCTCGCGCCCGCGCAGCGCCGCGCCGAGCCGCCTTTCCGAGAGCCCGTGGCCGTAGAGCGGCGCGGTGTCGAACCAGCGGATGCCGGCGTCCCACGCCGCGTCGACGGCCGCGCGCGCCTGCACTTCGTCCGACGCGCGATACAGGTTGGCGAGCGGCGCACAGCCCAGGCCCAGGCGAGTCACTCGAAGCGGCGTCGCCCCGAGCTTCACGCGCTCGCCGGGATCAGGCACGCCGCCACTCCGCGCCGTCTGGGAAGCTGAACGCGGCCAGCGCCTCGGGCAAGAGCTCGATCGAGTAGCCCGGCGCCTCGGGCGTGCGGTAGCGGCCGCCTTCGACGCGCACGGGCGCGGCGAAGTGCTCGTGCAGATGGCCGGCGTACTCGGTGCTGCGGTCCTCGAGCGACGCGGAGACGCACACGTAGTCGATCCACGAGACGTGTTGCACGTACTCGCACAGCCCGAGCCCGCCCGCGTGGGGACAGACCGGCACGCCGAAGTGCGCCGCGAGCAGGAGCACGGCGAGAACCTCGTTCAGCCCGCCGAGCCGGCAGGCGTCGACCTGGCAGTAGTCGATCGCGCCGGCCTGGAGCAGCTGCTTGAACAGCACCTTGTTCGCGCAGTGCTCGCCGGTGGCGACACCGATGGGTGTCACTGCGCGCCGGATCGCCGCGTGGCCGAGCACGTCGTCGGGGCTGGTCGGCTCCTCGATCCAGCGCAGCTGGAACGGCTTCAGGTGCCCGAGCCACTCGATCGCCTGCGGTACGTCCCACACCTGGTTCGCGTCGGCCATGAGCTGGCGCTCCTCGCCGAGCTCTTCGCGCATGACGCGGCAGCGGCGCACGTCGGATGCGACGTCGACGCCCACTTTGGTCTTGAAGCGGGTCCAGCCCGCGGCGATCGCCTCGCGGCACAGGCGCCGCACCTTGTCCTCGGGGTAGCCGAGCCAGCCGGCCGAGGTCACGTACGCGGGATAGCCGTCGCGGCGGAGCTCGGCCTCGCGGGCCGCCTTGCCCGCCTCGCGCGCGCGCAAGAGGTCGAGCGCCTGATCGCGCGAGAGCGCGTCCGACAGGTAGCGCCAGTCGACGAGCCCGAGGAACTCGCGCGGTGTCAGGTCGGCGACGAGCTTCCATACCGGCTTGCCTTGCGTGCGCGCCCACAGGTCCCACACCGCGTTCACGATGGCCGCGGTCGCCAGGTGGATCACGCCCTTGTCGGGCCCGAGCCAGCGCAGCTGTGACTCGTTCGTGAGTCGCCGATGGAAGCCCGCAAAATCGGCGGTGATCTCGTCGAGCTCGCGCCCGACGACGAGCGGCGCCAGCGCGCCCACGGCGGCGCACACCACTTCCGTGCCGCGGCCGATGGTGAAGGTGAGTCCGTAGCCGCACGCCCCGCCGGCCTCGAGCGTGACGTACGCCGCGGAGTAGTCGGGGTCGCCGTGCACTGCGTCGGAGCCGTCGAGAAAGCGCGAGGTCGGGCAGCGCACGTCCTGCACGCGGAGCCTGTCGACGCGCATCAGCGGCGCCCTCCGGGCGGCACCGTGATGCCGTGGGTGCCGCCGTCGATCTGCAGCGCGCTGCCGGTCACGTAGCCCGCCGCGGGCGAAACGAGGAACGCGATCGCCACGGCGATCTCCTCGGCCGTGCCCAGCCGCCCGATCGGTTGCCGCGCGACGAGGTTCGCGCGCGCTGCGGTCGGGTCGGGCGCCTGCGCGAGCAGCCGGCCGACCCACGGCGTGTCGACCGTGCCCGGGCACACGCAGTTCACGCGAATGCCCTCGGCGGCATGATCGGCGGCCATCGCGAGAGTGAGTGCGTACACCGCGCCCTTGCTCGCGCCGTAACACGCGCGCTTCGGCAGGCCCGTCCACGACACGATCGAGGCGACGTTCACGATCGCCGGGTGACGCGAGCGGCGCAGGTGCGGCAGACACGCGCGCGCCAGGCGCACCATGCCGAAGACGTTCACGTCGAACACGCGCTGCCATTCGGCGAGCTCGTTCTCCTCGACGCTGCCCTGCGCGCCGATGCCCGCGTTGTTGACGAGGACGTCGATGCCGCCGAAGCGCTCGACGGCCGCCGCGACCGCGGCGTCGACCGACGCCTGGTCGGTGACGTCGCCGCGCAGCGGCAGCACGCCTTCGCGCGCCGGCGGCGGCGCGAGGTCGAATGCGGCCACGCGCGCGCCTTCGTCGCGCAGCGCTTCGAGCGTCGCGAGACCGATGCCCGAACCGGCGCCGCTCACCAGCGCCACCAGGCCTTCCATCGCGAGCAGACTCATCGCCTCGCCTCCAGCACCGCAACTGCGGCGGCTTGCATCTCGCGCAGCGCGCCCGCGGCGTCGAGCTCGCCGCGCAGCGCGCGCTGCAGCGCGCCCCAGCCGGCGTCCTCGATCTCGGGGAACCGCGCCAGCGGCGGGTAGGTGATCATGGCATCGGCGATGGTCGCGCGGGTGATCGCGAGGCGGCGCGCGTCGAGCTCGTCCGCCCCGCGCTGAGCAGCGAACACGTCGACGCGCGCGCACACCGCTCCGCTCGCGGCCTCGAGCGCGTGCGCGTCTGCCGAGCACAGGCGTGCCACGAGCGCGCGCGCGGCGTCGAGATCGCCGCACGTCCGAGGGATCGCCCACGCGTGACAGCCGGCGTACGAGCGAAGCCCGCGCGATCCCGTGAGATAGGGGTGGGGCTCGAGCGCGCGGCCCGCGGGCGAGGCGCGCAGCGCGCCGGTCGCGCCGGGCCAGGCCGCCGCGAGCGCGAGCCGGCCGTCCCCAAGCGCCGCGTCGACCTGGTCGTAGTGCCAGTCGCAGAGCTCGGCGGGCGCGCTCCGCGCGAGCTTGACCAGCAGCTCGACCGCGCGCCGCGCCGAGTCACTCGCCAGCGTCGGCCGGAGTGACTCGTCGAACAGCTCCCCGCCGTCCGCGCTGACCAGCTCGAAGAAGGTGCCGAACAGGCCGGACTCCCGGCCGGGAAAGCCGAACGCGAGCCGCGACGCCGCGAGCTCGTCCCAGCGCCCGGGCACGGGCGCGCCGCCGAGCCGCGTGCGGTTCGCCCACAGGACGCGCACGTCGACGTTGCGCGGCGCGCAGAGGAGCGCGCCGCGGAACCGGCAGAGCGCGACGGCGCGGGGCGCGAGCGCGGCGAGCGCGCTCGAGTCGATCAGCTCGTCCAGCGGGTGCAGCCAGGCGGCCTGCGAGGGCGCGTACTTCGAGTGCGTCGACAACACGTCGATCCGCTCGCCGCTGCGCAGGAGCTCCGCGGCGCGGCGGTTCAGGGTCGGGTGGTCGGCGTGGACCACGACCTCGACGTCCTCGCCGGGGAGGATCCGGTACAGGCCGTCGTACATCGGTCCGCCTACCAGGGCGACGCGCAGCTTCACTGGCGCGTCATGGCCGCGCGAGCCGCGGCCTCGGCCTCCGCGGCCCGGTCGCCCGGTGTGCGCGCCTCGGCCAGCGCGAAGATCACGCGCTCGAGGCGCCCCGGGTACTCGAACGGCGCAGCGTACTCGCCGTTCACGGGCGCCAGGCTGCGCCCGAAGTCCATGCCCGTGCTCGACAGGATCACGAGCTGGCGCGGGATGTGACCCGTCCCGAGTGACTCGCCGTCGACGAAAAGACTGACTTCGGCGCTCTTGTCGGCCGCGCGCTCCAGGCGAAGCTCGAGCACGTGCCGGCCCGGCGAGAGCGGACGCGAAGCCGTCACCCGCGTGTGCTCGTGGAACGCGTTGTAATCGAACGTCGGGCGGCCGTCCTTCACGTAGAGCACGAAGCCGCTGTTGGCGTTGCCGCGCGCGATCAGCGCGCCGTCTCCTGCAGCGTCGGGGTGCTCGAGCTCGACGGAGATGGCAAAGCTGCGCGCCGCGGACGGGCACGCGTCGGCCACGATGTGCGAGACGGGCGGGTAGTACACGAAGCGGGAGCGCGAGGTGGGCAGACCGGGCCGGGGCGCGGCGCGGAACAGCATGGCGGCGCCGCGGTCGTCGAGCGGGAGCACGCCGTGGCGCTCCGCCTCGCGCCACCACAGGTCGACGAGCTCCTTCACGCGGTCGGGCTGCTCCGCGGACAGATCGATGGCTTCCGAGAAGTCCGAATCGAGGTGATACAGCTCCCACTTGTCCGCCTCGAACGAGCCGCCCTGGCGGTGGCGAGTCACGGCCTTCCAGCCGTCTCGCCAGATGCCGCGGTGACCCAGCATCTCGAAGTACTGCGTGTCGCGCGCGGCCGGCGCGCGCTCGTCGAAGAGGAGCGGCACGAGACTCCTGCCGTGCACGGGCATCTGCGGCACGCCGGCGAAGACCTCGGGCATCTCCGCGCCGGCGATCTCGAGGATCGTCGGCGCCAGGTCGATCACGTGGCAGAACTGGCGGCGGAAGCCCGGCTGCCGCAGGCGCGCCGGGTGGTGCACGATCAAGGGATCGCGCACCCCGCCGCCGTGCGTGTTCTGCTTGTACCACTTGAGCGGCGTATTGCCCGCCTGCGCCCAGCCCCACGGGATGTTCGAGTGGCTGTTCGGCCCGCCGATGTCGTCGAGGCGGCGCACCGCGGCGTCGACGTTCTCGGGCATGCCGTTGAACCAGCGCATCTCGTCGAGGACGCCCGTCGGGCCGCCCTCCTGACTGGCGCCGTTGTCCGACAGGACGACGAGGAAGGTGTTCTCGAGCCGGCCGATCCGCGCCAGGAAGTCGACGAGCCGGCCGATCTGCGCGTCGGTGTGGTCGAGGAACGCGGCGTACGCCTCCTGCAGCCGCGCCGCGAAGCGCCGCTCGTTCTCCGACAGCTGGCTCCACGGGCGCACGCCCGGATTGGGCGGCGCGAGCCGCGTTTCGCGCGGAATCACGCCGAGCGCCTTCTGACGCTCGTACCACGCCTCGCGCACCACGTCCCAGCCCGCGTCGAAGCGGCCGCGGTACTTCTCGAGATACGCGCGCGGTGCCTGGTGCGGCGAGTGAGTCGCGCCGAACGCGAGATACAGGAAGAACGGGCGCTCGGGGACGAGCGACACCTGGTCGCGGATCATGCCGATCGACTGATCGACGATGTCCTCCGAGACGTGGTAGCCGGCCTCGGGCCGCGCGGGCGGGTCGATCATGGAGTTGTCGCGCGTGAGCTCCGGATGGAACTGGTCGGTCTCGCCCTGCATGAAGCCGTAGAAGCGATCGAAGCCGCGCGAGAGCGGCCAGTTCTTGTAGGGGCCCGCCGCCGTGCACTCCGACATGGGCGCCAGGTGCCATTTCCCCGTCGCGAACGTCGCGTAGCCGCGCGCGCGCAGCACTTCGGCGAGCGTCGCGGCCGAGCTCGGGACCGCGCCGCGCATGTTCGGGAAGCCCGAGTCCATGTTCGAGATGCCGCGCATCTGCACGGCGTGCGGGTTGCGGCCCGTGAGCAGACACGCGCGCGTGGGCGAGCACAGCGCCGTGGTGTGGAAGCTGGTGAAGCGCAGCCCGTTCGCCGCGAGGCGGTCGATGTTCGGCGTCTCGATCGTCGAGCCGTAGCAGCCGAAGTGCGAGAAGCCCGCGTCGTCGAGCACCACCACCACCACGTCGGGCGAGCCCTTCGGCAACGGCGCCGCAGGCCACCACGGCGTGGACTCCGCGACCGTGCGCCCGACTTTGCCCTCGAAACGCTCGCCCGACGGATGCTCGTAGCTCATGCCGCCTCCTCCGAGGCGGCATTCTGACAGGTCCGAGTCCGCTACTCGGCCAGGTCGAAGAGCAGGAGCTCCGCCTCCGCCGAGCGGCCGCGGATCTCGAGCTCTCGCTCGCCGACGAGCGCCGCGCCGTCGCCTTCCGCGAGCGTGCGGCCATCGAGCTCGACCTCGCCGCGCGCGACCTGCAGCCAGGCGCGCCGGCCCGGGCGCAGCGGATGCACGAGCCGCTTGCCTTCGGCCACGAGCGCGGCGAAGACGTCCGCGTCCTGGTGGATCAGGAGCGAGCCGTCGCGCGCATCGCGCGAAGCGACGAGCCGCAGCTGGTCGCGCCGCTCGCCGGCGGAGAAGTGCCTCTGTTCGTAGCTCGGCGCGAGGCCGTCGCGCTCGGGCTCGAGCCAGATCTGCAGGAAGCGGACGGGCGCGGCGCGGTCCGGGTTGAACTCGCTGTGCCGGATGCCCGTGCCGGCCGACATGCGCTGCACGTCGCCGGGACGGATCACGGAGCCCGTGCCCAGGCTGTCGCGGTGCTCGAGCGCGCCCTCGAGCACGACCGACAGGATCTCCATGTCGCGATGGCCGTGCGTGCCGAAGCCGGCGCCGCCCCGCACGCGGTCGTCGTTGATCACGCGCAGCGCGCCGAACCCCATGTTCCGCGGGTCGTGGTAGTCCCCGAACGAGAAGCTGTGGCGGCTGTCCAGCCAGCCGATCTGCGTGCGCCCGCGCTCATCTGCGCGCCGGATCTCGATCATGGCGAGTCCTCCTTCGCGACTTGGATGCTCGGAGGTTACGCGTACTCGTGCCGAGCAGGCCGAGCGCGGCGCATAGCGCCACCGCCCACCAGAGCGGCAGCGCGGGAACCGCCGTCGCCTGCACGGTCACGCTCGTGATGACTCCGGTCGTGACGACCGCGGTGCCCGAGGCGAGCGCGAAGATGCGCTGCGCAGTGAGCGTCGAGTTGCCGTTGATCGCACCCGCGATCGAGCCGGCGAACTGCGCGGCGCTCTGGCCCGTCTGGCGGAATACGGTGATCACCACGCTCCCGATCGTGACGGTGACCGAAGCGGGCAGGCCCGAGATCACGAAAGCGTGCTGCGGGTCGGACAGATTCAGCGGGCGCGCGAACACCACGTAGTTCGAGCCGGCGCCCGACGGCAGGTTGCCACCCAGCACGACCGTGCCCCCTGCGAAGTCGCGCCGCAGCACGCGAAACTCCTGCGTCTTGTCCGGGTCGGCGATGTCCACGATGTCGCCCGTCTCCGTGAACCCGGTCGCGAGCCACGGCGGCTCGGTCGACGAGCGCGTGTCGAACGCCACGTACACCGACGAGGGCTGTGCGAGCGAGAAGCTGAGATACGAGGTCGAGGTCACCGCCTTGTCGTCGTTCGCGGTCATGAGCCACTGCGAGCATTCGTACTGCGACGGCACGTCGACCAGCACGTGCTGGCCGGGCGTGGTGCGGTCCACGTAGTAGTGTTGGCCGCCGATCAGGTTCGCGGTCTGATAGGTCTTGCCCGTCGACACCACGATGTTCGAGATCAGCGGAGTCACGTTCGGGCACGAGCGCTCGCGCGCCACGACGAGCAGATACGAGAACGATTCCTTGTGCGCGCCCGTGAACGCGCCGTCGCCGAAGCCGCTCACCGCGACCTTCCACGTGCCGCCCTGTCCCGCGGGCACGGTGACGAGCAGGTTCGACTGGAAGCCGGGCCCGCCGTCGTCGTTCGTGCCACCCGCGGCGAGCGCGCCGGACGGCGTGAACACGCCGAGCAGCGCGTCGTTCCTCTCGCCGTTCGCCGATGCGAACGCGACCGGCGAAACCAGGTCGAACACCGAGAGCGCGAGCCGGTCGCCCGGCTCGAGATCGATCTTGAAGTAGTCGACGTCGCCAGGCGTGAGCGCGCCGCCGACCACGCCCTCCTCGGGCGGCAGCGCATTCGCGCTGGCGAGCGTGTTGTTGCTCTCGGCCTCCTGGAACGGCGGCGGGTTCGACACCGCCGCGACCACGAGCTTGTACGGCACGAGCCCGTTCGCCGCTTCCTGGTGCGAGCCGTTCCAATTCGCGTCGCCGAACCCCGAGACCGCGATGCGCTGCGTACCGGTGCTCGTGACCGAGAACGCCAGGCGGGAGAAGAAGCCGGGGCCCGCGTCGTCGTCGCTCGTGACCGGCGGCGGCGCCGTGCCGCTGAACAGGCCGAGCTGCGTGTCGTTCTTCTCGCCGGCGGGATCTTCGAACAGCGCTGCGAGCAGGAGCTGCCCCGCGCTGAGCGAGAACGCGTAGGCGTCGACGTCGTGCGCGTCGAGCGAGCCGCGGATCAGCTTCGCGCCGCCCGGGAACGAGGTCGCGAACGGCGCCAGGTTCCACGGCACCGGCGCGGGCGACGTGAGCGGATCGTCTTCGGAGTTGTCGGGGTCCTTGACCGGCTGGTCCTCGAACTCGGTGAAGCCCGCGGCCTGCGCGAACGTGGGCGCGAGCAGCGTGACCACGAAGACCAGAGCTGCGAGACGTGCGAAGAGTCTCACGTCACTTCCTCCTGAACCGGTTGCGCCGCGGCCGATTCGGCCGGCGACCAGGTGAACACGTCGAGAAGCTCGCTGCGCCCGCGCACGCTCTGCGCGGGCCGTAGCGCGAAGTCGGCCGCAGAGTCGCCGGCGGCCTTGTGCGTCTCGACGTCGACGACCACCGCGGCGCCCAGCTCGCGCGTCATGCGCTCGAGCCGCGCGGCGAGATTCGTGGTGTTGCCCAGCGCCACCCAGATCGCGCGGTCGGCCGCGCGCACGTTGCCCACGTAGCCCGGGCCCGTGGCGACGCCGATGCCGACGTGCAGGCGCGTGGGCTGGCCGCCCGACTCGCGCACGCGGAGCTGCGGCACGCGCTCGGCGATCGAGCGCGCGGCGCGCACGGCGCAGCGCTCCTTGTCGGGGAGCGCGTGCGGCGCGCCGAACACGGTCATGAGCCCGTCGCCGTTGAACTCGACCACCGAGCCGCCGCAGTCGGTCACGATCTGCGACACCACTCGTGTGTAGGCGTTCACGGCGTCGAAGATCGCCTCGGGCGTGTGGCCTTCCGCGAAGGAGGTGTAGCCGCGGATGTCCACGAACATCACGCTGATCTCTCGCTCGCCGGGCGCGAGCTCGCCGCCGGCCACGAGCTCGCGCGCGACCGCGCCCGGCACGTATGCGCGCAGCCGCTCCATCTGCAGGCGCGTCTCGCGCACCACGTCTTCGTGGTCGAAACGCTGGAGCTCGATCGCGGCGCGGTCCGCGAGCCCCTGCAAGAGCGCGCGATCGGTGGCCGTGAACACGTCGCCCGAGCGCTTGCCGCCCAGGCACGCGAACGCCGCCACGTCGCCGCGCACCAGCACGGGCAGCGCGACCTCGACGCCCATCTCGGCCAGCGCGCGACGCTCGCCGGGGTCTTCGTCGCGCCAGCTCGCGAAGGGCTCGAGCGGTGCGGCTCGCGCGGCGAGCGCGCGCGGCAGCGGTCCGTCGAGCGCGAAGCCGGGGCTCACGGCCGGCCCGTGCGCGAACACCGGCGAGAACGCGTCGGCGCCGCGCGCGTAGATCGCCGCCGTCTGCAGCTGTAGCAGCGCGCCGAGCCGCTGGCCCAGCAAGGTCAGCACGTCGGCCGGCTTCTCGCACGCGCCGAGCTCGGCGTAGAGCGTCTGCGCCTCGACCGTGAGCTTGGCGCGCTCAGGGTAGATCCAATCCTGCAGCCCTCGGTCGAGCCTGCGCAACAGCAGGAACGCGAACGCAGCCAGCATGAGTGAGAGCGCCGGCTGACTCACCGCGGGATTCACCCAGCTCTGCGCCGCAGCCGCGGTTGGCGGCACCGCGATGAAGCCGAAGGTGATGAGCAGGATCCCGAGCAGCGGCGAGATGGCCGCCGAGGTGAGCAGGCGGTCGACGTCGAGCAGGTTGTAGCGCGCCAGCGCGATGAATAGGCACAGCGGGATCGCCAGCGTGAAGAGCAGCGAGATCTCGTAGAGCCACCACAGCGCCGGGACGACGAGCGCGACGGCGCTCGCCAGGAGCGCGGGCACCAGGCCGACCCAGAAACCGAGCACCACCCACTTCAGCTGCCGGCGTCCCGTCGCGCCCGAGCGGCGGTAGCTCCGCGTGAGCAGCGTGACGAGCCCCGCGATGAACGCGCCCTGGATTGCGAACGCGAGCTCTCTCGCGCCGGTGAACGAGCGGGGCACGCCAAACGCCCACGCGGTCACGACGGGGCCGTTCAGAAGGAACGGCCAGGGCCAGCGCGGCTCGCGACCCCCCGGTGGGGCCACTTCTTCGGGGAAGAGCGCCGCCGTGCGCAGCGCGAGCGGCATGAACAGCGACGTCGCCACGCCGAACGACGCGAGCGCCGCGGTGGTCACTTCGGGCGCGCCGCCGAAGAAGTCGGTCCAGTGGAACGCGTACGCGGTCATCGCCAGGTAGAGCGCGCGAGCCGCGCGCGAACCGCGCGTGCGCCAGAACGCGAGCGCGGCCAGGCCCGCGAACGCCAGGGCGACCAGGCTCTTGCGCCAGGCGTGCGGGATGGCGACGAGGTCGAGCTCGACGTCGCTCACGTCGCCGCCGCGCACGCGCGTGAGAGCGACGCGCGCGTCCTCGGCGTGCTCGTACACCGCGCGCACGAAGTCGAGCGGCGCCGCGCCCGCCAGTGAGTCGGGTCCGACGCGCGCGATCGCGTCGCCGGGCGCCAGCACTTCGGGGCCGCGGCCCGGCCACAGCTCGCGCACCGTCGGCAGCGCCGCGGCGTCACGCGCCGGCGCCACGTAGACGGGGATCCAGGCCAGCCGTCCGGTCACGACCTGGCCGAGGTGCAGCACGAAGCAGACGCTCCACAGGCCCGTCAGCCCGACGAGAAGGAACCAATCGGCGGTGCGAAGCCTGGGCAACCGCGCCTCCGGCTAGGGACCGATCACCGCGATGTCGACCTTGAAGCGCCGGACGGTGGCGAGCGCGTCCGTTCCGTCGGAGTGGTCGGAGAAGCGCGGGTTGGTCGCGGACAGCTTGCACGGTGTGGTGTCGGTGCAGATGGGTACGTCGTCGGTGCGCGACAGCACGACGCGCTCGTTGCCGCTGCGTCCGAGCACGGCGCCCACCGCGGCCTCGGCCGCCGGCGGCAGGCCGCCCCAGCGGATCTGCACCACCTGCCCGGTGCTGAGCGAGCGCTCGGCCAGCACGCTCTCGACGGCCGGCTGGCCCCACCCGGAGCCGCTGCCGAGCCCGATCGTCCAGTTCGGGATCAGGAAGTCGCAGCTCCCCGAGCCGCACGCCTGCCCGTCGGGCAGGCGGGTGAAGCTCTCCGCGAACGTGTACTTCTTCCCGTTCAACGTGAACTCGAGCAGCATGGTGAGCACCGAGTTGTCCTTCGTCTCGCAGCTTCCGATGGTGCCCGCCGACTTGTTCGGATTGGTGCACGTGCCCGGCAGCGCCGTCGTCGCCCAGCCCACGCCGACCGGCTTCGTGTCGGCGATGATCGTGAGCAGTCCGCGCGCCGCCACCCGCACCTGTGCGATGCCCGTGCACGTGCCGCCGCCGGTGCAGTCGCCCGAGAACGAGCAGCTGGCGCCCGGATTGGTGCCGCTCTCGCAGACGGTGGTGGTCCCGGCCGACGCCGCGTCGCCCGACGCGCGCGTGTCGGTGCCGGGATTCGAAGCCCACGCCCGCCCCGTGCAGAGCGCGAGTGCGGCGAATGCGAGGGACAGAGATCGTCGCTTCATGTCGGTCCTCCTGAATCTCCTCGTGAATGCTGGCGCCGGCCGGCAAAGCCGAGTCCGGCGGCGAACGCGCAGAGCACGGCGACTCCTGCGTCGCCAGCACGCTGATACGGAGTCACTGCGTGCGCGCGCTCGACCGAGGCCGTCACGATCTCGGGTCCCGCGCCCTCGCTCTGCGCCACAACGCGCCCCTGCGGATCGATCACGGCCGAGATGCCGGTCGAAGTCGCGCGCACCAGGTAGCGCCGGTTCTCGATCGCGCGGAACGACGCGCTCACGAGCTGCTCGGCCTGCGGCTCGCGCGCGCCGAACCAGTAGTCGTTCGCAGGATTGGCCAAGAGCTCGGCGCCAGCGCGCGAGAGCTCCCGCGCGATCTCGGGGTGCAGCGCTTCGGCGCATACGAACGCGCCGATGCGCGCGCGGCGCGTCTCGAGCACGCGCGGCCCTTTGCCGGGCGCGTACATCGCGCTGTCGGAGCGCAGCCAATCGCCCAGCGGCGCGTACTCCGCGAACGGGACCAGCCGTTGCTTGTCGTAGCTGCGCAGGCGCAGGCGCCCGTCGCCGTCGATCGCGAACACCGAGTTGAAGTAGCGCGTGCGGTCGCCGGCGAACTCGTAGCGCGACCCGCCCAGCACGACGTCGGCGCCGCCGGCGCGCACGCCGTCGAGCAGCCGCGCGCGCTCGAGCGTCTCTTCGGACAGGTAGAAGTCGACGGCGTACTCTGGCCAGAACACGAGCTCGACCGGAGCCCGTGTCGCCTGTGCGTGGAGCGCGAGATAGTGCGCCAGGTTCGCGTCGCGCGTCGCGCGGTCCCACTGTGCGCCGCGCGCAACCGCGCCCTGCACCAGCGCTACGTGCAATGGCTCGCCGTCGCCGAAGTGCTGCGCGAGCCGCAGCTCGCCGTAGCCGAACGCGAGCAGCAGCAGCGCCGCCCCCACGGCGAGCGCGCGCCGCGGCCGGTTGCCCGCGAGCGCCGGCGCGAGTTGCGCGGCCAGCGCCGCGTTCGCAGCCGCGACCAGCGCGCCGACGCCCCACGGCCCGGCCACGTCGGCAGCCTGCGCGAAGGCGGTACCGTGCTGCGCGTAGCCGAGCAGCGCGTACGGATTGGGTACCGGTCCGTACGAGCGCGCGAGTTCGGCGAGCGCCCACGCCGCGCCAACACGCAATGGTGTAGCTCGGCCGCGGTGCGCAGCGAGCGCGACCCAGCCCGCGAAGAGCGCGCAGGGCAGGGCGTCCAGGAGGCCCAGCGCCACGAGCCCCAGCCAGGCGACAGCTGGCGAGGCGCCGAAGTAGCGCTCCGACATGCCCGGGAACCACCAGGCCACGCCGAAGGTGCCGAGCGCGCCGAACGCCGCGCCGAGCGCGAGCGCGCGCAGCGGCGACGTGCCGGCACAGGCCACGAGCAGCGGCACGAGCGCAAAGAACGAGAGCAGCGCCCCGGCGCGCAGGGGCAGCAACGCCGCGTAGAGCAGCGCTGACAAGACGACACACCCTGCGCGAAAACCTGCCACTGACACGGGGCTCCGACCGTTGACGAACGCCGTGCCCATGATCCCACAGTTGCGTACGCGAGCGGGATCGGGCGGATGGCGCTTCGCGCGGCCTTCGCCCGTCGGAATGCCTCTATTCCGTCACACGCCGCCGAGTCCTGAACGTTCTTCGAGTGAGTCGCTTTCCTAGCGCGCTGGATGAGCGCCTCAGTCGCCCTTCGCCACGTACGGCCTCACCATTTGTTTGGGATCGACGATCCGGTCGAACTCCGTTGCCGTGACGAAGCCGAGCTGCAACGCGGCGGCCTTCAGGGTGAGGTCGTGCACCCTGGCGTGGTGCGCGAGCTGCGCCGCCTTGTCGTAGCCGATCACGGGCACGAGCGCGGTCACCAGCATGAGCGAGCGCTCGACGTACTCGGCGATCTTCTTCAGGTTCGGCTTCGCGCCTTCGACGCAGAACCTGCGGAAGTTCGTGCAGCCGTCTGTGAGGATCGCGATCGACTGACTCACGTTGAAGCACAGGAGCGGCTTGTAGACGTTCATCTCCAGGTAGCCGCCCGCGCCGCCGAAGCCGACCGCGACGTCGTTCGCCATGACTTGCACGGCGATCATCGCGAGCGCCTCGCACTGCGTGGGGTTCACCTTGCCGGGCATGATCGAGGAGCCCGGCTCGTTCTCGGGCAGCTCGAGCTCGGCGAAGCCGGCGCGCGGGCCGCACGCCAAGAGGCGGATGTCGTTGGCGATCTTGTAGAGCGACACCGCGAGCGTGCGCAGCGCGCCGGACAAGTGCACCAGCGCGTCGTGCGCGCCCTGCACGGCGAACTTGTTCGGCGCCGTGACGAACGGCAAGCCGGTGAGCTTCGCGATCTCGGCGGCCGCCGCTTCGGCGAAGCCCGGCGCCGAGTTGATCCCCGTTCCCACGGCGGTGCCGCCGAGCGAGAGGCGGTACACGCCGGCGAGCGCCGCGTCGATGCGCTCGAGGTCGTCGCCGAGCATCGCCGCGTAGCCCGACCATTCCTGCCCGAGCGTCAGCGGCGTGGCGTCCTGCAGATGCGTGCGCCCGATCTTCACGATGTCCTGCCACGCGCGCGCCTTCGCGGCGATCTCGTCGCGCAGCGCGGCGACCGCGGGGACCAGCCGCTCCTTCACGCCGACGGCGGCGGCGACGTACATCGCCGAGGGGAAGCCGTCGTTCGACGACTGCGCCATGTTGACGTGGTCGTTCGGATGCACGGGCGCCTTGCTGCCGAGCGGCGTACCCGCGAGCTGACAGCAGCGGTTCGAGATGACCTCGTTCACGTTCATGTTGAACTGCGTGCCGCTGCCGGTCATCCACACGTGCAGCGGGAACATGTCGTGGTGCTGGCCCGCGAGGATCTCGTCGCAGACGCGGATGATCAGCGCGCAGCGCTCGCCGTCGAGGCGCTTGCCGGCGTGGTTCGCGGCCGCCGCGGCCTTCTTCAGGATGGCGTAGGCGCCGATCATCTCGCGCGGCATGAGGTCCCTGCCGATGCTGAAGTACTCGAGCGAACGCTGGGTCTGCGCACCCCACAGCTTGTCGGCGGGGACCTCGACGCTGCCGAGGCTGTCGGTCTCCTGGCGCGTTTGGTTCGACATGCGAGAGATCCTAGCCGCAGTCGCAGCGCGGGCTCGTCAGCTCGGTTTCGCGAGCGCCTCCGCGACTTCGTACGCCGCGCCGTAGCCGGGCAGGAACGTGACGCCCGGGCCGGGGTGACACGACGCGCCGCACAGCCACAGGCCGGCGAGCGGCGTCGCGTGCGCGGAGCCGGGTACGAGCAGGCGCCCGCCGATCATCTGCTCGGGGTGGATCAAGCCGTGCGTGAAGTCGCCGTTCGTCGCGCCCTGCATCACGGCGAAGTGATCCGACGAGAAGATGGCGCGCTCCACGATGCACTCGCGCAGATCGGGCAGGAACTCGGACAGCCGGTCGAGGATGCGCTCCGCCATCTCGTCGCGCAGCTTGCCGCGCTCGTCGCGCGGCGCTTCACACGGGAAGAAGAAGCCGTACGTCGTGGCGACGTGGCAGCCCGGTGGCGCGAGGCTGGGATCCATGACCGTCGGGATCTGCATGCCGATCGCCGGGTGCTCGGGCAGCTCGCCGCGCGAGCACGCCTCGAAGCTCGCCTGCTGCAGCTCGGGGTCGGGCACGATCGTCGTGTTGAAGCGCGTGCGCGGGTCCGCGTTCAGGTGCTCGAGCGGTGGCCCGTGCTTCGGCAGCCGCGACAGCTTGAACAACAGGTGCATGTACGCGCCGCGGTGCTCGATCTTCTCCACGCGCGAGATCGTCTCGGCGTCGAAGTGCTCGCGCCCGACCAGACCGAACAGCGTCGCCGGCTTGTCGAGGTTCGAGATCACCGCGCGCGCGGCGATGCGCGTGCCGTCGCGCAGCTCGACGCCGGTGGCGCGGCCGTTCTCCACCACGATGCGCCGCACCGGCGTGCGCAGGCGCACCTCGCCGCCGTTCGCCGCGATCGAGCGGCACAGCGCGTCCGACAGCGCGCCCATGCCGCCCTTCACGCGGCGCATGAGCCCGCCGCCTTCGTTCTGCGCGAACGTGTAGACGAGACAGAGTGCGCTGCCCGGCGTGAACGGTCCCTTGTAGGTCGACTGCACCGCGGCGAACGCGACCAGCGCGCGCAGCGTGCGGTGCTTTTCGCGGTCGGGCAGGAAGCGGTTCACGAGATCCATCGCGCTGCCGGTGAACGCGAGCTCGATCTGCTTCCGCCGGCGCGCGTTCGGCGCGCGCGCGTAGAGCTCG
Source organism: Myxococcota bacterium (assembly GCA_035499075.1). Taxonomy (GTDB): domain Bacteria; phylum Myxococcota_A; class UBA9160; order SZUA-336; family SZUA-336; genus VGRW01. The sequence goes on along the minus strand of DATJZN010000048.1, from coordinate 10,691 downwards.
TCGAGCGTCGGCGGCACGCTGCGCGGCGTGAAGCGATCCATCAGGCTCGCCGGGTACTTGCAGAACGCCATCAGCCGCACGAAGCCGACCATGGCGCCGACGCCGAAGTGCCGCAGCACGTAGAGCGCCATGCGCAGTGGGCTGGCGTAGAAGACCGCGGGCGGCGATTCCTTCGAGTTCAGGTTCACGGCCATGATCGGCAGCTCGATCGTCTCGACGCCGTAGCGCGCGAGCTCGAGCTCCTCGGCGACTCCCTTCGCGAGCGGGAAGAGCAGGCTCGCGCCCACGTCGTTCTTGCAGCCCGACAGGATCTCGCGCGTGCCCGCCATGCCGCCCGCGTACGCGTTCTTCTCCAGGCACAGCACGCGCAGGCCGCGCTTCGCGAGCAGCGCGGCCGCCGCGAGCCCGTTGTGGCCCGCGCCCACGACCACGACGTCGCAGCTCTGTGTAGCCTCTGCCGCGCTCACGCCGTGCCCCGCGCGTTCCAGCGCAGCTGGCGCTCTTGTGCGGCCAGGAAGATCCCGATCGAGAACGCGAAGCTCGTGAACAGGCTCATCACGAAGTAGATCCATGCGTGGCGCATGCCGCGCCGGCGACCGTCGATGATCGTCCACAGCGGGAACAGCACCACGTTCGCGATGATCGCGTCCTGCGCCATCGAGCCGCCGGCCGGCGTGTCGAACAGCTGCTTCGTGTAGTGCACCCAGCTCGCCTGCTCGGGATACATGAACACGTACTTCTGGTTGAAGTACCAGCCGATGCAGACCGACACCACCGCGGTCACGTAGTAGACCCATTCGAGCCGGGTCGTGCGCGAGCCCTGCCAATCGCCGCGGTACAGATGCGCGTTCGCGACGAAGAACGAGAACAGCACCGTGGCCAGGCCGGCCAGCGCGTGGAGAACGAGTGAGGTCACGCGCGACGATTCAACCACGCGCCGGCAGCGGAGTCGAGTTCGGCGCGGGCTGCGGCTTTCCGGCTCCGCAGCGTAAGATGGGGCCCCTACCCAACCGAGGAGGCCCCATGAGCAAGCTGCAGGACGACCGGCGCATCGACCCGCGCATCAAGGCCGCGATGGCGGCGTTCCCGACCATGACGCAGAGCGACGTGCGGAGCCGCGACGAAATGCTCGCCGAGGTGAACCAGCCGCAGGCGATCGCGCAGCGGGAGCAGATGACCAAGATCTTCGACCTGATGGACAACGAGCAGATCGCCAGCAAGAAGGGCCTCTCCGTTGCCACGCACGAGTTCCGCTCGTCGCCCGATGGCAACACCATCAAGGTGCAGCTGATCAAGCCCGAAGCGCGCGAGCCTCAGCCGTGCGTGTACTACATCCACGGCGGCGGAATGCAGGCGATGTCGTGCTTCGACGGCATGTACCGCGCGTGGGGCCGCATCATCGCGGCGCAGGGCGTCGCGGTGGCGATGGTCGACTTCCGCAATGCCCTGACCCCGTCGTCCGCGCCGGAAGTCGAGCCGTTCCCGGCGGGGCTCAACGACTGCGTGTCGGGCGTGAAGTGGCTACACCAGAATGCGTCGCGTCTGGGGGTCGACCCCGCGCACATCGTCATCGCGGGCGAGAGCGGCGGCGGGAACCTGACGCTGGCCACGGGGCTCAAGCTCAAGCAGGACGGTGACCTCGGCCTGATTCGCGGCCTCTACGCGCTCTGCCCCTACATCGCCGGGCACTGGCCGCAGGAGCGGCTGCCGAGCTCGGTGGAGAACAACGGCATCCTGCTCGACCTGCACAACAACCGCGGCGCGATGGCCTACGGGATCCAGGAGCTGGAGCGCAAGAACCCGCTCGCCTGGCCCGGCTTCGCCTCGGAGCAGGACGTCCGCGGCCTCGTGCCCACGATCGTCAGCGTGAACGAGTGCGATCCGCTGCGCGACGAGGGCATCGAGTTCTATCGGCTGTTGCTCCGCGCCGGGGTGCCGGCGCAGTGCCGCCAGGTGATGGGCACGATCCACGGCACGGAGATCTTCGCGATGGCCTGCCCCGACGTGAGCCGCGAGACCGCCGCCAGCATCGCGCGGTTCTGTCGCGAGATCTGAGCGAGCCAGGGAGGCCGCGTGCTCGAAGGATCTTGCGATTGCGGTGCGATCCGCATCGAGCTGGCCGAAACGCCGGACGAAGTCACGAACTGCAACTGCGGAGTCTGTCGCCGCTACGGCGCGCTCTGGTCCTACTTCCATCCGAACCGTGTCCGGCTCCATCCACGCGAGGGGGCGACGACCATCCACATGCGCGCCAAGCGGAACCTCGAATTCCACCACTGCACCGTGTGCGGCTGCGTCACTCACTGGGCCGCGATCGACAAGCGGTACCCGCGGATGGGAGTGAACATGCGCATGTTCCCGCCCGAGGTCCTGGCGCCGCTCGAGGTGACCCAGTGCGACGCGGCCTCCTGGTGAAGTCACTCCACGTCTGCGCCACGGCGCTGTTCGCGCTCGGCCTCTTCGGTTGCGCCTCGCTCGTCGACGAGCAGAAGCTCGGCGACGACGAGGCGAAGAAGGTCGAGCAGGAGATGGGCCTCCTGCGCGAGCCCGCGCTCGAGGGCTACGTGCGCGCGGTCGGCGAGAAGCTCGCCGCCGTGTCCGACCGCCCCGACGGCCCGTGGAAGTTCCAGGTGATCGACCGGCCCGAGCCCAATGCGTTCGCGCTGCCGGGCGGCTACGTGTACGTGACGCGCGGGCTGCTCGCGCTGGTGAACTCGGAGGACGAGCTCGCGGGCGTGGTCGGCCACGAGATCGGGCACGTCACCGCGCACCACACCACCAAGCGCATCGGCGTCGCGGTGCTGACCGCGCCCGTGACGATCGCGACCGGCCTCGCGGGCTTCGCGGTCGGCACCGTGAGCCCGCTGCTCGGCAGCGCGGTGTCGGGCACGGGCGAGGTGATCACCGGCGGGCTCGTGATCGCGCCGTTCAGCCGCGACCAGGAGCACGAAGCCGACGAGCTCGGCCAGGCGCTCGCGGCGCGCGCAGGCTACGACCCGGCCGGCCTGCCGCGCTTCCTGCACACGCTCGACCGCGACATGGCGCTCCTGCCGGGCGACCAGCGCTCGTTCCACTTCCTGGACAGCCATCCGCTCACGCCGGACCGGGTCGCGCGGACTCAGGAGCGCGCGGGCCAGCTGACGCGCGCCGCCGCGAGCCCGATCGCCGGCTCACGCGCCGCGTTCGTCGCAAAGCTCGACGGCCTGCTCGTGGGCGACGACCCGGCGCAGGGCGTGTTCGAGAAGAGCCGCTTCCTGCACCCCGAGCTCGACTTCGCGCTCGACTTCCCCGCGGGCTGGAAGACGCAGAACACCAACGACTCCGTCGGCGCGCTCAGCCCGGCGAAGGACGCGGTGGTGGCGCTGCACATGGCGGCGCAGGACTCGAGCCTGGACCAGGTGCTCGCGAAGCTCGCCGAGAAGCAGAGCGACGTGAGCTTCGAGCGCTTCCAGGTGAGCGGGCTGCGGGCGGCACGCACGCGGACCTCCGGCAGCGGCAAGGTCACTGAGATCACGTTGATCGAGTACGAGAAGACCGTCTACGGCGTCGTCGGTCAGAGCGCCGATTCCGTCGCGAGTCAGTACGCGCCGGTGTTCCGCGCGACGGCAGGCAGCTTCCGACCGCTGCACGCGAGCGAGCGCAAGTCGATCCGCGAAGTGCGGCTGCGCGTGCGCACCGCGCGCGCGAACGAGACGCCGGCCGACCTCGCGAAGCGCACGGGCTCGAGCTGGAAAGCCGAGCGCGTGGCGGTGGCGAACGGCGTGGAGACGGCCGACCGCTTCGCCGCCGGCTGGCCGGTGAAGGTGCCGCTGCCGCAGCCCTACACGCCGCGGGGGAAGTGAAGCTCGACTGAAGTCAGCCGCGCCTTCGCAACCCGAGCGACAGCGCGGCCAGAGCGACGAGCGCGGCCGCGCTCGGCTCCGGCACGTAGGTGAGCGTGTAGAAGCTCGTGAAGATGCTGCCCACGGTGAAGGTCGTTCCATCGACCGTCACCGAGACGGGCGGCGGACTCGCCCCGAACCCGGCCGAAAGCCCGGGTCCGCCGCCGAAGCCGACGACGACGCTGTTCGGAGCGTAGATGTTGAGGTCGAGCGCAGGGCCATTGGGAATGGCGTCGCGGTTGGCGCAGCAGCCGCTGGCGGACTGCGTGAAGGGCATCGTCACCGTGCCGACGGTGAGGCTTCCGCGCACGGTCGCCGTCGCCGTCAGGTTCTGCATCGCTCCGCCCGCCGAAGGCATGAGCAACGCGGGGTCGCCGCTCGCCGGATTCTCGTACGTGATCTCGTCGATGCGAAGCGTCACGGGAATCGCACTCGGTCCCCACGTCCCCGTCTGGATGAACGGATCTGCGTCACTGAACAGTGACACCGAGAATTGGACCTGGACCTGGCTCCCGCCGTTGATGTAGTCGAGGCTCATGCTCCCGCCGCTCGCCGGAATGGCAGGCGTCCGGGGCGCGTAAGGGACGGGTGCGATCGGCGTCGAGCCGTCGCTCGCAGTGACTCCCGCGCCGACGAAGTCGAACAGATTCGGGAAGTAGGAATGAGAGTCCTGACCTAGCGTGAGTGTTGCGGCGCGCGAGGTCCCCGGCACGGGACACACCGCCGAAAGCAACAGGATGGCGAAGCAGCACAGGCGGATGCGCTGACTCATCGGATTCCCTCCACACGAATTGTGGCACAGAGCTCCAGCACCGTGTCGAAGAGATCTTTGCCCCGCCGGGGTGGTAGGCTCCGGGACCTCGAAAATTCCAGGAGAACCACATGGCCATTTCGCTCTACGACGTCAGCGTCGCCTCGTTCCAGCAGGTGCTCGGCGGCGTCGCCGGCTTCCTCGACAAGGGGCTCGCGCACTTCAAGGAGAAGAACCTGTCGCTGCCCGAGCTGCTCGAAACGCGGCTCTACCCGGACATGCTGCCCTTCCGCTTCCAGCTCGTCGCGGTCGCGCACCACTCCGCGAACGCGATCGAAGGCGCGAAGGCGGGTGTGTTCAAGCCGCCGACGGGCCCGATGAACCAGGACTACGCGGGGCTGCAGGCCGTGATCGCCGACGCGCGCGCCCGCCTCGAGAAGGTGTCGCGCGAGGACGTCGACGCGCTGCAGGGCAAGGACGTGGTGTTCCAGCTCGGCGACTTCAAGATCCCGTTCGTGGCCGAGAACTTCCTGATGTCGTTCTCGATGCCCAACCTGCACTTCCACGCGACGACGGCCTACGACATGCTGCGCATGAAGGGCGTGCCGCTCGGCAAGCGCGACTACATGGGCGCCATGCGCGTCAAGCGGGGCTAGCAGTCACTCGCTCGCGCCCGTACAGGTTCAGCGCCAGCGCCGTCACCCACACCCACGGAGTCATCAGGAAGGCGAGGGCGACGGGGTTGCCGCCGATCGCCAGGCCGACGCCGGTCAGCGCCGCGAATGCCGCCGGAAGGGCGGTCGCGTAGAAGCAGGCCCAGCCGCGGCGCCCCTGGGCGGCGAAGGCGCTGGCGAACACGAGGCTCGCCCCGACGAGGAAGAGGCTGCTCGCCGAGCGCGAGGCATTCTGCGCGATGCCGTGCCAGCTCTGGTGCACCATCTCGGCCGTGGTCCCCGGCGGGAAGCCGACCACGGCATCGGCTCGGAGCAGGCCGCCGGCGACGTAGGCGGCGCCGAACAGCGCGAGCAGCCGCGGCCCCCACACCGCGCCACGGCCCTCGCGCATCCGCCGGCCCGCACCGACGGCGAGCAGGACGGACAGCGCGCCGACCCCGATCATGGCCACCTGGTGGATCCAGCCGAGGTCGCCGGCGGTGAGCCACGAGAAGCGGTCGTGTCTCAGGTCGAATCCGTCACGAGTCAGTGACTCGACCAGGGTGACCACCACGTACAGCGGGCCGGCCACGACGCCGCAGGCCAGGAGTGCCTGGGTCGACGGTGCTCGTTCGGACATCGCGTCTCCTTCTCGCTCAGCGCGCCGCAGGTTGGAACAGCTCGACCAGGTTGCCCGACGGGTCCTGCAGCAGCACCTGCTTGCCGCCCGGGCCCGAGAGGACGTCGTTGCGGAACCGAGCGCCGGCGCCGCGCAGGCGCGCCACCTCGCGCTCGATGTCGTCGACGATCAGGTGGATGCGGTTCCAGCCGCCGGGGCCCGGCCTGGCGCCGTCCGGCATCGGGCGCCCGGCGGAGCTCGTGGGCCCGCTGAGCAGGAGCCGCAGGTTGCCGCGCGCCACGTCGGCGAACGCGGGCGGGAAGCTCGTCAGGACGCGGAAGTCGAGGAGCTTCGTGTAGAAGGCGAGGGCGGCCTCCACGTCGTCGACCAGATAGCGGACGCTCACCAGCTCTTTCGCGTCGGTCATGGCTTCTCCTTGGCGCGGGGGTTGGGCTCGCCGACGACCGCGAGCAGGAAGCCGATGCGGCTCACGAGCTCCGCGGCGACGTCCTGGAACCGCGGATAGGTGACGTCGTCGGGCTCGCCGGTCGCCGGGTTGGGAATGCTCCAGTGAACGACTTCGGGATGGCCGCGGAAATCGGGGCACACCTCGCGCACGCGGTCGCACAGGCTGATCACCCAGTCGAAGCGCCGGCTGCCGTACACTTTCATGTGTTTCGAAACCTGGCCCGCGAGGTCGAGGCCGTGCTCCTCTCGCATGACGCGCAGCGCGTTCGGGTGCAGCGGCTTGGGCTCGCTGCCCGCGCTGTACGCCTCCACGGTGCCGCCCGAGAGTGAGCGAGTCAGCGCCTCGGCCATCTGCGAACGCGCGCTGTTGCCGGTGCACAGGAACAGCACCTTCGGCGCGCGCCGCGCGGCGCGGCCGCGCGCGCGCGCCGGCGCGCGCCGGGCGAGGCGAATGCCGGGATGCAGCGCGCCGCCGGTCGCCGCCAAGAGAGCGCCGATGCGGGACAGCTCGACCGCGTAGTAGGCGTCGCGGCGGTCGGCCGAGCTGCGCCGCGCGGAGACGAGCCCGCCGTCGCGCAGCTTGGCCAGGTGATACGAGACCAGGTTCTGCGGCTCGCCGACCAGGCCGGTCAGCTCGGACACCAGGCGATCGCTGCGCGCCAGCTCGCCCAGCAGGCGCCAGCGCAGCGGATGTCCGGCCAGCTGCAAGAACTCGGGCGGGGCGATGGGCTGGTTCACGCCGCCTGTTTACATCAACCAGAGTCGATGTGTCAAATTGGATTGATTGATCTCACTCGCCGCCGAAGCAGGCCGCCACGGCGAGGTCCTGGCCGCCGCGGACCGCACGGAACTTCTCCAGGAAGGCCCTGCTGACCCCGCGCTCCCGCCGAGAGGCCGGTGCTGCGCGGCGGAGGGTCGACGGGCCGCCGTTGTAGACCGAGTAGGCGGCCCGGGCCACGTCGTCGGCCGAGCCGCCGCGCGGCGGCTCGCGGTCGCCGATCACGTCGTCGCGCAGATAGCGCATGAGGATCTCGCTCCCGGCGCGCGCGTTGTAGCTCGTGTGCCGCTCGAGCGAAGGCACGCTGTAGAAGCCGCGCCACACCCTGGTGTTGATCTGCATGAGGCCCACCGAGCCCCGGCGCGAGCGGATCGCGCGCACCTGGCCGCCCACGCGCACGAATTGGCGCCAGCACGTCTCCTGCCAGGCCGTGGCCAGCACGAGCGGCGGGAAGATCGGCGCGTAGTGCCCGTCGAGTGAGTCGGCCGAGAGCCGCTCGGCGGCGACGGCCTGCAGCAGGTCGCGCATGAGCGGGAGATACACGTCGAGCTCGTTCGGCCTGGGCACCCAGCGGTCGAGACGCCGCAGCTCCTCGCGGGAGATGCCCGCGGGCACGTCGCCGAGCGGGTTCACCTCGGCGGCGTGCGCTTCGCCCACGGCGAAGGCCGCGAAGAGCCGCAGCGCCGCGGGCCAGAGCCCGCTCCGCGGAGCGGGGGGCGCCGGCTCGGGCTCGGATTCGGGCACGTCCTCCGGCTCCGGAAGCGGCGGGCCGAAGCCCAGCGCCGAGCGCAGCCGCGGGTCGACGTCGAGCTCGTAGCGCAGCGGATCCGCCTCGCTCGCCGGCGTCACCACGCGCGCGAGCCGGCGCAGGCCGTCGGCCGAGATCTCGAAGCCACTCACGGCGCCGAGCGCGTCGAGCGCACGCAGCGCATCGGCGGCGGTGACCAGGCTCAAGTAGCGCAGGCCGCCGTCGCCCGGCACCTCATCGTCGAGCTTTCGCAGCGTCGGTGTGACGCGTTCCCAGCTGCGGAAGAAGATCCGCCGCACTGGATCCTCCGCTGCCGGACTGGGGCTCGCGAGCGCGTCCACCAGCTCGAGCCGAGCCTCCAGCAGGGCCTCCAGCAGCTCGCGGCGCACGCCGGCGTCCGCGGCATCGCCGCCCGCCTGCCGCAGGACGACGGTGAGGAACGCGTCGAAGCGCTGCGCCGCGTTGTCCAGGCTCGTCCGCTCTTCGTCGGACAGCGCCGGCGCCGGCGCCGTGCTCGGGGCCGGCGCGGCCGGCGGCGGCAGCGACAGCCGCAGCGTCAGCTCGAGCCCGGCGTCCGTGGTGCGGAGGTCCTCGAGGGCGAGCGAGTCGACGACGCCGCGCACCCGGTCGGGCGGAGCGTTCGACAGGAAGAGCGGAAGCGCCTGGCGCAGCGTCGCCAGCGTGCCCGAGAGATCCACGGTCACCGTCTCCAGCCGCGGCGGCAGGTCCGCCTTGATCCAGTCCCACAGGACGCTCGGCGCGAGTGACTCCGTGCCGTCGGTCTCGAGCAGCTTCGAATCGGTCACGCGAAACACGACGCTCGAGCGTTCGCGATCGAGGGACGGCGCTTCGATCGCTTCGAGCACCCCGCGCCACTCGAAGCCGAACAGGCAGTCGTCGAAGACCGGCGTGCCGACGTGCGCCTCCACGTCGGCGACGATGCGCACGGAGTCGCCGCGCATCGACACCCGCGGATGGCGCAGCAGGAGCAGGTTGCAGCCGTGGCCGTCGTCCCAGATCCGCGCGGCGCCGCCCGGCTCGGTGAAGACGCGCGACTCGAGCCCGTGCTCGAGCAGGGGCGGGTCGAGCGCGATCGGCACGCGCACCTCGTCCGCGCGAGCGCTCGCCGCCGACAGACTCGCGAGCGCCGCGAGGAGCGCCAGCCGGGCTCGATTCCGCGATGGGTCCATTCGTGCCTCGCACGAAGTGCAAGGCACGTGCCTCGGCCGGAGAAACGCGGGCCGCTACAGCCCGACGTGCTTGGCGAGCTCCTCGCGGTGGTGCGCGGGGTCGCCGAACAGGAGCTCGCTCGCCTTGGCGCGCTTGAAGTACAGATGGGGAGCCGCTTCCCAGGTGAAGCCCATGCCGCCGTGGATCTGGATGTTATCCGCGGCGGCGTGGAAGTACGCCTCCGAGCAGTAGGCCTTGGCGAGCGCCGCGGCTTCGACGAAGTCGGGCTCGTTCGCAGCGGCGACGAACAGGGCGTTGGTCGCGGCGGACTTCGCCATCTCCACGCTCACCAGCATCTCGGCGCACTTGTGCTTGATCGCCTGGTAGCTGCCGATGGGTCGGCCGAACTGCAGCCGGCTCTTCGCGTAGTCCGTGGCCAGCTCGAGGCACTTCTGCGCGCCGCCGACCTGCTCGGCGGCGAGCGCCGCGCACGTGAGCGCGAGCACGCGCTCGAAGTGGGCGGTCTGGTCGCCGCTCGAGATGCGCGCCGCGGGCGTATTCGCGAAGCGCACGCGCGCGAGCTTGCGCGTGAGGTCGAGCGGCGGAATCGCGCTCCGCGACAAGCCGGGCGCGTTCGCGTCCACGCGCAGGAGCTCCAGGCCGGCGTCGCTGCGCGCCACCACGAGCAGCACGTCCGCGCTCGACCCGTCGAGGACGAGTGTCTTCTCGCCATCGAGCGTGGCGTTCGCGCCCGTGCCCTTTGCGCGCAGCTGGATGCCCGCCAGGTCCCAGCGCCCGTTCGGCTCGGCAAACGCGACGCTCACGATCGCCGCGCCGGAAGCGAGCTTCGGCAGCAGCTCCTTCTGCGTGACGGAGTCGGCGCACGACAAGAGCGTCTGCGCGGCGAACACCGACGTGCCGAGGAACGGCGCGCACAAGAGGGCGCGTCCCATCTCTTCCATCGCGATCAGCAGCTCGACCGGGCCGAAGCCGGCGCCGCCGTGCTCTTCGGGAACGATCAGGCCCACGAGCCCGAGCTCTCGAGCGAGCTGCTGCCACACTTCGGTGTCGTAGCCGCGCTCGGTGACCATCGCCGCACGCACGGCCTTCTCGTCCGAGCGCTTCTCGAGGAACGCGCGCAGGTTCTGGCGCAGTGCATCGTGCTCATCGGTGAAGACGAAATCGCTAGGCATGTCTCTTCCTTCGCAGCGCGCGCTACGAGCGCGGCACGTCCTTCCAGGGCACGTCCTTGTCGACGCGCGGATCGCCCGGCAGGCCCAGCACGCGCTCGCCGAGGATGTTCTTCATGATCTCCGAGGTGCCGCCCTCGATCGAGTTCGCGCGCGAGCGCAGGAACTGATACTTCGCGAGCCCCTCGACCGAGCGGCCCTCGAAGCCGCTCTGGCGCAGCTCGTAGCCCGCTTCGAACGCGAGCCCGTCGCTGCCGAGCACGTCGATCGCGAGCTCCCACAGGCGCTTGTTGATCTCGGCCTGCGCGAGCTTGCCGACCGAGCCTTCGGGACCCGGGTTGCCCGAGCGCTGCGCGGCGCGCGCGCGCTGGTTGGTGATGCGGAGCAGCTCGTTCTCCATCCACGCGCGAGTCACTCGGTCGCGCAGGATCAC
>DATJZN010000047.1:0-24005 GCA_035499075.1 Myxococcota bacterium | reverse complement strand
ACCAGCGCCAGCGGGAGGCAGCCGGTGAGCACGAGGCACAGGCCGAGCACGCGAGCTCGCATGACGAGAGTTTCGATCAGATCGCGGCGCGAAGGGGCTGAGCCGCGCGTGAAACGGCCCTCAGAGCGCCGCTGTTCCAGTGAGATGAGTCGCCTGTGAAAGCTGCCTCACGATGAGGGCGGACGTAAACCACGGCGCTGGAGCATCGCTAGAGTCGCGCCGCCCGACGCTGCACGGGCTGGGGAAGCGAGCTGAGAGCAAGACACGTGCGCCCGAGAAAACCGCTGCGCGTCTGGGTCGATTTCGATGGAACGGTCGCCTGCGAGGACGTGACCGACGCGGTGCTGCGGCGCTTCGCGGCACCCGACTGGGAGGCGATCGAGGCGGCCTGGCTCGCCGGCGAGATCGACGCCGCAACGTGCATGCGCCGGCAGATCGCGCTCATCGAGGCGCCCGCGGCGGAGCTCGACGCCTTCCTGGACGGGGTCGAGGTCGACCCCGGCTTCGCGAAGTTCGCGAATTGGTGTCGCGACGCGGCCATTCCGCTGGCGGTCGCGAGCGACGGCGTGGAGTACTTCGCGCGGCGCATCCTCTCGCGCCACGGCTTCGCCGAGCTGGCGGTGTTCGCGAACCGGCTCGTGCTCGACGCGGGCCGCTACGCGCTCGCGCATCCGTGGCGCGACACGGAGTGCCGCTCCGGCGCGGGCGTCTGCAAGTGCGCGGTCGCAGCCGGCCGCGGCTGGACCAACCGACACCCGCTCGTGTACGTGGGCGACGGGCGCTCGGACCGCTGCGTCGCCGAGCGCGCCGAGCTCTTGTTCGCCAAAGGCGAGCTCGCGGCGCACTGCGACGCGCGCGGGATCGCCTACCGGAAGTGGCTCACGTTCGAGGACGTTCTCGAGGCGCTCGCGTGAGCGACTCATCCGGCGAAGACGAGCTGCGCCAGCTCGAGGCCCGCTACTGCTCGCACGGCGACACGGTCCACTACCTGCCCGAGCCGAAGTTCTTCGAGCGCTGCGAGGGCAGCTTCCTGTACGACGCCGAGGGCCGCGAGTTCCTCGACCTGCAGATGTGGTACTCGGCCGTGAACTTCGGCTACCGCAACGAGCGCCTGAACGCCGCGGCGCACCGCCAGCTGGATCGCCTGCCCCAGGTCGCGTCGCAGTACCTGCACCGCGAGAAGGTCGAGCTCGCGGCGCGCATCGCGCGCTACACCGAAGAGCGTTTCGGCGCGGCGGGCCGCGTGCACTTCAACGTGGGCGGCAGCCAGGCGGTCGAGGACGCGCTCAAGATCGTGCGCAACGCGCGCGGCGGAAAGAGCCTGATGTTCGCGTTCGAGGGCGGCTACCACGGCCGCACGCTCGGCGCGTCGGCCATCACCTCGAGCTACCGCTACCGGCGCCGCTACGGTCATTTCGGCGACCGCGCGCAGTTCGTGCCCTTCCCGTATTGCTTCCGCTGCCCGTACGGCAAGCAGCGCGAGGACTGCGGGCTCTACTGCGTGTCGCAGTTCGAGCGGCTGTTCGACAGCGAGTACTACGGCGTGTGGGACCCGAAGGCCGGCGAGGCCGAGTACGCCGCGTTCTTCGTCGAGGTCATCCAGGGCACGGGCGGCTACGTGATTCCGCCGCCCGGCTACTTCGAAAGACTTCAAGCGATTCTCGAAGCCCGCAAGGTCCTGATCGTCGACGACGAGATCCAGATGGGCTTCTACCGCGCGGGCAAGCTGTGGGCCGCGGAGAACTTCGGCCTGCGGCCCGACGTGGTCGTGTTCGGGAAGGCGCTCACGAACGGCCTGAACCCGCTCTCGGGTCTGTGGGCGCGCGAGGAGCTGATCCACCCGGGCGTGTTCCCGCCGGGCTCGACTCACTCGACGTTCAACGCGAACCCGATGGGCACGGCGATCGGGCTCGAGGCGATGAAGCTCTTGAGCGAGGTCGACTACGCGAAGCTGTCGACCGAGAAAGGCGCGTACTTCCTGGCGGGCCTGCGCGAGCTGCAGACGCGCTTCCCCGAGATCGGCGACGTGGACGGGCTCGGGCTCGCGCTGCGCGTCGAGGTGTGCGAGGCCGACGGCCGCACGCCGAACAAGAAGCTCGTCGACCGCATGGCCGAGGCAGGCCTGAAGGGCGATCTCGAGGTCGGCGGCCGGCGCTTCGGGCTCGTGCTCGACGTGGGCGGCTACTACAAGAACGTGCTGACGCTCGCGCCGGCGCTTACCATCTCGCGCGAGGAGATCGACCTGGCGCTCTCACTGCTCGAGACGCTCTTCGCGCGCTGTCGCGACACGTGAAGGCGTTCGACTCCGCGTTCACGTTGGGGCTGTTGGCGCTCGCGCTTTCGACGCTCGTCGGGCGCGAGCTGTTCTTCAAGCTCGCCGCGGACCAGAGCGCGCGCCGCGGCAGCTCGGCCGCGGGCTCGGTCGCGCGGCCCGCGTTCTGGCTGGGCATCGTCACCGGCGCGGCGGCGCTCGTCACCTGGGTGCTCGTGCTGCAGCGCGCGCCGCTCGCGATCGCGTACCCGCTCTTCGCTTCCACGTACGCGGGCGTGCCCGTCGCCAGCGCGCTGGTGTTCGGTGAACGGCTCTCGCGCAGCCAGGTCTGGGGCACGGGCTTCGTCGCCCTGGGCGTGGTGTGCGTGATGATCGCGGGGATGTGAGTGGCCGAGCTCGGCTTCTCTCTGCAAGGCAACTCCGGCAAGGGCGTGGTGCTCGTGCACGGGCTCTCCGGCGCGCCGGCCGAGATGAAGTATCTCGCGCGCCAGCTGCACCGGCGCGGCTTCAGCGTGCGCGTGCCGCTCCTCGCGGGCCACGGCGAGGACCAGCGGGCGCTCCTGCGCACCGGCTGGCGCGACTGGCTCGCGACGGTCGACGCCGAGTACGAGTCGCTTGAGGCCGAGGTCGACGAGGTCTACACCGCCGGCATCTGCGTGGGCGGCGCGCTCGGCATCGCACTCGCGGCCGAACGCCCCGAGCTGCGCGCCGTGGCCGTGTACTCCATGACGTTCCGCTACGACGGCTGGAACATGAAGCACTGGTACAGCGCGATGGCGCCCTGGCTCGAGCCGTTCGCGGACCTGCCGCTCGTGCGGCGCATCAGCTTTCTCGAGCCGTCGCCGTTCGGGCTGAAGGACGAGAAGCTGCGCAAGGCGGTGGCGAGCTCGTCGCAGCGGCTCATCGAGGGCGCGCTCGACCGCCTCCCGCTCGGCTCGATGTGCCAGATGTACCGGCTGGCGGAGCACTGCGAGCAGGTCGGCGCGCGCGTGTCGCAGCCCGTGCTGCTCATGCACGCCCGCGAGGACGACATGGCCGACCCGCGCAACGCCGTGCGCCTGCGCGCCGCGCTCGCGGGCCCCGTCGATTTGCGGCTCGTCGAGGACAGCTACCACATGCTGCACGTCGACAAGCAGCGCGACTACGTCGCGAACTCCACCGCGGCGTTCTTCGGCGCGAGCGAGGCGACCGCGCTGCGCCGGCGCTCGAGGTAGCCGGCTTGACCGTCGCGGCTTCGCACGCGAGGCGCCGGCGCGCGTTCTGGCTGCTGTGGGTCGCGATGCCGCTCGCGGCGCTCGGCTCGCAGATCGCGTCGAAGCTCGTCGCCGACTCCCTACAGGGCGCGCGCGTCGGCTGGCCGCTCGTGGGGGAGCTCGCGCGCATGCCGGCGGCGTGGGCGGTGGTGGTGTGCGAGCTGTCGAGCCTGTGCGCCTGGATGGTCATCCTGACCGAGATCTCGCTCGGCGCCGCGTTCGCGATCACGGCGCTGAGCTACGTGCTCGTCGTCGCGGCAGGCGCCGTCGTGTTCCACGAATCGATCGGCGCGCTCCAGCTCGCGGGCAGCGCCGCGATCCTCGCCGGCGTCTGGCTCATCGGCCGCGCGGAGTGAGTCAGAAGAGCAGCTTCACCGCGAGCACGGCGCTGATCGTGAGTCCGATCCCGACGACGAGCCGGCGCACCACGAGCTGACCCAGCCGCTTCGCCATCCCCGCGCCGAAGAAGCCGCCGAGCACGCCGCCGAGCATCATCAGCGCCGCGATCGGCCAGTCGACGCGTCCGGCAAGCGCGAACGTGATCGCCGCGAGCCCGTTGATGCAGACCGCGGCCAGGTTCTTGAGCCCGTTCATGCGGTGGATGTCGGAGAGCCCGAGCAGCGCGAGCGACGCGAGCATGAGGATGCCGATGCCCGCGCCGAAGAAGCCGCCGTACAACGCGACGACGAGCTGGAACGCGGCGACCGCCGCGAGATGGCGCGCGCCGCGGCGGTCCCCGTCCTGCGGCTCCGAGAAGCGCCGCGACCAGGCGCGGATCGGCTCCTGCGCCATGAACAGCAGGGTCGCGCCCAGCACGAGCAGCGGCGCGAGCTTCCCGAACGCCGCGTCGCCCACGTGGTTCGCGCCGAGCGCGCCGACCACGCCGCCGACCACGCTCGGCACGGCCATCGCGGCGAGCAGCCGGCCCTCGCCGCGGATCTCGCCGCGGTAGCCCCAGAACGCGCTCATGGAGCCGGGCACGAGCGCCATCGTGCTCGTCGCGTTCGCAGTCACGGGTGCGATGCCCGCCGCGAGGAGTGACGGAAACGTGAGCAGCGTGCCGCCGCCCGCGATCGAGTTCACCACGCCCGCGCAGAACGCGGCGGCGAACAACACGGCTCCCATCCACACGCTGACTTCACCCATCGCGAGCCGCGTTTTGCCACAGCCACGCCCGCGCTGCAAAGCGGTAAGCTGCGCGGCGGAGTCCCAACCCCCCTACCCAGTCGAGGAGATCCCATGATCGGTTACGCCACCGTCGGCACCAACGACATTGCGCGCGCGGCGAAGTTCTACGACGCGCTGCTCGGCGAGTTCGGCGCGAAGCGCGCCATGGAGAGCGACCGCCTGATCCTCTGGGGCACCGGCCCCGGCCAGCCGATGTTCTCGGTGATCAAGCCCTACGACGGCAAGGCCGCAACGGTGGGCAACGGCGTCATGATCGCGCTCGCGGCGACGAGCAAGGCGCAGGTCGACGCGATCTACAAGAAGGCCATGTCGCTCGGCGGCAAGGACGAGGGCAAGCCCGGCCCGCGCGGCGACGGCTTCTACGCCGGCTACTTCCGCGACCTGGACGGCAACAAGCTGAACGCGTTCTTCATGGGCTGAGCTCGAAGTCGCGCGGCAGCGGCGCGCGGATCTCGACCTCGGGTCCGCGCACCGCGAGCCGCGCGCGCAGGCTCGCCGCATGGAGCTGCACGCGCGGCGCGCTGCTCTGCGCGCCCTCGCGCCACGGCGGCCCGTAGAGGTCGTCGCCCGCGATCGGCGTGCCGCCCGAGGCCAGGTGTACGCGCAGCTGGTGCGTGCGGCCGGTCTTCGGCCGGCACTCGACCAGCGCGCGCTCCCCCGTTCTGGTGCTGACACAGAAATGTGTCAGGCTCGGCCGCGTGTCGTTGCTCTCGCGCGCGCGCAGTTCGAAGCGGAAGCGCGGCGGCGTCTTCGCCGGGCCGAGCGGGCCCGAGACGGTCCACTCGTCCTGCTCCGGCTGCGGCGAGACGACGGCCAGGTAGACGCGCTCGACGCGGCGGTCCTGCAGCGCCCGGCCGAGGAAGCCGGCGCGCTCGGCGTCGCGTGCGAAGAGCACCACCCCGCTCGTCTGCCGGTCCAGGCGGTGCGCGGCGCGCAGCTCCGGACAGGCCAGCCGCTCGTGCAGTGCGGCCTCGAGCGAGAAGCGCCGGCTCGCGCGCGTGCCCTGCACGGGCAGCCACGCCGGCTTGTCCGCCGCGACGACCCCGGCGGCGTCGTGCAGGATCGGCGCATCGCCCAGCGGAACGGCCTCGGGCTCCCACTCGAGCGCGTACACCGCGACGTGTCGGCCCTCTTCCACCTCGCGCGGCGGCGCGTCGGGATCGACCGGATGTGCGTCGAGCCAGATGCCGCCGTGGTGGAGCAGCCGCGCGAGTCCCGCCGCGTCGAGCCGTGCCCGCTCGCCGACTTCCGCCACGAATGCGTCCCACTTCACGCGCGCGGGCGCCAGCCACCGCGTAGCGCGCACGGGTGGATCGAAGCGGCGTGCGTCGGGCGGGCCCGGGGGGCGTTGCGACACCGCGCGAGGCTATCAGATAAGATCGCCGCCGATGGGCGCACTCGACGGCAAGGTCGCGATCGTCACGGGCGGTGCGAGCGGCATCGGCGCGCGCACCGTGGAGCTCTTCGCCGAGGAAGGCGCGCGCGTCGTCATCGGGGACATGCAGGAGGAGCGCGGCCACGACGTCGCCGCGGCGCTGGGCAAGCGCGCGGTGTTCCAGCGCTGCGAGGTCAGCCGCGAGGACGACGTGCGCGCGCTCGTCGGCCGCGCCGAGAAGGAGGGGGGCCGCCTCGACGTCATCTTCAACAACGCCGGCTTCGGCGGTGCGCTGGGCCCGGTCGCGGAGACGCCCGTCGACGAGTGGGATCTGACGTTCGCGGTGCTCGTGCGCGGCGTGTTCCTGGGCATGAAGCACGCGGCGCCGCTGCTGGCGCGCCAGGGCGGCAGCATCATCAACACGGCGAGCGTCGCGGGGCTCGTCGCCGGCTGGTCGCCGCACGCGTACGCCGCCGCGAAGGCCGCAGTCATCCAGCTGTCGAAGTCGGTGGCGCTCGAGCTCGCGCCGCGGAAGGTGCGCGTGAATGCGATCTGCCCGGGCTTCATCGCCACGCCGCTTGCGCTGAACACCGTGGGCCGCACGGCCACCGCCGAGGAGGCCGCGGCCTCGCGCGAGGTCATGGCGAGCGCGCAGGCGATTCCGCGGCCCGGCCAGCCCGACGACATCGCGCGCATGGCGCTGTTTCTCGCCAGTGACTCGTCCACTTTCGTGACCGGTCAAGCGCTCGCCGTCGACGGGGGCTTCGCCGCCGGCCGCCGCTGGGAAGACCAGCCGGACATGTTTCGGCGCTATCGCCCGTTCCGAGTCTACCGCCCGAAGTGACTCAGAATCTCGACTGACGACGACGTGCCGATTCGACAAGTCGTGGACGCCGCACGGACGGACGCGCCATGGCGGCGGCGCAGTGACTCGCTAGACCCGCGCGCCGTTCGCGAGCACGCGGTACTGGCGCTCGGGGGCGTCGCACGGCGTGCGCGTGATCTCGCCGTTCGCGCCGCGGCGCAGCGCCACTGCGCCGTCGGGCGCGAACTGCACGATGTACGCCTTGCGCTCGTCGCGCGTCAGGTTCGGACCCGTGGCGTGCGGCGTGAGCGACGAGAACACCACGATGCCGCCCGCGCGCGCGGGCGCCGCGACGGGCGGGCTCGGCGGCTCGTCGAAGCACACGAAGCCGAGCTCGGTCGCTTCGTGCGCGAGCGTGCCGCCGCGGTGCAGCCCGGGGACGACGCGCGGGCAGCCGTTGTCTTCCGTGGCGTCGGTGAGCGCGACCCAGCACGTCAGGTAGGCCTCGGGCTCGACGAACGTGTAGCCGTTGTCCTGGTGCCACGGGAACGGCGCGCGCGTGCCGGGCTTCTTGTACACGGCCTGGTCCCAGTAGAGCCGCACGTCGGGCCCGACGAGGTCGTGCACCAGGTCGCAGAACACCTCGTGCCGGCAGAAGTCGCGCAGGAACGGCGAGCGCGCCACGAGGTGCGTGGTGAAGGTGATCTCGTCCGCACGCGCGATCGCGAAGCGCCCGCCGGGCTGCGTGCGCAGGAACGCCTCGGACTTCGCCTCGAACGGCGCGATCTCCTCGACCACGCGCGCGACCGTGGCGGCGTCGAACGCGTCCTCCAACACGAAGCAGCCGTTCGCGTCCCAGGCGCTCGCCTGCGCCGCGCTGATGCGCCGGTACGGACCGCGCGGCGCCTGCCAGCGGAAGCCGCGCGACCAGAGATGCGGCGTGGGCTTCACGGCGGCGGCCAGCCCGGCCAGCCGCGCAGGCGCGGCTCGGGCAGCGGCGGCGCGGGGGGCAGGTCGCCCGGGGCGCGCGGGTAGGCGATCGGCGTGACGTCGCTCGCCACGGGTGCGCCCGGCGCGATGCCCGCGCGATCGACGGACGGATGGCCGAACCGGGCCTGCCGCTTCCGCGTCGAGCCGTCCGCGAAGTAGATGATGGTGTGCACGCGCCGCGTGCGCGCGCTCGCGTTCGCGCCGGCGACGTGGATCGTGAGCCCGTGGTGGTAGACGACGTCGCCGGGCGCGACGGGCACCCACTCGGGCGGCACGCCGCGCGCCTCTTCGCCCCGTTCGAGGTCGAAGCCGGTCGCCGTGAAGATGTTCGCGAACTTCTTGACGTTCCAATGGTGCGAGCCGGGCACGTAGCCCATGCAGCCGTTCGTGCGGTCCGCGCCCTCGAACGCGAGCCACGCCGTGATCGTGTTCGCCTCGGCGAGCGGCCAGTACGGCTGGTCGTGGTGCGCGTCGGTGCCGCGCCCGCCCGGCTCCTTGTAGAGCGCCTGGTCGTGCCACACGCGCAGGCGCGGCCGGTCGAGCAGCTCGGCCGCCACCTGCGCGAGCCGCGGGTGGAACGTCAGCGCGCGCACGTCCGGGAAGTCCTCCCACAGGTTGATCACCTGGTGGAACGACTGCTCGTAGAGCGAGCGCTCGGCGAGCGGCCGCGTCTCGTGCGCGGTGCGCTCCGCCACGCCGCGGTCGACGGCTGCGCCGTAGTGCGCGAGCTCGTCCGGCGCGAGCAGCCCGCGCAGGCACACGAAGCCGCGCTCCGCGAACTCCTTGCGCTGCGCTTCGGTCGCGATCGGCATGGCTCAGTATAATCGCAGCGTGGCGAGCAAGAAGAAGTCGGCGAAGCGAGCGAAGCAGACCCCGAAACGGCCCGGCAAGGCGCGCGCGCGCGCGAAGTCGGCGAGCGCAGCGGAGCCGGCCGATCCGATCGCCGCGGCGCTCGCGCGCCGGCGGCTCGCGCTCACCGCGCGCTAGACGCTCGCCGCCAGCTCGCGCAGCCGCAGCAGGTCGGCGCGCAGCTTCGCGAGGCCCGCCCGCGGCGGCGGCGCCTCGGCCCGGCGCGCCTCGCGCGCCAGCTCGAGCATCCGCTTGCGCGCACCCTCGATCGTGAAGCGCTCCGCGTAGAGCAGGTGCTTGATCGTGAGGATCGTCTCGAGGTCGCGGCGACGGTACATGCGCTGCTTCGAGCGCGACTTCGGCGGTGCCATCGCCTTGAACTCGGTCTCCCAGAAGCGCAGCACGTACGGCTCGACACCGATGAGCTTCGCGACCTCGCCGATCCGGAAGTAGGTCCGGTCGGGGATCTTCGCCATCTGGGCCTGGACAGCCTCGATCATGGACTCACCCCCCGCGACAGACTAGCGCGCTATTCGTCGTCGTCCTCGTCGTCGTCGTCCGAGCCCTCGATCTCCTGGCCTTCGTTCAAGGCGTTCTTCAGCACCAAGCTCGGCTTGAACGTGAGCACGCGGCGGGCTTCGAGCTGGATCTCCTCGCCCGTCTGTGGATTGCGGCCTTTGCGCGCGTTCTTCTCGCGCACGATGAAGTTCCCGAAGCCCGAGAACTTGACCTTCTCGCCGTTCACGAGCGCGTCCTTGATCACGTCGAAGACCGTCTCCACGAGCTCGGCCGACTCCTTCTTCGAGAAGCCGACGCGCTCGTAGATGGTCTCGACGATGTCCGCCTTCGTCATTCTCCCCCTCCTCGCTCCCGAGCCCGCCTAGCGGAGCTCGGCGCCGAAGCGCTGACCGAGCATCGCCACGATGCGCTCGGTCGTCTTCCCCACCTCTTGATCCTGGAGCGTACGGTCCCCGCGCTGAAACACCAGTCGGAAGGCGACGCTGACCTTGCCGGCCGGCACGCCCTTCCCCTCGTATCGGTCGAAGATCTCCGCGCCCGCCAGGATCTGGCCGGCGGTCCTCCGGATCGCGTCGAGCACGGCGCCGGCGGGCTGGGCGCGGTCGAGCAGCACGGCCAGGTCGCGCCGCACGGCCGGATACGCCGACGGCTCGCGGAACGCCGGC
Organism: Myxococcota bacterium; assembly: GCA_035499075.1. Classification (GTDB taxonomy): domain Bacteria; phylum Myxococcota_A; class UBA9160; order SZUA-336; family SZUA-336; genus VGRW01. The sequence continues at coordinate 14,089 of DATJZN010000047.1, read as the reverse complement.
GACACCGGCGCCAGGCTCAGGCAGGCGTCGAGGTCGATCTCGAACACGGCGCAGGCGCAGTCGAGAGCGAATGCCTTCGCCACGTCGGGGTGGAGCTCGCCGACCCGACACAGCACGGTGTCAGCGCGACGCAGCTCGCCGCACGCGCCCGGGTGGAGCCACGGCGCGGTGCCGCCCGCGTGGAACTCCACGGGCTGGCGCAGCTCGGCCAGCACGGCCTCGGCCAGGCCCTTGGCCTGGAAGAACGCGGGCGCCTCGTGCGCCTCCCACAGACTCGTGCGCCCGCCGGGGATCACGAGCGCAACGGCGCGGAGCGGCTCCTCGGGGAGCTCGCCCGCGCGGTCGTGGAACACGCGGCCCGCTTCGAACACGAGCACGCGGTCGACCTGCCGCGCCAGGTTGCGCTGCGCGGCGTGCAGCAGGTTGGGCAGCAGCGTGGTCGACAGCTCGCTGCCCTGCCCCGGCATCGGGTTCTCGATGCGCACCGCGTCGCGGAGCCGGTCGCCGGCGGGCACGCGCAGGGCGTCCAGGTCGGCGGGCACGTTCGCGGGGAAGAGCCGCAGCTCGCAGAGCCCGGCGCGCGCGAGCGCCTCGCGCGCGCGGTCCAGCAGCGCGTAGCCCGCCGGGCGGTCGATCGGGGCGACTTCGGTCACCGGCAGGGTCGCCTCGATCCTGTCGTAGCCGTGGATGCGCGCGACCTCCTCGACGAGGTCTGCCGGGATGTCGAGGTCGTTGCGCCAGCTGGGCACGGCGCAGCGCAGGTGCTCGCCCGCTGCCTTCGCGGCGACGCCGACGCGCGCGAGCAGCTCGACGACCTCGTCGCGCGAGAGCTCCGTGCCGAGCAGGCGGTTCGGGTGCGCAGCGTGGAGCTCGATCTCGTCGGTGTGCGCGAGCGGCGCGCCGTGCGCTTCGACGCGGCCGTGCGAGACGGCACCGCCGCCGAGCTCGGCGATCAGCAGCGCGCAGCGGTCGGCCGCGCGCGCGACGCCGTCGCGGTCGACGCCGCGCTCGAAGCGGTAGGACGCCTCGGTGCGCAGCGCGAGCCGGCGCGAGGTGCGGCGCACACCCTTCGGCTCGAACTGCGCGCTCTCGATCAAGACGTCGGTCGTGCTCTCGCGCACCTCGGTCTCGGCGCCGCCGATCACGCCGGCCAGCGCGATCGCGCGCTCCGCGTCGGCGATGACGAGGTCGGCCGCCGCGAGCGCCCGCGTCTCGCCGTCGAGCGCCGCGAGCTTCTCGCCCGCGGTCGCGCGGCGCACGCGCACCGTACCGCCGCGGAGCGTCGCCAGGTCGAAGGCGTGCAGCGGCTGGCCGAACTCGAGCAGCACCAGGTTCGTGGCGTCGACCACGTTGTTGATGGAGCGCATGCCCGCGGACTCGAGCCGCGCGCGCAGCCAGTCCGGCGACGGGCCGACGCGCACGCCGCGCACCACACGCGCCACGTAGCGCGCGCAGCCGTCCGCCGCTTCGATCGCCACGCGCACGTCGTCGGCGGCGGGCCGAGGCGACTCGTTCGGCTCGCACGGCGGCAGGTGGACTGCGCCCCCGAAGAGCGCGCGCACCTCGCGCGCCATGCCGAGCATGGACACCCAGTCGCCGCGGTTCGGCGTGATCTCGACGTCGAGGATCGTCTCGCCGACCGGCAGCACCTGCGGCAGCGGCGCGCCCACGGGCGCGGCCGCATCGAGCACGAGAATGCCTTCGTGCTCGTCCGACAGCCCGAGCTCGCGCGACGAGCAGATCATGCCCTCCGAGCTCTCGCCGCGGATCTTCGACTTCTTGAGCTTCGTGCCGTCGGGCAGCGTCGTGCCCGGCAGCGCGACGGCGACCTTCTGGCCCGCCGCCACGTTCGGCGCGCCGCACACGACCGACAGCGCCTCCGGCCCGCCGACGTCGACCTCGCAGAGCGACAGCCGGTCCGCGTTCGGGTGCTGCCTTCGTGCCAACACGTGGCCCACGACGATCGCGGACAGGTCCGGGCCCGAGCGCACGACCTCCTCGATCTCGAGCCCGGCCAGAGTGAGCCGCTCGCACAGTGCCGCTTCGTCCGGCAGCTCGATCCACTCGCGCAGCCAGCCGAGCGGGACCTTCATGCCAGCGGCTCGAGCGCGCGGACGTCGCCGTCGAACATGCGGTGGATGTTCGGGATGCCGAAGCGCTGCATCGCCGTGCGGTCGATCGTCATGCCGAACGCGAAGCCCTGCCAGCGCGATGCGTCGATGCCGCAGTTCTCGAGCACGCCGGGATGGATCATCCCGCAGCCACCCCACTCGAGCCAGCCGCCGTGCCACGAGAAGTCGAACTCGGCCGACGGCTCGGTGAAGGGGAAGAAGTGCGCGCGGAAGCGCAGCTTCACCTCGGGCCCCATGAGGTGGCGCGCGAACGCGTAGAGCACGCCCTTCATGTCGCCGAACGTCACGCGCTCGTCGACCATGAAGCCTTCGATCTGGTGGAAGAAGGGCGAGTGCGTGGCGTCGAAGTCGACGCGGAACACGCGCCCCGGCGCGATGAAGCGGAACGGCGGCGTGCGGCCCGTCATGGCACGGATCTGCACGGGCGAGGTGTGGGTGCGCAACAGGTGACCGCCCGACACGAAGAACGTGTCGTGCGAATCGCGCGACGGGTGGTCCGCGTCGATGCGCAGCGCGTCGAAGCAGTGCCACTCGGTCTCGACCTCGGGGCCGTCTTCGATCGAGAAGCCGAGCCCCGCGAAGAACTGCGCCATGTCGCGCTCGACGCGCGTCACCGGGTGCAGCGCGCCCCGCTGCGGGACGACACCGGGAAGTGTCACGTCGAGCGCGCGCTGCACGAGCGCGGCGTCGGAGCTCGCTCGTTCGAGCGCGCGCTCGCGCTCGGCGGCGTCGGCTTCGATCGCCGCGGCGGCGCGGTTCAGCGCCTCGCCCGCCGCCGCGCGCTCGGCCGCCGGCAGGCCGCCGATCGCGCGCAGCTGGGACGACACGGAGCCCTTGCGGCCGAGGAAGCGGGCGCGCACCTCGCGCAGCTCCTGCAGGGTCGCGGCCGCGGCGAGCGCAGCGCGCGCCTCCGCGCGGAGCGCGTCGAGGTCATCCCTGCCCGCGCTCATGCCCGGCTCAGGCGGCGGACTGCGCGAGCTTCACGAGCTCCGTGAACGCGGTGGGCTCCGACACGGCGAGCTCGGCGAGGATCTTGCGGTCGACCTCGACGCCGGTCTTCTTCAAGCCCGCGATGAAGCGGCTGTACGACAAACCGTGCTCGCGGACGGCCGCGTTGATGCGCGCGATCCACAGCCGGTGGAACTGGCGTTTGCGCTGGCGGCGGTCCCGGTACGCGTAGACCAGGCTCTTCTCGACCGCGAGGCGCGCCGGGCGCACGAGCGCGCCGCGCGCCGCGTAGAAGCCGCTCGCGCGCTTCAGGATCTTCTTGTGGCGTCGCCGCTTGGTGACGCCGCGCTTGATTCGCATGGTGGGTCCCTTCTCGTCTACAGATACGGCAGCATGCGCTTGAGCCGCGGCTGATCGACGTCGTCGGCGACGACCATCCCCGTGACCCGGCGCTTCTGCTTGCGGGTGCGGTTGATCAGGCGGTGGCCCTTCCAGCCCTGCGTGCGCGCGATCTTCCCGCTGCCCGTCTTCTTGAATCGCTTCGCGGCGGCCCGCCGCGTCTTCACCTTAGGCATCGCTTCCTTCCTCGTCGCCCTCTGGCTCGTCCAGGTCCGCCTCGTCCAGGTCCGGATCTTCGACGTCCGGCTCTTCCAGTTCCGGCTCCGGCTCCGCCCGGACGATCCCGGCCTCGGCATCGAGCTTCGCCTGCTTGGCGGCTTCGGCCGCGCGGCGCGCCTCGATCTTCTTGATGGCGGCCCGGTCGGGGCCGAACATCATCGACAGCATGCGCCCTTCCATTTGCGCGCGCGACTCCGGCTTGGCGATCTCCGCCAGCCGCTTCGTGACGCGCTCGAGGAGCTCGTGCCCGACCTGCACGTGCGTGATTTCGCGGCCCCGGAACGTGACGGTCGCCTTGACCTTGTCGCCGTCCATCAGGAACCGCTCCGCCGCCTTCATCTTGAAGTCGAGATCGTGCTCGTCGATCTGCGGGCGCAGCTTGATTTCCTTCAGCTGACTCTGGTGTTGCGAACGCTTCTGGGTCGAGGCCTTCTTCTTCAGCTCGTACTTGTACCGCCCGTAGTCCATGATCTTGCACACGGGCGGCTGGCCGTTCGGGGAGATCTCGACGAGATCGAGCCCGATGCGCGCTGCGATGTCGCGCGCTGCGTCCGTCGGCATGACACCGAGCTGTTGACCGTCTTCGTTCACGACCCGCACTTCCGGAACGCGGATCGCGCGGTTCACTCGGACCTTGTCCTTCTCGGGCGCTACGTCGCGCCAACGGCGTCTACGAAATCCCACGCGTTCTGATCTCCTCCTGGATGTTCTTCTCGAATTGCTCGAGCGGCATCACCTCCTGCGCGCCGCTCTTGCGGCGGCGGACGCTGACGCTGCGCGAGGCCTGCTCGCGCTCGCCCACGACGAGCGCGTAGGGAATCTTGTGCGTCTCCGCGGCGCGCACGCGGTAGTTCAGGGTCTCGCTGCGGAGGTCGGCTTCGGCGCGCACGCCCGCGCCGCGCAGGATCTCGGCGACCTCGCGCGCGTACGCGGTCTGGCGGTCGGATACGGGCAGCACGGCGACCTGCTGCGGCGCGAGGAACACCGGGAAGTCGCCGCCGGTGTGCTCCAGGTAGATCGCGATGAAGCGCTCGAGCGAGCCCAACACCGCACGGTGTAGCATCGCGGGCTCGTGCTCGGCGCCGTCGGCGCCGATGTACTTGAGCCCGAAGCGGCCCGGCATCGCCGTGTCGACCTGGATGGTGCCCAGCTGCCACCAGCGGCCCATCACGTCCTGGAAGTGGCGCTCGATCTTCGGCCCGTAGAACGCGCCTTCGCCCCGCTTGATGCCGGCGAGCTTGCCGTTGTTCTCCACCGCCTCGACGAGCAGCCGCTCGGCGCGGTCCCAGTCCTCGACCTTGCCGATGAACTTCTCCGGGCGCGTCGACACGTACGTGGCGACGCCCGAGAAGCCGAGATCGCGGTCGACCTCGTGGCACAGGCGCATGAAGCGGTCGATCTCGACGCCGATGTCTTCCCACGCGCAGTAGATGTGGCCGTCGTCCTGCGCCATCGACCGCACGCGCGTGAGCCCGTGCAGCGAGCCGGTGCGCTCGTTGCGGTGCAAGCGCGAGAACTCGGCGAAGCGCAGCGGCAGCTCGCGGTACGAGCGCTTGCGCGAGCGGAACAGCAGGCAGTGGCCCGGGCAGTTCATCGGCTTCACGCCGAGCTCCTCGCCCTCTTCCGAGCCCGGGAACAGGAAGAAGTCGCCCGCGAAGTTCTGGTAGTGGCCCGAGGTCTTGTAGAGCTCCGCGGAGAAGATCTGCGGGCACATGACCTCTTCGTAGCCGTGCACGCGGTAGAGCCCGCGCACGTACTCGATGAGCGCGTTGTACAGCGCGAGACCCTTGGGCAGGTAGAACGGCGAGCCCTGCGCCCACTCGTGGAACTGGAACAGCTCGAGCTCGGCGCCGAGCTTGCGGTGGTCGCGCTCCTTGGCGATCTCGATGCGCTCGAGGTGTTGCGCGAGCTCCTTGGGGTCCTTGAACGCGATGCCGTAGATGCGCTGCAGCATCTTGTTCTTCTCGTCGCCGCGCCAATACGAGCCCGCCAGCTCGGTGAGCTTCCACGCGCCGATCTGGCCAGTGCGCTGCACGTGCGGGCCGCGGCACAGGTCGACGAAGTCGCCGTCGCGGAAGATCGTGATGGGCTCGCCTTCGGGAATGTCGCCGAGACGCGACACTTTCAAGTGTTCGCCAAGCGTCGTGAAGAGCTGCCGCGCCTCGTCGCGCGAGACGGTCTCGCGCACGAAGGGCCGGTCCTCGGCCACGATCTTCGCCATCTCGGCTTCGATGCGCGGCAGGTCGTCGGGCGTGATGCGCACCGGGATGTCGAAGTCGTACTGGAACTTCTCGCTGTGATCGCTGCGGCCCACGTCGATCTGGGTGGCCGGCCAGAGCCGCTTCACGGCGTCGGCCATCACGTGCTCGGCCGAGTGACGGATCACGTGACCGCCCTCGGGGTCGCGCGCCGTGATCACGCGGAACTTGCCGCCCGCCGCGAGCGGCGCGCGCAGGTCCACGAGCTTGCCCGCGAGCTCGCCCGCGAGCGCGGCCTTGGCCAGACCGGCCCCGATCCCGCGGGCGATTTCGAGCGAGGTGGTGCCGCTCGGCACGCGTACAAGGGTGCCGTCCGGTAGCTCCAGCTGGATGTCACCGGCGCTCATGGATCGTGGGGACTCTTCGAGCGGCGCGTCTTGGTAGGCACGGGCGGTCTCGAACCGCCGACCCCTACCGTGTCAAGGTAGTGCTCTACCCCTGAGCTACGTGCCTGTAAGCGAAGAAGTCCTGGTATCAATTCGGGTTTTCGATGTCAATTTGGCGCAGTTCCGGGCGCCAGATTCTCGGGCGCTGCCGGGTGCGCCTCGACCCGCAGGCGAGCGCGACCTGCGCCGGCTTCTTCGGGGGCGAGCGCAAAGCCGTCGAAACGGACGCTCGCCAGCTTCTCCTGGAGCGCGCCGGGACCCAGCGGCGAGACGACCTGGAGCGTGGCGCCGTGGGGCACCAGCTCGCGGATCTCGGCCGTGCGCGCGCCCAGCTGCTGGAGCAGCACGCGGCGCACGGACAGGACCTGCTCGAGGCTCGAGACGGCGTCCAGGCCGAGCTCGACCGGTCGGTCCGTCGCGGCGATCGCCTGCCAGTTCCGCTCGAGCTGGAGCGCGAGGTTCGAGCCGACCTGGGGCTCGACGGCCTCGAGCGCGCGCGAGATGGCTGCATCGCGGTCCGCCTGGTAGCCGGCGGCCTCGAAGCGCGCGACCGCCAGGTCGCTGCCGTCGTCCGTGCGCTGGGCGCGCGCGCGAACCTCCGCAACGCCGCCGGGCACGCTGCTCGCGCCCGCCGCTGCGGCGCGCCAGTCGACCTCGAGCTCGAGCGCCACGTCGGCGCCCACGGCGCGCGCCAGCTCGAGCGCGCTCGCCGAATCGCCCGCGACCCCGGCGCGCAGGGCGGGGTCGACCAGCACGAACTCCTTCGCGGTGAGCGTCTGGCGCACGGACTGCTCCAGGTGCGCGAGCGCCGCGGCCGGCGCGCCGCTCTCGAGCGCGCCGACGGGCCGCACGCGCAGCGCGAGCGACGGCCGGTCGCCCGCTTCGTGCAAGAAGCCCTCCTTCACGAGCATGGTGCGCAGCTGCGCCGTGTCGATGCGCGCGGTGATCGGCAGCGCGTACTCTTCGACCGCGGGATCGAGCGCGGAGTGGCGCTTCTCGAGCGCGCCGTCGATGCGGTACGTCAGCACGAAGCGCTGCGCCTCGGGCTTCACCTTCTCGCGCAGCGCGTCCGCCGACGCGGCGTACTTCTCCGGCCCGAGGATGCCGCGCGCCGCCTCCATGACGGCGGCGACGAGGCCCGCGCGGTACGCGGCGTCGCGCGGCGCGGCGTCGCCGACCTCGGTCGCCGAGACGACGCCCTGCACCGACACGCTCACGGGCTCGAGCGCGCGCGCGAGCGGCGCGGCGGCGAGGAGCACGACGAGCGCGGCAGCGCGGCTCACGCGACCCGGCATCGCGTCGCTCCCCGGCCGAAGATGCCGTCGATCTCGCGCACCAGCGACTCGGACACGCGCACGCGGTGGCGCGGCAGGTCGAACACCGCCGACGCGCCGCTCGCGAGCGCGAGCTCCACGCCGACGGGCACGGTGCCCGGCACGAGATCGAGCGCGCGGCGCAGCTCGGCGAGCCGGCCGTTCGCGAGCTCGTCCTCGCCGACGGCGACGATGACGCGGCTCGTGCGCTGGTTCCAGGCGTCGGCGAGCTTGACGATCTCGTCCGCGTGCAGCTCCGGCCGCTCGGGCTCGCCCGCCACGTTGCCCTTCACGAGCACGGGCGCGTCGGCTTGGAGCAGCGCCGAGAACTTCGCGTAGGTCTTCGGGAAGAACACCACGTCGAGCGTCCCGCCCAGGTCCTCGAGCGCCGCCCGCGCCATCAGGTCGCCCTTCTTCGTGTTCGTGACGCGCAGGCCGCCGAGCATGCCGCCCACCCAGACCTCGCGCCGCCGGCCGGGATCGTCGGGCACGCGGTCCAGCCGGAAGCTCGTGAACAGCTCGAGCGAGCGCGCGTGCTCGCGCAGCGGATGGCCCGTGACGTAGAAGCCGAGGATCTCCTTCTCGGCGGCCAGCAGCTCCGGGTCGCTCCACTCGGGCAGCTCGGCGAGCTCGGGCTCGGCGCTCGCGGCCTCTACACCGAAAAGTGACTCCTGGCCCATCTCGCGCGCGCGCAGGTCGCGCTGCGCGCGCTCGAGCGCGCCCGCCAGCGCTTGCCACAGCGAGGCGCGGGTCGCCTTCGTGAAATCGAAGGCGCCGCAGCGGATCAGGCTCTCGATCACGCGCCGGTTCACGCGGCGCGTGTCGATGCGGCGCGCGAAGTCGTGCAGGCTCTTGAAAGGCCCGCCCAGCGCGCGCTGCTCGAGGATGGCGTCGATGGCTCCTTCACCGACGTTCTTCACGCCCGCGAAGCCGAAGCGGATGCCCTCGCCGTTCACGGTGAAGTCGCGGTCCGACGAGTTCATCTCGGGCGCCAGCACGGGGATGCCGCGGTCGCGCGCGTGGCCGATGTACTTGCCCAGCTTGTCCAGGTTCCCCGACTCGATCGTGAGCAGCGCGGCGAGGTACTCGCGCGGATGGTTCGCCTTCAGATACGCCGTCTGGTACGTGATGAGCGCGTACGCCGTCGAGTGCGCCTTCGGGAAGGCGTAGCCGGCGAACTTCTCGATCATGTCGAAGAGCGCCAGCGCCTTCGCCGCATTGCAGCCGCGCTCGACCGCGCCCGAGATGAAGCGCTGGCGCTGCTTCTCCATCTCCTCGGGCTTCTTCTTGCCCATCGCGCGGCGCAAGAAGTCCGCCTCGCCGAGCGAGTAGCCCGACACGCGGTTCGCGATCTGCAGCACCTGATCCTGGTACACGATGACGCCGAGCGTCTCCTTCGTGACCTCTTCGAACTGCGGCAGGAAGTAGTCGATCTTCGCCATGCCCAGCTTGCGGTCGACGTATTCCTGGAGCGCGCCGGACTCGATGGGCCCGGTGCGGTACAGCGCGATCAGCGGGATGATCTCGCGGAACACCTTGGGCTTGAGCTTCGTCGCGAGCTCGGTCATGCCCGACGACTCCATCTGGAACACGCCTTCGGTGTCGCCGCGCGAGAGCAGCTCGAACGTCCTGGGGTCGTCCATCGGGATCGACGCCACCGAGAAGTCCGGATGGCCGCTCGCGCGCACCAGGCGCTCCGCGTCGGAGATGATCGTCAGCGTGCGCAGGCCGAGGAAGTCGAACTTCACGAGCCCCACGCGCTCGACCATGTTCATGTCGAACTGCGTGACGACTTCGCCCGAGCGCGGGTCGCGGTAGAGCGGCACGAGCTCGATGAGCGGGCGGTCGCCGATCACGACGCCCGCGGCGTGCGTCGAGGCGTGGCGCGTGAGGCCTTCGAGGGCGAGCGCGGTCTCGAGCAGCTTCTTGCCCTGCGGCTCCTCCTTGGCCTTCGCGAGGTCGGGCGAGCTGTCGATCGCCTCCTGCAGCGAGATGCCGAGCACCTCGGGGATCAGCTTCGCGATCCTGTCGACGTCGCCGAACGACATGCCGAGCACGCGCCCGACGTCGCGGATCGCCGCGCGCGCCTGCAGCTTCCCGAACGTGATGATCTGTGCGACGCGCTTCGAGTCGTGGCCCTCGCCGTCGTACTTGCGGCGCACGTACTCGATCACCTGGTCGCGCCCGCGCATGCAGAAGTCGACGTCGATGTCGGGCATCGAGATGCGCTCGGGGTTCAAGAAGCGCTCGAACAAGATGTCGTACTCGAGCGGATCGACGCCGGTGATGCCGAGCGAGTACGTGACCAGACTTCCGGCCGAAGAGCCGCGGCCCGGTCCCACCGGGATGCCGTGGTTCCGCGCGTACGCGATGAAGTCGGCGACGATCAGGAAGTAGCCCGCGAAGCCCATCTTGCAGATGGTGTCGAGCTCCATCTGCAACCGTTCGGTGTAGGACGTGTTCGCGATCGGCGCGTCGGACGCCAGCGCGAGCCGCTGGCGCAGCCCCGCCCACGCGGCGTCGCGCAGCACGGACTCGCGCGTGGTGTGCTCGGGCACCTGGAACTCGGGCATGTGGTAGACGCCCGTCTCGAGCTCGAGCTCGCAGCGCTCGGCGATCTCGACCGTCGCCGACAGCGCGCGCGGCAGGTCGTGGAAGACCTCCGCCATCTCGGCGGCCGACTTCACGTAGAAGCCCTTCCCGTCGAAGCGGAAGCGGCTCGGGTCGTCGAGCGTCGTGCCCGTGCCGATGCACAGCAGTGCCTCGTGCGGCGCGTGGTCGTGTGCGTGCAGGTAGTGCGCGTCGTTCGTCGCCACGAGCGGGAGCCGCAGCTCCTCGGCGATGCGCAGCAGCTCGCGGTTCACGCGCTCCTGCAGCTCGATGCCGTGGCGCTGGAGCTCCACGTAGAAGCGGCCCGGGAACAGCCGCGCGAACTCCTCGGCCAGCTCGTACGCGCGGCGCGTCTCGCCCGTGCCGAGCGCGCGGCAGATCATCGACGACAGGCAGCCCGAGGTCGCGATGAGGCCGTCCGCGTGCTGGCGCAGGAGCTCGAGGTCGATCCGCGGCTTGTAGTAGAAGCCCTCGAGGTAACCCTTCGAGACCAGCGTCATCAGGTTGCGGTAGCCCGTCGCGTTCATCGCGATCAGGAGCAGGTGGTTGATCGCGTCGAAGCCCGACTTGTCCTGCGCGCGCTTCTCCTTCTCGAAGCGCGAGCCGGTCGCGATGTACGTCTCGCAGCCGAGCAGCGGCTTCACGCCCGCCGCGCGCGCCTTCTCGTAGAACTCGGCGGCGCCGAACAGGTTGCCGTGGTCCGTCATGCCGACGGCGCGCTGGCCCAGCTCCTTCACCTGCGCGAACAGGGGGGCGAGCTTGATCGCGCCGTCGAGCAGCGAGTACTGCGTGTGCAGATGCAGGTGGACGAAGCCGTCCTTGGCGACCGTCACTGTTCCCCCCGTGAACGCCCGGATTGTAGCGGGAGGTTCACGCGGCGTGTCGCCCGAGGAAGTCGCGCATGAGCGCGGCGATCTCGGGGGCGTGGGTCTCGAGCGCGAAGTGGCCGGCATCGAGCAGATGGACCTCGGCGTCGGGGAGATCGCGCTTGAACGCCTCTGCGCCGGCGGGCAGGAACGAGGCGTCGTGCTTGCCCCACGCGGCGAGGAGCGGCGGCCTGTGCTCGCGGAAGTAGGCCTGGAACTTCGGGTAGAGGGCGACGTTCGAGCGATAGTCGAGGATCAGATCGAGCTGGATCTCCTGCGCGCCGGGCCGCGCCAGGTAGGCGGAGTCGAGCGTCCAGCCGTCGGGCGAGACGAGCGCCGGTCCGCGCGCGCCGTTCAGGCCTGCCAGGTCTCCCAGTGCCGCGAGAGCCCCTCCAGGTAGGCGTTCCCGTTCTGAGTCACGAGCGCAGTGACTCGCTCGGGGTGCCACATGGCGACGCGGAAGCCGGTGGGCGCGCCGTAGTCGAACACGTAGAGCGCGTAGCGGGCCAGACCGAGGGCCTCGGTGAAGCCCGCAAGCGCGCGCGCGAGGGCGTCGAACGTGTACGCGAACTGCTCGCGCGGCGGCGCTTTCGTGTTCCCGAAACCGGGCAGGTCGGGCGCGATCACGCGGTAGCGGTCCGCGAGCTCGGGGATCAGCGTGCGGAACATGTGCCCTGCGGTCGGGAAGCCGTGCAGGAGCAGCACGACCGGGGCGCCGGGCGGGCCCGCTTCGCGGTAGAACACCTCGACCTCGCCCACGGACTTCGAGCGGTACGCGACCTTCACCGGGGGCTCCTCTCGTCGTCTCGAAATATCCTTGCGGAGGTGGGCGCGCCGCGATGTCGATCACGCCCGGCCCCGTTCGTCCTGGGCAGGGCTGGCTACAACGAGGAGAAGCCGAAATGCGCTACGTCTGCCTGGTCTACTTCGAGCCCGGTCGGTTCTTCACGCTCTCGCCGGAGGGCCACGCGGAGTTTCGCCGCGAGACGACTGCCCTCGACGACCACCTGAAAGCCGACGGCCGGCTCGTGTTCGCCCAGGCGCTGGGCCTGCCCGAACAGGCGGTCACCCTGCGCGTCCGCGACGGGAAGCTCAAGGCGACCGACGGCCCGTTCATGGAGACGAAGGAGATCCTGGGCGGGCTCTTCATGATGGAAGCGCGCGACATGGCCGAGGCGATCCAGCTAGCGCAGAAATCGCCCTTCACGCGCGTGGGCTCGGTCGAGGTGCGCCCCGTGCTCGACATGACGAAGCCGTTCCCGCGCGCGGGTGGCTGAGCGGCGCGCCCGCTCACGACGCCTGCTTCACCCCGGGGATCTTCCAGCTGCCGTCGAGGAGCGACGGCGGCGCGTCGCTGGGCCAGTAGAGCCGCATCATCAGCACGAACGGCCCCTCGGGCGCGGGCAGCCAGTTCGACTCCTTGTCGCTCCCGGGTGACTCGTGCTGGATGTACAGATCGGTCGAGCCGTCGGCGTTGGTCTTGAGCGCGTCGCGCTCACTCAGCGTGTAGCGATTGAGCGGATTGTCGACGAAGAAGTAGTCCGCGCCGTACATCGTGACGGACCAGAAGCCGCGGACCGGCGGGGTCTGGTCCTTCGGGAAGTGCATCACGTACTTGTTCGCGCCGCTGTACTTCTCGAGCAGATCGGGGCCGGTGGAGGACGGGTAGATCGCGTCCTGCGGGCGGTTCGCGCCCAGGCCGATCGCGGTGACGAGAGCCCGCTGCCGGTAGCTCGTGCCGTACACGCCGGCGTTCGTGGTGTAGAGCCAGCCGTCCTCGAGCTTCATGTCGCGGGTGAGGATACCCTCCTTCAGCCAGCTCATGATCTTGCTCTGCGCGGGCTTGGGCGCCTCCGCGATGCCCTGGGCGACGGCGGGGTCGAGCTTCGCGGCGGCGAAGTCCTGGCCGGGCACGATCCCGAGCTGGGCGAGCTTCGCGACCATCGGCGCGTCCTCGGCGGCGGGCGGGTTGGTCTTCAGGAGCTGCGCGAACAGCGCGAAGTAGGCCGCGCCGTCGAGGGCGTCGACCTGCTCGCGCACCGCGGTCTTCGTGTCGATGGCAGGGTCGACGGCTCCGGCGGGCGGCGCATACGGCTTGCCGTAGCTCGACAGCGGCACCACCTGAACCTGGTCCTGCAGCGCGTGCACGGCCGCGTAGTCGTCCGCGGTTCCCGTGCAGTAGATCCGGCCCAGGATCCAGACCATTCCCGTCGGGGATTTGTACTCGGTCACGCCTTCGGGCAGCGTGCCCGACCAGCCCGGGCCGGTGATCGCATAGACCTGTGGACCCGTGCCCGTGGTCCGCTTGCCCGGCACCTGGAAGACGTTCGTCCAGCCGTCGAGCATCGGAAACAGGAAGTAGCGGTCCTTCATGTCGGGCAGGCTGAGGACCCAGGGCTCCTTGGAGACGTCGAGCCACGTGGTGGTGTAGAGCGTGTCCGCGTTCGGTGCGGTCACCGCCCTGAACGAGGCGTTCGGGTACTCGCGCTTGCGCACGAACTGACCCATCGGTGCAGCTTCGCCGTCCGGCGCGGCGGCGTTCGTCATGACCCGGCGCGTGAGCTCCATGGTGACGAGCGGATACGCATAGATGTAGGCGTCGATCGCGGCCTCGCGCGCTGCCAGCGCGTGCGCCTCCGACTCGACGGCCTGGGCGGCCGACTCGGCCTTCTGCTCGACGGCCTTCTCTGCGCGGTTGCAGGCCGCCAAGAGCATCGCGGCCGCGACGAACGCGGCGCTCTTCACGAGACGCATCGCCACTCCCCTTTTCCTACCCGATGGGAGTATTCCACACGCGTCCGTGGAGTGGGATCGATCTCACTCCCACTCGATCGTCGCGGGCGGCTTCGACGAGATGTCGTACACGACGCGGTTCACGCCGCGCACTTCGTTCGTGATGCGGCCCGAGATGCGCGCGAGGAGCTCGTGGGGCAGCGGTGCCCAGTCCGCGGTCATGGC
>DATJZN010000046.1:0-56298 GCA_035499075.1 Myxococcota bacterium | reverse complement strand
GCGGGCCCGCCCTTCGGCCCGATGCCCGAATACGAGAACGCGACGAGCTGCACGCCCCACGCGTCGCCGTTCTGGAGCGCGACGACGTGCGCCGAATCCGGCTCGTCGGTGTCGCCGCTGAACGAATCGGCGGTCAGGCTGTTCCGCCCGTGGCCGCGCGCGTGGAAGCCGGGCCCGAAGCGCTTCAGCGCGCCGTCCGCGGCGATGCCCGCGAAGAGGAGCTGACCCGACGCGTGGATCGCGACGGGACCGCTGTCGAGCTCGAGCGAGTCGCCCGACGTGCCGATCGCGGCGTCGAACGGCGCGAGCCGGCTCACGCCCGCGTACTCGTGCACGTACACCGCGACGTTGCCCTGTCCCGTCGAGAACGAGGCGGTGACGGTGTTCGCGCCGGCCCGGGCGTTGCCCGCCCAGAACACCTGGCACTGTGTGGGACCGACCCCCACCGTGGTCGCGCCATCCGTGGCGGGGTGATAGGCGTTCCCCGCGATGTCGCTCACCGAAGCCGTGCCGCCGCCGTCCCACACGACGAACACCACGAGCAAGTTGCCGGCGGTGTTCGGCCGCTTGAACGCGACCCTCATCGGACCGCTCGGCGGCGAGAACGTGGCGCTCCGCGCCTGCACGAAGCTCTTCGAGGCGGCGCCGGCGCTGGCCGCGGGCCAGAGCGCACAGGCGAGCGCGACGACGAGCATCCCCGGGGCGCGGCGGTCCATCACGACAGAGATTCCAGCTCGCGGCGAAACATTCACGGCCAAGTATGCACGCCCGGTGCCGATCCGCGCCGCGGGGCGGTTTCGTCTATGCTGCGCCGCCTGGAGGTCCCCACCCGATGCCGTTCAAGATCCTGGGCGCGAACGTGTCGCCATTCGTGCGCAAGACACGCGCATTCTGCGCAGAGAAGGGAATCGCTTACACACTCGAGCAGGTGAATCCTGCCGCGCCACCCGAGGGCTGGCGCGAGAAGAGCCCGCTCGGGAAGATCCCCGTGCTGGAGCACGACGGGAAGTACGTGAACGACTCCTCGGTCATCTGCGAGTATCTCGAGCGCGTCCGGCCCGAGCCCGCGCTCTATCCGAAGGACCCGTACGACTACGCGCGCGCGCTGTGGCTCGAGGAGTTCATGGACGGCGGCATCGTGCCGCACGCGGGTCCGAACGTGTTCCGCCCGCTCGCGCTCATGCCCGTGCTGACGCGCAAGGACCCGGACGCGGCGGCCATCGCGAACGCGCAGAAGGTGTTCGACGAGCAGCTCGCACCGCTGCTGCAGTACCTGGACGCGCAGCTCGGCAACCACGAGTTCTTCGTCGGCAACACGCTCACGATCGCCGACATCGCCGTCGCGTCGCCGTTCGTGAACCTGCGCCACGCGGGCTTCGGCGCCGACCCCGCCCAGACCCCGAAGCTCGCCGCGTTCGTGGAGCGCATGCACGCGCGGCCGTCGTTCCAGGCGTGCATCGACGAGGAGAAGCCGGTCTTCGGCAAGCGCTGGAAGTAGCGCTCAACCCTGCCACGACGCGAGCGATTCGACCAGGCGCCGCGCGTTCCCGCCGAGGATCGCGCGGCGCTCTGCATCGCTGAGCCCCGGCACCGCGGCGACGAGCGCGTGCGGCGCATCGTGGCCCATGTCGAACGGATAGTCCGTGCCCACGACGACCTGGCTCGCGCCCACCACGTCGACGAGCCGCCGCAGCGCGCTCGGGTCGTACACGAGCGTATCGAAGTAGATCCGGCGCAGCAACTCGCTGGGCTTGTGACTCGCGCCCCGCGCTTCGGGACGCACCGCGAAGCCGTGGTCGCTGCGCGCGACGTACGGCGGCAGGTAGCCGCCGCCGTGCGCGGCGAGGAGCTTCACGCCGGGGTGGCGGTCGAGCGTGCCCGAGAAGATGAGACACGACAGTGCGATCGCAGTCTCGGCGGGGTTGCCGACCAGGTTCGACAGGTAGAAGCGGCTCGTGCGCTCGCCGAGCGACGTGCCGAACGGGTGGATGAACACGAGTGCGCCGAGCTCTTCCGCGCGCGCCCAGAAACGCTCGAGCTTCTCGTCGGCGAGCTCGAGCTCGTTCACCTGCGTGCCGACCTCCACGCCGGCGAGGCCGAGCTCGCGCACGGCGTGCTCGAGCTGCGCGACCGCGAGCTCGGGGTGCTGCAGCGCCGCGTTGCCCAGCCCGCGGAAGCGCGCGGGGTGCGCGGCGCAGGCCGCGGCGATGGCCTCGTTCTGGCTGCGCACGAGCTCGCGCGCGAGGTCGAAGTCGGCCCAGTAGTAGTACTGGTTCGGCGAGGGACTCACGACCTGCACGTCGAGGCCCATGCGGTCCAGGTCCGCGAGGCGCGCGTCGAGGCTGACGAGCTTCGCGCCGATGGCCGGCATCATCACGCGCGCGTTGTGCTCGACCGAGGCGGCGCCCATCGTGCGCAGCTGCGCCTCGTTCTCGGCCTGCTTCTCCGTCCGGCCTGCGACGAGCCGCTCGACCGCGGGCACGAGCAGGTGCCCGTGCAGATCCACCGTGAACGGGCGCTCCGCCATGCCTCACCTTACCGCGTCTGTCGGTGCCGGCGCGGCTCGAACGTCATTCTCACAGGAGGAGTCGAGCGATGTTGACGGCGGACCTGGCAGGCGTGGTCTTCACGGTGGTGGGACTCTTCGCGTGCGTGGCCCTGCCTTCGCGGCGCTCGTCGCGGCGAGGCTCTGGCACAATCGAGTCGTGAGGCGACTCGCTCTCGTCTGCTTCCTCGTCGTCGGCTGCTCGGGCGCCTCGCTCGAGGTGATCCAACCCGTCCAGCGAACGCGCGACATCGAGCTGACGCTCCAGGCCGGGCCCGGCGCGGAAATCACGCGGCGCCGTCTCACCCAGCTGCGCGACCGCGTGAGCGACGCGCTCAGGACTACGAGGACGTGGTGAGCGAAGCCGTTCTCCACGTCTACGATTGCCTCGGTCCGAACCCCTCCGCGCGTGGCACAATCGGGCCGTGAGCCGACTCGTGCCGGGGCTGCTCGTCGCCTGTGTCCTCGGCGCCGCGCTCGGCTGCGCCAGCGCCAAGCTCAAGATCCTGCAGCCGGTCGTGCGGCCGAGCCAGATCACGCTCGTCGTGAAGCGCGGCCCGCACCTGACCGTCTCGGGGAAGCGCCTGCGCGCGCTGCGCAAGCTGGTCAACGAATCGCTCAGCGCCGACGGGCTCCACATCGTGGATCACCTCGGCCCGGGCGTCGCGCAGGTGGTGGGCACGATCGAGCGCGACGACCCCGGCAACCGCACCGTCCGCTTGTTCTTCGGGTTCCTGGGCTTCGGCGGCGGCGAGTTCGCCTCGAACTGGGCCCTCTCCACCCCCGAAGGCGATCCCACGGGCGAATGCGAGGTGCGCGGCAGCGTGTACGTCGCGGGCGACTACGACGACGTGCTCAAGGCTGCGATGCACCGCGTGTCCGAATGCCTGCTCGCTCCGAACCGCTGAGGCCGTGGCACAATCGAGTCATGAGCCGACTCACGCCCAGGAAGCCCGAAGAGCTCTCGCCCGAACAACGCGCGCGCTACGACGAGGTCGCCAAGGTGCGGCCGCCGCGACCCGACGGTCAGATCGGCGGGCCGTTCGATCCGTGGCTGCGCAGCCCCGAGCTGTCGCGCCGCGCGATGGGGCTCGGCGACTTCATCTGGCAGCGCACCACGCTCGAGCGGCGGCTGATCGAGCTGGCCATTCTGGTCACCGGGCGCGCGTGGCGCAGCAACGTGGAGTGGGTCGCGCACGTGCGCTACGCGCGCGAGTTCGGCGTGGCGCAGGAGACCATCGACGACGTGTTCGCGGAGCGCCGCCCCGAGCGCGCGCCCGAGGACGAGCGCCTCGTATACGACGTGTCGCGCGCGCTGCACGCCACGCGCGATCTGCCGCCCGATCTGTACCGTGCTGCCGTCGCGAGCTTCGGCGAGCAGGGGCTCGTCGAGCTCTTGGCGGTGCTCGGCTTCTACACGTTCGTGTCGATGACGTTGAACGCGTTCGACGTACAGGCGCCGGTCGCGACGCAGCCCTTCGCGCGCTAGCCGTGCGCGGGCATCGGGTCCGTCACGCCTTCGGGACGCGTGACGGTCCCGTCGTCCATGCAGACCTGGTAGGCCTCGTGCTGCGCCTCTGCGCCGTCGGTCCGTACGGCTTCGGCCTCCAAGTGGCACGCCTCGTCGGCGGCGAAGGCCTGCGAGCGGAGCTCCTGGTTCTGCACCACGAGCGCGCCCCCGCACCACGCCGTCAGGAGGATCCAGGGGCCCGCCATGAGAAACCAGCCGATCGCATTCTCGAGGAGGGACGGTTTGGGGAACATTCGCTTGGTTCCAGCAAGCGCCGTGCCCGCGATTTCGGTAAGAATTTCAGAGCTGGAGGGGCGAATGACTCGCAAGGGGATGCTCGTGTGTCTCGCGGCCGCTGCGCTGAGCGCGTGCGCGAGTGCCGATCTCGAGGTCATGCAGGCGGTCCAGCCCCCCGCGCGGGAGGTCACGCTCACGATCGACGCCTCGACACCCGCCGTGACGCCCGCGCAGGTGTCGCAGTTCCGCACCCAGCTCACGTCGCGCCTCGCGGGTGAAGGCGTGTCGGTCGTGCCCACGGCGGGGCCGAACACGGCGCAGGTGCACGGCACCGTCGACCACTACGACCGCGGCAACCGCGCGCTCCGGTACTTTGTACCCTTCGCCGGCGAGGGCACTTTCGACTCGTCTTGGCACGTCGCCGACGCCAGTGGCAACGAGATCGGCCACTGCCGCGTGCATGGCAGCATCATGACGGGCGCCTGGGGCGGCAGCTACGAGGACGTGCTCGACGAGGTGGCGAAGCGCGTCGCCGGCTGCCTGTTGAACGAGCCGAAGCGATGAACGCGCTGGCGCGAATCGGGGGGCTCGCTCTGCTCGCGTCCGGCGGCGGCTGCGCCACGATGTTTCACGGCACCACGCAGACGATCCACTTCGAGAGCAAGCCCGCGGGCGCGAAGCTGACCGACGTGGTGTCGGGGGACACGTGGACCCTGCCCGCCGAAGTCACGCTCTGGCGCCGGCGCCACCACCAGCTGATTGCGGAGCTCGAGGGCTACCGCACCGAGCAGGTCTACATGACGCGCGAAATGCCGCTGTACTGGTGGGAGCTCGACGCGCTCACGGTCGGCGTGGGCGCGATCGTCGACGGGCTGTCGGGCGGCTTCTACGAGCTGGGGCCCGATCCAGTGATCATCGTGATGGAGCCGCTCGCGGCCGGGCCCGCACCCGCAGCCGCCGCACCCACGCCGTGAGCGAGCTCGGCGCAGCTCCAGGGAGAGCGCCGCGCCGAATCACTCAGTGACAGGCCGGCTTGGCGCTCGGGCCGATCTCGTACTTGTCGTGGTGCTTCACCCAGTCGGCGAGCGACTTCGTCGGACCGTTGTCCTCATCGCGGCCGAGGGGCGTGATGTCGAGACACGCGTACGTGACGAGCACGTTCTCGCCCCCGCGCGCGTAGCTCGAGTACGTGTGGAACACGTCGCCGGCGTCGTCCTTGAAGAAGACGCTGGTGCCCTGCAGCTCCTCGGTCGGGTACGGGAGCGGCTGCTCCTCGAAGTTGTAGAACACGCGGCCGCGCGCGAGCTCTTCCTTCGTGAACGACACGTGGAAGTCGAAGTTGAAGTCGCTGCCGTACGACGACAGCCACTTGAAGCGCCAGCCCATGCGCTTCTGGAAGCGCTCGATGTCCTCGAGCGGCGCGCGCGACACCGCCACGTAGCTGACGTCGCGCTGCAACAGGTGCGGCAGCGCGGCGTCGACGTGGTCGGCGCCGAACGAGCAGCCGACGCAGCCCTCGGCCCAGCCCGGGCCGAACATGAAGTGATTCACGATGAGCTGGCGCCGGCCGGCGAACAGCTCGCCGAGCGTCTCCTTTCCGTTCGGGCCGTCGAACGTGTAGGTCTTGTCGAGCTTCACCCACGGCAGCCGGCGGCGCTCGGCGGCGAGCTCCTCCTGCAGCCGGGTGAGCCGCTTCTCGTTCGCGAGGTGCGCGCGTCGCGCCTCGAGCCACTCTTCGCGCGAAACGATCGGGGGCCGGGTCATGGTCGGTCTCCTTCGGGTTCGGGGTGGGAGTCGGGTTGCATGCGGAGCTGGAAGTCGGGCTCGGCGTCCGCGTTCGGGCGCCGGCGGATCAGCGCGAGCGCGCCGAGGCCGCCCGCGCCGGCCGAGCCGGCGAGGAGCCACGTCGCAGCTGCTGCGGTCGCACAGACTGGGCACATGGTTCGTTCCTCCTGACGAGAAGACGAACGAGCGCGGGCGGATCCGACAGCCCTGGCGCCGGGATCCGGTACGCCGAAGCCCGCGTTCCAATCGGGTAGATTGGATCGGGCGGGGAGGACGTAACCGGAGTGCATGGCCGAGCGTAGGACGGACAGCACCGACGCCGAGCGCGGGGCCTGGATGGCGGCCGCACAAGCCGGGGATCGGGACGCGTACGAGTCGCTCCTGCTCGCGCTCCTCCCGGTGCTCCGGGCGTTCGTCGGCCGCCGCGGCGTGGACGCGAGCGCGGTCGAGGACGTCGTGCAGGAGATCCTGCTGTTGATCCACCGGGCGAGACACACGTGGCAACCCGGGCGCCCGTTCGACCCGTGGATGTGGGCGATCGCGGCGAACGCCACGATCGACGCGCTGCGCCGGCAAACGCGCGAGCGCGCCCGCATCGACCGCGGTCGCGAGCTGCCGGACGAAGCGTCGGGCGACGCTTCCGACCCCGAGCGCGCGTTCCTCGCGCGTCAGCTCTCGCCCCCACTGCGCGACGCGCTGGACAAGCTGCCGCAAGCCCAGCGCGAAGCGGTGCAGCTCCTCTACGTGGAAGGACTGTCCGTGGCCGTCGCCGCAGAGCGCGCGGGGGTGACTGCATCGGCACTGAAGGTCCGCGCGCACCGCGGCTCGCGTGCACTGCGCGCGGCGCTGGGCGGAGACGCGCCTTGAGCCGCGAGACCACACCGGAGCGCTTGATCGCGCGTCTCAGCGACGAGCTCGCGCCGGTGCGCCCGTTGGCGGCGCTCCGTCGCCAGGTGCTCGCTGTCGCGGCGACGGGCGCGCTGTGTGCGCTCGGGGTGGCGCTCTGGCTCGGCTTGCATCCCTTCGACGTCCTCTCCCGCGGAGCGTTCTCGGCCGCGCTCGCCGGAGCGCTCGCCCTCGTGGCGGGTGGCGGGGTGCTGCTCGCACTCGCCGCGCGGATCCCGGGCCGAGAGCCGCTCGCGAAGGCCGCCGGCGCGGGCGCAGTCGTCGGTCTCGCCGTCGTGGCCGCTCTCTGCCTCGTCGCCGCCGCAAGCCGAGGCGTCGGCAGCGCGGACCCGCTGGTCCCGTGCAGCGAGCGCTCGCTCTTCCTGGCGCTGCCCATCGCGCTCTGCGTCGGCGCGCTCGCGCTGCGCGGCGCACCATGGCGGCCCGGCATCACCGGTCTCGCCGCGGCGGTCGGTGCGAGCGCCGCCGGCGGGCTGCTGATCCACCTGAGCTGCCCGTCGCCGAGCCTGTGGCACTGGCTCATCGCGCACGCTCTGGCGCCGCTCCTCGTCGGTACACTCGGCGGTGTCGGTCTGGCGGCCTTCTTCAGGCGCGCGGCCGCTTCAGCGCACGAGTAGGCCGTCGGCGAGCCAGCCCGCGACGAAGCCTGCGGCCGTGGCCGGCTCGAGCTTCTCGCACACCGTGCCGAAGGTCTCGCCCGCGGCCAAGGCGCGCAGCGCGCGGAGCTCCACCGCCGAGATCTCGCGACACTGCGCCTGCTCTCCGACCCGGAAGACGCGCAAGTGAGTGGGCGCGCGCTCGATCACGGGCGGGTCGCTCTCTTCGCGCCACACGCGCTGCACCGGCCAGGAGAGCGACAGGAGTCGGAGCGCAGGGCTCGGCGCGAACTGCAGCTCCGGCCACTCCTCCGGGGCGAGCTCCGCCAGGTCCTCGCGGCGCAGCACGACGGAGTCCGCCGCGAAGAACGCCTCGACGAGCGCCCACTCGAGCCGCGCCAGGTCCGGCGCGAACGGGCACACGCGCGCGAAGATCTCCGCGAACGGCTCGGTCTCCAAGTGCGCCACGAGGCGTGCGCCCGCGTGTCGGATCGACGGGCGCGTCGGCGGCTCCATCATCAGGTACGTCTTCACCAGGTCGTGGAACGCGCCGGCGCCGAGCACGCGCGCGAGCGCCGGGTAGTCCTCGCGCAGCGCGTCGTGCAGGCGCGCGAAGTACGCGTTCGAATAGACGGAGAGCCGCGCGAGCGCGCTCACGCCGCAGTCGCCGCGCACCAGCGCGCCGAGCGCGCTGCCGGCCGCGTCGCCGTCGCCGGCGAGCGCCTCTTCGACGCCGCTAGGCTCGCAGATCAGCCGCGCGAGCCGGCTCTGCACGCCGCACAGCCACGCGCTCCCGCTCGTCTCCATCGAAGCCTCTCTTCGGCGCCACGCGCTCGAGGATCCCGCGCGCTCGCTGCGCTTCCGCGACCAGGACCTCGAGCTCGGGAATCCGATCGTCCCACTCGATCGAGGTCGACACCGCGCCGAAGCGGCGCACCGCCGACTCGAACAAGCTCCACACCTCGGGGCACACCGCGTGATCGTGCGTATCGATGAGCAACGCATCCTGCCGCGAATGACCCGCGAGGTGCATCTGGAACACACGCTCGCGCGGGATCGCTGCGAGATAGGCCTCCGCGTCGAACCCGTGGTTGTGCGCGCTCACGAACACGTTGTTCACATCCAGCAGGATCCCGCAGTCGGCCTCTTCCGCGATGCGCGCCAGGAACTCGCACTCCGGTAGCGCATCGGCCCGGTACGCGAAGTACGACGACACGTTCTCGAGCGCAATCCGCCGGCCGAGCCGGTCCTGCACGCGGCGCACGCGCTCGACCACGTGGGCGAGCGCCGCCTCCGTGTACGGCAGCGGCAGGAGGTCGTGCAGGTTCCGACCCGCGACGCCGGTCCAGCACAGGTGATCCGACAGCCACGCCGGCTCGAAGCGCCTGGCCAACGAAGCGAGCTCGCCCAGGTAGCCGGCGTCGAGCGAGTCGGCCGAGCCGACGTTCAGCGACACTCCGTGCAGCACGACCGGAAAGCGCGCGCGCACCTGGTCCAGCACGCGCAGCGGCCGCCCACCGTCGACCATGTAGTTCTCCGAGATCGCCTCGAAGAAATCGACGCCGAGCTGCGCCGGATCCGACGCCGCGAGAATTCGCGCGTAGTGCGCTGGACGCAGCCCGATGCCCACACCGAGATAGGGCGCGTCCTTCACGCGCGCGCGACCGAACGCGCGCCCGCCGCGCGCAGCAAGAGGCCGTCGAGCGAGATCGGTCCGCCACCCGCGAGCGCGAGCCACACGAGCAGCACGACGAACAAGAACTCCTCGCGGCCGAGCAAGTCGACGGGCCCGTCGAGCTCCGGCCAGATCGCGGTCGCGATCGCGACGCCCATCGTCCCGATCAGCGGCAGCGCCACCCCGCGCGTGAGCAGCCCCAACGCGAGCAACGTGCCGCAGCTGAATTCGGTCAGCGCGACGAACGGTGCCTGGTACTGGGGAAACGGGATGCCGAGCTTGGTGAAGAACGCGATCACGTGGTCCAGGTTGTGGAGCTTCCCCCAGCCCGTGCTCACGAACGTGAGCCCGACACTGATCCGCGCCAGGAGCGGCGGCAGCCAGGCGAGCGCCGCGGTCACCTCGAGCAAGCGTTCGCGGAGTTCGAGAAGTCGAGCGAGCACGAGACCCCCGAGAAGAGAGACGAAGGGGAGAGGCCTCGCGACCTCTCCCCTCTCGTTCAGCTCTTCTTCTGCGCCGCTTTGGCCTTCGCGGCGTCGCAATCCTTCTGCGACATCATGCTGAAGCCCTTGCCCGCGCAGCCGTTCTTCCCCTTGCAGTCGTTGGAAGCGGACTTGCAGTCGCTGTGGCCCTTGCACGAGTTCGCGCCTTCGCACTTCACCTTGCCGTCCGCGTCCGAGTCCGCAGCGGCAAAGCCGGCGTGGCCGGCCAGAAAGAGCGCAGCCGCAGCCGCGGCAATGGCAGTTCGAGACTTCATGGATCCCAATCCTCCGTGTCGTGAATCGACCGCGCCCGATGTGGGAGCCGGTCGCTCTACACTACGAAGGAGGCCCGGCGCGGGTTACACCGCGCGAGGAGCCGGCTGCGCTCGGCTCGACCGCGCCCGCTCTAGGCGGCTCCGCTCGACCGCCTCCGCACCCCCGCCCCGACGAACGCACGGAACAGCGGGTGCGGCTCGAAGGGCGTGCTCTGGAACTCGGGGTGGAACTGGCAGCCGAGGAACCAGGGGTGGTCGGGGTACTCGATGATCTCGACGAGCTGGCCGTCGGGGGAGATGCCCGAGATCACCAGGCCCGCGTCGCGCAGGCGCTGGTGGTACTCCGGATTCACCTCGAGCCGGTGGCGGTGGCGCTCGCTGATCTCGGTCTTGCCGTACGCGCGGGCGGCGAGCGTGTCGGGGATGATCCGGCACGGGTAGGCGCCCAGGCGCATGGTGCCGCCGGTCGCCGCGACGGCCTGCTGGTCCTTCATGTAGGCGATCACCGGGTGCGGCGTCTTCGGGTCGACCTCGACGGAGTTCGCGCCCGACAGGCCGCCCAGGTTGCGCGCCGCTTCGACCACGGCCATCTGCAGGCCGTAGCACACGCCGAAGTACGGGATCTCGTGCTCGCGCGCGTACTGGATCGCCTGGATCTTGCCCTCGGCGCCGCGCGAGCCGAAGCCGTGCGGCACGAGGATGCCGTCGACCGCGCGCAGGCCGTCGAGCGCCGAGCCCTCGAGCTTGTCCGAGTCGACGTACTCGATGTCGACCGCGACGCCGTGCGCGATGCCCGCGTGCGCGAGCGCCTCGTTCAGGCTCTTGTACGACTCGGTCAGGTCGACGTACTTGCCGACCATGGCGATCTTGATGCGCTGCTCGGGGTTCTTGAGCACGCCGACCACCCGCTCCCAGCGCTCGAGGTTCGGCTGGCCCGTCCAGATGTTGAGCTTCTGCGCGATCGCGTCGTCGAGGCCCTCCGCGTGGAAGAGCAGCGGCAGCTCGTAGATGGTGTCGACGTCCTTCGCCGTGATGACGGCCTCTTCGTCGACGTCGCAGAACAGCGCGAGCTTGGACTTCACCGAGCGCGGCAGGTAGCGGTCGGTGCGGCACAACAGGATCTCGGGCGCGATGCCGATCGAGCGCAGCTCCTTCACGCTGTGCTGCACCGGCTTGGTCTTCAGCTCGCCCGCGCTCGCCACGTAGGGCACGAGCGCGATGTGGATGTAGAGCACGTTCTCGCGGCCCAGGTCCGAGCGCAGCTGGCGGATCGCTTCCAGGAACGGCAGCGACTCGATGTCGCCCACCGTGCCGCCGATCTCCACGATGAGCACGTCGGTGCCCTCGGCTGCGATCGACAGGATGTGGCTCTTGATCTCGTCGGTCACGTGCGGGATCACCTGCACGGTGGCGCCCAGGTACGCGCCCTCGCGCTCCTTCTGGATCACGCGCTCGTACACGCGGCCCGCGGTCAGGTTGTTCTGCCGCGACAGGCTCGCGTGCGTGAAGCGCTCGTAGTGGCCCAGGTCGAGGTCCGTCTCGGCGCCGTCGTTCGTGACATACACCTCGCCGTGCTGCAGCGGGTTCATCGTCCCGGGATCGACGTTCAGGTAGGGGTCGAGCTTGAGAAAGGCGACCTTCAGCCCGCGCGCCTCGAGCAGCGCTCCGATCGACGCGGACGAGAGCCCCTTGCCCAGCGACGAGAGCACTCCCCCCGTCACGAAAATGAACTTCGTCTGGCGCTTCATCGCTCTCCCTCGGCTCCGGGGGCACGGGCCTCGGGACTCGATAGTTAGTCCACTTGATGCCGTTCGTCGACGGGTTTCGTGCCACGATGTGCGGATGCGCAGGCTCTACGGCTCCTCGGTATCCCGCGCCTGCCGGTCGCTGATCGCGCTGGAGGAGCTCGGGCTCGAGTACGAGCATGTCCCGTCGCTTCCGGGCATCCGGCCGGGCGATCGCGAGCTCGTCGACGGCCTCAATCCGAACGGGCGGGTTCCGATCCTGGACGACGCCGGGCTGGTGCTCTGGGAGTCGATGGCGATCAACCTATACCTCGGCGATCGCTACGGCGGCCCGCTCTGGCCCGGCGCCCCCGCCGAGCGGGCGGCACTCTACCAGTGGACCCTGTGGGGGCAGACCGAGATGGATCGGGCCGACTTCGTGGAGGCGCGGAGGAGCGGCGATGCGGAGCGGATCGCGGCGGCGCGCGCGGCCAAGGCCAAGGCGCTCGGCGTGCTCGACCGAGCCCTGGCGGAGCGGCCGTGGCTGCTCGGGGACGCGTTCACGCTGGCCGACGTGAACGTCGCTGCGACGCTGAGCCAGCCCAACGAGAACGGGAAGGTCGACTGGGATCAGCTCGACCCGTTCGCACTCGGCCTGACGCGGCTCGGCGACTGGCTGCGGCGCTGCACCTCGCGCGACTCATGGAAGAAGGTCGGGGCGCTGGGCTGACCGGCTCACAGCGGCGGCTCGCCGGCGCGCCCCGTCGCGAGCCACTCGAGCATGGGCAGGTGCTGGCGGCCGATGAAGACGTCGCCGTCCACGAGGTAGGCGGGGACGCTCCAGACGCCGGCTTCCGCGAGCGCGCGCGCGTTCTCGGCGAGCTCGCGCGCGGCGTCGCGCTCGAGGTAGGCGCGGAAGCCGCCTGAGGCAGAACCGAGCGCGGCTTCGATCGCGCTCGTGTCCGCGGGATTCGCGTTCTCCTTCCACACGAGCTCGAACACCCGCGCGCAGAACGCGCCGGCGCGCTCGGACGCCGTCTGGCGCAGGAAGAGCAGCGCCTGCGCCGGGAGCGTCGTGTCGACGTCGCGGTGCACGTCGCCCAGCGCGAGCCCGCGGGCTTCCGCGTAGCGCGCGATGTCGCGCGCGAGATACTCGGCGCGCGCGCGGCGGTGGCGCGCGCCCCGGTCGTCGCCGGGCGAGGCGGGCTTCGGCCGCGGCAGCGCCGGCAGCACGAGCGGCCACCAAGCGAAATCGATACCGAGCCGTCGCTCGAGCGCGCGCGTGGGCTCGAAGGCGAGATACGAATGCGGGCTCTTGAAGTCGACGCAGACCGCGATCATGCGAAGTGCTGGTACGCCACGTCGGGCGCCGGGCCGCGGCGCCCCGCGAGGATCCAGCGGATGCGCGGCAGGTGCTCGCGGCCCCAGTAGTACTCGCCGTCGACCACGTAGCCGGGCACGCCGAAGATGCCGGCGTCGAAGATCGCGCGCTGCAACTGGTCGTAGCGCGCGCGCCCGCCGCTCGCGAGCTCGCGCTCGAACGGCGCGGCGTCGCCGCCCGCCTCGCGGAGCACCGCGGCGATCACCGCCGGGTCCTCCACGTCGAGCTCGCGCTTCCAGAAGCGCTCGAACACCAGCGTCGAGTAGCGACGCAGTTCTGTGTCACCCTGCCCCTTCGCGCACAGCATGCCCATGCCCGCGAGGCGGGTGTCCCAGATCTTCGTGGTGCCGCGCACGGTGATCCCGCGCAGCGACGCGTAGCGCCGCGCGTCCTTGTACGCGTACGTCACCTGCGCCCACTGGCCCGCGCTGCGCTGCGCCTCCACCACCTTGCCTTCGCGGTCGAGCTTCGCCGAGCCCAGGTACGACGGGATGTCGAGCGTAAGCGGCCGCCAGTCGACCGCCACGCCGAGCGAGCGCGCGACCCGGTGCGTGGGCTCGACGGCCAGGTACGCGTACGGGCTCTTGTAGTCGACGTACACGATGAGCGGGCGGTCGGAGCGCAGGGGGTCCACCGCAAGCATGCTAGCACCCCCCCTTCCGCCGCGGGCTCACCGGAATTTGGCTCGACAGGAGGTCGTCGTTCGTGAATGCTTCCGCTGAGTCAGAGGGAGAACTCACGATGTCTTGTATCTCGACCCGGTGGTCGACCGCAGGGTTTTGTCTTGCCGTCGCGTTGACATGTCTCGCGCCGCGCCTCGGCTCTGCCGAGACCAGGTTCATCACGGACGCGCAGGGCCGCGTGGTCGTCGCGATCCACGACGACGGCACGCGGGTCATCTACACGTACGGCGCCGACGGCAGCGTGACGCAGACTCACCAGTCCGACGGCGCGCGAACGGACCTCTCGAAGGACGCCCAGAAGGCCGTCCAGAGCAACGTCAATGCGACGCACTAGCACGCTCGCGGCGGCACTCGCCTTCGCGCTCTTCGCCTCGGCCGGCGCGAACGCGCAGACCAGCTGGCCCACCTATCAGTACGACGCCGCGCACAGCGGCTACGTGCCCGTCTCTCTCGACGTCTCGAAGTTTGCGCTCCGCTGGCAGCACGCCGTCGGCGATGGTCAGGCGTTGAACCCCATCGCGATCGGCGACGGCAAGCTGTTCGTCTCGACCATCGGCTACTTCAGCAACGCCGGGCTCTACGTCGCGGACGCGCAGACGGGCAACGAGCTCTGGCGCGTGCGCTACGGCGACGTCTTCTCGGTGAACCCGCCGGCGTTCCATGCCGGCCGCGTGTACATCCAGACCGGCCAAGGTTTTTCCGGCAGTCCGTATCTGCGCGCGTACGACGCCACGACCGGCACGCTCGCCTGGCAGGTCGAGTTCGACGCGCAGTGGGAGGCGTATCTCGCGCCGACGATCGTCGACGGCACCATCTACGTGGACGGCGGCTACTACGGCGGCATGTACGCGTTCAACGAGACCGACGGCACGCAGCGCTGGTTCGCCGGCGTGTTGCCGCAGTACGACGGCTGGACGCCCGCTGTCGACGCGAACTACGCATACGCGTATCTCGGCGAATACTCGCCTGCGCTCTACGCGCTCGACCGCACGAAAGGCACGGTCGCGTACACGATCGCCGACCCGAACTTCTCGTGGGACGGCTGGACCATGGGCTCGACCGTGGCACTCGGTGGCGCGAACGACGGCTTCGCGATCCACGACGGCCGCCTGCTCAAGTTCGATCTCGCGGGCCGGCAGATCGCGTGGCAGCTCGTGCGGAACTTCACGGGCCAGCCTTCCGTGGCGAACGGGGTGGTCTACGCGATCGACTCGGGCGCACTCACCGCGTGGTCCGAGGCGAGCGGCCAGCTCTTGTGGACGTTCGCCCTGCCGACGCAAACGTTCTCCGGCCCGATCCTCGTCACGCAGACGCACGCGTTCGTGTCGGGCTCGGGCTCGACCTACGCGGTCGATCTGGTGACACACCAATCGGTGTGGGCACATCCGCTCGCCGGCAGCCTCGCGTACGCCGACAATGGCTTCTACATCGCGAGCGCGACCGGCGTGATCGCCGCGTTCGACGCCGGTCCGGCACCCGACCGCGACGGCGACGGCGTGGCGGACCGCATCGACAACTGCCCCGACGTGCCGAACCCTGACCAGGCCGACCGCGACCACGACGGCATCGGCGACGCCTGCAACGACGCAATCGACCGCGACGGCGACGAGTGGGCCGACGCGCTCGACAACTGCCCCGATGTGCCAAACCCCGGCCAGGAGAACCGCGACGGCGACGCCCTGGGCGACGCCTGCGATCCCTTCCCCGACGACGCGAACAACGAGTTCGCGCAATGCCGCGTCGATCGCGACGCGTGCACCACGCAGCTCCAAGCTTGCGAGAACCCCGTCGACACCGACAAAGACGGCGTACCTGACTCGCGCGACACATGTCCCCAGACGCCCGCGGGACAGCCCGTCGACGCCTCCGGCTGCTCGCCAGACCAGTTCTGCGCGAAGGTCGAGATCAACGGCTTCGTCGGGGTCGCGCGGTGCCTCCTCGCCGACTGGCAAGGTCCGACCACGCAGAGCTCGAGCTCGGTGAACAACATCGATTGCAGGTTCCGCCTCACGAACAAGAAGCTCGTCTGCATGGCGCGCTGAGGCCCCGTCCGCCCGCTCAAGCGCTCGCCGCCGCGCGTCGATGAAGGCGCGACCCGTCCCCCCACCCAGGAGGACGACCATGCGGAACATGTTCGGACGGCCGGCGAAGGCGCCCGAGGCGCTGATGGCGGGCCCGAGCACGATGGACCTGTCGCGCCCCGCGCTGCCCGAGCGCGCAACTACTTACGTGGACGCGTCCTCGGAGTTCACGGGCTCGCTGAAGATGTCGAAGTCCGTGCACATCGACGGCTCGGTCGACGGCGAGATCGAGTGCGCGGCCGCAGTCACGATCGGCCCGAGCGGCAAGGTCACCGCGCGCATCCGCGCCGAGTCCGTGCTGATCGACGGCGAGGTGCACGGCGACATCGAGGCGCGCACCGAGATCACGCTGCGCAAGAGCGCGCGTGTGTTCGGCGACCTGCGCACCGAGGGCATCGTGATCGAGCGCGGCGCGAAGGTGGAAGGCCAGATCACGATCGGCCCCACGGGCGGCGGCAAGGCGGCCGCGCCCGCGGACTCGACCACGCCGACCGTCTCGACCGCGAAGCCGACGCCCGCGAAGTATCCCTGAATCCCGGCCGCGCCGCGCGCGTCCGAAGCGCCCATGAAGGTACTCACGGGCAATGCGGTCGACGCCGCCCGGCACACGCGCGGCTGGCTCCTCGGGCACTTCATGCCGGACGGGCCGCTGCAGACGCCGGACGTCGAGGTGAAGTGGCACGTGCACGCCGCGGGCGAGACGCGGCCCGAGTGGGCGCCGGCGCTTCCCGTGCGTACGCTCAACGTGCTGGTGCGCGGCAGCGTGGTCTTGATGTTTCCCGGGCGCGAGGTGCCGCTCGCGCACGAGGGCGATTTCGTCCTGTTCGGGCCCGACGTGCCGCACTCGTTCCGTGCGGTCGACGAGTCACTCGTCCTGACCGTGCGCTGGCCGTCGCTCAGGACTTGAAGAAGGCGTAAAGGTCCGCGTTGATCTGGTCCTTCAGGGTCGACGGCATGCCGTGCGGCGCGCCGGGATAGACCTTCAGGGTCGAGCCGCGCACGAGCTTGGACGACAGCTTCGCGGACGCTTGGATCGGCACGATCTGGTCGTCGTCGCCGTGCATGATCAAGGTGGGCACGTCGAACTTCTTCAGGTCCTCGGTCATGTCGGTCTCCGAGAACGCCTTGATGCAGTCGTACACCGCCTTGTGTCCGGCCATCATGCTCTGCAGCCAGAACGAGTCACGCAGACCCTGCGACACCTTCGCGCCCGGCCGGTTCGCGCCGTAGAACGGCGCCGACAGGTCCTTCCAGAACTGCGAGCGATCGGCCTGCACCGCCGCGCGGATCTGGTCGAACGCCTCGATCGGCGTGCCTTCGGGATTCGTCGCGCTCTTCAGCATGACGGGCGGCACCGCGCTGATCAGCACCGCCTTGGCGACGCGCCGCGTGCCGTGGCGGCCGATGTAGCGCGCCACCTCGCCGCCGCCGGTCGAGTGACCCACGTGGATCGCGCGCTCGAGGCCGAGCTGAGTCACGAGCTCGGCCAGGTCGTCCGCGTACGTGTTCATCTCGTTGCCCTGCCACGGCTGGCTCGAGCGGCCGTGGCCGCGCCGGTCGTGCGCGATGCAGCGGTAGCCGCGCTCGGCCAGGAACAGCATCTGGTCTTCCCACGCATCGGCGGAGAGCGGCCAGCCGTGGCTGAACACCACCGGCTGCCCCGTCCCCCAGTCCTTGTAGTAGAGCTCGGTCCCGTCTTTCGTCTCGATCGTGCTCATCTCGGCACTCCTTCCACGCTTCTTGCAGGCTACCATGCGCAACATCCAAAGGAGGACACCATGCGCATCACGCTCGCGCGCCTCGCGCTGCCCGCTCTCGCCTTCGCGCTCTTCGTCGCCGCGCCCGCATTCGCCCACGACATGTACGGCACCACGCTCAAGGGCTCCGATGAAGTTCCTGCGAATGATTCGAAAGCGACGGGCAAGGTCGAAGCGACCTACGACCCGGCGACGATGAAGCTCACCTACTCCGTCACCTACTCGGGCCTGTCGGGTCCGGCGACCGCCGCGCACTTCCACGGCCCCGCGAAGCCCGGCGCGAACGCGGGCCCCGTCATCACCTTGTCGGGCGATTTGAAGAGCCCGATCAAGGGCGAGGCCACGCTCACCAAGGAGCAGGCGGCCGACCTCGCGAACGGCATGTGGTACCTGAACGTCCACACGGCGGCGCATCCCTCGGGCGAGATCCGCGGCCAGCTCGGCAAGATGTAGCGCCGGAATCTCCGACTGCGGTGCCCGAAGACCCCGCAGTCGTTTGTACAGAATTCCGCCGCACCGGTGCGCGCGGACGCGGCTGCTGCACGCGGGGCCACGTCCGCGCGCGGCATGCGTCGTGCAGCGGACGCACGCGACGAGCGAGTCGACTCGTCTCGAAATCCAAACCTGTCCTTGCGGTCGTACTGCGTGCGCGGTTGCCCCACCCAGCTCTACAGCTCGCCAGAGCGTCTGCTCCCTCCCCTCGCCCCGGCGATCGTCCCCGGGGCGCTGGCTTGAGCTTCGAACGCGCGCGCACGGTCGTCGATGCGCTGCTGTGGAACGGCTACGTGTTGTATCCGTACGGCGCAGCCGGTGAGAGGAGCCGCTCGCGCTGGCAGCTCGGCGTGCTCGCACCCCCCGCGTGGGCCGAGTCGAACGGCGAAGCAACGTGGCAGGAGACCGACTGTCTCGTCGCGCCCGGTCCCGGCGCCAAGCTCGACGTGCGCGTGCGCTTTCTTCGCGTCCGGTCGCGCCACGTCGAGGAGATCCGCGGCAAGCACGACTTCCGCCGCGTACAGACGCTCGACCTGGGCGAGACGCTCCTCACGAGCTGGGACGAAGTCACGCCCCACGAGCTCGACTTCGCATTGACCGCTTCACCGGGCGAGCGGAGCTGGCGGATCGTGCTGCCCGCGCACCGCGAGGTCGAACGCGTGCGCAGCGCAGGCGTCGCGCGCGCGCGCATCGTGCGCGAGCAATCGCGCGTCGAGCTCGAAGTGCGAGTCACCGTCGAGCGCGTGGGCGAGACCGAGGGGCTCGCGCGCGTGCGGCTGCGGCTCGAGAACCGCACGAGCGGCGGCACGTTCGCGGGCCGGCCCGAGGCGCTGCGCGTGGCGCTGCTCGGCACGCACGCGCTGCTCGCGCTATCGAGCGGCGAATTCGTGCGCACGGCCGCCGCCGAGTGCGCGAGCGTGCGCACGTGGCCCGTGCTGGTCGGACCCAAGGACCGGCGCGACCTGCTCCTGTCGTCGCCGATCGCGCTGCCGGATCACCCCGAAGCCGGGGAGCCGCCGCCCGCCGATCGCCACGACACCGGCGAGCTCGACGAAGCTCTGCTCCTGCGCGCGCTCACGTGGACCGACGACGAGAAGCGCGCCGCGCGCGCCACCGACCCGCGCTACGCGCGGATCCTCGAGCACATCGAGCCGTTCCGGCGCGAGCTCCTGGCACACGTGCACGGCGCGGTGCGCTCGTTCGGCCCGCCGCACCGGGCGCGGCCGCACCGCGCGCGTTAGCGCTCGGGCGCGAGCTGCGGCACGACCTCGAGCTCGAGCAGCTCCAAGAGCCGCAGCACCTTGAGCTTGGCGGGCACGTCCGCGCGGTCGGCGCCGAGCAGGCGGTGCAGGTCGTCGATGCCGACGACCGGCGTGTCCGCGAACGAAGCGATCACGTCGCCTTCGCGCACGCCCGCGCGCTGCGCGGGGCTGCCGTTCTCCACGGCGCGCACCATGACGCCCGTCGAGGCCGGCAGCGCGTAGTGCCGCACCACCGAGCGGTGGATCGGCACCGTCTGGCCGCCGACGCCGAGGAAGCTGCGGCGGATGCGCCCGTCGCGGATCAGCTCGCCGGCGATGCGCTGGAGCAGGTCGACCTCGAGCGCGAAGGCCAGCCCCTGCGCGCCGGCGATCACCGCCGTGTTCACGCCGATGACGTGCCCGCGCGAGTCGACGAGCGGCCCGCCCGAGTTGCCCGGGTTCAGCGCCGCATCGGTCTGGATCACCTGGTCGATGAGCCGGCCCGAGATCGAGCGCATGGAGCGCCCCGTCGCGCTGACGATACCCGCGGTGACCGTGCTGGTGAAGCCGAGCGGGCTGCCGACGGCGATCGCGAGCTGGCCGGGCCGCACGCGCGCGGACTCGCCCAGCGCGGCCGGCTGCAGGCCGGGCGCATCGATCTTCAGGATCGCGAGGTCGGTGCCGGGATCGTCGCCGACGATGGAGCCCACGCGGCGCGAGCCGTCGGGCAGGTGGACCTCGAGCTTGTCGGCGCCCGACGCCACGTGGCTGTTCGTGACGACGAGCCCGTCGGGCGTGAGCACGAAGCCCGAGCCGCCGCCGCGCGCGCCCCGGCGCGCCACGTCGACGTGCACCACCGAGGGCGAGATCGCCTCGACGGCGGCCACGACGGCATCGGAGTAGGCGTCGAGCAGCGGCAGGTCGGTGTTCTGGGGGATGCCGGGAGACAGCATGAGGGGAAGCTCGTCACCGAACGGCGGAAATCAAGTCGGGACGGGAGGCCGGCTCAGTGCCCGGCGCGGAGCGCCGCTTCGACGCGCGCGACGTCCTCGGGCGTGTCGACCTCGAGCGCGCGGTGCGCGACCGTGGGCACGGCGATCTCGAAGCCCGACTCGAGCGCGCGCAGCTGCTCGAGGCGCTCGGCCTGCTCGAAGCGCGTGCGCGGCAGCTTCGCGTAGCGCAGCAGGAACTCGCGCCGGTACGCGTACACGCCGATGTCGCTCCACACGGTGAGCGGCGCGGCGGCGTTCCGCTTCTCGACTTCGGACTTGTTGAAGTAGGGCTGCTCGCGCGCTACGTCGGCCACGATCGGCAGGCGGGTGAAGGTGAGCGCGCGGTCGCGCTCGTCGACGACCACCTTGCCCCGGTTCGGGTCGAAGCGGTCCTCGGGCCGGTCGAGCGGCGTCTTCAAGGTGCCCATACACAGAGATGCGTCGGCGCGCAGCGGCGCGACGAGCGCGGCGATCGTCTCGGCCTCGATCAGCGGCTCGTCGCCCTGCACGTTGCACAGGATCTCGGCGTCGAGTCCGGCCGCGACCTCGGCCAGCCGGTCCGTGCCCGTGGGGTGGTCGGGCGAGGTCATCACGACCTCGAACCCGGCGCTGCGCACGGGGCGCGCGATGCGCTCGTCGTCCGTGGCGACGAGGAAGCGGTCCACGACGCCCGCCTTGCGCGCCGCGTCGACGCGCTCGGCCACGTGCAGGATCATCGGCTTCCCGGCGAGCGGGAAGAGCGGCTTCCCGGGGAAGCGGGTCGACGCGTAGCGCGCAGGAATGATGGCGACGACTCGTGGTCGCATGGGCAGCCTACCCATGCCCCGGACCGCCCAAGCTAGCGCTTGCTGTACTGGAACCGAGCGCGCGCGCCGCGCTGGCCGTACTTCTTGCGCTCCTTCTCGCGCGCGTCGCGCGTGAGGAGGCCGGCCCGCTTCAAGGTCGGGCGCAGCGCCGCGTCGTACTTCTGCAGCGCGCGCGCGAGGCCGTGGCGGATCGCGCCGGCCTGACCGTTGTCGCCGCCGCCCGCGACCGTCACGTAGAGGTCGAAGTTCCCCATGCGGTCGACCGCGCGCAGCGGCTCGAGCATGTGCAAGCGCAGCACCTCGCGCGGGAAGTAGTCCTCGACCGTTCGGCCGTTGATGGAGATGGCGCCGGTGCCGAGCCGCAGGAACACGCGCGCGGTGGAGCTCTTGCGGCGCCCCGTCGCGTAGAAGCGGGCGGACTGGCGGGCCATCGTCATGTGCGGATCTCCAACACCACCGGCTTCTGCGCCGCGTGCGGGTGCTCGGCACCCGGATAGACCTTCAGCTTGCGCAGCATGCGCCGGCCCAGCGGGCCTTTGGGCAGCATGCCCTTCACGGCGGCGCGCACCACGCGGTCGGGATGGCGCGCCAGCACGTCTGCGGCCGTGTCCGTGCGCAGACCGCCGGGATAGCCGGAGTGGCGGATGTATTCCTTGCGCTGCAGCTTGCGGCCGGTCAGCCGCACCTGGCCCGCGTTCACCACCACCACGAAATCGCCGCCGTCGACGTGCGGCGTGAAAGTCGGCTTGTGCTTCCCGCGCAGCACGGAGGCGACGCGCGAGGCGAAGCGGCCCAGCACCTTGTCGTTCGCGTCGGCGATGAACCACTGCCGCACGACCTCGGCTTCGGAGATGCTGCGGGTGGGGTTCTTGGGGTTGGCCAAACGCGGACCTCTGGAAAGGGGGAAAGCGCGGGCCATGGGATATCTGAACCCGGCCCCGGGGTCAACTGGGATAGAGGACCTCTTCCAGGCACAGCCCGTGTGCGGGCGCCGTGGGGCCGGCGCGGCCGCGGTCGCGGGAGGCCAGCACGGCGGCGACGTCGGCCGGGGGGCGCTTCCCCTGGCCCACCTCGACCAGCGTGCCCGCGACGTTCCGCACCATGTAGCGGAGGAAGCTGCGGCCGGTGGCCTCGAGTGTGAGCTCGTCGCCGCCCGCCACCACGTCCAGCCGGTCGATGCTGCGAACGGGGTTCTCGTCCTCGGCCACCCCGCCCGGCGCGCCGCGGAACGCGCTGAAG
The DNA here is from genome assembly GCA_035499075.1 of Myxococcota bacterium. GTDB lineage: Bacteria > Myxococcota_A > UBA9160 > SZUA-336 > SZUA-336 > VGRW01. The sequence goes on along the minus strand of DATJZN010000046.1, from coordinate 33,891 downwards.
TCGTGCTTGCCCAGCAGCGCGCGCGCAGCCTCGGCCATCGCTGCGGCGTCGAGCGGCGCGCGCAGGTGCCAGTGGGTGCGCGCGCGGAGCGGGCTCGGCTCGGGGCGGTTGAGGATCCGGTACGCGTACCGCTTCGCCACGGCGTCGCGGCGCGCGTCGAACTCGGCCGGCGCGGCCGCGAGGGCGAGCACCGCCACGTCGCGCGGCAGCACCGCGTTCAGCCCGCGCTGGAGCTCGGCCGGCGCGAGCCGTGTGCCGGCGTCGAAGTGCGCCACCTGGCCGCGCGCGTGCACGCCCGCGTCGGTGCGGCCCGCCGGGATCACGCGGCGCGTCTCGCGCGTGATCTCGTGGATCGCCCGCTCGAGCTCGCCCTGCACGCTGCGCGCGTCGGGCTGCAGCTGGAAGCCGGCGAAGTCCGTGCCGTCGTACTCGAGCGTCATGCGGAAGCGAGTCACGGCGGCGAAGCATGCCTCACTTCGCGGCGTCGCGGATCGCCTCTTCCGTGGGGCCGAGCAGCCCCGCGCAGCGCGGATAGCCCACGTACTGCACCAGCTGCACGAGCGTCTCGCGCGCCTGCTCGGGCGTGAGCTCGCCGTTCTTCAGCGCCGCGCGCACCTGGATGCGCCAGGTCATGGGCTCGCCCATGGCCGCGATCGCGCCCATCAGCAGGAGCCGCCGCTCGCGCACGGAGAGCGCGGGCCGCGACCACACCTCGGCGAACAGCTGCTCGAGCATGAGATCGGCGAACGCGCTCGCGCCCGCCGGGGGCACGGCCACGTCGCCGGCGTAGACCTTCGCGAACATCTCGGCGCCCTTCGCGCGCCGCTCGGACTCGGGCATGTCGAGAGACCTCCTTCGCCGACAGCGTACGCGAAAATACATTTCGCCTGCTATGTAAAACGTGATAGCGTGCGTCGCATGTCGCTGCGCGCGGGCTTCATCGGGCTCGGGAACCAGGGCAAGCCCATCGCGGCGAACCTGGTGGCCGCGGGCTTCGCGACCACGGTGTTCGACGTGGCGCCGGGCCCGCTGGCCGAACTCGTGGCCGCGGGCGCAAAGGCGGCCGCGTCGCCGCGCGAAGTCGCGGAGCGCTCCGACGTGGTGTGCATCTGCGTGCCCGAGGACCGCCACGTGCGCGAGGTGGTGTCGGGCCCCGCGGGGGTGCTGGCCGGCGCGGCGCGTGGCGCGGTGATCGCGATCCACAGCACCATCCTGCCCGAGACGGCGCTCGCGCTGGCCGAGGCAGCCACGGCTCGGGGGGTCGAGGTGCTGGACGCCTGCGTGACCGGCGGCGCGGCGCGCGCCTCGCAGAAGCAGCTCACGTTCCTGGTCGGCGGGCCCGAGGCCGCGCTCGAGCGCGCACGCCCGGTGCTCGCGGTGAGCGCGGAGAAGATCATCCACGCCGGCGCGCGCGGGAACGGCGCGAAGCTCAAGCTCTGCCTGAACCTCGTCACGTACATCCAGTGGGCGGCGGCGTTCGAGTCGTTCGCGCTGGCGAAGGCCGTCGGCCTGCCGCAGGAGCTGCTCGAAGAAGCGGGCCGCGCGAACGGCCAGCTCACGCCGCTCATGTCGGCGTTCCTCGCCTTGCACAAGGCGCCCGAGTCGGCCCGGCACGGCGCGGGCATGCAGGCCGCGCTGCGCGGCTACATGAACGTGGCCGAGAAGGACCTCGCTTGGGCGCTCGAGCTGGCCCGACACGCCGGAGTGTCGCTCCCGGTCGGCGGCGTGGTGGCGCAGCAGATGGCGCGCATCTACGGCGTGGTCGACGAGGGCCGCCGGTGACCGCGCGCATCTCGCTCGAGCGCTCGCGGCCGCGCCGGCGCACGCAATTGGAGCGGACGGCCGAGACGCGCGGCGCGATCATGCGCGCCGTCGTCGAGAGCATCGCGGAGGTCGGCTTCAAACGGACGACGGCCAGCGAGATCGCGCGGCGCGCGGGCGTCACTTGGGGCGCCGTGCAGCACCACTTCGGCGGCAAGGACGGAATCCTCGGCGCCGTGCTGGAGGACTCGTTCCACCGCTTCGCGGAGCGCCTGTCCGACATCGGGGCCGACGGGCTCCCGCTCGAGCGGCGCGCGGCGCTCTTCGTCGACCGCGCGTGGGAGCACTTCGCGAGCCGGCACTTCCGCTCGACCTTCGAGATCCTGCAGCACTACGCCGCGTCGAGGCCGGGCGGCGCCTGGCCGGGCCAGATGCTGCGCGCCTGGGACGAGGTGTGGACGGCGCTCTTCGGCGCGGCGCCCGCGTCGCGCGGCCGGCGGCTCGCGCTGCAGCACTACACCATCTCGGCGCTCACCGGGCTGGCGCTGCTGCGCCGCTTCGAGGAGCCCTCGCCCGCCGTGCGCGAGCGCGAGCTGACCCTGCTGAAGGACACGCTCGTGCGCGAGCTCGGCGCGAATGGGGCGCGCGCGTGAGCGCGCCGCTGCTCGGCGACTATGCGGGCGCGTTCGAGCCCGACTTCCGGCTCGACCGGCTCTCGCGCCCGACACTCGCGCGTGTCGGCCGCGAGCTCATGCTGTTCGCGCACTTCCACGACCGCGGGCTCATGCCGCTCGTCGCCGCGCGCTTCGGGCGCGAGCACATGACGCCGCTCGCGTGCGACGAGTGGATGGGCGCCAGCCCCGTCTACAACGCGCGCGCCCGCGCGCTGCTCGGCATCCGCGGCGACGGCGTGTCCGCGATCTTCAAGGCGCTGCAGGTCGATCCAGGCTTCGCGCACCGCTACATGGACGTGGGCTACGAGCTCCGGGACGAGTCACTCGGCTGGTTCTGGCTCAAGTTCTGCGGCGCGTATCAGGACGTGCACAAGATCTCGCGCGGCGGCGAGCCCGCGATCCGCCAGCTCTGTCACGACATGGAGGATCCGACGTTCGACGCCACGGCGATCGCCGTGAACCCGCGCGCGCGCGTCCGGCCCGAGCACCGCCCGCCGCTCGCGCTCGGCCACGTCGGCCCGACCTGCCGTTGGCGCGTGTTCCTCGACGACGCCGCCGCGCCCTACCCGCCGCTCGCGGTGCGCGACGCCGTCGCCGCGAGCCGCGCCGCGCGCTTCCGCTTCGCCGAGTTGCCGGCCGAGCTCGGCGCCGGACTCGCCGACTACTCCGGGGACTTCGTGCCCGACTTCACGCTCGAGCTGCTCGCGCAGCCCGTGCTCGCGCGGCTGTGCCGCGAGTGGATGCTCGACGTGCACCTGCTCACGCGCGCAGCCCAGGAGTCGCTGCGCGTGCGCTGGGGCGCCGACGTCGCCCGCGAGCTCGCGCGCGAGCAATGGGCCGCGCTCGCGCCCGTGTACGTGCCGCGGCTGCTCCGCGCGCTCGACGTGAAGGGCGACGACATGTCGGCCGTGGGGAAGGCGCTGCAGCTCGACCCCGCCCTGCCGCACGAGTACGTGCGCACGCGCTTCGCGCTCGAGTCGCCGCTCGTGGGTCACTTCTCGATCGAGCCGTGCGAGGCGTTCGCGGACGGCGAGCCCGCGGGCTGGCTGGCGCTCCTGCTCGACGCGGAGCGGCCGGGCTTCGACGCCGTGGTCGCCGCGGTGAACCCGCGCGCGCGGTGCCTGCCGACGGGGCCGTTCGCCTGGCGCATCGAGATCGATCCGAACGCCGCGCCTCGCGCCGAGGCGCCGCTGGCCAACGCCGTGCGCGTCAGCAACGTGGCGCGCTTCGAGCTCGAGCCGTGACCGCGCTCGGCTACAACCCGTTCGACTACGAGATCCACGAGGACCCGTACCCGACCTACGCGCGCTTGCGTGAAGAGGCGCCCGTCTATCGCAACGACGAGCTCGACTTCTTCGCGCTGTCGCGCCACGCGGACGCGCTCGTCGCGCTCAAGGACACCGAGCGCTTCACCAACACGCACGGCGTGTCGGTCGAGAAGAGCGCCTCGCACCCGGCCGCGCACCTGGCCATGTCGTTCCTCGGGCTCGATCCGCCGCGCCACACGCAGATGCGCGCGCTCGTCTCGCGCGGCTTCACGCCGCGGCGCGTCTCCGCACTCGAGCCGCGCATCCGCGAGATGGCCGTCGCCGCCCTCGAGCGCATGCGCGAGCGCGGCAGGAGCGAGTTCATCGCCGACCTCGCCGGCACCTTGCCGATGGACGTGATCAGCGAGCTGCTCGGCGTGCCTTCGCCCGACCGCACCGAGCTGCGCCGCTGGGCCGACCTGCTCGTGCACCGCGAGGAAGGCGTGTTCGACGTGCCGCGCGCCGCCGCCGAGGCGTTCGGCAAGATCTGGGGCTACTTCTCGGAGCGCATCGCGGAGCGCCGCCGCGCGCCGAAGGACGACCTGATCAGCGCGCTCCTCGCCGCCGAGATCGACGGCGAGCGCCTGTCGCAGATCGACATCCAGTCGTTCTGCAACCTGATGATCGTGGCGGGGAACGAGACCACCACGAAGCTGCTCGCGAACGCGCTGTACTGGCTCTGGCGCAATCCCGACCAGCGCAAGCTCCTGGCGGACGACCCGCGCCGCATCCCGCGCTGGGTGGAAGAGACGCTGCGCTTCGACAGCTCGACTCAGGCCATCGGACGAGTCACGACGCGCGAAGTCACGATGAGCGGCGTCGGGATTCCCGCGGGCAAGCGCGTGCTCGTGCTGATCGGCTCGGCCAACCGCGACGAGCGCGTGTTCCCGCACGCCAACGCGTACGACCTGGAGCGCGACACCACGTCCATGCTGTCGTTCGGCCACGGCGCGCACTTCTGCCTGGGCGCGGCGCTCGCGCGGCTCGAGGGCCGCACCGTGCTCGAGGAGTTCTGGAAGCGCTTCCCCGACTACGAAGTCGAGCCCGCGGGCTGTGCGCGGGTCCACTCCGTGAGCGTGCGCGGCTTCGCCGCACTGCCGCTGGAGCTGCGCCATGGCTGAGCGGGCGCGCACCGCGGTGATCACGGGCGCCTCGTCGGGCATCGGCGCGGCGACGGCACTCGAGCTCGGCCGGCGCGGCTACGCAGTCGCGCTCGGCGCGCGCCGCGTGCCGCGCGTGGAGGACGTCGCGAAGCAGGTCGAAGCGGCCGGCGGCCGCGCGTTCGCGCACGCGCTCGACGTGACGGACCTGGCTTCGATCGACGCGTTCTGCCGCGCCGCGGAGTCGGCGCTCGGCCCGAGCGACGTGCTCATCAACAATGCGGGCGAGAACCGCGCCGGGCTGATCCGCGACGTGCCGCCCGCGCACCTGCGCAGCGACGTCGAGATCAACCTGCTCGGCGCCATGTGGATGACGCAGCGGCTCTTGCCTGGAATGCTCGCGCGCAAGCGCGGCGACGTGATCTTCATCGGCTCGGACAGCGCGAAGCACCCGCGCCCGTACCAGGGCGCTTACGCGGCCGCGAAGCACGGGCTCGAGGCGTTCGCGCGCGTGCTCGAGATGGAGACCGAGGGCACGGGCGTGCGCTCGATCCTCCTGCGCGTCGGCCCGACGGGCAGCGAGTTCGGCAACCAGATGCCGAAGGCCGAGATCCCGAAGATTCTCGAAGCGTGGAAGTACTGGGGCGTGTTCCGGCACATGCACTGGATGCCGGGCGAGAGCGTGGCGCGCGCGATCGCGCGCGTGCTCGAGATCCCCGTCGAGGAGTCGTACCCGACGATCGTCGAGGTACAGCCCGGCGGGCGTGCGAAAGGAGAGCGGGCGTGAAGTACGACGGCATCGAAGGCAAGGTCGCGATCGTCACGGGCGCGGGCGGCGGGATCGGCGAGGCCTACGCGCGCGCGCTCGCCGCGCAGGGCGCGAAGGTGGCGATCGCCGAGATCGCGAAGGACAAGGGCGAGGCCGTGGCCGAGTCGCTGCGCAAGACGGGCGCCGAAGCGCTGGCGGTCGAGGTCGACGTGTCGTCGCCGGAGTCGACGCTGGCGATGGCCGAGCGCGTGACTCGCGAGTGGGGCGGCATCGACTTCCTGGTGAACAACGCCGCGATCTTCGGCGACATGAAGCTGGCCGGTCTGCTGGGCGCCGACTGGGACTACTACCAGAAGTTCATGAACGTGAACATGAACGGCGCACTTCTGTGTACCCGCGCGTGCTGGCGCTCCATGCGCAAGCGCGGCGGCGGCGCCATCGTGAACCAGTCGTCGACGGCGTCGTGGCTGGCCGCGTCGTTCTACGGGCTCGCGAAGCTGGCGACGAACGGGCTGACGATCGCGCTGGCGCGCGAGCTCGGCTCGATGAAGATCCGCGTGAACGCGATCGCGCCCGGCCCGACCGACACCGAAGCGCTCGGCAAGCAGGTGCCGGACGTCATCCGCAATCCCATGGTGGCGTCGCTGCCGCTCGCGCGGCTGGGCCGGCCCGACGACCTGGCGAACGCGTGCCTGTTCCTGTTGTCCGACGCCGCGTCGTGGGTGACCGGCCAGATCTTCGCCGTCGACGGCGGCCAGATCGTCCGGGTGTAGCGAGATGGCGCTGCCCGAGCTCGCCCCCGAGACGCGCAACCTGATCGACGGCAGGCTCGTCGCCGCTTCGAACGGCGGCGTGTTCCCGAATCTGAATCCCGCGACGGAAGAGGTGCTCGGCACGTGCGCCGACGGCACGCGCGAGGACATGCTGCGCGCGGTCGCAGCGGCGCGCCGCGCGTTCGACGCGACCGGTTGGCCGACGGAAGCGGCGTTCCGCGCGCGCTGTCTGCGCCAGCTGCACGAGGCGCTGCGCGCCGAGAAGGAACAGCTGCGCGCGATCGTCGTGCGCGAAGCGGGCGCGCCGGTCGCGCTCACCCCGTTCATGCAGATCGACGATCCGATCGAGATGGTCGCGTACTGGGCGGACCTCGCCGAGAAGTACCCGTACGAAGCGCGCCTGCCGGACGTGCCCTACCTGGGGCGCCCGCAGGGGCGCATCCTGCGGCGCGAAGCGGTGGGCGTGGCGGGCCTCATCACGCCGTGGAACGTGCCGCTGTATCTCAACATCGCGAAGCTCGGACCCGCGCTCGCGTCGGGCTGCACGGCGGTGCTGAAGCCGGCGCCGGACACGCCGTGGTCGGCGACTCATCTCGGCAAGCTGGTCGCCGAGCGGACGGACATTCCGCCCGGGGTGGTGAACGTGGTCGCGAGCTCGGACCACGCGCTCGGCGAGATCCTCGCGAGCGACCCGCGCATCGACGCGGTGAGCTTCACCGGCTCCACCGCGACGGGCCGGCGCGTGATGGAGTGCGCGTCCGCGACCGTGAAGAAGGTCTTCCTCGAGCTCGGCGGCAAGAGCGCGAACGTGGTGCTCGACGACGCCGTGTTCCCCGCCGTGCTGCCGATGACCGCGTTCACGTGCGTGCACGGCGGCCAGGGCTGCGCGCTGACGACGCGCCTGCTGCTGCCGCGCTCGCGCTACGCAGAGGGCCTCGAGCTCGTGAAGAAGGCGTTCGAGCGCTGGAAGTACGGCGACCCGACGAACCCCGCGCACATGCAGGGCCCGCAGATCTCGAAGCGCCAGCAGGAGCGCGTGCTCGCGCACATCGACAAGGCGCGGCAGGAGGGCGCGAAGCTCCTCGTGGGCGGCGGCGTGCCCACGCACCTGGAGCGCGGCTTCTACGTCGAGCCGACCCTGTTCGCGGACGTGGATCCGCGCTCGAGCCTGGCGCAGGAAGAGGTGTTCGGGCCCGTGCTCGCGGTGATTCCGTTCGACGACGACGACGACGCAGTGCGCATCGCGAACCAGTCGATCTACGGGCTGTCGGGCGCGGTCCACAGCGCGAAGCTCGAGCGCGCGCTCGCGGTGGCACGCCGCATCCGCACGGGCACGCTGTCCGTGAACGGCGCGCAGTGGTTCCACGTCGACAACCCGTTCGGCGGCTACAAGCAGAGCGGCGTCGGCCGCGAGAACGGGCGGCTCGGCTTCGAGGAGTATCTCGAGACGAAGCTCATCGCGCTGCCGAGCGAGGCGCCGGCGTGACCGCCCCCGCGCAGACCGATACGCCGAACGCGGCCCCCGCGGCGCCGACACCCCGAGGGCTCGCACCGCCACGCCTGCGCGGCGAGTGGCCGCTCCTCGGCCACCTGCAGGAGCTCCGCCGCCGGCCGATCGAGCTGTTCGAGCGCGTGCGCCGCGAGTGCGGCGAGATCGGCGAGATGAACTTCGCGGGCAACCGCGTGGTGCTGCTGTCGGGCGAAGAGGCGCAGGAGGCGTTCTTCCGCGGCACCGACGAGCAGCTCGACCAGGCCGCCGCCTACCCGTTCATGACGCCCATCTTCGGCCGCGGCGTGTTGTTCGACGCCACGCCCGAGCAGCGCAAGCAGGGCCTGCGCAACCAGTCGCTGCGCGACTCATTCATGCGCGGGCACGCGGAGGTCATCGCGCGCGAGACGCAGCGCATGATGGACTCGCTGGGCGACCGCGGCGAGCTCGACCTGCTCGACTTCTTCTCGGAGCTCACGCTCTACACGTCGAGCGCGTGCCTGGTGGGCAAGGAGTTCCGCGAGGAGCTCACGCCCGAGTACTTCCGCGTCTTCTACGAGCTCGAGAAGGGCACGGACGCGATCGCGTACGTGAACCCGTACCTGCCGCTGCCCGCGTTCCGCACGCGCGACCGCGCGCGGCGCCGGCTGGTGGAGCTGCTCTCCGCCGTCTTCGAGCGCCGCGCGAGTGCGCCGAAGGAGAAGCGCGAGCTCTTCGACGTGCTCTTGTCGCTCAAGCTGCCCGACGGCTCGCCGCGCTTCAGCGTCGACCAGGTCACGGGGATGTTCATCTCGATGATGTTCGCGGGCCACCACACGACGTCGGGCACGGCGGCGTGGACGCTCATCGAGCTGCTCCGCCAGCCCGAGTTCGGCGCGCGCGTGGTCGGCGAGCTCGACGCGCTGTACGCCGACGGGCGCGAAGTCAGCTACCAGGCGCTGCGCGAGATCCCCGAGCTCGAAGGCGCCATCAAGGAGGCGCTGCGCCTGCACCCGCCGCTGATCCTGCTCATGCGCAAGGTCGTCTACGACTTCCACTACAAAGGCTGGACCGTGCCCGCGGGGAAGCTCGTGGCGGTGTCGCCTGCCCTCTCGAACCGCATGCCCGAGTGCTTCCGCGAGCCGGACCGCTACGATCCCGACCGCTATAAGGAGGGCCGCGAGGAAGATGCGCGGCTGTTCGCCTGGATCCCGTTCGGCGCCGGCCGCCACCGCTGCGTGGGCGCCGCGTTCGCGATGATGCAGCTGAAGGCGATCTTCAGCGCGCTCTTGCGCGGCTACGCCTTCGAGCTGGCCCAGCCGCCCGCGACGTACCGCAACGACCACTCGAAGATGGTCGTGCAGCTCGCGAAGCCCTGCGTCGCGCGGTACCGGAGGCGCTGATGCGCGTGCGTGTCGACACAGATCTGTGTCAGGGTCACGCCGTGTGCAAGGAAGAGGCGCCCGCCGTGTTCGCCGTGGACGACCGCACGAACAAGGTCGTGGTGCTCGCCGAGCGCCCTGACGAGTCGCTGCGCGCCGAGGTGCGGCGTGCCGTCAAGTATTGCCCCACCCGGGCGATCCGCCTGGAAGAGGCCTGAAGGAGACCGCGATGCCCGCCTTCCCGCGCGCCGAGCTCGAGGAGATGATCCGCCGCTTCGTGGCCGAGAACGACCGCGCCGGCAGGACGGGCGACTGGTCGAAGCTGTCCGCCTTCTACGCCGAGGACGCGCTCTACACCTGGAACGTGGGCGCGAACTGGGAGTTCGCGGCGCGCGGGCGCAAGGAGATCCACGACTGGGTGTTCGGCGCCGAGATGCGCGGGCTCGACACGTGGGTCTACCCGTACGTGCGCACGCTCATCGACGAAAAGAAGGGCGAAGTGATCGGCGTCTGGCGGCAGATCGCGCCCGAGAAGGACGCGGACGGCAAGCCCGTCGAGATCGCCGGCACCGGCGGCTCGTGGTTCCGCTACGCGGGCGGCTTCCAGTGGGCCTGGCAGCGCGACTTCTTCGACCACATGAACGCAGGCGCCGTGTTCGGCGCGCTCGCGAAGGCCGGCAAGCTCAAGCCCGAGATGGTGGAGCGAATGAAGAAGGGCTCCAACCAGCCCGGCTGGATCCCGCGGAATTCGTTCGATTGGTATGCGACCATCGTGGACCGGGAGGACTGACGGTGGGCTTCCACCATCTCGCGATCGCCGTGCGCGACATCGGGAAGACGCACCGCTTCTACACCGAGGCGATGGGCTTCACGCTCGCGAAGGTCGAGGTCGTGCCGAAGAACGGCGGCGTCGCGCGCCACGTCTTCTACTCGACCGGACCCGCGCGCGACCAGCTGATCGCGTTCTGGGACTACGGCCGCGTGCCGCTCGAGCAGCCGCTGCGCACCGACATCAGCCGCGACCTCGGGCTCGAGCTGGGCACGAACCACATCGCGTTCTCCGCCGACGACTTGGACGACCTGAAGCGGCGCCGCGAGCGCTGGCTCTCGAACGGCCACGACGTGCTCGAGATCGACCACGGCTGGGTGCACTCGATCTACACGCAAGATCTCGACGGGATCGTGGTCGAGTTCGCGGTGCTGACGCGCGACTTCACGGCGGGCGACGCGGAAGAGGCGCTCGCACTCCTGCAGGCCGAGGCGCCGGCGCCGAGCGCGAGCCCGAAGCAGATCTCGCGCCACAGGGCGCACAAAGCCTGAGCGGAGCTACAGCCGGCTCATCCTGAGGCTGGCGTCCCAGAGCGCCTCGGCGCGCGCGCGGTCGTACGATTCCGTCGACGACGGGGCTTCGCGCCAGCGCGTGTGCGACGGGAAGTACTTGCCCGTGGTCTTCTCGAGCGCGGGATCCATCACCATGCGGGCCAGGTCGCGGCCCGAGCGCCGCGCGGTGCTCACCGCCGGAAAGAACGGCGCTACCGCCGCCGCGATGCCGGGCAGGACCCAGTTCCACACGAACTGCAGCGCGGCGGGATAATCGCGCGCGAGGCCCGAGCCCGGCACGAGGCCCGGCTCCCAGCCGTTCACCGTGATGCCCCGGCCTGCGCAGCGCCGCGCGAGCTCGTAGGCGAACCACAGGTTCGCGAGCTTGCTGTTCACGTACGCGAGCCGGCCGTTGAACTCGCCGCGCTTCGGCCCGCCGGTCGCCGCGTACACGTCCAGGTCGTCGATCGCCGGCTTCGGCATCCCCGTGCGCATGGCCGGGTCGTGCACGCCGGACGCCACGACCACGATGCGGCTCGGCGCGTGCGCGGCGAGCGTGTCGAGCAACAGGTTCGCGAGCAGGAAGTGGCCCAGGTGGTTCACCGCGAACGTCAGCTCGTAGCCGTCGGACGAGAGCTTCGGGCCGTGGTTGAACTGGAGCCCCGAGTTGCACACGAGCGCGCGCAGCGGCACGGCGCGCGAGGTCAGGTGACTCACCAGCGCGCGCACGGAGTCGCGCGACGCCAGGTCGAGCTCGTGCACTTCGACCTGCCCCGAGATGCCGCGCGCAGCCGCTTCCGACGCCGCGCGGTTGCGGCTCGCGATGAGCACGCGCCAGCCGTTCCGCGCCAGCTCGCGTGCGCACTCGAGCCCGATGCCGGAGTTCCCACCGGTGACGAGGACCGCGTCGCTGGTCGCGTTCGCCATGTGCCGAGCCTACCATGGGCTCGTGGAACGGCGCAGGTTCGCCCGGCTCGGCGAGGTCGCGGTGGTCGGCCAGGGAACGTGGCAGATGAGCGGTGGCCGCGCGGAGGCGGTGCGCGCGCTCCGGCGCGGGCTCGAGCTCGGCATGACTCACATCGACACCGCCGAGATGTACACCGGCTCCGAGGAGATCGTCGCCGAGGCGCTCGCAGGCCGCCGCGACGACGTGTTCCTGGTGTCGAAGGTGCTGCCCCAGAACGCCTCGCGAAAGGGCACGATCGCCGCATGCGAGAAGTCGCTCCGGCGGCTCCGGATCGAGTCACTCGACGTGTATCTCTTGCACTGGCGGGGCGGCCAGCCGCTCGCCGAGACGGTGGCGGGCTTCGAGGAGCTCGAGCGCGCCGGCAAGATCCGCGCCTGGGGCGTCAGCAACTTCGACGTCGACGACCTGGAGGAGCTGCGCCCGCTCGCGCGCGAGGGCCGGCCCGCGTGCAACCAGGTGCTGTACCACCTGGAGGAGCGCGCGATCGAGCACGCGGTGCTGCCGTGGTGCGAGGCGCACGGCGTCGCGCTCGTCGGCTACAGCCCGTTCGGCAGCGGCCGTTTCCCGAGCGCGCGCAGCGCGGGCGGGCGCGTGTTGGAGGAGGTCGCGCGCGCGCACGGCGCCACGCCGCGCCAGGTGGCGCTGCGCTTCCTGGTGCGAAAGCCGGCGCTCTTCGCGATCCCCAAGGCGGGCCGCGCCGACCACGCCGCCGAGAACGCGGGCGCAGGTGAGCTGAAACTCACGGACGCCGAGCTCGCGCGCATCGACAGCGCATTTCCGCTGGGCCGGCGCGGTCGCGGGCTGCCGATGCTGTAGCGGGTCGGGTATCCTGCGGAGACAGGAGACGACGATGCCCCCCATCGCTCCCGGTGCGCCCGCGCCCGACTTCTCGCTGGAGAAGGCTCCGGGCCAGAAGCTGTCGCTCGCCGAGCTGCGCGGCAGCCCCGTGATCCTCGCTTTCTACCCCGCCGACTGGAGTCCCGTGTGCGGCGACCAGATGGCGCTCTACAACGAAGTGCTCGACGAGTTCGAGCGCTTCGGCGCGCAGATCGTCGGGATCTCCGTCGACGGGGTGTGGTGTCACGCGGCGTTCGCGAGGGACCGTCGGCTGCGCTTCCCGCTCCTCGCGGACTTCGAGCCCAAGGGCGAGGTCGCGCGGCGCTACGGCGTGTACCGCGCCGAGGACGGCTGCACCGAGCGCGCGCTCTTCGTGATCGACCGCGAAGGCAAGGTGGAGTGGAGCTACGTTTCACCGATTGGTGTCAACCCGGGCGCGGACGGGATCCTGTCCGCGCTCGAGAAGCTGGGAGCGCGCGCGCGATGAGCAAGCTGAATCCGCAGGTCGGTCCCGGCGATCACCAGCTCGGCAACCCGAGCGCCAAGGTCACGCTCGTCGAGTACGGCGACTTCGAGTGCCCGCACTGCGGGCGTGCGCACGGGATCGTGAAGCCGCTCGTCGAGAAGCTCGGCGACGGGATCCTGTTCGTGTTCCGAAACTTCCCGCTCGCGCAGATCCACCCGCACGCGTACCGCGCGGCGCTCGCCGCGGAAGCGGCCGGCGCGCAGGGCCGGTTCTTCCCCATGCACGACGTGCTCTTCGAGCACCAGGGCGCGCTCGAGGCCACGGATCTCCTGCACTACGCGAAGGAGCTCGAGCTCGACCTCGAGCGGTTCCGCCGCGACCTTCGCGGGGAGACGTTCGCGGACAAGATCCGCGACGACTTCCGCTCCGGCGTGCGCAGCGGCGTGAACGGCACGCCGACCTTCTTCCTGAACGGCGCGCGCTACGACGGGGCGTGGGACGGTCCGAACTTGCTGAAGGCGATTCGCGAGATCGCCTGATCAAGTCCAGTATTTTTGACTTTGTGTAACCATTGGGTTACATGTAAAGACATGCCTTCCGCGGCGCGCGCACTCGAACGGCTGGACCGCACGCTCCTCGCGCTGGCGGACCCGACGCGGCGCCGGCTGCTCGAGCGTGTGGCCGCGGGACCGCGCCGCGCCACCGATCTGTCGCGCGGCCTGCCCATGTCGCGGCCCGCCGTCGCCAAGCACCTGCGCGTGCTGCAGGGGGCGGGCCTCGTCACCGCCGTGCCGCAGGGGCGCGAGGTGCTCTACCAGCGCGCCGAGGACACCAGCACGCTCGACGAGGCGCGCGCCTACTTCGAGCGAATGTCCGCGGACTGGGACCGCGCGCTCGGCGCGTTCAAACGCTTCGCCGAAGCGCAGGAGGGCGAATGACTCTCGAAAAGTCGATCTTCGTGAAGCGGCCCGTGGCCGCCGCGTTCCGCCACTTCACGGCGGACATCGGGCGCTGGTGGCCGCTCAAGGAAGGCATGTCCTTCGGCGGCGACCGCGCGCACGAGCTCTTCCTCGAAGGCAAGCTCGGCGGCCGCTTCTACGAGCGCTTCGTCGACGGCGAAGAGCTCGACATCGGGCGCGTCACCGCGTACGAGCCGCCCGGCCGCGTCGCCTTCACGTGGCGGCCTAAGACCTGGAACGCCGACACCGAGGTCGAAGTGCGCTTCGCCGCAGAAGGCGACGGCACGCGAGTCACTTTGGCGCACCGCGGCTGGGAGAAGCTCACCGCCGCCGTGCGCGAAGCCAACACGGGTTACGACAAGGGCTGGGACTTCGCACTATCGCGCTTCGCGGCTTGACCGCGCGCGCAGAGGAGACCGACATGATGAAGCTGCACGTGTTCCCGCCGTCGCCGCGCGCGCTCAAGGTGCGCGCGCTGGCACGGCACCTCGATCTCGAAGTCGAAGAGGTGATCGTCGATCTGTTCAAGGGCGAGCAGCGCGCACCCGGCTTCGCGCAGCTGAACGCGAACATGCGCATGCCCGTGCTCGAGGACGGCGACTTCGTGCTGTGGGAGTCGAACGCGATCCTGCAGTATCTCGCCGCGAAGAAGCCGGAAGCGGGTCTGTGGCCGAGCGACGCACGGGGACAGGCAGAGGTGGCGCGCTGGTCGAACTGGGAATCGGCGCACTGGTCGCCCGGCGTCACGCCCATCGCATTCGAGCGCGTGGTGAAGAAGCTCGCGGGCATGGGCGAGCCGAACCCGGCCGAGGTCGCGCGCGGCGAAGCGAACTTCCACGCGCTGGCGCCCGTGCTCGAGCGGCACCTCACGGGTCGCCGCTGGCTGCTCGGCGACCGCCTGACCGTCGCCGATTTCGCGGTCGCGACGGGAATGGCGTTCAGCGACGCCGCGCAGTTCCCGGTCGCGAAGTACGGCGAGCTCGCGCGCTGGTACGACGCGTTCCGCGCGCTGCCCGCGTGGCAGAAGTCGCTGGTGCCGCCGCAGGCCTAGCGCCGCTTCAGAGCGGGCGGCTGCCACTTTCCCGAGAGCACCTCGGACTTGGGCAGGTACAGGCGAAGCACGGCGAAGAACGGGCCGCTCGGCGCGGGCAGCCAGTTCGACTCGAGCGACTTGCCGGGCGAGTCGTGCTGCAGATAGAGCGTGAGGCCGCCGTCCTTGTCGGTCCCCAGGCTCGGCAGCATGGGGGAGTTGATGAGGTACCGCTTCAGCGGGTTCGCCACGAGCAAGCGGTCGGGCAGCGAGTACATCGTGACGGACCAGAACGCGTCGACGGGCGGCAGCCTTCCCTTGGGGAACTTCAACACATATTTGTGTGATCCGTCCGCTTTGCCGTGCTCGCCGGCGAGCGGGAAGTACATCGCCTCTTCCTTGTCGTTCCCGTAGATGCCGACCTGCGCGGCGGCCGCGCGCTTGGCCCAGTCGTTGCCCAGGCGCTCGCGCGTGCCGAAGAGGTCGGCGGCGGACCGGAGCTTCGCGAGCTCGGCGTCGACCCGCTTCTGACCCTCCGCCATGCCCGGCACGAGCTCCGCGTGCTGCGGGCCGGTCATCATGTCCCACAGCGGGTTGAGCCGCGCGCGCAATTCGGTTTCGCTCGGGTGCACGGGCGCGAAGATGAGCGCGAAGCCGAGCACGTTGAAGAAGTCGGGCGAGGTCTTCACTTCTTCCTTCGCGGGCGGCTTGCGCCAGTTCACCGCGAACGATGGCGGCGGCGCCGGCTGGCCGAGATACTGCGACAGCGTGCGCGCCTGGTAGCCCGCCTGGATCTTCTTCACGTTGGCCAGGTCGTCGGGCCCGAACAGCTGCGTGCGGTAGATCGCGAGCGCGAGGTCCGTCTCGGAGCGGATCACCTGCTTCACGCCTTTGGGCAGCTCGCCCTGCCAGCTCGGCCCCGCGACCAGATAGTCGCCGCCGCCGTTCCCCGTCGCGCGCGTGCCCAGATACGCGAAGTTGAACGTGTACAGGTCGACGAGCTGCACCGAGAAGTAGCGGCCCTTCTCGAGCGGCGGGACCGTCAGCACCATGGGCTCGGCGCGCAGGTCCATCGCGAGGAACGAGTACGGCGTGTCCGAGTTCGGCGTCTGGATCGCCTTGTCGTCCGGCGTGAAGACGCGCGCGGAGCTCGACAGCTGGTTCAGCGGAGCTCTGTATTCCGGGTCGTTCGGGTCCTGCGTGTAGGCGTAGATGATCCGGTAGTTGTCGACGATGGGATAGCCGTAGACGTAGCCCTCTTTCGCGCGCGCGCGGAACTCCTCGGGGGAGAGCTGCGTCTGGGCCGAAGCGGCCGCGGCGAGCCCCGCGAGCGCGGCAGCGGCCGCGAACCGGCGCACCTTCATGCCCTGCCCTCCACTTCGACCTCGCGCCAGCGGCGCACCGAGTTGATCGCCCACACGCGCCCCGCGCGCGCGAGGTCCGTGCGCAGGACGACGCCTTCCTCGAGCTCGCCTCGCGACAGCAGCTCCTCGCGGAACGTGCCCGGCAGGAGCCCCGACGCGAGCGGCGGAGTGACTCGCCGCGCGCCGAGCTCGATCACGAGGTTCGCCGACGAGGTCTCGGTGAGCTCGCCGCGCTCGTTCCAGAGCAGCACCTCGCCGGCGCCGGCCGGCAGCGCCGCCAGCGCGCGCTCGTAGACACCGCGCCGCGACGTCTTGTGGCGCAGGAACGGATCGCGCGAGTCCACGGGCTCCGCGGCCAGCGCGGCGCGTACGGCGCTGCTGGCTCCCAGGGCGGCGGACTCGGCGAAGAGCGCGCCGTCGGAGGAGAGCTCGAGCCGCACCTTGCGAGGCTCGGGCGGGAGCTCGCGGGCGAGCGACGCGAGGCGCGCGCGCAGCGCGGCCTCGTCGAAGCGGAAGCCGAAGTGCGCGGCCGACCCCGCGAGCCGCGCGACGTGGCGCTCCAGCAGGAACCAGCCCACGCCCGGCTCGTGGAGGAGCGCCTCGTACAGCGCGAAGTCGGCCATTCGCGCGGCGGCTAGCCGAGCAGCGCTTCGGCCGCGCCGACGACCCCGAGTGCGGCGCCGAGCCGCAGATCGTTCAGCGCGAGCACCAGCGCCACGCGCGTGCCCGAAGTGCGCAGCCGTCCGATCGCGACGTCGTCGTGGCCCAGCGCGCCGCGCGGCGTCGGCAGCTCGCCCGGCGGCAGCAGCGACAGCAGCGGCGCGCGCGCGAGAAGCTCGCGCACCTCTGCGTCCTTGCGCGCCTCGCCGAGCTCCAGGTGCACCGCGGCGAGGCTGCCGCCGAGGGTCGGAATACGCACGCGCGTGAGCTCGGTGACGAATCCCGGTGCCGACACCAATCGGTGTAGAACGCCGTGCAAGGCGAGCTCCTCCGTCGTGTCGCCCGACGGCTCGACGGCGCCGATCTGCGGCAGGCCGTCGAACGCCAGCGATTGGCCGAAGACCTCGGACTCCGAGCGCTCGCCCGTCATGCGGTTCAGCACGCCGACGGTGTGGTCGGTGAGCTCGCCCACGCCCGCGATCCCCGCGCCGGAGGCCGACTCGAGCGTCACCGCCGTCGCGCGGCGCAGCAGCCCCGCCCGCCCGAACGGCGCGAGCACCAGCGCGAGCCCCACGGCCACGCCCCGCGGCACCGCGACGAAACGCGGCTTCTCTCGCGCGTCGAGCGCCGGCGCGACGCCGGGCAGGAAGAGCGGCACCGAGGCATCGGCCTCGAGCGCGCCGGTCACGTCGATCACGCGCGCGGCGCTCTTGCGCAGCGCGGGCAACAGCTCCGGCAGCACGCCCGGCGCGGCCGAGATCACCAGGTCGCAGCGGGTGATCTCTTCCACGCGCACGCGCTGGAGCTTCACCGCGTCGCCGCGGAACTCGAGCTCCTCGCCTTCCGAATCGGGCGACGCGTACGCGCGCAGCTCGCCGACCGGGAAGCGGCGCTCTTCGAGCACCGAGAGCGTCTCGGCGCCGACGGCGCCGGTCGCGCCCAGCAGCGCGATGCGCGGCCCGGCGGTCACTAGACCAGCGCCTCGCGCACGCGCGCGCCCATGGCGCGGGTGCCCAGGACCGTGAGACCCGGGCCGCGGCCCAGGTCGCCCGTGCGATAGCCCGCTTCGATCACCGACTCGACCGCGCGCCGCACGCGCGCGGCGTCCTTCGGCCGGGCGAGCCCGTGGTCGAGCAGCATGGCGACGGACAGGATCGCCGCGAGCGGGTTCGCCTTGTCCTGGCCCGCGATGTCGGGCGCGCTGCCGTGGATGGGCTCGAACAGCCCGCGGCCCGCGTCGCCGAGGCTCGCCGACGGCAGCATGCCGAGCGAGCCCGTGATCATGGCGGCCTCGTCGGAGAGGATGTCCCCGAACATGTTCGGGCACAGCAGCACGTCGAACTTCGGCGCGTCGCGCAGCAGCACCATCGCCGCAGAGTCGACGAGCTGGTGCTCGAGCCGCACGTCGGGAAACCCGCGCGCCACTTCCTCGACGATCTCGTTCCAGAACGCGCACACCTCGAGCACGTTCGCCTTGTGGATGTTCGTGACGAGCTTCTTGCGGCCCTGCGCGGCGCGGAACGCCACGCGCGCGATGCGCGCGACCTCGTGCTCGTCGTACACCTCGGTGTTGAGCGCGCGGCGCACGCCGTCCTTGTCGGCGCGGCCACGCGGCTCGCCGTAGTAGATGCCGCCCGTGAGCTCGCGCACGACGACGAGGTCGACGCCCTCGACGCACTCGCGGCGCAACGGGCTCGCGTCGGCGAGCGACTTCAGCACCGTCGCGGGGCGCAGGTTCGCGTAGAGCTCGAGCTCCTTGCGGATGCGCAGGAGGCCGCGCTCGGGCCGCGTGCTCGGTGGCAGCTTGTCCCACTTCGGCCCGCCGACGGCGCCGAGCAGCACGAGCCCGCACTCCTTCGCGCGCGCGACCGTCGCGTCCGAGAGCGGCGCGCCCTCCCGGTCGATCGCGCAGCCGCCGATCAGCGCCTCTTCGAGCTGGACGTCGGGCGCCACGGCGCGCAGCACGGCGGCGGCTTCCGCAGTCACTTCGGGCCCGATCCCGTCGCCGGGCAACACGAGCACTCGAGTCATGGCCAACTCACGGAGACGTCCGATGGTCGCATGGGCACGCTACCCACGCTCCTATACGCCGCGCAAGGGCGAAACCACGCCGATCTTGCGGCGCTGCTCGAGCTTGTTGAGCGCGTGGATGTAGGCCTTCGCCGAAGCGACGAGCACGTCGGTGTCCGCTGCCTGGCCGATCACGCGCAGTCCGTCTTCTTCGAGCGTCGTCGAGACTTCGCCCTGCGCGTCGATGCCGCTCGTGACTGCCGAGACGAGATACTTGAGCAGCCGCGCCTTCGAGCCCGTGAGCTGCTCGATGGCCGCGAAGATCGCGTCGACCGGGCCCATGCCCATGGCCGCGATCTTGCGCTTGTCGCCCTTCACCTCGAGCTCGACCGTCGCCGTCGGCGTCGCGAACGTGCCCGACACGACGTGCATGTTGAGGAGCTTGTACATCTCCTCGACGCGCAGCAGCTGATCGGTGACCAGCGCCTCGATGTCCTCGTTGTAGACGGTCTTCTTGGCGTCGGCGAGGTCCTTGAAGCGGCGGAACGCCTGGTTGAAGTCGATGCGTTCCGGGTCGAAGCCGAGCTCGCGCAGCCGCTCGCCGAACGCGTGGCGGCCCGAGTGTTTGCCCAGCACGAGCTCGCTCGAGGCGCGGCCCACGGCCTCGGGCGTCATGATCTCGTAGGTGAGCCGGTTCGCGAGCACGCCGTGCTGGTGGATGCCGGCCTCGTGCGCGAACGCGTTGTCGCCCACGACTGCCTTGTTCGGCTGCACGGGGACGCCGATCACCGACGAGAGCAGCCGGCTGGTCGGGTAGATCTCCTTGCCCACGATGCCGGTGTCGCAGCCCGCGAAGAACTCCTGGCGCGTGCGGAGCGCCATGACGACCTCTTCCATCGCCGTGTTGCCCGCGCGCTCGCCGATGCCGTTCACGGTGCACTCGACCTGGCGCGCGCCGGCGCGGATCGCCGCGAGCGAGTTCGCGACCGAGAGCCCGAGGTCGTCGTGGCAGTGCACCGAGAAGCGCGCCAGATACGACTGCGGCACGCGCTGGCGCAGGTACGTGATGAGCTCCGAGTACTCGAACGGCGTGGTGTAGCCGACGGTGTCGGGGATGTTGAGCGTGCGCGCGCCCGCGGCGATCGCGCGGCCGCAGATCTCGACCAGGAACTCCCAGTCGCTGCGCGTGGCGTCCTCGCACGAGAACTCGACGTCCTCGCAGTAGCCGCGCGCGCGCGACACGGCGCGCACGGCCTCGTCGAGCACGCGCTCCTTCGACATGCGCAGCTTGTCGCGCATGTGCAGCTCGCTCGTCGCGATGAACACGTGGATGCGCGGCTGCGCTGCTTCGCGCAGCGCGTCCCAGCAGCGGTCGACGTCCTCGTCGTTCGTGCGCGCGAGCCCGCAGATGATCGGCCGGCGCACCGCGGCGGCCACGGCCTTCACGGCTTCGAAGTCGCCGTCCGACGCGATGGGGAAGCCCGCTTCGATGATGTCCACGCCGAGCTTCTCGAGCTGGCGGGCGACAACGAGCTTCTCCTCGAGGTTCATGCTGCAGCCCGGCGATTGCTCGCCGTCGCGCAGCGTCGTGTCGAAGATCAGGACGCGTTCAGCGGACATCGCCGATGGACCCCCGTTCAGCCGCTTCCGCCACGGGCTCCGGCTTCGGCTTCTTGCGCTCGACCCACCACAGCACCGGACCCGAGACCAGGTACGCCAGGCCCAGCGCGAACAACATCGTCTCGTGATTCAAGAGCACGACCACGAGCGAGACCAGAATCGCGACGAGCAGCGGGAACGCGCGCGGCCCCTCGATCTTGATGCCCTTCACGCTCGGGTACGGGATCGTGCTGACCATCAGCAGCGCGAGCAGCGCGAAGAACGACGTGATCGCGATCCCGACCGGGCGCGGGAACGGCGGCTCGATGTCGAACGAGCCCACGAACCACACCGTGGCCGCGACCATGCCGCCCGCGAACGTCGTCGCGATGCCCTGGAAGTGCTTCTGGTTCGGGTCGTCGACCTTCGCGTTGAAGCGCGCGAGCCGCAGCGCCGCGCACAGCGCGAACAGGCCCGCGACCAGCCAGCCCCGCGGGCCGAGCGGCAAGAGCGTCCAGTTGTACATGAGCAGCGCCGGCGCCAGGCCGAACGCGGTCAGGTCCGAGAGCGAGTCGAACTCGGTGCCGAAGCGGCTCGACGACTGGGTCGCGCGCGCCACGCGGCCGTCGAGCATGTCGCAGATCATCGCGAGCACGATCGCGAGTGCCGCCTTGTCGAACTCGCCCCGGATCGACAGCGTGATCGACCAGAAGCCGAGCATGAGCCCGGTCGCGGTGATCAGGTTCGGCAGCAGGTACACCGCTCGGCGTCGCTCGCGGCGACCGCCGCGCCGGCGCCGCCGGCGCTCGCGCCGCTGGCGGAACGACTCGCGCGCCCCGGTCATCAATTGCGGCTCCGATCGACGAGCCGGTGCTCGCGCAGCCAGGGCATCATCGAGCGCAGCTCCTTGCCGATCTTCTCGGCCGGGTGCTCCTCGCCCAGCTTGCCGAGCGCCGTGAACACCGGCTTGCCGACGCGCGCCTCCTGCAGCCACTCGCTCGCGAAGCGGCCCGACTGGATCTCCGCCAGGATGCGCTTCATCTCGGCCTTGGTCTCGGGCGTGACGATGCGCGGGCCGCGCGTCAGGTCGCCGAAGCGCGCCGTGTTCGACACCGAGTAGCGCATGTTCGAGATGCCGCCTTCGTAGATCAGGTCGACGATCAGCTTCACCTCGTGGATGCATTCGAAGTAGGCCATCTCGGGTGCGTAGCCCGCTTCGATGAGCGTCTCGAAGCCGGCCTGCATGAGCGCCGTGAGTCCGCCGCACAAGACGGCCTGCTCGCCGAAGAGGTCGGTCTCGGTCTCCTCGCGGATCGTCGTCTCGATGATCCCCGCGCGCCCGCCGCCGATGCCCTTCGCGTAGGCGAGCGCGACCTCGAGCGTGTTGCCCGAGGGATCGCGGTCGACCGCGACGAGACACGGCACGCCGCCGCCCTTGGTGTACGCGTCGCGCACCAGGTGCCCCGGCCCCTTCGGCGCGACCATGAACGTGTTCACGCCCTCGGGCGGCGCGATGCAGCCGAAGTGGAAGTTGAAGCCGTGCGCCAGCGCGAGGTAGGCGCCGGGCTTCAGGTTCGGCCGGATGTCGGCCTCGAAGACCTGCGCCATCGTCTCGTCGGGGAGCGCCATCATCACCACGCCGGCCGCGGCGACGGCGTCGCGCACCGACAGCACGCGCAGGCCGGCGTTCTGCGCCTTGCGCGCCGAGTCCGAGCCGGCCCGCAGCCCGACGACGACCTCGACGCCGCTGTCCTTCAGGTTCAGCGCGTGGGCGTGGCCCTGGCTGCCGTAGCCGAGCAGCGCGACGGTCTTCCCTTCGAGGCGGGCGAGGTCCGCGTCCTTGTCGTAGTACACGCGCATGGCGAGAGCTCTCCTGTGGAAAGCAGGCGGTGGAGGTGGGAGGCGAGGCTGCGAAAAAGAGACAGCGTTTCCGCGGTCTTATCGCGGTTGCACCCAGGGTATGGGTTCGGCATTCCGGTGTAAAGCCAAGCGCTTCGCCTCGGCCTCCGCGCGGCGCAGATAGCGCAGCTCCACGGCCTCGGGGGCGCGCGAGCCGCCCCGCGCGGAGAGCGCGAGGCCCAGGTGCCCCACCGAGCGGGCGCGCAGCACCCCGGCCTCGGCCGGCAAGAGTCGCGCGCGCGGACCGAGCGCAGCCGCGAGCGCCGCGCGGTGCAGCTCGGCGCCGCTGCCGAGCAGCGCGAGCGGCTCGCGCGCCGGCAGACGCTCGAGCACCTCTGCCAGCGGCGCGCAGAGATCGGGTGCGAGCTCGCTGCCCGCGCCGTCGTACAGTCCGGCATACACTTCATTGCGTCGGGCGTCGAGGAGCGGCACCACGAGGCCGTGCGCGTCCGCCTGCAGCGCGAGCGCGGCCAGCGTCGGCACGGGCACGAGCTTGCGCTCCGTGCCGAACGCTAGCCCGAGCGCAGTCGCGAGCCCGATGCGCAGGCCGGTGAACGAGCCGGGCCCGATCGCCAGCGCGATCTCGCCCACGTCGTCGAGCCGCCGGCCCACGCGCGCGAAGAGCTCGTCGAGCCGCACGAGCAGGCTCGCCGCGTGGCGCTCCGTCTCCGCCACGTCGGCCTCGCCGACGAGCTCCGCGCCTTCGAACAGCGCGACGCCTCCGCGCTCGGCGGAGGTCTCCAGCGCGAGCAGCATGGCGTGCTAGCCGAGCTGACCCAGGAACGAGACGACGCCCGACCAGTGCCGCGCGATGTCGTTCCAGAACGCGACGCCCATCAGCAGGAGAATCAGCGAGAAGCCGACCGTCTGCGCGACGTCGCGTGCGCGCGCCGGCAGCGGGCTGCCCTTGATGCCCTCGGCCGCCGCGAGCGCGATCTGTCCGCCGTCGAGCACGGGGATCGGCAACAGGTTCAGGATCGCGAGGTTCACGCTGATCACGGCCATGAGCCACACGAACGTCGTCCACGACGTCTGGTAGGCGTCGGCCGCGATCTCGCCGATGCCGATCGGACCCGACAGGTTGTTCACGCCGACCGAGCCGCTGAGCAGCTGCGCGATGCCGGCGACGATCGTCGCGAAGATGCCCGCCGTGCGCTCTGCGCCGCGCGCGACGGCGACGAACGGGTTGCGCACGATCTCGTCCCTGTACTCGACCCCGACGTCGTCGGCGCCGAGCTCGATGCCCGCGACCCAGTGCATCTCGCTGCCGCCGTTCGCCGTCGGCGTCGGCCGCTCGACCGGCACGACCGTCAGGTCGAGGACGCGCTCGCCGCGCAGCACCGACAGCGGCACCGGCTTGCCGTCGCTGCCGCGAATCGCCTCGCGCACCTGGTCCGGTCCGGTCGCGAGCGCGCCGCCCGCGCGCAGCAGCACGTCCTTCGGCTCGAGGCCCGCGCGCTTGGCCGGGCTCGTCGGGTCGACGCTCGCGAGGACGACGCCGATCGGCACGAGGCCGAGCGACTCGAGCGAGGGCGGGCCCGTGAGCTCGCGCACGGTCACGCGCACGACCTGCGCACCGCCGTCCTGCGGCCGCGAAGCTTCGAGCTCGAGCGGCAGGCGCGCGGTCTCGAGCTTGCGCCGCAGCTCGCCGAGGTTCGCCACGGGCTCGCCCGCGACGGCCGCGATGCGGTCGCCGGTGCGCAGACCGGCAAGCGCCGCCGCGCTGTTCTCGTCGGGCACGCCGACGCGCGCGACGGGCGTGTGGAACGACAGGCCCGAGTCCTTCCAGCCGCCGCCGTCGGCCTTCTCGCGCGCGAGCGCGACCTCGCGCGTCTCGGCGCCGCGTTCGACGGAGAGCGCGAGCTCCGCGGGGCCGGGCGCTTCGAGCTTCGCTTCGAGGTCCTGCCAGCGCCACAGCGACTCGCCGTTCACCGCGACGACGCGGTCGCCCTCGCGGATGCCCGCCTTCTCGGCCGCCGAGCCGGGCTCGACGCTGCCGATGCGCGAGGTCGGCGTGGGCACGCCGCTCATCAGGATCGCGGCGATCAGGAACACGGGCAGCAGCAGGTTCATCACGGGGCCCGCGAGCGAGATCGCGATGCGCTGCCACACCGGGCGCGTGTTGAACGCGCGCGAGGCCTCGGCCGGGTCGAGCTCCTCGCCGGGAATCTCGCCGAGCATCTTCACGAAGCCGCCGAGCGGCAGCGCCGCGAGCACGTACTCGGTCTCGCCGTGGCGACGCGAGAACAGCGACGGCCCGAAGCCGATCGAGAACTTCTCCACCTTCACGCCCAGCCATTTCGCGACGGCGAAGTGGCCGAGCTCGTGGATGAACACGAGGACGCCGAGGAGCAGCACGAACGGCATCAGCGTGTTGAACACCGACTCGAGATTCAATGCAGTCGCTCCTCGACGCGGCGGCGCGCGTGCGCACGGGCGCGCTCGTCGACCTCGCAGATCTCCGCGAGCGACAGGCCCGGCAGGACCGGCACGGCCTCCAACACCTCTTCGGCCGTTTCGGCGATCGCCGTGAACGGAATCTCGCGCGCAAGAAACGCCGCAACTGCGATCTCGTTGGCGCCGTTCAGAGCGGCAGGTGCGGTTCCTCCGGCGGCAAGTGCCTCGAAGGCGAGGCGCAGCGCGGGGAAGCGCACCAGGTCGGGCGCTTCGAAGTGCAAGGCGCCCAGGCCCAGGAGATCGAGCGCCGGCAAGTCCGGCAGGGGGAGCCGTTCCGGCATCCCGAGAGTGTAGGCGATCGGGATGCGCATATCGGGGATGCCGAGCTGCGCGAGCCACGCGCCGTCGGAGAACTCGACGAGCGAGTGGATGATGCTCTCCGGGTGCACGAGCACCCCGATCTGCTCGACCGGCAAGTCGAACAGCCAGCGCGCCTCGATCACCTCGAAGCCCTTGTTCATGAGCGTCGCCGAGTCGATCGTGATCTTCGCGCCCATGTCCCAGTTCGGGTGCTTGAGCGCGTCCTCGGGCGTGGCGCGTGCGACGGCCTCGGCGCTCGCGCGGCGGAACGGGCCGCCCGACGCCGTGAGCCAGATCTTGCGCACCGACGCGCGCGGGTGACCCGCGAGACACTGCGCGATCGCGACGTGCTCGGAATCGATGGGCAGCACCCGGGCGCCCTTGCGCTTCGCGAGGTCGAGCACGAGCGGACCGCCCGTGACCAGCACCTCCTTGTTCGCGAGCGCGACGTCGCGGCCCAGCTCGAGCGCAGCGGCGATGGGCGCGAGGCCGGCGCTGCCGACCAGCGCGCCGACGACGAGGTCGGCATCGTGCGTCGCCACCTCGAGCAGGCCCTCGGGTCCCGACACGATGCGCAGCTTCGGCTCGCCCACGGCGTCGCGCACCCGCGCGACGTCCTCGGCGCGGGCGACGGACACGAGCTCCGGGCGGAACTGCTTGCACTGCTGCACCAGGAGGTCGATCGAGCGCCCCGCCGACAGCGCGGTCACGCTCAGGCGCTCGGGGAAGCGCGCGACGACGTCGAGCGTCTGCGTGCCGATCGAGCCCGTCGAGCCGAGGACGGCCAGCCGCTTCACGGCTTGTCGTCCTGCGTCTGGGCGCTCGTGCGGCCGAAGCGCCGCTCGCGCTGCTGGAAGGCGCACACCGCGTCGACGAGCTTCGACTTGGTGAAGTCGGGCCAGAGCGCGTCGCTCGTGAAGAACTCGGTGTACGCCAGCTGCCAGAGCAGGAAGTTCGAGATGCGGTGCTCGCCGCCCGTGCGGATCAGGAGGTCCGGATCGGGCATGTCCTTGCAGTACAGGTTCGCCTGCACGCACTTCTCGTCGATCGCCTCGGGCTCGAGCACACCCGCCTCGACCGCGCGCGCGATGCCGCGCACCGCGTCGACGATCTCCGCGCGCCCGCCGTACGACAGCGCGAACGTGAGGCGCATCTCGTCGTTCGACTCGGTGCGGCGGATCAAGTCGCCGAGCTGCGCCTGGATGCGCGGCGACAGGTTCGACAGCCGGCCGATCGCGTCCACGCGGATGCCGTTGCGCACGAGCTCGTCGGCGTCGCGCACGATGTATTCCTCGAGGTACGCCATGATGGCGTCGATCTCTTCGCTCGGGCGCTTCCAGTTCTCCGTCGAGAACGCGTAGAAGGTGAGCCACTGGATGCCGAGCTCGTGCGCGCCGCGGACGATCTCGCGCACGATCTCGGCGCCATTGCGATAGCCCGCCACCCGCGGCAGCCCGCGGTTCTCCGCCCAGCGGCCGTTGCCGTCGGGGATGATCGCCACATGGCGCGGGATCTTGCGCGGGTCCAGGCGAGACACTCGCGACCTCAGACCTTCATGAGCTCGCTTTCCTTCGCCTCCACCGCTTTGTCGATCTGCGCGGTGTAGTCGTCGGTCAGCTTCTGGATCTTCTCGGAGACCTGATGCGCAACGTCCTCGGCGAGGTCGCCGTCCTTCTGGAAGTCTTTCACCATGGTCATGGCGTCGCGCCGGGCGTTGCGCACGCCGATCTTGTGCTCTTCGCCGAGCTTCTTGACCTGCTTCACGAGCTCCTTGCGGCGCTCCTCGGTGAGCTCGGGGATCGGCACGCGCACGATCTTGCCGTCGGACACCGGGGAGACGCCGAGGTTGGCCTTGTGGATGGCCTTCTCGATCTCGGCGATGGCGCTGCGGTCGAACGGCTGGATCGTGATCAGCCGCGCCTCCGGCGCGTTCAGCTGCGCGAGCTTCTTGATCGGCGTCGGCGTGCCGTAGTAGTCGACTTGCAGGCCCTCGAGCAGGGCCGGGTTCGCACGCCCCGTGCGGATCTTCGCGAGGTCGTGCGTGAACCCCGCGATGCTCTTCTGCATGGCGTCCTTCGCCTCGGAAATGACCAGGTCGCTGCTCTCGTCGGCCATCCTCTCCTCCGGGGGCGCTAGGCACTCACGAGCGTGCCGATCGCCTCTCCGCAGACCACCTTCGAAACGTTCCCGGGCGTGCTCATGTTGAACACGACGATCGGCAGCTTGTTGTCCTGGCAGAGCGAGATCGCCGTCGCGTCCATCACGCCCAGGTTCTGGTGCAGGAACTCGCGGTAGGTGACCCGGTCGAAGCGCTGCGCGCCGGGGAACTTCTCCGGGTCGGAGTCGTATACGCCGTCGACGCGCGTGCCCTTGAGCAGCACCTCGGCGCCGATCTCCATGGCGCGGAGCGCCGCTCCCGTGTCGGTGGTGAAGAATGGATTGCCCGTGCCCGCCGCGAAGATGACGATGCGGCCCTTCTCCAGGTGGCGGACCGCGCGGCGGCGGATGTGCGGCTCGGCGACCTGCTTGATCTCGATCGCCGAGAGCAGCCGCGTCTCGGCGCCGCACTTCTCGAGCGCGTCCTGCAGCGCGAGCGCGTTGATCACGCCGCCCAGCATGCCCATGTAGTCCGCCGCAGTGCGGTTGATGCCCTCGGCCGAGGCCGTGATGCCGCGGATGATGTTGCCGCCGCCGCACACCACGCCGAGCTCGACGCCCGCGCCGGCGACCTCGACGATCTCGCGCGCCGTCGCCTGGATCGTCTTGGAGTCGATCCCGAAGCCGCGCTCGCCCGCGAGGCTCTGCCCCGAGATCTTGAGCAGGACGCGTTTGTACGCCGGTTTCATCCCTCGGCGGCTTCTCCGAGTTGGAAGCGCCGGAAGGCGAGCACCTTCGCGCCGACCTCCTGCGCTGCCTTACCCACGGTCTTGTCGGGATCCATGACGAGTCCCTGTTCGAGCAGCACCACTTCCTTGAAGAATTTCGCGAGCCGCCCTTCGATCATGCGCTCGACGATCTGCGGCGGCTTGCCCTCGCTCGCCGCCTGCGCCGCGAGCACGCGCCGCTCGTCGTCGACGACCGCCTTGGGCAGATCTTCACGCGACAGGCTCGCCGGGCTGGTGGCGGCCACGTGCATGCAGACGTTGTGCGCGAACGCGCGCACTTCCGGCTTCGCGGGGCTCGGGCTCTCGATCGCGACGAGCGTGCCGATCTTCCCGCCCGCGTGGACGTAGCTCGACACGAAGCCCTGCGGGGGCGCCTCGACGCGGGCGACCCGCCGCACGGCCAGGTCCTCGCCGAGCTTCGCGACGGCCGCGGTCAGCTTGTCGCGCAGCTTGTCGCGGTCGAGCAGCTCGTCGACGCTGTGGATCGAATGCGCGATGGCGGTCTGGGCGAGCTGGTCGCCGAGCGCCGTGAAGTCGTCGGTCTTGGCGACGAAGTCGGTCTCGCAGTTGAGCTCGACGAGCGCGCCGAGCCGGCCGCCCTGCCCCACCGCGGCAATGACGCGCCCTTCGGAGCCCGCGCGGCCCACGCGCTTGCTCGCCTTGGCGATGCCCCGCTCGCGCAGAATCTCGATGGCCCGCGCCGTGTCGCCGCTCGCCTCGGCGAGCGCCTTCTTGCAGTCCATCATGCCCGCGCCGGTCTGCTCGCGGAGCTCCTTCACCTGCCCTGCCGAGATCTCGGCCAACTCGCTCCCCCGTTTCTCGCTTCGCTTCGGTCGGTCACTCGGCGGGCGTCGCCGCGTCCGCCTCGGTCTTGGCTGGCTCTTCTTCCGCGGTCGGAGCCGGGACCGGCGAGTCGGTGAGGCCCAGCGCGAAGTCCGCGGCCTCCTCGAGCTCCTCGCGGCGGCGCTCCTCCGCCATGCGCTCCATGCGCGCCGGGCGGCGCGCGGGTTGCGTGATCTCGACGACGCGCTTGCCGTGCTTCGGCGCCGCCTCTTCGCCTTCCTGGGCGTCCTCGGGGCGCTGCTCGACGATGCGCGAGTTGTAGAGCTCCTTCCCTTCGCGACAGGCCTCGGCGACCTTCTCGCAGTAGAGCCGGATCGCGCGCAGCGCGTCGTCGTTGCCCGGGATCGACAGGTCGATGCCGTGCGGGTCGCAGTTCGAGTCGACGACCGCGATCACGGGAATGCCGAGGCGGCGCGCCTCGAGGATCGCGATGGCCTCGCGGCGCACGTCGATCACGAACAGCGCGTCGGGCGTGCGCTCCATGTCGACGATGCCCTCGAACGCCTTGTGCAGCTTGAGCTGCTCGCGCACGAGCCGCGACTTCTCCTTCTTCGACAGCTGTGCCGAGCTCTCCTCGTTGCCGAGCAGCTCGTTCAATTCCTTGTAGCGCTCGATGCCGCGCCGGATCGTGCGGAAGTTCGTGAGCATCCCGCCGAGCCAGCGCCGGTGCACGAACGGCTGGCCGCAAGCGCGCGCCTGCTCGGCGACGATGTCCTGCGCCTGGCGCTTGGTGGCGACGAACAGCACGGTGCCGCCGGTCGCGGTGGTCTCGCGGATGAAGTCGAGCGCGTCGCGGAAGCGCGGCAGCGTCAGCTGCAGGTTGATGATGTGGACGCCGTTCCGCTCGCCGTAGATGAACGGCTTCATCGATGGGTGCCAGCGGCGCGTCTGGTGGCCGAAGTGGACGCCGGCCTCGAGCAGCTCGCGCATGGAGACTGCGGGCATGGACATGTGGGGATGACTCCTTCGGGTTCTTCCTCCGCCTCTCGGGTCCGTTCCGATTGCGGCGCTCGGCGCCGCCCGGAGGAACCCGCCGCTCAGCGTCCGGGTGCGCGAGCCGCGCAGCCGGGCGACCCGAAGCGGGCCGAGGCGTGTGACGTTGGCCCGCGGGTATAGCAGACCGCCGGCAGCCGCTCAACCACAAGTTCTCGGAATCTCAGGAATTTCACCCGCGGCGGCCGCCGGGCGGAAGGCCGAGCGGTCGCAGGTGCTCCCAGTCGTTGAAGCTGCGGAGCACGAAGGCGTAGGCGTCCGAGATCGGCACCGTGGCGACGCGCGAGATGGCCGCCCAGTAGCTCGAGAAGCGCACCCAGGTCCAGGGCACGGGCTCGATGTCGAGCAGCCGCGACAGGATGACGGCGTTGGTGCCCTCGTGTGCCACGATCAGGATGCGCTGGTCGAGCGCCGGCGGGTGCCACAGCCGGTAGCCGGAGTTGTCGTGCTTGCGCAGGCCGTGCTGGCCTTCGAGCAGAGCCTCGAGGCCGCTGGTGACGCGCTCGTACATGTGCCGGAACGACTCACCGCCGGGCGCGCCGTCCCACCACTTCTCCAGGTCGCGGGCGCGCGCGTCGGCGAAGAAGCGCTCGACCTGGTCCGAGGTCTGGCCCTCGAGCGGCGGCAGGCGCAGCTCGTCGAGCCACGCGCACTGCTCGAAGCGGACGTTCTTCGCGCGCGCGACGAACTCGGCGGTCTCGACCGCGCGCTGCAGGGTGCTGGTGTAAAAGTGGTCGAAGTGCTCGCCCGCGAGCGCATCGGCCACGGCTTCGGCCTGCCGCCGGCCGTGGCCCGAGAGCTCGGGGTGGTCGACCGCGCGCCCGCCCGGCTCCCAGTCGGGCTGGGCGTGGCGCACGAGCACGAGCTCGATCACTCGTCGAGCTCGAGCTGGAGCGCCGCGCGCTCCTGGGTGATGGGCCGCACGCGCTCGGCGATGAGCTGCTGGTGCGCGTCGTTCGCCCAGTACTCGCGCCAGCCCGCGGCGTCGTCGAAGTCGGCGATCACCGCGAAGTCGAAGCCGCCGGGGCCCAGGCCCAGGCTGCGGCCGAAGCGGTAGCGGCGGATCGACGGCACGAGCTTCGGCAGCCCGGCGAGCGCGCGCTCGAGCGCCGCGACGTCGGTCGGCGACGTGCCGGGCTTCCAGCGGAACAGGACGACGTGGCGGACCAAGGCGACCCCTACACTATGTGGTGTACTCGGCGTTCACGCGGACGTACTCGTAGGACAGATCGGTGGTCAGGATGCGGGCGCGGCCCGGGCCGCGGCCGATCGAGATCTCGATGTCGACCTGCTTCGCCTTCATGGCGCGCTCGGCGCGGCGCAGCGCGGCGGCGCCGCCCGCCGGCTCGCCGCGGCGCAGCAGCTGCGCACCGCCGATGCGCACGTCGACCTGGGCGGGCCGCAGCGCGACGCCGGCTGCGCCCACGGCCTGCACGACGCGGCCCCAGTTCGGGTCGCCGCCGAAGAGCGCGGTCTTCACGAGCGCCGAGTTCGCGACCGAGCGCGCCACGCGGTCGGCGTCGCGGTCGCTGCGCGCGCCGGCGACGGCCACGCTCGCGAGCTTCGTCACACCCTCGCCGTCGCGCGCCAGGCGCTCGCAGAGCTCGGCGCTGGCGTCGGCGAGCAGCCGCTCGAACTCGCGCGCGCGCGGCGAACCTACACCGATAAGTGTATTTCCCGCGGCGCCGTTCGCCAGCACGAGCACCGTGTCGCTCGTGCTCGTCTCGCCGTCGATGGTGAGCGCGTTGAAGGTCGCGTCGACGGCGCCGCGCAGCGCGCGCCGCAACAGCGCCGGCTCGACCGCGAGATCGGTCACCAGATACGCCAGCATCGTCGCCATGCGCGGCATGATCATGCCCGCGCCCTTCGCGAAGCCCGCCAGCGCGTAGCCGCGCCCGCGCCGCGACACGAGCTTCGCGACGGTGTCGGTGGTGAGGATCGCCTCGGCCGCGCTCTCGAAGCCGTGCGGCGAGAGCGCGGCCACCGCGCGCGGAATGCCCGCGCGCAGGCGCTCCATCGGCAGCCGCCGGCCGATCACGCCCGTCGACGCGACCTGGATCTCGCGCGGGCGCGCCCCGATCGCGTCCGCCAGGAGTCGCGTCATCTCGCGCGCATCGCGCAGCCCGCGCGCCCCGTTCGCCACGTTCGACACGCCGCTGTTCGCGACCAGGCCGCGCGCGCGGCCGCCGCGCAGGTGCTCGCGCGACACCACCACGGGCGCGCCCGGAAAGCGGCTGGTGGTGAACACGGCGGCCGCAGCCGCCGGCCGGTCCGAGACGACGAGCGCTAGGTCGGGCTTGCCGCTGGGCTTGATGCCGCAGGCGACGCCCGCCGCCCGGAAGCCGCGCACCGAGATCGCCACGCCACTACGCCCCCGCTCCGTGGCACTTCTTGAACTTCTTGCCCGAGCCGCACGGGCACGGGTCGTTGCGGCCGACCTTGGGCCCCTCGCGCGTCACCGTCTGCTGCACGACCGGTGCCTCGGCCGGCGAGCCGCCGTGCTGCTCGTGCAGCCGCCGCTGCTGCGCGGCGCGCCGCGCCTCCTCGGCGGCGCGCAGCTCGGCGAGCCGCTCGGGCGATGGCTCCTGGATCATCACGCGGAACAGCTGCTCGACCGCGCGGGAGCGGATGCGCGCGAACATCTCGCGGAAGAGCTCGAAGCCCTCGGTCTGGTAGACGCGCTTCGGGTCCTTGCCCGCGTAGCCCTGCAGCCCGACGCCCTCCTTCAGGTGGTCCATCGTGAGCAGGTGGTCCTTCCAGAGCTGGTCGAGCGTCTGGAGCAGGATGCCGCGCGCGATGCCGTCGAACGTGGGCGGGTTGAAGTCGCTGAGCCGACGCGCGATGTCGGCGAACATCTCGATCTTCTCGTCCAGCTTCGCGTCGACGCGCTCGACCAGGTTCGCGAGCACGGCCTCGCGGTCGATCGAGCCCTCGAGCGCGGGGTCCTTCGGGTCGAGCGCGAGCGCGAACTGCGCCTGCACCTCGCGCACGTAGCTCTCGACGTCGGCGTCGCCCTTCTGCGGAATGGTCGCCGCAACGATCTCGCCCGCGAGCTCGTGCGCCAGGTCGGCGTACTCCGAGCGCATGTCGTCGCTCGACAGCACGTTCGTGCGCCACGCGTAGATGCTCACGCGCTGCTTGTTCATGACGTCGTCGTACTCGAGCAGGTGCTTGCGCACGTCGAAGTTGCGCACCTCGACCTTGCGCTGCGCGCGCTCGATCGCGCCGGACAGCATGCGCGCCTCGATCGCCTCGCCCTCTTCCATGCCGAGCCGCTTCATGAGCCCCGAGATGCGGTCGGAGCCGAAGATGCGCAGCAGGTCGTCCTCGAGCGACAGGTAGAAGCGCGACGAGCCGGGGTCGCCCTGGCGGCCCGAGCGGCCGCGCAGCTGGTTGTCGATGCGCCGCGACTCGTGGCGTTCGGTACCCAGCACGTGCAGGCCGCCGGCCGCGAGGACCTTCTCGCGCTCGTCGCTGCACGTGGCCGTCAGCTTCGCGAGCTCGTCCTTGTTCTCGGGCGAGTCGGGGTCGAGCCCGCGCGAGCGCATGAGCATGTTCGGATTGCCGCCGAGCCAGATGTCCGTGCCGCGGCCGGCCATGTTCGTCGAGATCGTGACGGAGCCGAGCCGGCCCGCCTGCGCGACGATCTCGGCCTCGCGCTGGTGCTGCTTCGCGTTCAAGACGTTGTGGCGGATGCCGCGGTTCTTCAGCCGCGCCGAGAGCATCTCGCTCGTCTCGATCGCGATGGTGCCGACGAGGACGGGCTGGCCGTGCTTGTGCCGCTCCTCGATCTCGTCGGCGACGGCCTTCCACTTCTCGCCCTTGGTGCGGTAGACGACGTCCTCGTGGTCCTTGCGGACCATCGGCCGATGCGTCGGGATGACGACCACGTCGAGCTTGTAGATGCTCGCGAACTCCTGCGCTTCCGTGTCCGCGGTGCCGGTCATGCCCGCGAGCTTCTCGTACATGCGGAAGTAGTTCTGGAACGTGATCGTCGCGTAGGTCTGGCTCTCGTTCTGGACCTGGACGCGCTCCTTGGCCTCCACCGCTTGGTGTAGGCCGTCGCTC
>DATJZN010000045.1:0-3025 GCA_035499075.1 Myxococcota bacterium | reverse complement strand
GCGTCCCCGGCGCGATTCGAACGCACGACCTGCTGCTTAGGAGGCAGCCGCTCTATCCACCTGAGCTACGGGGACGTGAGCGAAAGTCTAGCGGGCGATTTCGGGGCAGCGATCAGCCGAGCAGGATCTGCTCGAAGAAGTCGTCGAAGACGTCGTTGCCGCGCGCGATGTAGACGCCGAAGCCGGGCTTGGCCTTGGAGGCGGGCGGGAGCTGGTCGGTGGTCCAGCGGACGACGCCGCGGACCTCGACCTTCGAGCCGTTGCGGTCGTGGAAGAGCACGCGCACCTCGTCGCCCACGGGGGGCAGCACGCTCGTGCGCAGGAAGAGGCCTTCCTTCGAGACGTTCTTGATGTGGCCCTTGCCGCGCAGGCGGCCGGACTCGAACGCGGCGGGGATCCGCTTCAGGATCCTGCGGAGGCGCCGGCGCTCGACCTTTGGCTCGGACATCTGCCCTCCATCGCCTCGTGGTATCGACGGACCTGCAAGGACGCTTTACGCAGGCAACTCGCGCGCAACTCCGCCTACCAGGGGGTTGGCGAGGCTATCTCCGCTTCCTCACTTCCTCGACGGCGTAGACCACGAAGTCGCTGCCATCTTTCGCGTAGAAGTGGAACGAGAAGCGCTTCGGCATGTCCTTGGCCGTGGGCTGGACCGCCGTGCTGGGCACCTCGAAGCCCGCCAGCAGCTTCGCGCCGTCGCTGCCGTTCGGCACGACGTCGAGCACGACGCGGCTGTCGCCGCCGTCGAACGACAGCGTCTTCGTCTCGCCGAACTCCGGGTCCGTGCCGATGCCGCGCTCGGTGAGCGAGCCCTCGTGCGCGTTGTACGTGAGCGGGCCCGCCATCAGCGCGCGCCGGAAGTCCGAGATGCCGAGGTCGGCGCGGTTGTGCGAGCGGAAGTGCAGCAGGATCGTGCCGCGGCGGTCGACCACGCGGCGCTCGATCAGGTTGTAGCAGTACGCCACGTCGCTGACGTCGACACCGAAGAATGTCGCCTTGATGATGTCGCCGCCGCCTTCCTCGGGCGCTTCCTTGAACACGATGGACTGCTGCAGATCGAACGACGTGCCGTCCGAGCGCTTGCACGTGAGCGGTGTCGCATAGCGCCCGGAGAGGAACGCGATGGCGACCGCGTCCTCCTTCGGGTGCGGCTGCGGGCCGTACGTCTGGTCGGGCTCGGACGGCTGCGACGGCGAGCGGTACTGCGCCTGCGCGAGCCCGGGCACGAGCAGCGCGAGCAGCAGGGCGAACCGGGCGACGGGCTGGGATATCCTCGACTTCATGAACGCCTTCGACGCCGCGCTCGCCGCCCGCGATCGATCCGAGCTCCGGCGCGGCGCCGCACGCGTCCTGCAGATGAACCTGACGCGGCAGTGCAACATCGCGTGTCATCACTGCCACGTCGAGTCGTCGCCCAGGCGCACGGAGAGGATGAGCGACGCCGTGCTCGCGCGCGCGCTCGAGCTGCTCGCCGCGGCGCCCGAGGTCGAGGTCGTGGATCTGACGGGCGGCGCGCCGGAGCTGCACCCCGGCTTCCGCGCGCTCGTCCGCAACGTGCGGCGGCTCGGGCGGCGCGTGATGGACCGCTGCAACCTGGTGATCCTCGACGAGCCCGGCCAGGAGGATCTGGCCGAGTTCCTGGCGGGCGAGCGCGTCGAGATCGTGGCGTCGCTGCCGTGCTACCAGGAGGGGAACGTCGACGGGCAGCGCGGCCGCGGCGTGTTCGAGCGCAGCATCGCCGCACTGAAGCGCCTGAACGCGCTCGGCTACGGCGCGCCCGGCACCGGGCTGTCGCTCGACCTGGTGTACAACCCGACCGGCGCGTCGCTGCCGCCGGCGCAGGCGAGTCTCGAGGCGGACTACAAGCGCGAGCTCGCGCGCCAGCACGGCATCGTGTTCGGCCGGCTCCTCACGCTGACGAACATGGCGATCACGCGGCACGCCGACTGGCTGCGCCGGCGCGGCGAGCTCGACGCGTACCGCAAGCTCCTCGAGGAGAGCTTCAACCCGGCCGCGCTGCCGCATCTCATGTGTCGGGATACGGTGTCGGTCGACTGGCAGGGCGCGCTGTTCGATTGCGACTTCAACCAGGCGCTCGAGCTGCCGCTCGGTGGCGCGCGCCGCACGCTCTGGGACGTGGCGAGCTTCGCCGAGCTCGCCGATCTGCGCATCGCGACGGCCGAGCACTGCTTCGGCTGCACGGCGGGCGCGGGCTCGAGCTGCGGCGGAGCGCTCGTGTCGTGAGCGAAGCGCTCGAGCTCCTGCCGCGCGACGAGTGGAACCGCGCGCTGCTCGAGAGCGTCCACCCGCCGGCCTGGCGCAACCCGACGCCGGCCGCGCGCTACGACCTGGTCGCGCTGGGCGGCGGCACGGCGGGGCTCGTGGCGGCGATCGTCTCGGCCGGGCTCGGCGCGAAGGTCGCGCTCGTCGAGAAGGCGTGGCTTGGCGGCGACTGCTTGAACGTGGGCTGCGTCCCGTCGAAGACGCTCGTGCGCGCGGCGCGTGCGGCGGCGGACGCGCGCGCTGCGACACAATATGGGGTCAGGGTCGGCGCGGTCGACGTCGACTTCCCGGCCGTGATGGAGCGCGTGCGGCGCGTGCGCGCCGAGATCGCGCCGCACGACTCGGCGCAGCGCTACGCGGGGCTCGGCGTCGACGTGTTCTTGGGCCGGGGCCGGTTCACCGGGCCCGATGCGCTCGAGGTCGGCGGCGCGACGCTCCGCTTCAAGCGCGCCGTGATCGCGACCGGCGCGCGCGCGCTGCCGCCCGCGATTCCGGGGCTCGCCGAGGCCGGATTCCTCACGAACGAGACGGTGTGGTCGCTGGTCGCGCGGCCCGAGCGGCTGGCGGTGCTCGGCGCGGGCCCGATCGGCTGCGAGCTGGCGCAGGCGTTCCAGCGCCTCGGCGTGCGGGTGACACTGATCGAGGTCGCCGAGCAGGTGCTGATCCGCGAGGACGCCGACGGCGCGGCGGTCGTGCGCGCGGCGCTCGAGCGCGACGGCGTGGAGATCCTGCTCGGCGCGAA
>DATJZN010000044.1:0-146640 GCA_035499075.1 Myxococcota bacterium | reverse complement strand
CGCACGCGGCGCAGGGCTTCACCGATACCCAGGTTCTCGCGGTCGGCGACGGGAGCGGCGCTCCGGGCTCGCCCGACTACGTGTCCGTGGGCAGCATGTACACGTATCTGAGCGCGCCGTCGCTCCTGCATCCGTACAGCGTTTACTGGGGGAACGGTCTCTGGCAGCTCTTGCTCAGAGACGGCGACGGAACGGCGTGGAGCGGGCTCACCGGACCGTTGCCGCCTGCCAGTCCGCCCGACGCCGGAGTATTCGAGACCCGGGACATCCAGCTCCTGCAGCAGAGCTGCGAGGATTTCGGACACGGCACCTGCACCGGCGGCTTCACCGAGAGCACCGTCCTGTACGACGTCACGATCGACGCCTTCACCGTGCCCGAGCCGAGTGTGCTCGCTTCGTCCCTGCTCGCGCTGGCCGCCTGCCTCGCGGCCCGCAGCCGTCCGCTTTCGTCGCGTTCCAGCCCGGCGTAGACTCGCCTCGATGGGCGCGCGCACCGGCGAGCAGTTCCTCGAGAGCCTCCGCGACGGCCGGGAGATCTGGGTCGACGGCGAGCGCGTGCGCGACGTGGTCTCGCACCCGGCGCTGTCGGGTGCGGCGCGGCTGCTGGCCGAGGTGTTCGACCTGCAGCACGCGCACCCGGTGCAGTGCCTCACGCCCGACCCCGAGACCGGCGAGCCGATCAACCTGTCGCATCTGATCCCGCGCTCGCGCGCGGACCTCGAGCGGCGCCGCCGCTGTCTCGAGCGGATCGCCGAGCACACCGTCGGCGTCATGGGCCGCACGCCCGACTACATGAACGTCACGTTCGCCGGCTTCGCGGGCCGCGACGACGAGTGGGGCGCGTTCGGCAACGAAGCCGGCGCCGCGAACCTGGTGAGCTTCCAGAAGGAGCTCCGCCGGCGCGATCTGGCGCTCACGC
Organism: Myxococcota bacterium; assembly: GCA_035499075.1. Classification (GTDB taxonomy): domain Bacteria; phylum Myxococcota_A; class UBA9160; order SZUA-336; family SZUA-336; genus VGRW01. Next base: position 145,721 of record DATJZN010000044.1, on the reverse strand, counting down.
ACACGCTGATCCATCCGACCGTCGACAAGAGCCAGCCCGACGTCGCGGCCGGCGGTGGCGAGATCGCGCTGCACGAGGTCGAGAGGACGTCGCACGGCATCGTCGTGCGCGGCGCGCGCATCCTCGCGACGCTTGCGCCGTTCGCGAACGAGATCGCGGTATATCCCGGCCATCCGATCCCGGCCGACGGCCAGCGCTACGCGCTGGCGTTCTCGATCCCGCTCGCGACGCCGGGGCTCAAGCTGCTCTGCCGCGACAGCCTGTCGCGCGGCACGAACCGCTTCGACCACCCGTTCTCGAGCCGCTTCGACGAGCAGGACGCGTTCGTGATCTTCGACGACGTCGAGGTGCCGCGCGAGCGCATCTTCATCGCGGGCAACGTGGACGTCTACAACCAGGTGCTCATGACCGGCTGGTATCCGAACGTCATGCAGCAGACGATGATCCGCGCGCATACGAAGCTCGAGTTCGCCTACGCACTGGCGTGTAGGATGGCCGAGGCCATCGGCGACAAGAGCGAGCGCACGCTCGAGCTCCTGGGCGAGCTGCTCGGCTACGCCGAGCTGACGCGCGTGGCGATGCGCACGGCCGAGGCCGAAGCGTTCGAGTGGGGCAACGGCGTGTGGTTCCCGAACGGCGCGCCGCTCGCGCAGATGCGCCACTTCATGCCCGTGTGGATGCCGCGCGTGAACGAGATCCTGCGGCTCATCGGTTCGCACAACGTGCTCGCCACGCCGACCGAGTCGCAGCTCCAGGACCCCGACCTCGCGCCGCTGCTCGCGAAGTACCTGCAGGGCGCGAAGGGGCTCGCAGCCGAGACGCGCACGCGCATCTTCCGGCTCGCGTGGGACTTCGCGGGCAGCGCGCTCGGCAGCCGCGGCGAGCAGTACGAGCGCTTCTACCTGGCGTCCGCGGCGCGCAACCGTGTGCTCGCGCAGCTGTTTGCGCCGCGCGACCGCGGGCGCGCGCTCGTCGACCGCTTCCTCGAAGAGAAGAGCGAGTAGCGCGCGCTAGCGGTCGTCGTACGCGTGCGGCTTGCCCTGCCAGTCGCGCACGACGCGCCGCTCGCCGTCGCGCGCCTCGTCGAGGTACGCGGGGCCGATCGGCACCTTGCCCGCGCCGCCGGGGATGTCGAGCACGTACGTCGGCTGACACAGCCCCGAGACGCGCCCGCGCAGGCTGCGCACCAGCTCCTGGCCCGCCTCGATGGACGTGCGGAAGCGCGACGTACCCGGCGCCGGGTCCAGGTGGTGCAGGTAGTACGGCTTCACGCGCATGGCGACGAGCGCGCGGAACAGCGCTTCGAGCGCGGCGGGGTCGTCGTTCACGCCGGCGAGGAGCACCGTCTGCGCGAGCATGGGGATGCCGGCGCGCGCGATGCGCGCGCACGCCGCGCGCGCCGCGGGGTCGAGCTCGCGCGCGTGGTTCGCGTGCAGCACGACCCACAAGGCTTTCTCGGTGCGCAGCGCCTCGACGAGCGCGTCGGTGACCCGGTCCGGGTCGAGCGCGGGCACGCGGGTGTGCACGCGGATCACCTGCACGTGCGGAATCGCGTCGAGCGCGCGCACGACGTCGCCGAGCCGCCGCGGCGACAGCAGCAGCGGATCGCCGCCCGACAGGATCACCTCCCAGATGCGCGAATCGGCCGCCACGTACGCCAGCGCGCGCTCGAGCTCCGCCGGCGACAGCGCTTCGCCGCCCGGGCCGACGCGCTCGCGGCGGAAGCAGAAGCGGCAGTACACGGCGCACGCGTGCGTCGGCACGAGCAGCACGCGGTCGGGGTAGCGGTGCACGACGCCCTTCACGGGCGAGTGCGAGCCGTCGCCGATCGGGTCCTCCAGCTCGCCCGGCGCGGCCTCGAGCTCGGCCGGATCGGGCACGAACTGGCGCGCCAGCGGGTCGCGCGGGTCGGCGACGTCCATGCGCGCGGCGACCGATGGCGTCCACCCCACCGCCCAGCGCGACGCAATCTGGTGTAGAGCGCTCGCGCGGTCGTCCATGTCGATCGTCTGCTTCATCCCTCGTCCACCGGCGCGAACAGCACGTCGTCGATCCGCTCCGCCCCGGTCGCGCACATCACCAGGCGGTCGAAGCCGAGCGCCATGCCCGCGCTCTCGGGCAGGCCGTGCTCGAGCGCGGCCAGGAAGTCCGGGTCGATGGGATAGCGCTCGCCGTAGAGACGCGCCTTCTCCGCCACGTCGCGTGCGAAGCGGCGGCGCTGCTCGGCCGGGTCCGTGAGCTCGCTCCAGCCGTTGGCGAGCTCGAGCCCGCAGACGAACAGCTCCGCGCGCTCTGCGACGTCGGGCGCGCCCGGCTTGGCGCGCGCGAGCGCCGCGAGCTCGATCGGCCAGTCCACGAGCAGCGTCGCGCGGCCGCTGCCGAGGCGCGGCTCGACCTTCTCCAGGAACGCGCGGAAGAACTCCGTCTCGAACTCGTCGCGCGGGCGGCGCCGCAGCGACGAGACGTCGAGCCCGGCGTGCTTTGCGAACGCATCACGCACCGTGATGCGCTCCGGCTCTTCGCGCGGGTCGCACTCGGCGCCGCGCCAGCGGAAGCGAGTCACCCCGGCGGAGTCGGCGGCGGCACGCATAATCTCGGCGCAGTCGCGAAAGAGCGCCTCGTACGTCGCGCCCGCGCGGTACCACTCGAGCAAGGTGAACTCGGGGTGGTGCGTCGACGAGCGCTCGGCGTTCCGGAACGCGCGGCCGAGCTCGAAGATGCGCGGGAGGCCGGCGACGAGGAGCTTCTTCAGCGTGAACTCGGGCGACGTGCGCAGGTAGAGCGCGCGCTCGGGGCCGCCGTGCGGATCGCGCAGGCGCGTCTCGAACGCGAACAGGTGCGGCTCGAGCCCGGGCGACACCTGCAGCATGGGCGTCTCGACCTCGACGAAGCCCTCCCGCGCGAGCCAGGCGCGGAGCCCCGTGGCGATGCGCGTCCGCACCTCGAGCGCTTCGCGCCGCGCGGACAAGTGCCGGGCGTGCCACCACCGTGTGTCGCTCATGCGCGGCGAGCTTCCCGACCCGCGGGCTCGTTCGCAAGCCCGAGCCCGAGCGACTGCAGCCGCCACACCGCCGCTCCCAGCGCGAGCGCGCCCGCCACGAGCGCCGGGCCCGCCGTGTCGATCGCGCCGGCGCCGAGGCCCGCGAACAGGCCGAACGGCGCGAGCGCGAGCCAGCTCGGCGCGACCGCGTACGCGCTCGAGGCCGCCGCCGACGACGCGAATGCCCCCGCGAGCAGCGGCCCGGCGCGCAGGCGCCGCAACAGCGCGCCCGCGCCGAAGCTGCCGAGCACGTAGCCTGCGGTGAGCGCCGCGAGCAGTGCGCCGAGCGCACCCTGCGGCAGCGCGAACTCCGCGCGCATCTCGGGCCACGCCACGCCGAGCAGCCCGTCGGGCAGGCCCAGGCCGACGAAGCCCGCGAACGCGAGCGCCAGGAGCGCCCAACGCGCGCGCCCCCTCACCGCGTTACCCTGCGCGCGTGGCCTGCATCGGCTTCGCGCACCGCGGCGCCTCGGCGGACGCGCCCGAGAACACGCTGCCGGCGTTCGCGCTGGCGCTCGAGCTCGGCGCGAGCGGGCTCGAGTCCGACGTGTGGCTCACCGGCGACGGCGTGGCGGTGCTCGACCACGACGGCGTCGCGCCCGACGGCCGCGCGTTCGCGGCATGCCGGCGCGCGGAGCTTCCCGCGCACGTGCCCGAGCTCGCCGATTTGTATGCCGAGCTCGGCGCCGCGTTCGAGCTCTCGCTCGACGTGAAGGACCCGAACGCCGCGCCCGAAGTGATTCGCGTCGCGCGGCGCGCGAGTGCCGAGCCGCGGCTGTGGCTGTGTCACTGGAACTGGCGCACGGTCGCGCCGTGGCGCGCGCTGTCGGAGAGCGCGCGGCTCGTCGACTCCACGCGGCTCGTGCACATGCGCACGCCCCCCGCCGCGCGCGCCGAGCGCATGGCCGCGCTCGACCTCGACGCGCTCAACCTGCACTGGAGCGAGTGGAGCGCGCCGCTCGCGCAAGTCTTCCGCACCGCAGGCCGGAAGCTCCTCGCGTGGGACGCGCAGGACGAGGCGAGCCTCGCCGCCGTGCTCGCGCTCGGCGTCGACGGCGTGTTCAGCGACCACGTGGCGCGGATGGCGTCCGCGCTCGCGCGAGCTCAGGCGGCGGCCCAGGGGTCGTAGCTGCCGAAGCTCCAGAGGTTGCCCTCTGGATCGCGGCACGTGTAGCCGGCTCCGCCGTAGTGCTTGCTCTCGAGCGGGATCACGATCTCCGCGCCGGCCGCGACCGCGGTCTTGTAGTGGGCGGCCGGGTCCTCGACGATGAGATACGTCTCCTGCGTCGAGCGCCCGCCGACCTCGCGCGCGGTCGTCACGACCTCGTCGTAGCGACCGCCCTGCTTGCCGGCGGAGCCGAGCATGATCATCCCGTTGCCGAACGAGAGCTCGGCGTGTGCGATCTTTCCGCCCGGCGCGGCGGCGACCATGAGCTTCTCGAAGCCGAAGGCGCGGCACAGCCAGTCGATCGCGGCGGTGGCGTCGTGGTAGCGCAGGCACGGGATCGCGGTCGCGGTGGTCTTCTTCGCACCCGGCATGAGTTGCTCCTCCCGAGGGGAGCATGACACGCCGGGCTTCGGCAAGGGGAGGCGCGCTCAGCGCGCCTCGAGCTTCGCGAGATACGGGCCGAGGTCGGGGGCGAATGCGTCGTGCTCGCAAAGGCGCGCGAAGTGCGCGATCGCGCGCGGGAAGCGGGCGCCGAGCGGAGACGGGTCCCAGAGCCGCGCCAGGCCGGCGTCGTCGAGCAGACGCTGGTTCACGCACTCCCCGGAGAACAGCGCCAGCTCGGCGGCGAACGCGATGTCGGCGAGCGAGAGGCTGTCGCCGACCAGGTGCTCGCGCGCGGGCGCGAGCGCGCGGTCGATGCCGCCCAGCCATGCGTCGAGCGCGGCGCGTGCGCGCGCGTGCGTCGCCGGGTCGGGCTTGCCGGACGCGAGCGCCAGCAGGTGGAGCTGCGCGTCGCGCGCAAACACCAGGCTCGCGTCGAGAAACGAGTCGATGCGCGACGCCTCGAACAGATCGCCGCCATAGAGCGGGCGCTTGGCGGCGCCGAGCCGCGCGACGGCGCGGGCGATGCTGTTCGATTCGAAGATGCCCACCTCGCCGTCGCCGCTCCACGCCGCGGGCACGGTCCCGAACGGATGCGCAGCGAGGAACGCGTCGGTCTTGTGGAGCGTTCCGCCGAAGCCAGTGTGCGCGGTACGCGATGTCGCGGCGCTCGCGTCGCCTGCTGCGAGCGGCCGCGCGTCGAAGTCCCAGAGCCACTGCGCGAGCTCGCGCGGCGCCGCGCCCCGCACCTCGAGCTTCACGCCGCACAGCCGCGCCGCGATCGTGGCCTTCGCCAGGCGCGGGTTCGGCAGGTAGGAGAAGATGCGCAGCGAAGCGTCGTGACCGCTCACACGGCCTCGATGCGCGCGGGCGTGTGCTTGTGCCAGGGCGTGCCCGCGAGCCAGTCGCGGTCCTCGCTGCGCGTGAGCTCGTTCGGCGCGACGCCCGTCGTGGCGAGCGCGCCGGCGGCGTCGGGGAAGTCGAGCCCGAGCCCGTTCGGCAGCGACACGTGGCCGGGCTGCATGCGCTCGGAGAGCTCGATCGCGACCTCCGCGCTGCCCCGCCGCGTCGACACGCGCGCGCGCCCGCCTTCCAGCAGGCCGATCCGCTTCGCGTCGTCGGGGTGGATGCGCAGCGCGCCGGCGCGGTCCTTCTTCCGCCAGTCGGGGTTGCGGATGATCGTGTTCGCGGTGAACGAGCGGCGCTCGCCCGCGGAGAGCACGAAGGGGAACTCGGGATCCGCCCCGGGCGCGGCTTCGGTCGCCAGGCCGTCGAGCTCGTCGTAGAGCTCCGGGATCGCGAGCTGGATGCGGCCGTTCGGCGTCGCCACGCGCGCGAAGCTCTCGTCCCAATCGTCGCGCGAGAACACGACCGCGCTCTTGCCCGCGAGCAGCGCGTCGAAGAGCGCATCGGCGGCGTCGGGCGCGGCGCCCGCGAAGCCCGCGCGGTGGAACGACGCCAGCTGGCGCTGCGCGGCGATCTGACACAGGCCCCACACCGCGGCGCCCTCGGCGAAGCCTTCGGGCAAGAGCTCGCCGATCGCGCGGAACAGCACGACCGACGCGCACGACATGAGGCGCGGGTCCGCGCTCACGAGCTCGAAGAACTTCGCGCGGAACTGCGCGCGGCCGGCGAGCCACGCGGCGCGCAGCCCCGCGATCGCGTCATGCGGCAGCGCGCCCAGCGCGTCGAGGAGGCGCGCGTGCAGCTCCGCCTCCGAGAACAGCCCGGCGAGCGGCTGCAGGAGCGCGCGGCGCAGGTGGAAGTAGTTGTGCGGGAACTCGAAGTTGAAGAACGTCGCCTCGGCCTTCTCGAACTGGCTCGCGACGGGCAGCACGTAGTGCGCGAGCCGCGCGGTCTCGGTGAACGCCACGTCGATCACGACGACGAGCTCGAGCGAGGCGAGCGCTTCGCGCATGCGCGGGCCGTCGGCGAGCGAGTGCGCGGGATTCGCGCTCTCGACGAGCATCGCGCGCACGCGCTTCGGATGATCGGTGAGGATCTCGTCGGCGATCGCATTGCACGGCACGAGCCCGCCGATGATCCTCGCGCCCGTCACCGGCGTGCGGCGCGCGCCCTCGCCACCGCTCGCGAGCGGCACGAGCGCGCTCGGCCGGTAGCCGGCGCCGGGCTTGCCGAAGTTGCCCGTGAGCATGACGAGCAGCTTGTGCAGATACGACACCAGCGTGGAGTGCCGGTTCATCTGCACGCCGAGGTCTTCGAAGCTCGCGACGCTCTTCGCCGACGCGAGCTTGCGCGCGGCCTCGCGCACGAGCGGCTCGGGCACGCCGCTCTTCGCCGCCAGCTCGCCGACCGACAGCGCGGCGAAGTGCGGCAGCACGTCGTCGAGGCCGTCCGCGTGCGCGGCCAGCCAGTCGCGCGCGATGCGGTCCTCTTCCACGATGGCCGCCACGAGCGCCGCCAGCAGGAAGGCGTCGCCGCCCGGCTTGACCTGCAGGTGGATGTCCGCGATGTCCGCCGTCTCCGTGCGCCGCGGGTCGATCACGATGAGCGTGCGCCCGGGGTCGTTCGCGATCTCGCGCAGCGTGACTCGCGCGCGCGGGATCGAATGCGAGAACCACGGGTTCTTGCCGATGAAGAGCGCGACCTCGCAGTGCTCGAAGTCGGCGCGCGCGTAGCCGCCGAGCATCTTCTGCGCGACCCAGAACTCGCCCGTCTTCTCCTGTGCGAGCGCGTTGGAGCGATACACCGAGCCGAGCGCTGCGCGCGTCGCGGAGCCGTAGCCGCCGGCCAGGTGGTTTCCCTGGCCGCCGCCGCCGTAGTAGAAGATCGACTCGCCCCCGTGCGCGTCGCGCACCGCGGCGAACTTCTGCGCGACCTCGCGGATCGCCGTGTCCCAGTCGATCTCCTCGAACGTGCCGTCGGCGCGCCGGCGCAGCGGCTTCGTGAGCCGGTGCGGGCCGTTCTGGTACAGGTCGAGCCGCGAAGGCTTCTCGCACGCGTAGCCCTGCGACGCCGGGTGCGCGTCGTCGCCGCGCACGCGCACGAAGCGCCGGCCGTCGGCGCCCCCGAGCTCGACCTCGATGCCGCAGTTGCACTCGCACAGGATGCAGGCGGTCGACTTCCACTCGCTCTTTGCCGTCATGTCACCAGCTTTCTCCGAAGGGGCGCAGGTCGAGCTCGAACGTCCACGCCGAGCGCTCCTGGTGCACCACGTGGTGCACGGCGTCGGCGATTCCCTCGGGACGGATGAAGAAATCGTCGGGCTTGCCTGCGAACGCCTGGCGCGTCCACGGCACGTCGATCACCGCGTCGATCACGACATAGGCGACGTGCACGCCCTTGGGTCCGAGCGCGCGCGCGAGCGACTCGGCGAGAATGCGCTGCGCGGCCTTCGTCGGCGCGAAGCCGGCGAAGCCCGCCTTGCCGCGCCACGCGGAGGTGTTGCCCGTGACGGCGATCGCGCCGCCGCCGGCCGCGACCATCGCCGGCGCGAGCTCCTGCGCCAGCACGAGGAGCGAGGTCACGTTCACGCGGAAGCGGTGCTCGAGGTCCTCGGGCTTCACCGTGTCGAACGCGCCGAAGCCGCCCGCCACCGCGTTGTGCAGCACTACCGCAGGCGCCCCGAGCTCCGCGCGCACGCGCGCGAGCACTGCGCGAAGGGCGTCGAGGTCGGCCACGTCGACGGGGAACGCCTGCGCGCCGGGGATCTCGGCCGCGAGCTTGTCGAGCCGCGCGGCGTCGCGCGCGAGCATCGCCACGCGGTAGCCGTCGGCGGCGAAGCGGCGCACGAGTGCGGCGCCCGTTCCGGGCCCCACCCCCGTCACCAACGCGACGCGCGCGCTCACGCCCACAGCCTACCGCAGGCTGGTTTCGTAATGCAACCGGAGCCTGGCTTGCGCTACGATGGCGCCGTCTTGGCCCGCAAACGCTTCGCCGGCATGAACTGCGGCATCGCCCAGGCCCTCGAGGCCTTCGGCGATTGGTGGACGCTCTTGGTCGTGCGCGACGCGTTCTTCGGCGCGCGGCGCTTCTCGGATTTCGAAGCGAACCTCGGCATCGCGAAGAACATCCTGTCGAACCGACTCGCGCGGCTGGTCGCGCACGACATCTTCGCGAAAGTCGACGGCGAGTACCGGCTCACGCCGAAGGGCGAGGCGCTCCTGCCCGTGCTCACGGCGCTGCGCGACTGGTCCGACGAGTGGGTGTTCGGCAAGGGCGGCGAGCCCGTGCTCGTGAAGGACCGGCGCACGAACCGGCGGATTCCGAAGCTGCGCGTCACCGACGCCGACGGCGTGGAAGTGACTCGCCGCGACCTGCGCACCGTGCCGGGACCCGGCGCTTCGCCGGAGACGCGGCGATTCTTCGAACGGCGCTAGCGCTCGCGGCGCTCGGCCTCGCGGTCGCGGTGCACGCGCGCGCCGCGGAGCTCGGGCCGGGCGACCACCCGCGCACGCTGCGCTTCGCCGGCGAGGAGCGGAGCTACCTGTTGCACGTGCCGCCGAAGCTCGCGGAGCCGCTCGCGCTCGTGGTGGTGCTGCACGGCGGCGGCGGCAACGCGCGTGCCACCATGGTGCAGACCGGCTTCTCGCGCGAGGCCGACCTGGCGGGCTTCGTCGCCGTGTATCCGAACGGCTCGCACGGCACGTTCGCGTCGCTCCTGGCGGTGGGCCAGCCGAAGTTCCTGGTGTGGAACGGCGGGAGCTGCTGCGGCTTCGCGTCCGAGCAGCAGATCGACGACGTCGGCTTCGTCCGTGCCGTGGTGCGCGAGGTCGAGGTCGCGCTGCCGGTCGATCCGAAGCGCGTGTACGCCACCGGCATCTCCAACGGCGGGATGATGTCGTACCGGCTCGCGTGCGAGGCGAGCGACGTGTTCGCGGCCGTGGGCGTGGTGTCGGGCGCTCTGGTGACGCCGGGCTGCGCGCCGGCGCAGCCGGTCTCGGTCGTGCACTTCCACGGCGACGCCGACGACTACGTGCCGCTCGCGGGCGGCCCGGGCAAGCTCTCGCCGCGCGGCTTCGCGTACCCGCCGGCGGAGGCCGCACTCGCGTTCTGGCGCCAGGCGGACGGCTGCGCCGAGGCGCCGGCAGAAGCGACGCCGCGGCCCGGCGTACACACTCGCGTGTACGGCGGCTGCCGCGCCGGCACCGAGGTCGCGTTCTACCGCATCGACGGCGGCAAACACTCCTGGCCGGGCGGCGACCGCCTCTCCGTCGTCCTCCCCGACGTGTCGGATGCCATCGCCGCGACGCCGGTCATCTGGGACTTCTTCACGACTCACCCGAAGCCGTGAGCGGCGCGCACGCGAGGTTCAGATTCGCGTACTCGGGCTCCCCGGTGACTTCGCGTTCGAGGTGGGGCGCCAGCCACTCGGGGATCTCCACCGGCGTGTCCTCGGTCGGCAGCTCGATCTCGGCGAGATACAGCGGCCGGTCGGTGAACTCGTCGATCTCCCACACGAGGCTGCCCGCCGGGACGCGGTAGCGGCGCTTGCGCAGGCGAGCGCCGTCGGTGAGCGGCCAGAGCCGCACGAACTCGTGCTCGGAGATCTCCTCCTCGAACTCGGCGCGCACGACGCCGGTGCCGAGCTTCACCGTGCGCGTGAGGCGCGTGCTGCGCGGGCCGACCGCACGGCGCAGGCGCTCGCGCACGGCGCCGCCGGGCAGGTAGCCCTGCTCGATCTCGATGGCCTCCGCGCCGCGCACACGCTCGGGCAGCCCGCGCAGGAGGTACTTGCGCTCGATCTCCTGCGGCGGCGCGCCGAGCCGGCGCAGCGCCTCCGCCAGCTTCGCCAGCGCCGAGAAGAAGCCGCTGCTCTTGCCGAACAGCCACTCGCTGGCGAGCTCGGCCCAGTGCGCGTCGTGCTCGTCGCGCGCGTTGCGAAGCAGCTCGAGGATCGCGTTCTCGCGCGCGCGCGTGCGGAACGCGCGGTCGGCGGCGGCGTCGCGCGCCTGCAGCGCCTCGAACAGGCCCTGCGCCGTGACCAGCGAGGCGCGCTCCAGCGCGCCGCGCAGGAGCTCCGCGAGCCCGGCGCGGTCGTGCCGCTCGCCCAGCAGGTCCTGCAGCCGGCGCAGCTGGGCGAGCAGGCCGGGCGCGCCCTCCGCGAGCGCGCGTGTCGGCTCGAGCACGTAGCGCACGCGCTTCGCGGCGATGCGCGCCACGTGCTCGCGCGCGGAGTCGTCCGGGCCCGAGACCTCGGCGAGCGCCTGCTCGAGCTCGGCTGCCGCGGTGCGCAGCGCGTCGCTCGCGGCGAGCGCGAACGTGGGCTGCGCGGGCGACGTCGCAGGCGTGACCGGCGTCTCGTACGTCAACAGGCTCGCGCGCAGCTCCTCTTCCAGCTCCTCGAAGCGGTCGCCCAGCCCCTCGATCGCGCGCGCTCTCTCGAGCCGCAGCCGCGCCTGCAGCTCGGCGAGCAGCTCGTCCAGCACGGTGCGCCGGCGGCCGCGCGCGCCCTCGCGCTTCTCGCGCAGCCAGTCCTGCCACACTTCTGTGTCACGCGCGCCGCCGGTCTGGCCGGCGAGCTTGCCGGCACGGGTGAGCGCGCGGCCGGCGCTCTCGTCGTCGAGCAGCGGCCGGTACGCGGCCAGCAGGCTGCGGAGGCGCCGCAGCGCCACGCGCACGTCGTGCACCGCTTCGGCGTCGTCGGGGTCGCCCGCGCGCGCGAGCGCGCGCCGCGCCTCCTCGAGCTGCCGGAGCGCGACGAGACGTGCGCCCGCCTCGGCGGGGCGCAGCGCTTCCGTCCGCTCGAGCTCCACCATCCCGCGGACCTAGCGCAGCCTCCGCAGCTGCTTCGGCTCGAGCAGCCACAAGAGCTTCGCCTGGCCGGGCGCGACGCGGTCGGGCAGCTCGAGCTGGCACGCGCCGCCCTTGCCGAGCTCGAGCCACGGCGTCGACAGCCCCGACACGAGCCACGTCACGAGCTCCGACAGGCCGGGCTCGTGGCCGACGATCGCCACCTGGTCGACGCTGCCGAGCTCGCCGAGCCAGCTCGCGACCGATGCGGGCGGGTGCTCGGGCGCGAGCACGTCGACCTCGGTCACCTCCAGGTCGTCGAGCTCGCGCGCCAGCGCCTCCGCGGTCTCGCGCGCGCGGCGCAGCGGGCTGGAAGCCAGCACGTCGACGCCGTCGAGCAGACGCGCCAGCGCGCCCGCCGCCCGCGCCGCGCGCTTGCGCCCCTGACTCGTGAGCGCGCGCTTGGCGTCGGCGTCGCGCGACGCGCCGGCTTCGCGCGGCTCGGCCAGGTCGTGGCGGAGCACGAGCAGCTTCATGCGCACCTCTCCTAGCTGCGGGACAGCGCGCCGAGCGCGAGGGCCGCGTGCAGCGCGATCCCGTGCGCCATTCCCGCCTCGTTCAGCACCATGCGGTTCGAGTGACACGGCGCGCGCAGATTCGGGTCCTCGGGCCGCACGCCGAGGAAGAGCATCGCGCCCGGGATCTTCTCGAGCACGAACGAGAAGTCCTCGGCGCCCATGATCGGCGCGGGCATCGGGATGAACGCGCCCTCGCCGAGCAGCTGGCCGACGACGCCGCGCGCGAGCTCGAACGCGACCGGGTCGTTCACGGTGACCGGGTAGCCTTCCATGATCGTGACGGCCGCCTTGGCGCCGTGCGCGGCCGCGATGCCTTCCGCGACCTGGCGCACGCCCGCGTGCGCGCGCTCGCGCGCGCGGGGCGACGTGGTCCGGATCGTGCCGAGCAGCTCGGCGGTCTCGGGGATCACGTTGCCCGTCGTGCCGGCGGCGAGCTTCGTCACGCTGACGACGGCGGGATCGAACGCGTCCATGCGGCGCGTCACGAAGCTCTGTAGCGCCGACACGATCTCGCACGCGATAGGGATCGGATCGAGCGCGTCGTGCGGCATCGATGCGTGACCGCCGCGGCCGACGACCTGGATCGCGAACGCGTCGGCCGACGCGAGGAGCGAGCCGGCGCGCGACGCCACGTGGCCGACGGGCACGCGCGGGTCGATGTGCAGCGCGAACGCCCGGCCGACCTCGCGCGGGTCGAAGAGCGCTTCGCCGAGCATGATGCGCGCGCCGGCGAAGCCTTCTTCGCCGGGCTGGAACAGGAACAGCACGTCGCCCGCCAGCTCGCCCCTGCGGCGCACGAGGATGCGCGCGGCCGAGGCGAGCATCGCCGTGTGCGCGTCGTGGCCGCACGCGTGCATGCGGCCGTCGACGCGCGAGGCGAACTCGAGGCCCGTGTCCTCGGGCATGGGCAGCGCGTCCATGTCGGCGCGCAGCAGCACCGCGGGGCCCGCGCGGCCGGTGCGGAGGCGCGCGACCACGCCGCTCGTCGCGCGGCTACGCGAGAGCTCGAGCCCGAGCCCACCGAGCGACTCGAGCAGCGCCGCCGTCGTCTCCGGCAGGTCGAGGCCCAGCTCGGGCCGCGCGTGGATCTTGCGCCGAAGCGCGACCGCCAGAGGCAGCTCGGCCTGCGCCTCGTCCAGCAGCGCCCGCAGCGCGGCCGTCACGGGCGCGGCCTGCGCTCGAAGGAGATCACCTCGAAGGTGCCGCGCGGACCGATCCACGCCGACGCCGCCCACGAGACCAGGCTCACGACGATCGAGCCGAGCAAGGCCGAGCCGAAGCCCGCCACGTGCATGCCCGGCACGAACGCGGCCACGAGCCCCAGCATGGCCGCATTCACTACGAAGAGGAACAGCCCCAGCGTCACGAGCGTGAGCGGGAAGGTCAGGATCACCAGCAGCGGCCGCACCACGGCGTTCACGAAGCCGAGCAAGAGCGCAGCCAGCAAGAGCGAGCCGGCGCTGTCGATCGAGAGCCCCGAGACCAGCCGCGTGGCCACCCACAGTGCGAACGCCGAGATCGCGAGCCGGAGGAGAAAGCCACTCATGGGGCCAGTTTAGGCGCTAGGGGAGATCGAAGACCAGCACCTCGGACGGCTCTCGCGTCTCGAGCTCGAGCGCGCGCTCGCCGCTCGCGGCCGCGCCGTCGCCAGCGCAGAGCTCCCTGCCGTTCAGCCCCAGCGCTCCGCGCGCCAGCTGCACCCAGGCGAAGCGGCCCGGCGCCAGCGGATGCTCGAGCTTGCGGTCGCCCGCCAGCCGGCCCAGGTGGACGGACGCGTCCTGATTCACCCGCACCGAGCCGTCGCGGCCGTCGGGCGAGGCGACCAGCCGGAGCCGCTCGCGCATCTCGCCGGCGCCGAAGTCGCGCTGCTCGTAGCTCGGCGGCAGGCCGGCCTTCGCGGGCAGGATCCAGATCTGCAGGAAATGGACCGGCCGCTCGCGCGAGGCGTTGTACTCGCTGTGAGTCACTCCGGTCCCCGCGCTCATTCGCTGCAGCTCGCCGGGCCGGATGACGGAGGTGTTCCCCAGGCTGTCCTCGTGCTCGAGCGCGCCGTCGAGCACCCAGGTGAGGATCTCCATGTCGCGGTGCGAGTGCGGCGGGAAGCCGCGGCCCGGCTGCACGCGGTCCTCGTTGATGACCCGCAGCACGCGGAAGCCCATGTGCTCCGGGTCGCGGTAGTCGGCGAACGAGAACGTGTGGCGACTCTCGAGCCAGCCGTGCTGCGCGTGGCCGCGCTCTCCGCTGGGGCGGAGCTGGATCATGGCCTGAAGATATACAATGTCACTCCCATCCAGCGAGGAGAGCCATGGGAAAGCTCCACGGCAAGGTCGCGCTCGTCACCGGTGCGAGCCGCGGCATCGGCAAGGAGATCGCGCGGCTGTTTGCCGCCGAGGGCGCGCGCGTCGCGTGCACGGCGCGCACGGTGGAAGAGGGCGCGCACCCACTGGAGGGGTCGCTCCAGACGACGATCGCCGAGATCGCGCAAGCGGGCGGCCAGGCGGTGCCGATCGCGGGCGACGTGTCGTCGTTCGAAGACTGCGAGCGCATCGTGCGCGAGGCGCGCGGCGCGTTCGGGCCCATCGACGTGCTCGTCAACAACGCGGCGCTCACGTACTTCATTCCCGTCGCCGAGTTCCCCGTCGCGAAGTGGCTCAAGTCCTTCGCGGTGAACGTGCACGGGCCGTTCTTCATGGCCCGGCTCGTGCTCGACGACATGCGCGCGCGGAAGTCGGGTGCGATCGTGAACATCTCGAGCGGCGCCGCGATCGGGCCCGGCCGCGGCCCGTACAAGAGCGCGCCGCTGCGCGGCGGCACGCTCTACGGCGCCGAGAAGGCCGCGCTCGAGCGCTTCACGCAGGGCCTCGCCGCGGAGGTCCAGGCCGACGGCATCTCGGTCACGTGCGTGTCGCCGTCGCAGGTCGTGGGTACGCCTGGCGTGCTGTTCCACAAGCTGATCCCGCGCGCCGACGTGCCGCAGGCCGAGCCCGTCGAGCTGATGGCGAAGGCGGCGCTCCTGCTCGCGACCGAGCCGCTCGAACGAGTCACCGGCCGAGTCACCTATAGCCAGCAGATCCTGGCGGAGTTCGGCTGGATCGAGAAGGGCCGCGGGCTAGGCGTCGACGTGCCCGGCTCGGGCTACGCGCAGATCTAGGCGGCCGCGAAGGCGAGCGTCAGCTCCACAGAAACGAACCCCGCGATCCCGACCAGACACACGAGGTGGTCGCGGCAGATCGCGCGCGCCAGGCGCGTCTGCGTGGGCAGGTCGTCCCGCCGCGCGCCCAGGCGCACGGCGTTCGGCACGACGCGCAGCGCCGCCAGGCCCACGGGGCCCGCCAGCAGCGTGAGCGCGAGCAGCCGCAACAGCCACGCGCCGGAGCCCGCGAACAGCGCGACCAGGCTGCCGAGCAGCCCCACGCCCATGACGACCGCGACGAACCGGCCCATCGGGTACGAATCGGTGGTCGCGCGCTGGTAGTAGCCCGCGATCGACGCCAGCACCGGCTCGGGCAGCGCGCCGTTCTCGCGCGGCTTGCCCAGCACCTGCACGTCGAAGATCAAGTCCATCCACAAGACGGCGAGCAGGAAGCCGCCGCAGGCGGCGAGCAGCGCGGTCACGGCCCGGGGACTGCAGGCGGCGCGCCGAGGCGCGCCTTCCACTCCTCGCGCGTGTTCGTGTGCGGGTAGGGCTCGTTCGGCACGGGCACGCCGAGCGCGCGGCACAGCGGCTCCCAGCCGTCGCCGGGCTGGTACTCGACGAGCCGGCGCTTCGGCACCTTCGCGCGCACCTCGGCGTTGTGCTTCTCGTACGCCGCGATCGACGCCGCGCGGTCCTTCACGTTCGGCGTGAAGCGCGCCGCGAACAGCTCGGAGACCATGTCGCGGAACGTGCCGGGCGGCGCCTTGTCGATCGTGCCGAAGATCGTCTCGTTCGCGCTGTTCCACCACGTCTCCGAGGTGTCGCGTGTCGAGAGCAGCACGAGCGCGTCGGGAAACGCCGCGGCGATCTCCGGCCAGAACGCCGCAGCGGGCCAGTCGACCGCGGCGGCGTAGCCCGAGAAGAGCTTCTTCCAGTCCGGCAGCTGCCCGCGAGCCGCGCCGAGCCAGAGCGGCGCGTGCTCCGGGTGCGTGAACACCTCCATCATGTGGTAGCAAGGCTGGCCGAGCAGCTTTTCGAGCGCGCCTTTCAGTGACAGCGTTCCGGTGCGGCCCAATCCGGCTCCGACGATGCGCATGCGGGCTCCTCCCGCGCGCACCTTATCAGAGCTTCAGGCCGCTCGGCTTCTCGAACGAGGCGAGGTCGAAGTAGTCGCGGAACGAGGCGATCTTGCCGTCACGCAGCTCGAACACGCCGTTCACCGGCAGGTCGAAGGTCTTCCCGTTCATCCAGAAGCGGTCGACGCGCTCGGTGAACACCACGTTTCCGCTCGCGGCCGCGTTCACCACGATGAGCTCGATGTCGAACGCGCCGAGGAAGCCCTCGAACGTGGCGCGGATCGCCGGCTTTCCGACGATCGGCGCGACGGGCACGTTGTGGTACACGGCGTCGTCCGTGAAGTAGCCGACGAGCTCGTCGACCTTCTTGCGCGGCCACGCGGCCAGAAACTCGCGGACGGTCTGCTCGGGCGATCGGGATGCCATGGGCTCTCCTCGTGAGTTACGGAGTCACAGTGAAGTCAGCGCGCGCAGCGCGACGCGGGGGTGGAAGAGCGCCGTCGGCCGGCGCATCAGGTGCATGACTTCCAGGAAGCGTTTCGCGGTGAATGGATCGCGCCAGGTGAGCTGGTGCACGCGCGCGGTGTACCAGGCGAGGAGGGGCATGAACGCGGGGCGCTCGCCCAGCGCCCTCTCGCTGCGGAAGTCCTCGCCGGTCGCGAGCAGCCACGGCGCGTCGGTCACGTGCGCGAGCCGCGCCTGGAAGCGCCGCGACAAGCCGTCCAGGCTGCGCGCTTCGGCGAGACAGTCGTCGAGCTCCGCGGCGCCGAGCGCAGCGGTGGCCATGCCCTGGGCGTACACCGGGTTGAAGCTGCACGCCGCGTCGCCGAGCACCGCGAGACCGTCGGGCAGCCTGGCCAGCCGCTCGTAGTGCCGGCGGCGGTTCGAGGGGAAGCGGTGCAGCGCGATCTCGGACAGCGGCTCGGCCTCGGCGACCGCATCGACCAGGTCGGGGATCGCCAGGCCGCGCGCCCAGCCGAGAAACTCCGGGTCGCGGCCGGGCGGGTGGTCGCCGAACCAGCCGACCAGCGTGAGCAGCCATTGCTCGTCCTCGATCGGCAGCAGCACGCCGCAGCGCGTGTCGGGGAAGCGCGGGTGGCACAAGAGCGCCGTCCAGTCGCGCGGCGCGCGCGTGCGCCGGTACGCGCGCGTGGCGTAGCCGACGTCGACTTTGACCTCGGACTCGGGCGGGGCGCCGCAGCCCAGCGCCTCGAGCCAGTGCGGCAGACGCGAGCCGCGGCCGGTGGCGTCGACGACGAAATCCGCGGCGAGCCGCTCCGACGCCGTGCCCGCACCGCGGCGCAGCTGCACGCCGCCAACGCGCGCGGGTGTAGGGGCGTCGAGCCCGTGCACGTCGGCGGTCACGAATTCCACGTTCGGCAGCGCCGCGACGCGCCGCCTCAGCGACCACTCGAGCAGGGGCCGGCTCTGGCTGACCATCTCGACGCCGCTCTCGAAGCGCAGCTTCCAGCCGCCGAAGTAGAACCACTTCGCGTCGCGCGCCGTGTCCACGCGCTGCCCGCCGCGCGCGACCAGCTCCTCGAACAGGCCCGGGAAGATGCGCGCGATGGCGCGCTCGCCCTGCTTCAACAACACATGGACGTGTCGGGCCTGCGGCGTGCCCTTGCGGGTGGCCGGCGTCTCCGGGTACGAGTCGCGCTCGATGAGCGTCACGCGGTCGAAGTGCCGCGCGAGCACGCCGGCGGCGACCAGCCCGGAGATGCTGCCGCCGACGACCACGCCGTGACGCACGCTTCCCATTCGCCCGTACGTTACGTCCGCCGCGGGCGAGTCCTCAATCGCCCGCTCCAGGGAGGCGGTCATCCCCCGTTCGGGGGACGTCAGTCGATGAGCTGCTGCCGCAGCGCGATGGCCACGGCCTGCGCGCGATCCGAGACGCCGAGCTTCTCGAACAGGTGCCGCAGGTGCGTCTTCACCGTCTCCTCGGCGATCTCGAGCGCGCTCGCGATCTCCTTGTTGCTCTTGCCCTCGCCGACGAGCTCGAGCACCTGCAGCTCGCGCGCGCTGGGCGCGCTCTTCCCCGCGCCGGCGCGCGCCTCCTGCGCGAGCCGCGCCAGGAGCGGCTTCGTGAGCTCGGCCTGCAGGAAGCCGCCGCCGCCGTGCACCGCGCGCACCGCGGCGAGGAGCTCCTCCTTGCTCGCGCTCTTCAGCACGTACGCGGACGCACCCGCGTGCGTGGCCTCGTAGACGTACGCGGGATTGCCGTACATGGTGAACGCGACGACGGCGGTCTTCGGCGACGCCGCCAAGAGCTTCGGGATGGCGGCGAGCCCCGAGCTGCCGGCGAGCTTCAGGTCGACGATGGCGACGTCGGGGTGCAGCTTCGCGGCGAGCGCGACGCCGCCGTCCGCGTCGCCCGCTTCGCCGACCACCTGGAGCTCGGGCTCCGCTTCGAGCATCAGGCGCACCGCCTGACGCAGCACGGTGTGGTCGTCGACGAGCACGATGCGGATCACGGCGTCCCGGGTCCCAGCGGCACGATCGCGCGCAGCGTCGTGCCGCGGCCGGGCGCGCTCTCCAGCTCGAGCCGCCCGCCGCACGCCTCGGCGCGCTCGCGCATGGTGTGCAAGCCGAAGTGGCCGCGCGCCGGGCGCGACGAGTCGAAGCCGCAACCGTCGTCGCGCACCGTCAGCACGAGCGCGTGCGCATCGCGCGCCAGGCCGAGCTCGAGCTCCTGCGCCTCCGCGTGCTTGCGCGCGTTCAACACGGCTTCCTGCGCGATGCGGAACAGCGCCACGTTCACTTCGCCGCGCGGGGCCTTCGCGTCCGGGTCGATCGCGAGGCGAACGCGCAGCTCGCCCTGCGCCTCGAGCGCCGCGCCGATCTCGCGCAGCGCCTCGGCCACGCCGAAATCGTCGAGCACGGAGGGGCGCAGCTCGTTCATCAGCCCGCGAATCTCGTCGCCACACTCGCGGGCGTCGGCGCCGAGCCGCGCGAGCCGCTCGGCGGCGTCGGGCTTGCCCGCGTCGACCGCGCTGCGCGCGCGGTCGATGCCGTAGTACAGCTCGAAGAAGCGCGGGCCCATGCGGTCGTGCAGCTCGCCGGCGATGCGCTTGCGCTCTTCCTCTTCCGCGTGGATGAGCCGGCGCGACAGCTCGCGGGCGCGGTCTCGCGCGCTGCGCGCGGCAGCCAGGTTCTGCCGCGCGTCGCGCGACAGCGCGCTGCCGAGCGTCGCTGCGAACGACAGATAGAATGCGCGCAACGCCAGGTCGCCGGGCACGGCGGCGCCCGCGGCCGGCGCGGGCGCGCCGAGGTACAGCGCGAGCGAGAGCGCCGAGTTCACGGCGCACATCGCGAAGGCGGGCCCCGCGCCGAAGCGGATCGAGGTCGCGATGCTCGTCAGGTAGAAGTAGGCGTAGAAGTCGCTCGCCAGGCCGCCGGTCCACACGCAGATCGACGCCACGAGCACCGCGTCGCCGAGCGTCGTGGCGATCGCACCTGCGCGCACGCCGCGGCCGCTGCGCACGTGCAGGTACGTGAGCGCCGTGTACGCGAAGCCGCCCGCGACGACCGCCCAGATCCGCGCGACGGGCGTGGTCCGCTCCGCGTGCGCGAGGATCGCGAGCCACGACACCATGCCGAACAGCCGCAGCTTGACGAGCAAGAGCTCGGCGCGGTGCAGGTGCTCGAGGTCGCTTCGCATGCGCCGAGGATACCTACTTCGCGAGCGTCTTTCGGAGTGCCTGCAGGTTTCTGCGCAGCGCCTCGGTGTAGGGCCCCATGTCGTGGTGCTCGAGCAGGTCCTCGACGAGTGCGACGACGGTCGGCTTCGGCTGCTTGCCCGCGCGCGCCGACACCAGGGCGTGGAACGCGCGTAGCGGCGCGTGCTCGGGGAAGCGGCGGCTGCCGGCGGCCAGCACGTCCACGGCTTCGTCGTGGCGCCCCCCCTTTGCGAGCGAGCTGCCCAGCCCGAGATACGCGCGCGCCAGCAGCTCGCCCGTGAGCCGCAGGCGGATCGCCTCGGCGTACACGGGGATGGCCTCGGACTCGCGGTCGAGCGCGTCCAGCGCCGTCGCCAGCGCGAAGTGCGCGCGCGCCTCGCGCGGCGCGCGGCCGACGAGTGCGCGGAAGTGCGCGATCGCCTGTTCCGCCATGCCCGCGTCGACGAGCATGTGCCCGGCCGCGATCTCCGTGTCGAGCGGATCTTCCTGGGCCACCGCAGAGACATTCGGCCGGACGCAGCGAACGGCGTTGTGTCGCGAGTCACCGAACGTCGAGCGCGCGCCTCATGTACACGAGCGGCAGCGACTGTCCGTCCGGCAGCGCCGTGGAGGTGCGCTCCACGGGGAGGAAGCCGTAGCCGCGGTAGAGCGGCTCGCCGGGCAGCGTGGCGGCGAGCTCCAGCGCCCGAAAGCCGGCGGCGCGCGCGGCCTCGAGGCACGCGTCCATGAGCCGCGAGCCGAGCCCGCGCCGCGCCCAGTCCGGCGCCACGAAGAAGGCGCGGATGCGCGCCGCCTCGTGCGCCGGGTCGAGCAGCGGGTCGGCGCCGCGCTTGGTCTGATCGCCGCCGAACAAGGTGCGCCGGCGGCTCCAGCCGCCGCACGCGACGAGCTCCGCGCCTGCCGCCACCACGAAGTACGTGCCGTCGTCGATGAGCTGCGTGTCCGGCCCGAACACGTGGCGGATGGCGCTCTCGATCTGCGCATCCGTGTAGTGCGCGCGGGACAGCCCGCGCACCGAGCGCGGGATCAGCTCGAGAAGGCGCGGCAGGTCGCCGCGCTCCGCGCGCCGCAGCACGAGCTCGGGGTCGGCCATGAGGCGAGCATAGTCGAGCCGCAGGGCGAGCAGCTGCCGTCGATCGGCTTCCACGAGCGTCGAGACCGAGTTCAGTGTTCGCCCTGCGGTTCGCGCGGAGAATGGCGCTCCCGCGTCACGCGCCGCTTGCGAAATCGGCACGATGCGCGGGCGATTGCGTGAGCCGAATTGAAGCGCAAGCTTCGGAGAGAATTCCGGCGCGCGGGCGCCGATCCTCGCCGCATCAATGACGAGGAGAGACCGAGATGATCGACGACGAGAAGTGCTGGCGAGCCGTGCAGAGCCGCGACGCGAGTGCGGACGGTGCCTTCCTCTACGCGGTGCGCACGACCGGTGTGTACTGCCGACCGAGCTGTGCATCGCGCCAGCCGCGGCGCGAGAACGTGACGTTCCACGAGACGTGCGCGGCGGCCGAGGCCGCGGGCTTCCGGGCCTGCAAGCGCTGCCGCCCCACGGAGCGGAGCGCCGTGGAGGCGCAGCTCGCCGCCGTGGCGAAGGCGTGCGCAATCCTCGCCGAGCGCGAGACGCCCCCGCCGCTGGCCGAGCTGGCCGGCGAGGTCGGCGTGTCGCCCTTCCACTTCCACCGCCTGTTCAAGCAGGTGGTGGGCGCGACGCCGCGCGAGTACGCGCGCGCCCAGCGGCGCGCGCGCTTCGGCGAGGCGCTCGACGCCGGCGAAGGGGTGGCGCAGGCCGCGTACGGCGCCGGGTTCGGCTCGAGCTCGCGCGCCTACGAGGACGCGGCGCGCGGGCTGGGCATGACGCCGGGCGCGCGCAAGCGCGGCGGCCGCGGCGAGACGATTCGCTTCGCCGTGGCGAAGACGGAGCTCGGCTGGGTGCTCGTGGCGGCGACACAGAAGGGTGTATGCGCGGCGGAGCTCGGCGACACGCGCGAGGCGCTCGTGGCCGCGTTCACGGCGCGCTTCTCGGGCGCGCGCATCCGCGAGGACCGCGCCGCGCTGCGCGAATGGCTCGAGCGCGTGTGTGCCTTCATCGCCTCGCCCGATCACGCGCTGGAGCTGCCGCTCGACGTGCAGGGCACGGCGTTCCAGGCGCAGGTCTGGCGCGCGCTGCAGCAGGTGCCGCCGGGCAGCACCACCAGCTACGCGGCGCTGGCCGCGGCGCTCGGCCGGCCGCGCGCCGTGCGCGCGGTCGCGCAGGCCTGCGCGCGGAACCCGGTCGCGCTGGCCGTGCCGTGTCACCGCGCGGTGTGCAGCGATGGCGGCCTGGCCGGCTACCGCTGGGGGGTCGAGCGCAAGCGCGCGCTGCTGGCACGCGAGGGCGAGCTCGCCGCCGGGCCGCGGCGGCGCGGGGCTGCGAGGTGAGCGCGCTCGCCGACGCGCTCGACGAGCGCGGCCACGCCGTCGTGCCCGCGCTCGTCCCGGCGGCCGAGTGCCGCGCGCTCGCGGCGCGCTGGGACGAGGCCGGGCTCTTCCGCAAGCGCGTCGTCATGCAGAAGCACGGCTACGGGCAGGGCGAGTACCGCTACTTCGACTACCCGCTGCCGCCGCTCGTGCAGGCGCTGCGCGAGTCGCTCTACCGTGAGCTCGCGCCCGTGGCGAACCGCTGGCGCGAAGCGCTGCGCCTGCCGGCCGGCTTCCCCGCGGAGCTCTCCGCGTACCTCGACAAGTGTCACGCCGCGGGCCAGACGAAGCCCACGCCGCTCGTGCTGCGCTACGAAGCCGACGACTGGAACGCCCTACACCAAGACGTGTACGGCGACGAGCTCTTTCCGCTGCAGGCTACGGTGCTGCTGTCCGACCCCGCGCGCGACTTCACCGGCGGCGAGTTCCTGCTGGTGGAACGGCGCCCGCGCCTGCAGTCGCGCGGCGAGGTCGTGCCGCTCGCGCAGGGCGACGCCGTGGTCTTCGCCGTGCGCGAGCGCCCGCGCCGCGGCACCCGCGGCTTCCATCGCGTGCAGATGCGCCACGGCGTGTCGCGAGTGCGTCAGGGCCTGCGCTTCACGCTCGGCCTGATCTTCCACGACGCCGGCTAGGCGTGCAGCTCGCGGATGAGCTCCCGGGCCGCCGTCTTCGGCGCCGCGAAGCCCAGGGTCGTGCGGTCGACCACGTCGCCGAAGCGCGCCTTGAACTTGGGGATGACCTCGTCGGGCGTGCCCACGACCGCGAACTGCTCGAGGATCTTGTCGTCGACGAGCTCGCCCATCTTGTCCCACTGGCCCTGCTTCGACAGCGCGTTGAGCTCCGTCTGCAGGCCGCCCCAGCCGTGCATCTCGAGCACGGGCCGGTACGCCGGCGTCGAGCCGTAGAACGCGATCTGCTTGCAGACGCCGCGGCGCGAGTCGCTCCATGCCTTCTCGGTCGCGCCGGTGACGACGAAGCCGGGGAACGACACCTGGAAGTCCTTGCGCGAGCGCCCGGCCTTCGCGAGGCCGCGCTCGAGCGCGGGCAGCGTCACCTCGCGCATGTACTTCTCGGTGGTGAACGCGTGGCAGATGACGCCGTCGGCGACTTCGCCCGCGACCTCGGTCATGAGCGGGCCGACCGCCGCGAGGAACACCTTCGGCGGGCCGTACTGCACGTCCGTCGGCGTGAACATGGGCGTCATGAGCGTGTGCGTGTAGAACTCGCCGCGGAACTCCAGCTTCTTCTGCTCGTACCAGCAGTCCCAGATCGCGCGCATCGCCAGGATGAGCTCGCGCATGCGTGCGGCGGGGTGCGACCAGGGCATGCTGAAGCGCTTGGTGATGTGCGGCTGGATCTGCGAGCCGAGCCCCAGCACGAAGCGGCCCTTCGAGTAGGCGTTCAGGTCGTGGCCGATGTTCGCGAGCGTCATGGGCGTGCGCGCGAACGCGACGGCGATGGAGGTGACGAGCTCGATCTGCCGGCTGTGCTCCGCGGCGAGCAGGAGCGGGAAGAACGGGTCGTGCGCCGTCTCGGCCGTGATCGCGCCGTCGTAGCCGGCTGCCTCGAGCTCGCGGATCCGTTCCGGCACCTCGGCCAGGCCGCCCATCAGACCTGCATCGACCTTCATCGCTCGTCTCCTTTGCCCGTCATCGTACCAGCAAGGGCGGCCTCGATGCGGCGGTCGGGCACGAACCAGAGCGCCGCGACGGCCACGTACACGAGCTGTGCGAGCCACGGCTCCGCGAACGCGAGCGGGATCGCGCACGCGTACGCCGCAGAGGAGAGCCGCTCTTTCCGGCCCGCCTTCACCGCGCGCGCCAGCGCCGAGTCGGGCCCGTGGCGCGCGAGCAGCGCGCGCTCGAGCAACAGCCAGGCGATGCTCGCCATCAACAGAATGACACCATAAAGTGTCGTCGGCCACGCCTCGCCCGGGTGGCGGCCGACCCACGCCGTCGCGAATGGGAAGAGCGACAGCCAGAACAGCACGTGCAGGTTCGCCCACAGGGTCCAGCCCGTGACCTCGCGCACGGCGTGCATGAGGTGATGGTGGTTGTTCCAGTAGATGCCCACGTACGTGAACGAGAGCACGTACGAGGCGAGCTCCGGCACGAGCGGGCGCAGCGACGCGAGGTCGGCGCCTTCGGGCGTGTGCAGCTCCAGCACCATGATCGTGATGATGATGGCGATGACCCCGTCGCTGAACGCTTCGAGGCGGGCCTTCGTCATCCCTCGCGCGCGCCGATCGGCGCGTCGCCGATGATGCCCGCCGCGCGCAGCGGCTCGAGCTCGGACTCGGCGTGGCCGAGCAGGCCGCACAGGATCTCGCGGTTGTGTTCGCCGAAGAGCGGCGCGTGGCGGCGCAGGAGCGGCTTCGCCTCGACGAGCCGCCACGCCGACGCCGGCTGCTTCCACGATTTCATCTTCGGGTGCGGCAGCTCGACCCAGGCGCCGCGCGCCGCGAGGTGCGGATCCTGGTGGATCGCGTTGGCGTCGAGCACGGGCGCCGCGGCCACGCCGCCGCGCTGCAGCGCCTCGGCGGCCTCGCGCGGGCCGAGCCGCGAGGTCCACGCCTCGATGCGCCGGTCGAGCTCGTCGTGCCGTGCGCGGCGCTCCTCGAGCGAGAGCGAGTCGAGCGCGCCGGCGCCGATCGTCCGCGCGAGCGCGCGCCACGCCGCGTCGTCCTGCGCCGAGATCGCGACCCACTGGTCGCGGCCGAGTGCGCGGTACACGCCCTGCGGCGCGAAGCGCGGGTCGCGGTTGCCGCGGTGCACGGGCGTCTCGCCGCGCAGCGACGCGGCGGCGAACGCGGGCCCGAGCATCTGCGCCATCGTCTCGCGCTGCGCGAGGTCGATCCACGCGCCGCGACCCGTGCGCCGCCGCTGGATCAGTGCGAGCACCACCGCGCCGGCGGCCGAGATGCCACCGATCGGGTCGCCGTACGAGATGCCCGTCTTGTACGGGATGCCGTCGTCGCCGTAGCCCGTCGTCGACGCCATGCCGGCCATCTGCTCGATGATGGGCCCGAAGCCGACGAGCCCCTTCTCGGGTCCCGTCTTGCCGAAGCCGGCCATGCTGACGAGGCTGATTCCCGGGTTCGCGGCGCGCAGCACGTCCCAGCCGATGCCGAGCTTGTCGAGCACGTCGGCGCGGTAATTCTCGATCACGCAGTCGCACTTCGCGACGAGCTCGAGGAACAATTCCTTCCCCCGCGGCTGCGACAGATCGAGAGTCAGTGACTTCTTGTCGCGGTTGTAGTCGTTGAAGTAGAAGCTCGTGTTCCACGGCTCCGTCGCGCCCGGCTGCGGCAAGAGCGTCCGCACGTTGTCCCACGCGCGCGGGGATTCGATCTTCACGATCTCGGCGCCCATCTCGGCGAGGAGGCGCGTCGCGAACGGCCCTGCCCACATCATGGACAGGTCGGCGACGCGCACGCCGTCGAGCGGCAGCCTCTTCATGCGCGCGCTCCGAGCCAGTCGCGCCGAACCGCGTCGGTGTCGGCCGCGGGCGCGTGCAGCTCGCCCGCGCGCCAGCCCATGCCCAGGAACGGCCGGCCCGGCACGCGCGCGTCGCCCGCCGGCGTGCGCACCACGTCGAAGAAGCCGCGCTCCTCGAGGCCCGCGCTGTGCACCAGGTCGAGCGGCGTCTGCACGGCGCCCATCGGCACCTTGTGCTTCTCGCCCAGCTCCAGCACGTCGCGCTTCTTCTTGTCCGCGAACCAGCGCTCGACCAGGCCGCCGAGCTCCGCGTCGGCCGTGAGGCGGTACGCGGGGTCGAGAAAGCGCGGCTCCGCGAGCTCCGCGTCGCCCGTCATCGCGAAGAACGCGGGCGCCTGGCGCTGCAGCGCGCAGACGCCCGCGAAGCCGTCGTCGCACTTGAAGATGCCCCAAATGGCGTGCACGCGGTTGCCGAGCCGCGGCGCCTCGGTGTTGTCGAACGCCGCGCGCGGGCCGTACAGCTCGAGCATTCCCGCGGCGCATTCCTGTGCCGAGATGTCCAGCCAGTCGCCTTCGCCGTGCACCTGCGCACCGTAGTAGGCCGCGAGCGCGGCCGAGAAGCCGTTCAGGCCGAGCAGCATCCACGCCTGGTTGAAGCCGTTCGCGAGCGGCGGGCGCGGCACGACACCGGTCAGCGACAGGATCCCGCCCATCGCGTGCGCGACGAGGTTCGTCGCGTGCCACGAAGCCGCGGGGCCGGTCTGGCCGAACGGCGTGAGCGACGCGACGACGAGCGCCGGCTTCTCGCGCAAGAGCGCCCGCGGCTCGAGGCCGCGCGCCGCCAGCGCGCCCGGCGCGCCGTCCTCGACCACGATGTCCGCGGCGAGCGCGAGCGCGCGAAGCTCGCGGTCGCCCGCGCCGACGCGCCGCTTGCCGGGCAGGAGGAACGCCTGCTCGTCGCGCGACAGCGTCTCGCGCGGCGCGTCGCTCCGCACGACGTCGGCGCCGAAGCCGACCAGCCAGCGCGTCGCAAACGCCGCGGGCAGCCCGCCGCCGATCTCGAGCACGCGCACTCCCGCGAGCGGAAGCTCCTCTTCCCCCATCGCCGAAATCATGAACGACCTTCTCGGCGCGTTTCAACCAGCGTTCCGAGTGCAACGGCGACCCCTGCGTACCAGGCGAGCACGAACCCGACCGTGCCGGACGGCGCGTCGCTCCCGCCCGAGTGGAGCAGCAGGGCGGCGAGGGCGCCGAGCGGCAGCCCCCCGAGCGCGCGCAGCAGGTGCCCCTTCGCGCCGAGCCACGCGCAGTAGAGCGCGAGGAAGAGCGCCGCTGCTGCGCCCGAGACCGCCGCAGTCGCCCACAGACTCGAGCCCGCGTCGCGCTCGATTCGCAGCACGCCGTACACCGACACGTCGTACAGCGCGACACTGCAGACCGCGAAGCCGAGGCAGCGGAGCGGCGCGCTCCGCATGCGGGGGGCCGCCAGCGCGAGCGACAGCGCGAGGGCCGGCCCGCCCAGCGCGAAGAAGTACAGCGAGGCGTCCCGCAGCAGGAACCCCGGCGCGAACAGCGCTACCACGCAGCCAGCGGCGAAGACGTGCAGATAGGGGAAGAATCTCGCCTGCACGAAGGAAGGGTATGCCGAAGCGATTGAGCGCGGGGCTCTTGTTGTTCCGCAGGAGCGCGCGCGGCCTCGAGGTGCTGCTGGCGCATCCCGGTGGCCCGTTCTTCGCGAAGAAGGACCGGGGCGCCTGGTCGATCCCCAAGGGCGAGCCCGCCGAGGGCGAGTCGCTGCTCGCCGCGGCGCACCGCGAGTTCCGCGAGGAGACGGGCTTCGAGGCGAAGGGCCTCGAGCTGCCCTTGGGCCAGATCACGCAGAAGGGCGGGAAGGTCGTGCACGCGTGGGCCGTGCGCGGCGACGCCGACCCGCGCACCCTGCGCAGCAACACGTTCATGCTCGAGTGGCCGCCCGGCTCGGGCAAGAAGCGCGAGTTCCCGGAAGTGGACCGCGTGGGCTGGTTTTCGCTCGACGAGGCGCGCAAGCGCGTCAAGGAAGCGCAGGTGCCGCTCCTCGACGCGCTCGACGCGCTAGTGAAGGCGAACGCGAAGTAGCCGTCGCCCGAAGCCCATCGTGGCGCCCGTCACCGGCGGCACGGGCTCGGCGGGGCGCAGCCCCGGGAAGCGCTCGAGCAGCGTTTGCAGCGCGATCCGCGCTTCGAGTCGCGCGAGGTGCGCGCCCAGGCAGAAGTGCGGGCCCCAGCCGAAGCCCAGGTGCGGGTTCGGCGCGCGCGACAGGTCCACACGCTCCGGTGTAGGGAAGACGGCCGGATCGTGGTTCGCAGCGGCGATCGCCAGGAACACGGTGTCGCCGGCGTCGAGCGACTCGCCGCCGCGCACGTGCGGCACGGCGACCTTGCGCGCCATCGCGCGCGCGGGGCCGAGCACGCGCATCAGCTCCTCGATCGCGGAGTCCCAGCGCTCGGGATGCGCGCGCAGCTCGTCGGCGAGCTCGGGCCGTTCGAGGCAGAGCGCGAGCGATTGGTCGATCAGGCTCGTCGTCGTCTCGTGACCGCCGAAGAGGAGCAGCGTGCAGGCGCCGACGAGCTCGAGCGCGTCGAGCGAGCCGACCTCGCTGTGCACGAGCGCGTCGAGCAGGTTGCCCGACGGCCGTGCGCGCTCGCGCTCGACGAGAGCGCCGAAGAACGCCGCGAACTCGCGCGTGGCCGCGACGAGCGGCGCCTCGTCGACCGTGCGCGGCGACAGCGAGAACACGATGCGCGCGAGATCGTCGGACCAGAGCTGGAAGCGCGCGCTGTCGCTCTGCTCGGCACCGAGCAGCGCCGCGATCACGCGCGCGGGGATCGGCCGCGCGAACGCCTCGAACAGCTCGACCTCGTCGCCCGCGAAGTCGTCGATCGCGCGCGCCACGATCTCGCGCACGTCCTTCTCGAGCGCGCCCACGCGCCGCGGCGTGAAGGCGGCGCGCACCGGCTCGCGCAGCCGGCCGTGCGCGGGGTCGTCGCGGAAGTTCATCCAGCCCGCGAGGAGCGCCGCCACCTCGGCGAACTCGGGCGAGCGCGCCGCGGCTGCGCGGCGGAACACGTCGCTGCGGTCCGCCGAGAGCCGCTCCACGTCGCGGAAAGCGGCGGCGTTCTCGGCGTGCGACAACAACACCCAGCCGCGCTGAGCGTCGCTCCACTGCACGTCGCCGCCGCGCGCGCGCGCCGCGGCGAAGTAGGCCGCGGGCCGCTGCACGGACTCCAGCGAGTCGAGGTCGAGCGCGCTCACGGGGAGAGTCTACCCCGCGCGGGGCCGGCTCAGCCGACGACGAGCCGGTAGAAGTGCCGCTTGCCGACTTGGAGCACGCCGCTCCGGGCGATCTGCTCGTCGATGGCCTCGATCGTCTCGCCCTCGAAGCGCACGCCGCTGCCCTGCACGAGCCGGCGCGCGGCGCTCTTCGATGCCGCTGCCCCCGTCTGCACGAGCACGTCGACCACCTTCGCCGGCGCGGCGAAGCGCACCTCCGGCATGTCGTCGGGGATCTCGCGGCGCTGGTGCACCGACGCGAAATGCTCGGCGGCCGCCTGCGCTGCGGCGTCGCCGTGGTACGTGGCGACGATCTCGGCCGCGAGCTTCTTCTTCAAGTCCATGGGGCCGATGCGGCCTGCGCGCAGGTCGTCGAGCTCGCGCTTCACGGCGTCGGGCGTCCAGCGCGTGGTGAGCCGCAGCCACTCGACCATGGTGTCGTCGGAGATGCTCATGGTCTTGCCGTACTGCTCGTCGGGCGGATCGGCGAGCGCCACGTAGTTGCCCGCGCTCTTCGACATGCGCGCCTTGCCGTCGGTGCCCACCAGGATGGGGAAGGTGAGGATCACGCACGGCCGCTGGCCGTGGACCTCCTGCAGCTTGCGGCCCGCCTGGATGTTGAAGAGCTGCTCCGTCGCGCCGAGCTGCACGTCGGCGCGCAGGTGCACGGCGTCCCAGCCTTGCAGGAGCGCGTAGAACAGCTCGTGCAAACCGACCGGGTCGTTGTTCGCGAGACGGAGCTTGAAGTTGTCGCGCGCGGTGAACTGCTGCACGGTGAAGTTCGAAGCGATCGCCACGAACTCGGCGAGCGGCATGCGGCCGAGCCAGTCGGCGTTGTAGACCACACGCGTCTTGTCGCGGTCGAGTACGCGGTAACACTGTTCTGCGTAGCTGGACGCCGCGTCGGCGACTTCCTCCGCGCTCTTGCGCGGGCGGCCCTGCGCGCGGTCGCTCGCGTCGCCCACCATCGCGGTGAACGTGCCCACGAGGAAGTACACCTCGTGGCCGAAGTCCTGGAACATGCGCAGCTTGCGCAGCGTGATGGCGTGCCCGATGTGCAGGTCGGGACGGCTCGGGTCGTAGCCCGCGTATACGCGGAGCGGCCGGCCCTCGGCGAGCCGTTCGCGCAGCTCGGCCCGCATGGCGGCGGCGAGCTTGGCGTCGCCGAACTCGCTGCCGAACATGAGGGCTTCGAGCTGGCGCTCGACGTCGTGTTTCGCGGGCTTGGTCACCGACTTGCGCACGCTCCCGGACGGGCGCGCGAGTCTAGCAGCCGCGGGACGGGCCCCGCAGGGGCCCTTGCGGTTGACCGGTCGCGCACCACGCACTGAGAATTCGCTCATGAAGAGCGCGACGTCGACCCCGGTGGTTGTGTGTCTCGTCGCCGCCTGCGCCGCGGGTCTGCTCCTGGGGCGTGCCGCGCAGGCCGCTCCACCCGGCGGTACCTACGAGATCGTGGTCGGGGGTGCGAGCGAGATCTGGGTGCCCGACGGCGACGACCAGTTCTGCGCCCAACAGGACGGCGACAACATCTGCGTGTCGACGAGCGCAGCCACCGACGGCACCGGCGCCGTCGGAGGCAGCGGTCTGCTCACGCTCGCGTTCCCCGAGCTCATCGACGCGAACCTGCCGTTCACCTTCGCGGGCCGGCTGGGCGGCTCGTCGAAGAGCCCCGTGCCGAAGCTCACCGTCGCAGGCATGGGCTCCGCGGTCTTCCACGATCCGCAGCTGCCGGACCTGCCGGCGAGCCTCACCGGCTCGGGCGTGCTCGCGTGCAGGAACCCGCTGCCGCACGGGCCGGAGTTCTCGTGCAAGGGGAAGCTCCGGCTGTGCTTCACGGCGCTCGGCGAGACGAAGTGCTCGAAGCTGCCGATCTTCGCCCTGGTGAAGGCGACCGGCGGACCGTGGACGCTCGGTCTGGAGCTCGTGAACGACGGGCTCGGCACCGTGGAAGGCTCGGCGACCGCGACGCTCGCAAACACGCAGACGGCCGACTATCTCGTGATCGGCAGATACACCGCCAAGAACGACCAGTCGAAGCTCGTGATCGCGCCGACGGATCCGACGAGCCGCGACAAGCTCTCGTTGAGCCGGCTCGTCGTCGACGAGACGGGCGTGCAGGGCGGGACCGTGAAATTCAAGGTTGCGGGCGTGAAGGGCGCCGCGGTCATCCTGCCGCCGCCCTGAACAGCGCCAGCGTTTCGACGTGCTCGGTGTACGGAAAGAGCGCGAACGCGTCGAGCGCGAAGAGCACGAGCCGGCCGCTCGCGAGCAGGCGCTCGGTGTCGCGCACCAGGGAGTCCAGGCCGCAGCTCGCGTAGACGAGCACGGGCGGCGGCGAATCGGCGAGCGCCTCCATCACCGCGGCGTCGAGACCGCGGCGCGGCGGGTCGACGAGCACCGCGTCTGCGCGCGCGAGCCGCGCGACGTGCGCGGCGGCGTCGCCGGGCAGGAGGACGGCGCGGGCGCGTTCGGCCTCCGGGCGCGCGGCCAGGCCGAGCTCCAGCCCGCGCAGGCCGTGCGGCGAGAGCTCGTTCAGCGCGACCTCGGACGCGCGCGCGAGCAGGCCGAGTCCGATCGGGCCCGCGCCCGCGTAGAGCTCCACCGCGCGCGCGCCGTCGGGCACGGCCTCGCGCGCGCGCACCGCGAGTGACTCGTACAGCGCCGGGTGACTCTGCCCGAACGCGCCGGGCGGGTGGAACACGTCGACGCCACCGACCGTCTCGCGCAGCGCCTCTTCGCCCGCGATCCGCTCCCAGCGCGGCCCGAGCACGGCGTTCCCGCGCTCCGTGTTGCCGTTCCAGAACAGGCCCTGGAGCAGCGGGCCGAGCTCGCGCTCGAGCGCCGCGAACACGAGCGCGAGCGGCTCCGGGTCGCGGCTGTTCCCGACGAGCACCACTTGCGCCCGGCCGGTCGCGCGCTCGATCGCCACTTGCAGGTAGCGCAGCAGGCCGCCGTGGGACGCCTCGCCGTAGGGCGCCACGCCGGTCTCGCGCACCGCGCGGCGCAGCGCGGCGGCGACCTCGTTGATGCGCGGGTGGTGGATGCCGCAGCGCGGAATGTCGGCGATGCGGTGCGAGCCCGCCTGGAAGATGCCGACCTTCGGCGAGCGCGCGCGGCCGCGCACGGCCAGACGCGCGCGCGTGCGGAAGCCGAGCGGCGCGCCGGTCCTGACACTCGGCGGTGTCAGCCCTGCGCGCGCGGCCAGCGCGTCGAGCCGCTGCTTCGTGCGCGGGTCGAGCCCCGGCTCGCCCCAGCGCGGGCAGCCGGGGCACGTCGGCCGATGCGGGCAGGGCGCGAGCTCGGGGCGCATCGGCGGCGAGGCTATACTCCTCCCTCGCGATGCGCCGCTCGCCCCCGCAATCGACGGACTCCTTCTTGCCGACCACTCCCGACGAGGTGCGCGCGCGCAGCTGGGACGGGGTCGACGTGGTGCTCGTATCGGGCGACGCGTACGTCGACCACCCGTCGTTCGCCGCGGCGATCCTGGGGCGCTGGCTCGAGAAGCACGGCTTCCGCGTGGCGATTCTCGCGCAGCCCGACTGGAAGAGCGCGGAGCCGTGGCGCGCGCTGGGCCGGCCGCGGCTCTTCTACGGCGTGTCGGCGGGGAACATGGACTCGCTCATCAACCACTACACGGCGAACAAGAAGCGCCGCAACGCCGACGCGTACTCGCCCGGTGGCGCCATCGGCTTGCGCCCCGACCGCGCGACGGCGGTCTACTCACAACGGTGTCGCGAGGCGTTCCCGGGCGTGCCGGTGATCGCGGGCGGGGTCGAGGCGTCGCTGCGCCGCATCGCGCACTACGACTACTGGTCCGACAAGGTCTGGCCGAGCTGCCTGGTCACCTCGAAGGCGCACCTGCTCGTGCACGGCATGGGCGAGGTCCCCATCCTCGAGATCGCGCGCCGTCTCGACGCCGGGCGCGGCGTCGAGAGCCTGCGCGAGCTGCGCGGCACGGCCTACCTGCTCGGCAAGAGCGAGCCCGTGCCCGCGCACCGCTGGGACGACGCGAGCTGCCCCAACGAGGACGTCGAGCTGCCGAGCTTCGAGACGGTGCGCGAGGACAAGCCCGCGTTCGCACGCATGACGCGCGACCTGCACCGCGAGACGAATCCGCTCAACGCGCGGCGTCTGTTGCAGCGCCACGGCGAGCGCATGCTCGTGGTCAATCCGCCCACGCTCGCGCTGTCGGAGGCGCAGATGGACGCGCTGTACGACCTGCCGTACACGCGTCGGCCGCACCCGCGCTACACCGGCGAGATCCCGGCCTGGCAGACCATCAAGGACTCGGTGCAGATCATGCGCGGCTGCTTCGGCGGCTGCACGTTCTGCTCGATCACCATGCACCAGGGCCGCGCGATCCAGTCGCGCTCGCCCGAGTCGATCCTCGGCGAGGTGCGCGCGCTCGCCGCGGCCCCGGGCTTCTCGGGGCACGTGTCCGACCTGGGCGGGCCGACGGCCAACATGTACCGCATGCGCTGCACGCAGCCCGACGTCGAGTCGGTGTGCCGGCGCCTCTCGTGCATACACCCGACGGTGTGCAAGCTGCTCGGCACGGACCACGGGCCCACGCTCGAGCTCATGCGCGCGGCGCGTGCGGTGCCCGGCGTGAAGCAGGTGCACGTGGCGTCCGGCATCCGCATGGACCTCGCGCGCGAAGCGCCCGAGTATCTCGAGGAGCTCGCCCGCCACCACGTCGGCGGCCACTTGAAGGTCGCGCCCGAGCACGTCTCCGACCGCGTGCTCGCGCTGATGAAGAAGCCCGCGCAGCACACGTTCGAGGAGTTCGCCGAGCGTTTCGAAGCTGCGTCGCGCCGCGCGGGCAAGGAGCAGTATCTCGTGCCGTACTTCATCGCGAGTCACCCCGGCTCGACGGTGGAGGACATGATCGAGCTCGCGGTGTTCCTGAAGCAGCGCGGCTATCGCCCGCGCCAGGTGCAGGACTTCATCCCTGCACCGATGGACGTGGCCACGTGCATGTACTGGACGGGCCTGAACCCCCACTCGATGAAGCCCGTCGACACCGCGCGCAGGCTGCGCGACCGCAAGGTGCAGCGCGCGCTGCTGCAGTTCTTCGCGCCCGAGAACTGGTTCACGGTGCACCGCGCGCTCGTGGAGGCAGGGCGCGAGGACCTGATCGGAGACGGCCCGCTGTGTCTCGTCCCGGCGCGCCCCCCGCGCGAGGCCATCGAAGCACGCCGAGCGGAAGCCCAGGCTGGCGCGGCGCCCGCGCGCGCCGGCTACCGCCGCGCATCGCGCACGCGCGGCCGCCGACCGCGCTAGGCGGCAGTCATCGCGCGCAGGCGCGCGATGCGCTCTTCCAGCGGCGGGTGGGTCATGAACAGCCGGCTCCAGTTCCTCCGGCTGTCGTCGGCAATGCCGAACGCCTGCAGCTGCTGCGGCAGGTCCGCCTGCTCGCCCGACTTCAGGCGTTCGAGCGCGGAGATCATCTTCTCGCGGCCGGCGAGGTGCGCGCCGCCCGCGTCGGCGCGGAACTCGCGCCCGCGCGAGAAGCCGAACACGATCAAGCTCGCGGCGAAGCCGAGCACGGTCTGCAGCACCATCACGGTCACGAAGTAGCCCATGCCCACGCCGCGATCGCGCTCGTCGCGGCCGAACACGGCACGGTCGATGATCGAGCCGAGCACGCGCGACAGGAAGATCACGAACGCGTTCACCACGCCCTGGATCAGGGTCAGCGTGACCATGTCGCCGTTGGCGACGTGCGTCAGCTCGTGACCCAGCACACCTTCGATCTCGTCCTTGCCCATCGTGCGCAACAGGCCCGTCGAAACCGCGACGAGCGAGTGGTCACGGCGCGCGCCGGTCGCGAATGCGTTCGGCTGCGGAGAGTCGAATATTGCGACCTCGGGCATGCCCACGCCCGCGGACTGGGCCAGGTGGGAAACCGTGTTCACGAGCCACGATTCCGTGTCGTTCTGCGGCTGCTCGATCACGCGCGCGCCGACCATGCGCTTCGCGCTCCACTTCGAGAGCGCGAGCGAGATGAACGCGCCGCCCATGCCCCAGAACGCCGCGAAGACGAGCAGGCCGCCGAGCTGGCCCGGCTCGGCGGCGCCGATCCCCAGGATCCGGGCGACGATCCCCAGAACCAACAGGACGGCGAGGTTCGTGACGACGAACAGGAAGATCCGTTTCATGGCGCACACCATCTTCGCCCGGGGGAGGGTGTCAAGGGCAGGCGCCCGCCGCGCACGCGCATTCGGTAGATTCCTCGCGATGTTGCGCCCCGCATGTCTCGCCGCCGCTCTGGCGTTCGCATTCGCAGGACGAGCCGCCGGGGCGCCGTCCGTGCCGGCTTCGGCCTTCGGCAGCACCGCCTCGGACCACGGCAACCCTCGCCTCGAGGGACGGCTGCTGCTCGACCACGATTCGATCCGGCCCGGCGAGACGCTGCGCGCGGGCCTGCTGCTCACGATGGACCGGCACTGGCACGTGTACTGGCGGAACTCGGGTCAGTCGGGCGCGCCGCCGCGCCTGCGCTGGCACGTGGACGGCGCGACGGTCGGGGCCACCGAGTGGCCGTTCCCGCAGGTATTCCGCGAAGCGGACGCGTTCATCACCACGTACGGCTACACCGAAGAGGTGTTGCTCGCGAGTCCGGTCACGTTCTCGGCGACCGCGTCGGGCGACGTGCAGGTCCGGCTCGACGCCGACGTGCTCGTCTGCGAGATCCAGTGCATCCCGGGCGAGCTGCACCTCGCACGGCCCGTGCGCGTTGCCAGCGAGTCACTCGCGTCGGCCGAGCACGAGCTCTTCGAGACGTGGAGCGCACGCGTACCGCGACCCGTCGGCGCAC
Organism: Myxococcota bacterium; assembly: GCA_035499075.1. Classification (GTDB taxonomy): domain Bacteria; phylum Myxococcota_A; class UBA9160; order SZUA-336; family SZUA-336; genus VGRW01. Next base: position 109,943 of record DATJZN010000044.1, on the reverse strand, counting down.
GCGACATCCAGCTCGAGGCGCTGTACTCGCAGTCGGCGATCCGGCCCGGCGACGACTTCGACGCGGCGCTCGCCGTGCACGACTGCGGCGCGGCGCGGCCCGGCGAGTGCGCGCCGCTCGAGCCCGCGAGCGCGAGCCCCGAGGACGCGTTCGTGCCCGACGCCGCGGGCGGCCTCGAGCTGTCGGTGACTGGCGCGCGCCGCGCGCCCTCGCCCGGCAGCCTGTTGCTGGCGCTGCGGGGGCGCGCCGACGCGAATCCAGGCCTGGGCGAATCGCGCCTGCGCGGCGTACTGGGCCTGCGCAGCGGCGGGCGGCCGGACTACGTGGAGGTCGACCTGCCGCTGCCGCGCGCCGCCGCCGGCGCGGTGGTGACGAAGCAGCCCACGCCGTGGCTCGACCAGCCGCCGCTCGAGCGCGGGTCGTTCGCGCCGGCGCTCCCGCTCTGGCAGGCGTTCGCGCTCGCGCTGCTGGGCGGGCTGGTGCTGAACGCCATGCCGTGCGTGCTGCCCGTGCTCGCCGTGAAGGTGTTCGGCCTGGCCGAGCTCGCGCATCACGGGCGGGCGCGCATCCTGCAACACGGAATTGCGTACACCGCCGGTGTACTCGCCAGCATGGCGGCGCTGGCCGGCGTGGTGATCGCGCTGCGCGCGGCGGGCGCGTCGGTGGGCTGGGGCTTCCAGTTCCAGGAGCCGCTCTTCGTGGCGGCGATCGCGGCGGTGCTCGTCGTGTTCGCCCTGTCGCTGTTCGGCGTGTTCGAGTTCCGCCTCGACGTGAGCGAGCTCGCGCGCGCGGGCGAGAGCGCCGAAGGCGCGCGGCGCAGCTTCTTCGAAGGCCTGCTCGCAGTCGTGCTGGCTACGCCATGCACCGCGCCCTTCCTCGGCACGGCCGTGGGCTTCGCGTTCGCGGGCTCGGCGGCGACGGTGGTCGCGATCTTCCTCGCCATCGGCGTCGGACTGGCGGCGCCGTTCCTCGCGATCTGCGCCGTGCCGTCGTGGGCACGGCTGGTGCCGAGGAGCGGGCCGTGGATGCTGCAGCTGCGCGCGGCGCTCGGCTTCTCGCTCCTCGCCACCGTCGTGTGGCTGCTGTGGATCCTGGGCCGCAGCGACGGGGCCGACGCGCAGGCGGCGCTGCTCGCCTACCTCTGTGCGCTCGCGGCCGGGGTGTGGATCACCGGGGCGCTGCAGCAGCGCGAGTCGAACGCGCCGGCGCGGATCGCGGCGCTCGCGGTGCTCGCGCTCGCGGCGCTGGGCCTGCGCGCGTTGCCCGTCCACGGCGAGCCGCCGGCGGCCGCGTCGGCCGCCGAAGCGCCGCGCGATCTGCTCGAGGGCCAGCGCTTCAGCGCCCGCGGCGTCGACGCGGCGCGCGCGCGCGGCGAGCCCGTGTTCGTGTACTTCACCGCCGAGTGGTGCCTCACGTGCAAGGTCAACGAGCGCGTGGTGCTCGACGACGCGCGCGTGCGTTCCGCGCTCACCGAGCGGCGTTTCGCCGTGTTCAAGGGCGACTGGACGCGCGGCGACGCCGCCATCCGCGACGAGCTCGCGCGCTTCGGCAAGGCCGGCGTGCCGCTCTATCTGGTGTACGCGCCGAATCCTTCCGCGCGCCCGATCGTCCTTCCCGAGCTGCTCACCGTCGATCTATTCTTGAAGGCGCTCGCCGATGCGGCGCCTGCCACGGAGGAGAAGACATGAAACGAACGGCCCTTTCGCTCGCTCTCGCCGCCGCTGCGCTCCTCGGCGCCGTGAAGCCGCTCGAGGTCGGCCAATCCGTGCCCGACTTCCACGCGCGCGACCAGAACGGCGCCGACCACAGCCTGTCGCAGTACAAGGGCAAGGCGGTCGTGCTCGAGTGGACCAATTCCGAGTGTCCGTTCGTCGAGCGGCACTACCAGGCGGGCGACATGCAGAAGCTCGCCGCCGCGCTCGGCGCGAAGGAAGTCGTGTGGCTCGCCGTGAACTCGACCTACACGAACACGCCCGACGACACCAAGACGTGGATGAAGGAAGAGGGCTTCGCCTATCCGACCCTGCAGGACCCGGAAGGCAAGCTCGGCCACATGTTCGGCGCGCGCACGACGCCGCACATGTTCGTGATCGACGCCGGCGGCGTGCTGCGCTACCGCGGCGCGATCGACGACGACGAATACGGCCGGGCGGAGAAGCCGAAGAACTACGTCGACGGCGCGGTCCACGCTTTGCTCGCCAACGCCAGCCCCGACCCGGCCGAGACCCAATCTTATGGGTGCTCGGTCAAGTACAAGCCTTAGCGACTGGCAGTCCTCGCTCGCTTCGCGCCTCGACCTACTTGGCTCCTGCCGCCGCCTCGATCCGCATCGAATAGAACGAGCGGTAGACGAAGATCGCCGAGCAGGCGAAGAAGGCGAACGCCAGCAAGTGGGTCAAGCCGGGCTGCGATCTGCTGAGCTCGACGGCCAGCTCGACGGCGAGCAGCCCGAACAAGGTCGTGAACTTGATCACCGGGTTCATGGCGACCGACGACGTGTCCTTGAACGGGTCGCCGACGGTGTCGCCGACGACCGATGCGTCGTGCAGCGGCGTGCCCTTCGCGCGCAGCTCGGTCTCGACGACCTTCTTCGCGTTGTCCCAGGCGCCGCCGGCGTTCGCCATGAAGATCGCCTGGTAGAGGCCGAAGATCGCGATCGAGAACAGGTAGCCGATGAAGAAGAACGGCTCGGCGCAGGCGAACGAGAGCGTGGCGAAGAAGATCGCCAGGAAGATGTTGAACATGCCGCGCTGCGCGTAGATCGTGCAGATCTCGACGACGCGTTTCGAGTCGGTGACCGACGCCTTCTCCACGCCCTCGAGCTTGATGTTCGCCTTGATGAACTCGACCGCGCGGTACGCACCCGTCGACACGGCCTGCATCGAGGCGCCCGAGAACCAGTAGATCATCGCGCCGCCGGTCACGAGGCCCAGCAGGAAGGGCGCGTGCATGAGCGACAGCTTGTCGAGGTCCTGGGTCATGCCGTTCGTGAGGAGGAAGATGATCGAGAACACCATCGTCGTGGCGCCGACGACCGCGGTGCCGATGAGCACCGGCTTCGCCGTGGCCTTGAACGTGTTGCCCGCGCCGTCGTTCTCTTCGAGGAACGCCTTCGCCTTCTCGAACGCCGGCTCGAAGCCGAAGTCGCGCTTCAGCTCGCCCTTCACGTCGGGCACGTTCTCGATGAGCGAGAGCTCGTACACCGACTGCGCGTTGTCCGTGACCGGGCCGTAGCTGTCGACGGCGATCGTCACCGGGCCCATGCCCAGGAAGCCGAACGCCACCAGGCCGAACGCGAAGACGGGCGACGCGTCGATCGACGAGCCGGGGATCGGGAACAGCACGCCGAGGCCCTGCGTCGACACGAAGTACGCGATGCCCATGAGCGTGACGATGACGACCCCCATCCAGTAGGCGCTGAAGTTGCCCGCCACGAGGCCCGAGATGATGTTCAACGACGGGCCGCCTTCGCGCGAGCTCGTCACGACTTCGCGCACGTGCCGCGAGTTCACCGACGTGAACACCTTCACGACCTCGGGAATGATCGCGCCCGCGAGCGTGCCGCAGGTGATGATCGCAGCCAGCTTCCACCACAGCGTGCCGTCGCCCAGCCCGCCGATCAGGATGTCGGACACCACGAACGTGAGCCCCACCGAGATGATCGAGGTCAGCCACACCAGGAACGTGAGCGGGTGCTCGTAGTTCATCTCGTCCGCGTTGGCGTAGCGGCCGCGCTGGATGACGTCGTTGATGAGATAGGCGCCGAGGCTCGCGATGACCATCATGATGCGCATCGCAAAGATCCACACGAGGAGCTGCACCTGCGTGGTCGGGTCGTGCGACGCCAGGAGGATGAACGTGATGAGCGCGACGCCCGTCACGCCGTAGGTCTCGAAGCCGTCCGCGGACGGGCCGACCGAGTCGCCGGCGTTGTCGCCCGTGCAGTCGGCGATGACGCCCGGGTTTCGCGCGTCGTCCTCCTTGATCTTGAAGACGATCTTCATCAGATCGGAGCCGATGTCCGCGATCTTGGTGAAGATGCCGCCGGCGATGCGGAGCGCTGCCGCGCCGAGCGACTCGCCGATCGCGAAGCCGATGAAGCATGGTCCGGCGAAGCTGCCCGGCACGAACAAGAGGATGCCGAGCATGATCACGAGCTCGACCGAGATCAGCACCATGCCGATCGACATGCCCGCCTGCAGTGGGATCGCGTAGGTGGGGAACGGCTTGCCGCGCAGGCTCGCGAACGCCGTGCGCGAGTTCGCGAACGTGTTGACGCGGATGCCGAACCACGCGACGCCGTAGCTGCCCGCGATGCCGACCAGGCTGAACAACAGGATGACGCCGACGCGGAATGCATTCATGTCGGGGTCGTCCACGAGGAAGCCGAAGTACAGCACGATGACCGAGCCGATGAACACCCACAGGATCGCGATGAAGCGGCCCTGCGTGATCAGGTACTGCTGGCAGGTCGCGTAGATCAGCTCGGAGATCTCGAGCATCGATTTGTGCACGGGCAGGTTGCGCAGCTGCATGTACTGCAACAGCCCGAAGCCCATGCCGAGCGCGGAGACCACGATCCCCCAGACCAGGATGCTGGCGCCGCTGGTCGAGGCGCCGAAGAAGAGCGGCTCGCCGAAGCTCGGCAGCTTGAGCGACGCCTCGCTCGCGAACGCCGAATCGGCGCCGAGCAGCACGGCGGCGCACGCGGCTGCCGCGATCCAGAGCGCACGGGGGACCAGTCGAGACATGGCGAGCTCCCTCTCTCGGTGAAACAGGCGGCGGTCTAGTAGCACAAAGGCCGCCCCTGGGTCGAATCCAAACGCGCGTGCGGCGCGTGACGCCGCGCAGTGTCGCCGGGCGAGGCGCGCGCGCGTCGAACCTCGCTCACCGCTTCTGTAGGTCTCCATATGTGCGCGAACTTCCTGGGGGAAAGATCAAACCCGCAAGCCAGCTTGCCGATCACTCCCGAATGGAGGCGAGGGCGGACCCCGTCGCGCTGCCGCGGCGCATCGATCGGCTCATGAGCTGGATCGTGTCGGACGAGCGCGGCCCGGACGAGAAGCGCACCTGTCGCGTGGTGGCGGGCTTCTCGCTGACCGTCGTCGCCTGGAGCCCGCTGTACGCGGTCTTCTACGGGACGGCGCTGCCGGCGCCGCAGGCGCACGTGGCGCTCGTCGGACTCGCGATCGGCATCGCGATGATGGCGGCGGTGCCCCTGCTGCTTCGCGCGGGTGCGTCGGTCGACTTCTGCGTCGGGCTGCAGGGCATCGCGGCGGCGTCGCTCATGATGCTCGTGTGCCCGATGACGGGCGGGCTGCGCTCGCCGCTCCTCGCCTGGGTCGTGGTGCTGCCCGTGCTGGGGCTGTGGCTGGGCGGCATGCGCATCGCGTGGCTGTGGAACGCGCTCTTGCTGTCGCTCCTGGTTGCGATGCCGTTCGCGCCGCAGCTGGGTCTGCCGCTCTACGACGGCCTCGGACCGCGCGGGCGCGACCTGGCGTGGATCGCATCGATCGGCTCGACCACGCTCACCATCTTCGGGCTCGCGTGGATCTACGAATCGATGAAGCACCAGACGATCGCCGAGCTCGAGCGCGCCAGCCGTGCGAAGAGCGAGTTCCTCGCGCACATGAGCCACGAGATCCGCACGCCGATGACGGCGATCCTCGGCCTGGCCGAATCGCTCGAGGAAGAGGACCTGTCGCCCGAGCAGGTCGAGAGCCTGCGCACGATCCGCCGCAACGGCGAGCACTTGATCACCGTGATCAACGACATCCTCGACCTGTCGCGCGTGGAGTCGGGCCGGATCGAGCTGCGCCTCGTGCCCCTGCGCGCGGACGCGCTCGTGCGCGAGGTGGCGGCGCTGCTCGCGCCGCGCGTCGCCGACCGCGGACTCGAGCTCGACGTGCGGATCGGGCCCGGCGCAGAGCTGCCGATCCGCTCCGACGCGACGCGCTTGCGCCAGATCCTGATCAACCTCCTGGCGAACGCGGTGAAGTTCACCGACGCCGGGCGCGTGCGCATTTCGGTGCGCGCCGAGGGCGCGCGCATGCGCTTCGACGTCGAGGACACGGGCATCGGCATTCCCGCGGGCGAGCTCCGCGAGATCTTTCAGCCGTTCACGCAGGTCGATGCGTCGATGTCGCGCCGCCACGGCGGCACGGGGCTCGGCTTGTCGATCTCGCGCCGGCTCGCGCGCGCGCTCGGCGGCGACCTCGAAGTCGAGAGCACGGTCGGGCGCGGCAGCACGTTCACCCTGCGCGTGCGCGCCGAGCCCGTCGACGAGCTCGAGAGCGCGCCGGCGCGGCCGAGCGCCCCGGGGCGCACGGCGGCACTGCGCGGCCGCGTGCTCGTCGCGGAGGACGGCGGCGACAATCGGCGTCTGCTCGTGCACGTGCTGGAGCGCTGGGGCCTCGAAGTCGAGGCCGCCGAGAACGGCCGCGTCGCGCTCGAGCGGATCGAGAAGTGCGACGAGCGCGGCGAGCCCGTCGACCTGGTGCTCATGGACATGCAGATGCCCGAGATGGACGGCTACGAGGCGACGCGGCGGCTGCGGGCAGCCGGCGCGCGCATTCCGGTCGTCGCGCTCACGGCGCACGCGATGGAGGGCGCGCGCGAAGCGTGCCTCGCCGCGGGCTGCGACGAATTCATCACCAAGCCGATCGACCGCGCACATCTGCGCGCCGTGATCGCGTCGTTTCTGGGACCCGGCGCGCGCTAGGCCGCGCCGACCTCGCCGATTCCGCCGAGCGCCACGTCGCCCCAGCGCATGATCGCCGCGCCGGCGCTCGACACGCTGCCCACCGTGTACACGAGCACCAGATCGCCCGGCCGCAGGCGGCCGCTCTCCGCGGCGCGATACAGGTTCACCGGCAGGAGCGCGGGTCCCACGTTCGCGTACTCCGGATAGGTGTCGATCGAGCGCTCCGCGGGCACGCCGAGCGCGCGCCGGCAGAACTCGCCGTACCACGCGGTGGGCGTGTTGAACACGAAGAAGTCGACCTCCGACAGCTTCACGCCCGCTGCTTCGGCCGCGCCATCGCACGACGCGTGCAGGTACGGCCCGCTCGTCTCCGCCAGCACGCGGCCCGTCTCGGGCGTGCAGTCCATGCGGACGCGCGGCCCGCGCTCGTCGGCGACGACCTCGTAGTAGAAGGTGTTGCACGTCGCGCCGGTGTTCTTCGAGTGCGCGCCCAGGTACGCGGAGCCCGGCGGCGTGGCCGACACCACGAATGCGCCCGCGCCGTCGCCGAGGAACCAGCACAGCGTGTCGTCCTCGTCGGCCACGCGCGAATACGTGCACGACACGATCACGAGCGCGGTCTCGAACTCGCCGCCGCGCACGAGCGCCGACGCGTTCTGCAGCGCGACGAGCGCGCCCGAGCACGTGGTCTCCACGTTCCACGCCGCGCCCTGGTGGCCGAGCGCGCGCGCGAGCGGCGTCGCGTTGCCCACGCCGATCTGGTCGGGCAGGAACGACGAGCAGACGAGCAGGTCGATCTCGTCCGCCCGCAGCTCCGCGGCGTCGAGCGCGCGGCGCGCCGCGTCGAGCTCGAGCGACGCGGCCGGCTGGCCCGCCTCGAGCACGCGGCGCTGGCGCGCGCCGCGGAACGGATCCGACAGGTAGGGCCCCATCGCGAGCTCGAACGGATCGACCGGCGCGGCGCGTTCGTTCGCCTTCCAGAGACGCGCGAGCGTCTTGCGCTCCTCCTCGGCGACGAGCGTCGGATAGCGCTCGCGCCAGAAGTCGTTCGTCCGGATGCGGCGCGGGAAGGAGAGGGCCAGCGATCGCATGCCCACCGAAGCGCTCATGACTCGACCTCCTGTGCGGGTTGAACGGCCTGACTGAGGAGACTCTCGATGCGGCGCAGGAACGGCGCGGGCTCGGCCGCGTCGATGCGCACGTCGACGACCAGCGGGCGGCGCAGCGACGCGATCGGCGCGAGCGCGGCGTCGAGCTCGGCCTCGCGCAGCACGCGCACGCCGTCGGCGCCGAGCGAGCGCGCCCACGCGGCGAAGTCGGTCTCGGGCAGCGACGTCTCGAGCGGCTGCAGGCGCAGGGCGCGCATGCCTTGCTCGATCATCCCGTACTGCGCGTCGTTCATGACGATCCACGCGGCGGGGATGCCGTACTGCACCGCGGTCGAGACCTCGGTCTGCATCAGCATCGCGCCGTCGCCGACCAGCGCGACGGCCGGGCCGCTGCGGCCCTTAGCTGCGCCGATCACGCCGCACGTCGCGTGGCCCATCGAGCCCCAGCCCGTGCTCGTCCGGTAGCGCGGCCTCCGGAAGCGCAGCCCGTGGCTGCCCCAGGCGAACGCATTGCCCGCTTCGGTGAACACGATCGCGTCCGTGCGCTCGACGATGCAGCGCTGGATCGCGTCGAGCAGCGCCACCGGCCGGACGGGGCCGTCGGCGCGTGCGGCGAGCTTCGGGGGCTCCGCGGAACGCAACGGGCGCGGCACCGCGCGCGTGTCGAGCCGGCCGAGCAGCGCGCGCAGGAAAGCGCCGATCTCGGCGCGCACCGCGAGCGCGGTCGAGCCGGGGAAGGCGGCGTCGGGCACGTTCGGGTCGAGGTCGACGTGCACGAAGCCGCCGCGCGGCACGAGATCCGGGTCCCAGAACGACGTGAACTCGCCGAGCCGCGAGCCGAGCACGAGGATGCGCTCGGGGTGGGCGCTCGACACGTATTCCTTCACGCCCGAGTGACTGCCGAAGCCGGTCACTCCGACGAACTGCGGGTGGTCCTCGGGGAAGATGCCCTTGCCGCGCGGCGAGCACATGACCGCCGCGCCCGTGCGCTCGGCGAGCGCGACGATCTCGCCCGCGGCGGCGCGCGCACCGAAGCCCGCCCAGATCGCGAAGTCGCGCCCGCGCAGGAGCTCGGCGCACGTCTCCGCGGCGCGGTCGAGCGGCGTTTCGAGCGGCTCGCAGAGCTTCGCTTCGAGCCGCTCGCACGGCGCGGTCTGCACGACGATCGGCAGCGACAGGTGACCGACCCAGCCCTGCGGGCGGCGCAGGCCCTGCGCGAGCGCGCGCGCGACCGCCGGCAGCTCGCGCGGGTCGGCGATGCGCCAGGCATCGTCGAAGATCGCGCCCGCGCGGAAGAGGCCTTCGCTGGGCAAGGTCGCCTCGCTCGTCTCCTGGAACGCGCGGCGGCCGACCTCGCGCGGCGAGGTCGACGCCGAGATCAACAGCACGCGCCCGCCCTCCCAGCGCGCGGCGCACATCCCCGTGAGCGCGTTGGTGACTCCGGGGCCCGTGGTCACGAAGACCGCCGTCGGTGCGCCGCTCGCGAGTGAGTCCTCGAGCGCCGCGAAGGCGGCACCCGACTCGTGCCTGCAGTGCAGTGACTCGATGCGCGAACGGCCGAGCAGGTCGCAGAACGGCGCGATCGGCCCGCCCGTCAGTCCGTACGCGCGCCGCACGCCGAGCGATTCGAGGAGCGAGATGACGGCGGCGGCCGCGGTCGTCGCCATTCTAGTAGCGCGCGATGACCTGTTCGGCGAAGTCGCGGAAGATCTCGCGCGCCGAGTCGATGGGCGGCAGGAACGCGATCTCGCGCAGCCCCGCGCGCTCGCGCTCGCGCAGCATGTGGATGATCTCGTCGGGCTCGCCCACGAAGCCCCGCGCGGCGCGGATCACGTTCGGCGTCACGAACCGCCGCTCCGACGCGATCGGATACGTGCAGTGGCCGTCGTGCAGCTCGACGTACCGGTGGTCGGCGGGCGTCTGCATCTTGCCGACGTGCTCGACGAACTCCTTGTACTCGGCGCGGATCTCCTCGGGGATGAGCGCGTCGCTGCCGCTCTTCTTGCACCACTCGTACCAGTAGCGGAGGTACGCGACCGACATCGGCGCGACCTGGTCGACGACCCGCTCCGAGCGCAGCGTCTCGCCGGGCCGCATCACGCACACGAACGCGAGCGTCGCGGTGTGGAAGTCGCGCGGCAGCTCGCGGCCTGCCGCACGCGCGGCGGCCTGGATCGCGCCGAGGCTCGGCGCGAGCTGCTCGGGCCTCTCGTTGTCGGCAGACACGCGCCCGTCGCCGTACTCGCCCGCGATCTCGAGCGCCTTCGGCCCGTTCGCGGCGACGTACACCGGGATGCGGTGCTCGATGTCGATCACGCCGAGCCGCTTGAACATGAATTCGATCCGGCGCGTCTTGCCGCGCCAGTGGAACTCGGCCTTGCCCGTGCGCAAGAGCTCACAGGTGACTCGCACGTAGTCCCGAAACTCCTTCGGCGGCACCGGGTCGAAGCCCATCGTGCGGAGCGCGGTATGGCCCGTGCCCAGGCCGAGGAAGACGCGACCCGGCGCGAGCCGGTTGACGCTGGCGATCGCGGCCGCGGTCACGGGCGCAATGCGGGTGCTCGCGATCGACACGCCGGTGCCGATGCGGATGCGCGACGTGTTGACGGCCGCGAGCGCCATCACCGCGTAGCAATCCGATGCGATCATGTGCGAGTCGGGCACCCACAGCGAGTCGTAGCCCATGCGCTCGATGTCGCGAGGCAGGTCCAAGTCGTCGATGCGGGGCTGGATCATCGCGCCGAACTTCAAGGCCGGATCTCCTTTCGCTCGCGCGGCGGGCGCGCGGACTGGGCTCGGAACTCGACGGACAGCTGGCCGAGTAGCTGGAAGGCGTCGCCCATCTCCTTGGCTGGATCGGCGGCGGGGTGGAGCGTGACCATGAGCTCGTCGATCCCTGCGCGGCGGATCTCGCGCAAGCGGTCGGCGATCTCCTGCGGCGTGCCCCACACGAAGAGCGCGTCGATCAGCGGGTCGGGCGGCACGCGGTCGTCCGGGATCGCGAAGCCCGCGGCGCGGAACATCTCCGCGTAGGCCGGCGCGACGAGGTACATGCCGAGCGCCGCGCGCGCGGCGGCGCGGACGGCCGCGCCATCGGTGCTCCACACGACGGGCACGTTGGCGACGAGCGGCGGGCGAGGCCGGCCCGACGCTCGAGCACCGCGCTCGAGCTCGGGCAGCGCGGTGCCCAGCAGGTAGGGGACGGGGCACCACGCCGAGAGCGCGCCGTCGGCGATTTCACCCGCCAGCCGGAACATGCGCGGCCGCAGCGCGGAGATCGGCAGCGGCACGCGAAGCGGCGCGCCGGCGAGCTCCGCGTTCACGCGGAAGAAGCGGCCCGAGAAGCGGCTCTTGCCGGACTCGAGCAGCTCGCGCGCGACCGCGACGTACTCGCGCATGTGCGCGATCGGCGGAGAGAAATCGAGGCCGAGCATTCCGGCCACGATGAACGGGTGGCTCGTGCCGAGGCCGACCCGCAGCCGGTCGCGCGCGAACGGCGCGAGCGCGAGCACCTGCGCGACGAGTGTGGCGGGGTGGCGCGGATACGTGGGCACGATGCCCGTGCCGAGGACCACCCGGCTCGTGATCGCGGTCAAGTGCCCGAGCAGGGTGAGCGGATCGAACGACATCGGCACGGCGGGCAACCAGACGGCTTCGATCCCGGCGCGCTCCGCCGCGAGGACGGCGTTCACCGTCGACGCGGCGTCCGGTTGAAACACGGAGACGCTGAGCGAGATTGCTCTCACTGTCCCTTCCCCCTGCGCCGAGTATACAAGCTTCTGCGAAAGAAAAGTGAGTCACTCCAAGAAATCAGTGAGTCACTTCGGGCCAGTGGGATTTAACACACGTCTCTCAAATCGGTAGTTTTCGAGCCCGCGTGCAAGTCCGCCGCGGTCGGGCGCCGGTCTGTCCAGCCGGCGCGGCGCGCGCAGGACGGGGACCGGGCGGCAGACCCATCCTCTCCCGTTGAGCTTGGGCGCAACATGGGAACCGCACGCCGGTTCCACCGGTGGATGGGAGCGGCTGTGACGCTGCGAAAGACCTGGAAATCTCTGGACATTTCGACCGCTTGTCGCCGCGCCTGCGCGCTGGCGACCGCGGTCCTGGCGCTGGGCGCCGGGCTGCCGGCCGCAGCGGCGACCTCCCCACCGCCTCCGCCGCCGCCGCACGGATCGCCGCCTCCTCCGCCACCGCCGGCGGGCTCGCCACCGCCGCCGCCTGGGAGCGCGCCGGCCATGGTCATGCCCGCCGGACCCGTCTACGTCGGACCGCCGCCTCCGCCTCCGTTGCCGATGGCGCTGCGCATCGCCTACGCGCCGTTCTACGCCGCGGGCTTGCTCCTGCATTACGGCTCGTACTACCTGATCGTCGCCCCCTTCGAGGTGTTCGGCCGCGCCCTGGGCTATGGGGTGGAAGGCGGAGTGCCGGACGGCAACGATCCCCAGCAGCAGCACTGACTCTCCGCGCGCCGATACACGCGTGATGAAGAGCCGGGAGGGTTCTATGTCGATGGTCCGAGCTCGCTCGTTTCTCCTCGTGCTCGCGCTCGCGGGGGCGCTCGCGGCGAAGGCCGATCCGCCGCCGCCTCCGCCGGGAGCGCCGCCCGAGCCGCCGCCGGGCACCAACGCGCCCGCGCCGAGCCAAGCGCCGATGCCGGGCCCGGGCCAGGCGGGGCCGCCGCAGGGCGCGCCCCCGCAGGGCGCGTCGGCCGCCGACGCGGGGGAGGACCACACGCCGCCGCGCCTCAGCTTCACCGACGGCGAGGTCTCGTTCTGGCGCACGGGCGCCGAGGACTGGACGCCCGCGCAGGTGAACATGCCGCTCGGGCCGAACGACCAGCTCTACACCGGCGACCGCGCGAACCTGGAAGTCCAGATCGGCCCGCGCGCCTTCGTGCGCGCCGGCGAGGACACCCAGCTCGGCCTCTCGAACCTGGAGCCCGACTTCCTGCAGTTCCGGATCGTGTCGGGCCACGCTTCGCTCGACCTGCGCAGCCTGAAGGCGGGCACGACCGTCGAGGTCGACACGCCGCAGGCCGCATTCACCGTCGAGCACCCGGGCTATTACCGCATCGAGGTCACCGACGAGAACACGAGCTTCACGAGCCGGCGCAGCGGCCAGGCGACGGTCACGCCCGCGAACGGGCAGTCGGCGCCGGTCGCGCCGAGCGAGCAGGTCGTGGTGGCGGGCGATCCCGCCACGCTCGAGACCTACGCCGCGCCCGAGCTCGACGACTGGGACCGCTGGAACTACTCGCGCACGGATCAGCTCATCGACGCCGTGAGCGCGCGCTACGTGCCCTACGGCGAGTATGGCGTGGACGATCTCGACCACAACGGCGATTGGCGCGTCGTGCCCACGTATGGCTCGGTGTGGGTGCCGCGCGTGGCGCCGGGCTGGGCGCCGTACACGACCGGCTCGTGGGTCTACGACCCGTACTACGGCTGGACCTGGGTCGACACCGCGCCGTGGGGCTGGGCGCCGTTCCACTACGGCCGCTGGGTCTTCGTGGGCGGCTATTGGGGCTGGGCGCCGGGCCCGCTCGTCGCGCGCCCGTACTACGCGCCCGCGCTGGTGGCGTTCTTCAACGGGCCCTCGTTCTCGGTGGGCATCAGCTTCGGCCACGCGAACACCGGCTGGGTGGCGCTGGGCTGGGGTGAACCGTGCGTGCCGTGGTGGGGCGGGGCGGGCTTCCGCGGCAGCCCGCACTGGATCGGCTGGGGCGGGCCGCGCGTCGTGAACAACGTCGTGATCAACAGGACGACGATCGTGAACGTGAACGAGGTGCACACCTGGGCCAACGCCGGGCATCCGGGCGCGGTGGTCGGCGTGCCGCGCGGCGAGTTCGGGCACGGCGTCGTGCGCGCCCAGCACTTCGACGAGAAGGCCTTCGCCAAGTTCCAGCCCGTGCGCGGGAGCCTCGAGGAGAAGCCGACCGCGGCGAGCCTCGTGCCGCGAAACGACAAGAGCGCGCTGCGGCCGTCGCGCAGCGCGTTCGAGCGCACCGTCGTGGCGACGCGCGAGCCGCACAAGTCGCCGGACCTCGGCTTCGGGCGCAGCGCGCCGCCCGCGCGCGAGGAGCTCGTGAAGAGCCCGGCGAGGAACGCGCCGAACCTTCCGGCGCAGAACGCGCGCACGCCGATGCAGCAGTCGCAGGTGCGCGTCAACGCGCCCGACCGCAAGCGCGCCTCGGAGACGTTGGCCAACCGGCCGCCGTTCGGCCGCGGCTCGGCGGAGCGCGAGTCGCCGCCGCAGCCGCCGCGCTACCGCGAGAACGCCAGCGCTCAAGAGCCGCCGCCGCACCCGGCCTCGCAGGCGCGGCCCGAGGCGCCGGATCGCTCGACGCCGCGCGCGGCGCGCGAGCGCGGGCCGGCCGCGCCGCGCGAGCTACCCGGCGAGCCCGCGAACCGCGTGTTCCGCGGGCACGGCAACTCGGAGCCGCGCCCGGCCCCGGCCGTGCCGCGCGCCGCCGAGCCGCCGCACCACAACGGCGGCGGCGGAGGCAACGGCCAGCACGGCGGAGGCCACCCGCAGCGGCCGCAGCCGCCGGGCCACTAAGTCCAGGCTAGCAGCAACGCCCGCGGCGCGCGGCGGCGCCTTCGAGCGCCGCGCGCGCGCCGTGCGGGCACGCGGGCGGTTCGGCCGGCAGCCCCACGAAGCCGCGCGCGAGCGCCGCCAGCGCCGCGAAGAAGGCCCTCACGAGGTCTCCGCCACGCCCGGCACGCCTTCGGCCCCGCGCAGCGCGCGCCACCACACGCGCGCGGCGTCGAGCACGACCACGGCGACGAGGAACATGAAGAGCGCGGTCACCGCCGCGTCGAGTCGGTTGTTGAAGATGAGCGTATGTGTCTCGCGGAGCTTCTCCGAAGTGACTGTGCCCTGCATGATCTGCTGACTGAGATACTCGGCCTGGGCGAGGAAGCCGATGCGCCGGTCGGCGTGGAAGATCTTCTGCCAGCCGGCCGTCATCGTGACCGAGAGCAGCCAGGTCAAGGGCGCAGCCGTCAGCAGCGCGAAGCGCGGCCGCTCCGACTTCACGAACAGGGTCGTCGCGAGCGCCAGCGCGGTGGCCGCCAGCAGCTGGTTCGCGATGCCGAACAGCGGCCACAGCGAGTTGATGCCGCCGAGCGGATCGATCACGCCCTGGTACAGGAAGTAGCCCCAGCCCGCGACGATGGCGCCCGACGCCACGAGGTTCGCAGGCAGCGACGTGGTCCGGCCGAGCGGCTCCCAGAAGTTCCCGAGCAGGTCCTGGATCATGAAGCGGCCCACGCGCGTGCCGGCGTCGAGCGTCGTCAGGATGAACAGCGCCTCGAACATGATCGCGAAGTGGTACCAGAGCGCGCGCAGCGCCTCGCCGCCGAGCGCGCGCGAGAAGATCTCGGCCATGCCCACGGCGAGGCTCGGCGCGCCGCCCGTGCGCGAGAGCAGCGTCTCCTCGCCCACCGACTTCGTGAGCGCCGCGAACGCAGCGGGGTCGAGCGCGAAGCCCCAGCCCGAGATCACCTGTGCCGCGTGACCGGGGTCGGTCCCGATCAGCGCCGCAGGCGCGTTCATGGCGAAGTACACGCCGGGCTCCATCACCGCGGCCGAGAGCAGGGCCATGATCGCCACGAAGCTCTCCACGAGCATCGCGCCGTAGCCGATGAAGCGTGCGTCGGTCTCGCGCTCGAGCAGCTTCGGCGTGGTGCCGCTCGAGATGAGCGCATGGAAGCCCGACATCGCGCCGCACGCGATCGTGATGAAGCAGAACGGGAACACCTTGCCGGCGAACACGGGACCGGTGCCGTCCACGAAGCGCGTCAGCGCGGGCAGGTGGACTTCGGGCCGCACCCACAACAGGCCCGCGGCGAGCAGCGCTACGGTGCCGATCTTCACGAACGCGGACAGGTAGTCGCGCGGCGCGAGCAGGAGCCACACCGGCAGCACGCTCGCCACGAACCCATACGCGATGATGGCGAGCGCGAGCTGGCGCTTGTCCAGGTCGAAGACGCCGCGCAGCGCGCCTTGATCGACCCAGCGCCCGGCCACGACGGCGAGCAGCACGAGTCCTACACCAATCAGTGACGCCTCGAGCACCCGGCCTGGTCGTACGTGCACCATGTACAGGCCCATGGCGAGCGCGATGGGAATGGTCGCCGCGACCGTGGACGTCGCCCACGGGCTGCCGAACATGGCGTTCACGACCACGAGGCCGAGCACCCCGATCAGGATCACCATGATCGCGAGCACGCCCGCGAGCGCGGCCGCGCCGCCCACGGGGCCGATCTCTTCGCGGACCATCTGGCCCAGGCTCTTGCCGTCGCGGCGCAGCGACGCGACGAGGATCGTGAAGTCCTGCACCGCGCCGCCGAGCACGACGCCGACCAGGATGTACAGGACGCCGGGCAGGTAGCCGAACTGCGCGGCGAGGATCGGGCCCACGAGCGGCCCCGGCCCCGCGATCGCCGCGAAGTGGTGCCCGAACGCGACCCAGCGGTTCGTGGGCACGAAGTCCTTGCCGTCGGCGCGCCGGAGCGCCGGCGTGGCACGCGCGTCGTCGAGCTGGAGCGCGCGCGCCGCGAGGAACGCCGAGTAGAAGCGGTAGCCGACGGCGTAGGTGCACAGCGCGGCGACCAGGAACCAGGTGCTCGACAGCGCCTCGCCGCGCGACAGCGCGATGGTGCCGAGCGCCGTGGCGCCCGCCACGGCCACTGCGGACCAGGCGAACGCCTTCACCACCGCCATGTCGCGATTCTACCGCGTGCGATAATCGCGGCGAAGAACCGGGAGAGCCGAAGGAGAGCGCGATGCAGGACGTGGCCGGACGCGTGGCGGTCATCACGGGCGGAGCGAGCGGCATCGGCCGGGGCATGGCGGAAGCCTTCGGCGCAGCGGGCATGCGCCTGGTCCTCGCCGACGTGGACGAGGCCCGCGTCACCGAGACCGCGCGCGCGCTCGAGAAGGACGGCGTCGAGGTCGTCCCCATGCGCTGCGACGTCGCCCGCCAGTCCGACGTCGACGCGCTCGCGCAGCGCGCGCTCGACCGCTTCGGCGCGGTGCACGTCGTGTGCAACAACGCGGGCGTCGCGCACGGCGGCGTACCCACGTGGGAGAGCACGCTGCACGACTGGGAGTGGATCGTCGGCGTGAACCTGATGGGCGTCGTGCACGGCGTGCGCACCTTCACGCCGATCCTGCTCGAAGAGGGCGCAGGCCACATCGTGAACACGGCGTCGATGGCCGGGCTCATCAGCGGCGCGGGAAACGCGCTGTATGGAGTCACGAAGCACGCCGTGGTGGCGCTCTCGGAGGCGCTCTACAACGAGCTCGCCGCGGTCGGGCGAGACGTACACGTTTCGGTGTTGTGCCCCGGCTGGATCAACACCGAGATCCTGCGCTCGTCCGAGCGCAACCAGCCCGAGGCCGTGCGCCACAGCCGGCCAGAGGTGCGGACCACGCCCGATTCCGAGATCCGCCGCAAGCAAGTGGAGCACCTGCTCGCGAGCGGCCTGGCGCCGCGCAAGGTGGGCGACCTGGTGCTGGCGGCGATCCGCGAGAACCGCTTCTGGATCCTCACGCACCCCGAGTGGAAGGGCGCGATCCGCCACCGGCTCGAGAACGTGCTCGAGGAGCGCGCGCCGACGCCTGCGCCGCCGCGCCGCTAGCTACTTCTGCCAGGGCAAGGGCTGCGGCGAGGGCAGGCTCGCGTAGGCGGGGCTCGTCACCGCGCCGCGCGACAGCGCGAGCACGTAGATGAGCGGCGGGAACGCGATCGCCTCGCGGCCGTCGACCAACAGGAGCGGCGTCCCCTTGATGCCGTGCGCGGTCGCCCACGCCATGTCGTCCGCCAGCTTCTTGGCGGTCTCGGGCGAGTTGGCGCACTTCTCGAGCTCGGCCTTGCCGCCCATCGGCTCGGCCAGTTTCCACAAGAGCTCGTCGTCGAGCTTCGCCTGGTTGCGGAACAGCTCGCCCACGAACTCGAAGTCGCCGGGCTTGCCCTCGGTGCAGATCTGCACCTTCGCGGCGAGGCAGCGGATCGGCTGGCTCTGCGGCACGTGCACGTTGGGGTTGCACAGCGGGTCGAGGGGGTATTGGTGGGGCGCGAGCGAGAACGCGTTCGGGCCGAACCGCTGGCGCAGCTGCACGAGCACCTCGTACATCTGCGCGCAGTGACTGCACAGCGTGTCGGTGAACTCGGTGAAGGCGAGGCGCGCGTCGGCCGCTCCGATCACCACGCGCGGCTCCGGCGGCGTCCACACCGGCGCGGCCGAGTACGCCGCGAGCGTGTCGGAGAGGAGCTGCTGCACTTCGGGCGTGAGGCTCTGGATGAAGCGCGCGATCTCGCGCTCGTCGTCGGTGCCGAGCACCGGCTGCGGCAGTGACTCGACCGCCTTCGCGCCTTCGGAGACGACGTTGTGCGGCGTGCGCTGCCCGGGCACGAACAGAGCAGCGTACGACAGCGCGGCGATGCCGAACGCGAGCGCCGCCCCGCGCCCGAGGTCCGCGCCCTCGGCGAAGCCGAGCCCGAAGATCGCCACCCCTGCGTACGCGAGCGCGAGCGCGTACGTGCCCAGGCAGGTGAGGCAGTATTGCCCGAACGCGAACTGGGCGGCCAACAGCCCGAGCGTGCCGAGCGCGCCGGCGAACGCGACGAGCAGCGTGCCGGCGACCCACGTCGCCGCGATGCGCCGGCGGCCCACGCGGATGGCCGCGACGAGCGGCAGCACGAACGCCGCGATGCCCCACACCACGCCCCAGCCCGCGACGGGCAGGCCGCTGTGCGCGTGCACGGCGCTGGCGAAGGGCGAGTCCCAGAGCTCGGCGCAGTGGCCGCCGCCCGGCCCGCACACGATCGACTCGCCGTGGCGCATGCGCACGAGCTCGAGCCACTGGAACGCGGCCCAGCCTGCGGCCGCGAGGCCGAGCGCGGCGGTGAGCCAGAGCGTGCGGGGGCGTGCGGTCTTCGCGGTCGAGCGGGATTCGTCCATCGCCGTACGCTAGCGAACTTTCGCGCGCGGATTGACGTCCGCGGCGGGGAAATGGGAGCCTCGCGCAAGTGGCCCGACAGGCGTTGCTCGCTGCGAGCGAGCTCGAGAGCGCGCTATTGGCGCTGCCCGGCTGGGCGTTGCGCGAGGGCAGACTGCACCGCGAGTTCCGCTTCGCCGACTTCAGCGCCGCCTTCGGCTTCATGACGCGCGTTGCGCTCGCCGCCGAGACCGCGAACCATCACCCCGATTGGTCGAACGCGTGGAACCGCGTCGCGATCGATCTCGTCACGCACGACTCGGGCGGCGTCACGGCGAAGGACGTCGCGCTCGCGAAGCGGATCAGCGAGCTGGCCGGCTGACGTGATCGCCGCGTCAGAGCGCGCGGACGCGCGCCCGACCCGCGCGCGCTACGGCGCGGTTGGCTTCACGCTCGTGATGATCTCGATCGCGTACCTCGACCGCGTGTGCATCTCGACGGCGGCTCCCTCGATCCAGGCGGACCTCGGCTTGTCCGTCGCGCAGATGAGCATCGTGTTCAGCGCGTTCACGCTCGCGTACGCGCTCTTCGAAGGCCCGAGCGGCTGGCTGGCCGACCGCTTCGGCGCGCGCGTCGCGCTGTCGCGCATCGTGGTGTGGTGGTCCGCGTTCACCGCGGCGACCAGCCTCGCGAACGGCTTCGCTTCGCTCGCCGCGGTGCGCTTCCTGTTCGGCGTGGGCGAAGCCGGCGCGTTCCCATCGAGCGCGCGCATCTACAGCCGCTGGACGCCGCCGCGCTTCCACGGCCGGCTGTTCGGCGTGCTGCTCGCTGCCGCGGCGCTCGGCGGCGCGCTCACGCAGCCGCTCGTCGTGGCGCTGCTCGGGCGCATCGGCTGGCGGCTGTCGTTCGCGGCGTTCGGCGCGGTCGGACTGGTGTGGTCCGCCGCCTTCTGGGGCTGGTTCCGCGACGACCCGCGCGAGCACGCGGGCGTGAACCCGGCCGAGCTCGCGCTGATCTGCGACGGCGGCGCGCAGACCGGCGCGCATGGGCCCGTGCCCTGGCGCAGGCTGCTGCGCAACCGCTCCCTCGTCGCGCTGTGCGCCATGTACTTCGGCGCGATCTACGGCTGGTACTTCTACCTCACCTGGCTGCCGACGTACTTGCTGCGGGCCCGCGGCTTCGACCTGCACCAGGTCGGCTGGCTCGCGGCGCTGCCGCTCTTCGGCATCGCGGTCGGCGTGCTCGCGGGCGGCTTCGCGGCGGACCGGCTCCGTGTGCGGCTCGGCCCGCGGCTGGGCGCGGGGCTGCCCGGCATCGTGGGGCTGCCGCTCGCCGCGCTCGCGGCCGTCGGTGGCGCGCTCGTCGACGACGCGCAGTCGTCGGCGCTCTTGCTCGCATGCGCCGCGGCGTGCGCCGGCGCGGGCATCGCACCCGCGTGGGCCGTGTGCGTCGAGATCGGTGGGACTCACTCGGCCATGGTGAGTGGCACGATGAACATGTTCGGGAATCTCGGCGGCGCGCTGTCTCCCGTGGTGTTCGGGCTGTGCGTGGAGCACCTGGGCTCGTGGACGGCGCCGCTGTTCAGCATGGCGGCGCTCTACGTCGCGGCCGGGCTGTGCTGGCTCGCGGTGGACCCGGGCGAGAAGCTGGCGCGCTAGGCGAGCCCGGCGATCTCGAGCTCGAGCACCGTGGCGACCGGATCGATCACTTCCTCGGGCACGCGGATCGCGATCTCGCCCAGCGGGTCGGCGTTGAACATGCGGTCGAGCACCGAGCAGCGCTTCTCGAACTCGAGCGTCCGCCCGCCGGCCAGCGCACGCGCGCCGCGCACGCGGCGGATCGGCACGCCGCGGACGGTCACCGTCTCGTACGGGCGCGACAGCAGGTGCAGGTACACGCGGTCGCCGCGCCGCGTGGTCGGCCCGTAGAACTGCCAGGGCTCGAGCCCGGGCTGCGTGTCGTGGATCGCGGCCGCGTGCACGGCCATCCAGCGTGCCAGCGCGTCGAGCCGCGCCGTCTGCTCGCCGGGCAGCGAGCCGTCCGCGCGCGGGCTCACGTTCAAGAGCAGGTTCCCGCCGCGGCTCGCGACCTCGCACAAGCCGTGCACGAGCGCGCGCTCCGACTTGTAGTGGGCGTCGCCGGGCGCCCAGCCCCAGCTCTCGTTCATGGTCATGCACGTCTCCCAGCGGCGTGCCGGCGGCTTCGGCGGGATGAACTGCTCGGGCGTGTCGAAGTCGCCCTCGCCGGGGAGGCGGTCGTTCAAGAGGATCTCGGGCTGGAGCTCGCGCGCGAGCGCGGCGAGCTCCTGGGCGCGCCACTGCTCGGGCGTGCGCTCCCAGCCGCCATCGAACCACAACAGATCGATGCGCCCGTAGCCGGTGAGCAGCTCGCGCAGCTGCGCGAACTGGAACTCGAGGAAGCGCGCCCACTGCTCGGGGCTCGGCTGCGGCACGCGCCCGAAGCGGTACGGACGGTGCTCGTCGCGGAACGGCGGGTAGTCGGGGTGGTGCCAGTCGCACAGCGAGAAGTAGAGGCCGACGCGCAGCCCCTCCGCCCGCGCGGCGTCGACGAACTCGCGCACGAGATCGCCGCGGTACGCCGAGTCACGGACCGAGAAGCCGCCGGGCGCGCGCGTGGGCCACAGCGCGAAGCCGTCGTGGTGCTTCGCCGTGAGCACGGCGTAGCGCATGCCCGAGCGGGCGGCGCGTGCGAGCCAGTCGCGCGGCGCTCCGGGCTTCGGCGCGAAGCTCTTCGCGGTCGCGTGGTACGCCTCGGCAGGGACGTCGGCCGAGCCGGGCAGGGCGGCGACGCCGCCGACGAGCGGCCACGAGAGCTCGACGCCCTGCTGCGAAGAGTGGCCCCAATGGACGAACATCCCGAAGCGAGCGCCGTCGAACCACGTCATCGCTCGAGCCCCCGCCAGAACGCGCGGTCCGAGTGCGCGCCCAAGATGGCGCGCGCCGCGTTCACGCCGGAAGTGACCACTCCGTACACCCCGCCGCCCGGCTGCGCCCAGTGACCCGCGAGATACAGGCCCGGCAGCGGAGTCGTGTTGGCGGGGCGCCCCGGGCCGATCTGATCGGGACCGAGCGCCCAACCGTAGATCGCTCCGTCACTGTTCCGTGTATAGCGCTCGAGCGTGCGCGGTGTGCCGCCTTCGACGAAGCGAAGGTGCTGGCGCAGGCCCGGGAAGCGCGACTCCGCGGCCGCGAGCATGCGGTCGACATGCGCGGCCTTGTCCGCGCGCCAGTTGCGCGAGGCCGCGTACGGCACGAGCGCCGTCAGGATCACCAGGTTCACGCCCGGCGGCGCGAGGCTCGGATCGGCGAGCGTCGGCACCGTGGCGCTCCACCAGCCCGGCCGGCCGGCGAGCGTGCTCGCGTACGCGTCGTCGTGGTCCCACGTCTGGTACACGAACGTCTCGTGCGTGGCGCCCATGCGGCGCAGGTCGAGGTCCGTCGCCGCGTACGTGACGAACGCGGACACCGACGGCTCCAGCCGCGACAGCGCGCGCCGCCAGCGCGCGGGGAAGCGCGCCTCGCCGCACAGCTCCTCGACGGTCTGGCGCAGATCCGCGTTCGACACGACGACGGGCGCCGCGATGCGCTGGCCGTTCTCGAGCACGATGCCCGAGGCGCAGCCGCCCTCGACCAGAATGCGGCGCACGGGGCTGCGCAACAGCACCTCGCCGCCCGCGCGCTCGATCGAGCCCGCGAGAGCGCGCGCCAACCGTTGGAAGCTGCCCTTGCAGTAGAACGCGCCCTCGGCCGCGTACGAGAGCAGCATCGTCGCGAAATAGAGGAACGACACGCGGGACGGCGGCAGGCCCAGGTACGGCCAGAAGGTGGCGAACACGGCCTTGGCGCGCGGGTCGTCGAGGTGCTCCTCCATCACGCGCGCGAGGGTCGCGCGGCGGTAGCGGAGCAAGGTCGGGAAGTGGCCCGGCGCGCGCATCACGTCGAACGGAGAGTCGAGCTCCGTCGCGCGGCGCGCCTCGTCGCGGATCGCGAGACACTCCGAGACGAGGTCCTCGAGGCCCTTGCGCTCGCCCGGGAACGCGCGCGCGTGGCTCGCGATGAACTCCTCGAGGCCCGTGCGCACCTCGAGCTCGAGCCCGGGGTACACCGCGGTATAGAGCGGGTCGATGGGCGCGAGCTCGAGCTCGTCGCGCGCTCCGACCGCGCAGAGCACGCGATGCAGCAGCCCGCCGCCCTCGAACGCCGTCGGCTGGCAGCCGCCGACCAGATGCACCGCCGAGTCGAACAGGTACGAGCCGCGCCGGAACGAGTGCGCATAGCCGCCCGGCCGATCGTGCCGCTCCGCGACGAGCACGTGCTTGCCCGCGCGCGCGAGGAGCGCCGCCGCGGTGAGCCCGCCGAGGCCGCTGCCGACGACGACGGCGTCGTAGCGGTCCGCGCGCGCTTCGCGCCGGAACCTCACCGAACGGCGAACTCGGCGGGGTCGTTGCCGGCCAGGCCGTACTTCAGCATGAAGTCGACGACGCTCATGCTGTAGCGGCTGTCCGTCGCCTCGCCGGTGAAGACGCGCGGCAGGTGCTTGCGGAAGTGCCAGTCGGTCATCCGGCCCAGCCACGTGTGCCGCACGTACTCGCCCACCTTGAAGAGCGTGAACAGCCGGCCGGAGTAATACGCGTCGACGATCCGCGCCCAGTCGTCCAGGTTGCGGAAGGCGCGCGCCTCGTAGCGGCGGAACGCGCGCGGCGAGCCGTCGGCGGTCGCCTTCGCGAGCGAGCGCGCGCCGTCCATGCACAGCAGCATGCCGCTCGACAGCACGGGATCGATGAAGCCGAGCGAGTCGCCCACCAGTGCCCAGTTCTCGCCCGTGCCGCGCGTCGCGCGCAGCTGGTAGTTCGTGTAGCGGACGACGGGCGTCACCCGCTCGGCCTTGTCGCCCCACTGCTGCGCGGACTCGTCCTTACACAGAATGGTGTCGAACTGCTCTTCCGCGCTGTTGCCGTAGCGCGCCGCGTGCTCGGCCGGCACCACCAGCCCCACCGAGACGCGCCCGGGCAGCGGGATGCGCCAGGCCCAGCCGCGTTCGAGCCTGTCGGAGTGCACGTTGCCGGGCAGCACGGTGGGAATCCCCGTGCAGTGCGCGTGGAGCGCCGCGTCCTTGCGCGGCCCTTCGCGCGTGGGCAGCTCGAGCAGGCGCGCGAGCGTGCGCGCGCGGCCGGTCGCATCGACCACGAGCTCCGGCTCGCCGCCGAGCGCGGTGCGCGCGAGCGCCGCGGCTTCGGGCGCCAGCTCGACCCGGTCGCGCGCGCCCCGCAAGAGCGCCGCCGAGTGGTCGATCCGCAGCGCGCCCGCCCGCTCCGCGGCCGCGGCGAGCGAGGCGTCGAGCCGGTCGCGCGGCACGTTGTAGGAGTAGGGAGTCTGCGCGCCGCGCCGGTCGGCGAAGCGGAAGCTCACGGGCGGCATGGGGTGGAAGGTGAAGGTCGCGCCGGGCTTGTACATGCTGTACGCCGCGACCTCGTCCTCGATGCCGAGGTCGCGCAGGAAGGGCACGATGGCCGGCACGAGCGACTCGCCGACGATGATCGGCGGGCGCTTGCCGCGCGCGAACAGGGCCACGCCGAGCCCGGCACGGCGCAGGTAGGCGGCCAGCGCCGAGCCCGCCGGACCGTTGCCCACGATCGCGACTCGCCGAATTCGTGGACGCCCCATCGCGCCGCACCATAATCGAGCGCGAGGACCCTTTCAATTGCGAGCGCGCGGGCAGCCGGCCCGCGCGCGCGCGCCTTGACAACCCGCGAGGGTCGATGCGAAACACGGTCGCGATGGAGTGGACCCGCGAAGCGCTCACCGAGCGCGTGTACGAGATCCTGCGCGACGACCTGCTCACCGTCGGCGCCGACTTCACGCCGAAGTCGAACCTGATCGATGCGGGCCTGGACTCGCTCGCCGTGACCCAGCTCTTGCTGGCGATCGAGGAGAGTACCGGCGTCTGGGTCGACGAGAGCCTGCTCACGGAGGAGACGCTCGCGAGCGCCGAGAGCTTCGCGGCCTGCGTCCATGCCCACATCGCCCACGCTTAGCCCGATTCCGCTGACGGGCGCGGACTGCTTCCTGCGCGCCTTCGACTCCGAGGTGCGGCGCACGGCCGGCGCGAGTCACCTGGCGCAGCTGGTGCTGCGGCTCGGGCCCGGCCTCGACACGGACGCGCTGGCGAAGCTCGTGGCCGAGGTCGCGGAGGCGCAGCCGATCCTGCGCGCGCCGATCCGCCGGCCGCTGGGGGTGCTGCCGCCGGCGTATTGCGTGGACCGCGCGGCCGGCGCGGCGCTGCCGCGCGTGGCGGTGCACGACATCCCGCGCGCGCCCGACGGCGCGCCGCCGCCGCTCTTCGCCGAGCGGCTGAACGAGATCCACGAGGCGCGGCGCGGCCAGCTCCTGCGCGTCGACGCCGTGCGGTACGACGGCGGCGCGGCGACCGACGTCGCGTTCACGTGGCTGCACCCGCTGTTCGACGGCTCGGGCAGCGAGCGCTTCCTGCGCTGGCTCGACGAGGTCGGCCGCGGCGTGCGCAGCGCCGCCGACCTGCCCGCCGGCTCGGCCCGGCCGCCGCGCGCCGACGCGCGCACGCGCGGCGATCTGGCCATGCGCTGGCGGGCGCGCATGCAGGCCTCGGCGGCGCGCGCCCCGCGCTCGCTGGCCGGGCCGCTCGCGCGCACGCCGCAGCGGCTCGAGGTCGAGGTCACCACGTTCACGCGCGCGGAGACCGCGGCGATCACCGAGCGCGCGCGCAAGCTCGCCGGCTTCCTCACGCCCATGCTGTTCTACCTGGCCGCGAGCGTGCGGGCGCACCACGCGGTGTTCCAGCTGCGCGGCGTCGACCCACGCAGCTTCGTGGTGCCGCTGCCCGCCAACCTGCGCGACAAGGGCGTGCCCGGCGACCTGTTCGGGACGCGCGTGTCGCTGCTGTGGTTCCAGGTGTTTCCGGAGACGTGCGCCGAACTCGACGCGCTGCTCGTCGAGCTGAAGGCGCAGCGGCTCGCGCTCATCAAGGACGGCATGGTCGAAGCGGGCAACGCCGCGATGGACTACGCGCGCTGGCTGCCGCAGCGCGCGTATGCGGCGATGGCGCGGCGCGCGTTCCGCGGCGAGCTGTGCTCGTTCTTCTTCGGCTTCACCGACGAGTTCCTCGCGGGCATGGAGACGTTCCTGGGCGCGCCGATCTCGAACGGCTTCCATGCGCCGTCGGTGCCGCCGTCGCCAGGCTCCGCCGCGATCTTCTCCGTCCGCGACGGCCGCTTGAACGCCACGCACGTGCGCCAGGCCGGCGTGTTCTCGGGCTTCGAGCTGGTGCGCTTCCAGAAGCGCCTGCGCGCGGACCTGTTGGGAGAGCCGGGGTGACGCACGCCGCGGTCTTCGACGTCGCGGTGGTCGGCGGCGGCAGCGCCGGCGCGGCGGCGGCGGTCGCTGCGGCGCGGGCGGGCGCGCGCACGCTGCTCCTCGAGCGCGGTCCGAGGCTGGGCGGGAACGCCGCGCACGCCCTCGTCCACACGATCTGCGGGCTCTACTTCGCGGCCGACGACGGCGAGCCCGTGCTCGCGCACGCCGGGATCGCGGCCGAGGTCGCCGCGCGGGCGGGCGAGGCCGCGGACGCCGCGCCGCCCGAGCGCGCGGGTCGCGTATGGTACCTGCCGGTGCGCCCGGACGCGCTGTCGGCGATTTACACCGATTTGTGTAGGTCCGAGCGAGGGCTCGAGCTGCGGCTCGGCACGGAGCTCGCAGCCGCCGAGCTGTCGGGCGATCCGACCGAGCCGTCGCGCCTGTGGCTCGCGTCCGGGGCAGGCGCCGGCGCCGCGGAGGTCGGCGTGGTGGTCGACGCGAGCGGCGACGCCGAAGCGGCCGAGCTCGGCGGCGCCGCGACCGAGCTGGCCGCACCCGAGGAGCTGCAGTGCGCCTCCTATGTGTTCCGGCTCGAGGGCGTCGACACGTCGGAGCTGTCGGGCTTCGCGCGGCTGCGCCTCGGTGCCTCGCTCGCGGGCGGTGTGCGCTCGGGCGCACTGCCGCCGGGTGCGGATGCCGTCGTGGTGCGCGCGAGCGGCCGGCCCGGCGAGGTGTTCGCAACCCTGAACCTGCCGCGCCCCGCGGAAGGCTGGGCGCCGCTCGACCCGGCCTGCCGCGCGCGGCTCGAGGGCGCCGCGCGCGAGGCCGCCGAGGCCATCGCCCGCTTCCTCGCGGCGGCGAAGCCCGGCTTCGCGAGCGCCCGCCTGGCCGAGCACCCGGCGCGGCTGGGCATCCGCGAGACGCGCCGCGTGCGCGGGATGGCGCGGCTCACGGCGGACGACGTGCTCGCGGGCCGGCGCAGCGACGACGAGGTCGCGTTGTCCACGTGGCCCGTCGAGCTGTGGGCCGACCACCGCCGGCCGGTGTTCGAGCAGCCGCTCGGGCCGTGCTCCGTGCCGCTGGGCGCGCTCGTCTCGCGGACGCACCCGCGGCTCGGCATGGCGGGGCGCTGCCTCTCGGCGACGCACGAGGCGCACGGCGCGCTGCGCGTGATCGGCACCGCGCTGGCCACGGGCGAGGCGATCGGCCGGGCCGCGGCGCTCGCCGCCGCGCGCGGCAAGCCGCTCGCCGAGATCCCGCCCGCCGAGGTGCGTGCGCGATGAGCGCGACCGTCCTCGACCACATCCGCGCGCACGCAGCACGCGCACCCGAGCACCCGGCGCTCGTGGTCGCGGGCGCGAGCGGCTCTACACCCCGAAGTGTCGGATACGCCGAGCTCGTAGCGCGCGTCGACGCGTTGGCCGGGCGCCTGCGCGCGGCGGGCGTGCGGCACGCGCAGCGCTGCGGGCTGGTCGCGCGCCAGGGCGCGGGCTTCATCGAGCTCGCGCTCGCGATTCTCGCCGCGGACGCTTGTCTCGTCCCGATCGCCGACGACTACGCCGGCCCCGTGCTCGACGAGTTCGCGGAGCGCGCGTTCCTGCACGCCATCGTCCTCGAGCGGCCGGGCGACGCCGAGTTCGAGCTCGTCTCGCGCGCGGACGTCCCCGCCGTGGATCAGAACGGCGAGCGCGACTTCGCGGCGCTGCGCCCCGCGTACCTGCGCTTCACGTCGGGCACGACGAGCCGCCGCAAGGGCGTGATCCTCGGCCACGCGGCGGTGCTCGCGCGGCTCGACGCGGCGAACCGCGGGCTCGCGATCCGCCCGCGCGACCGCATCCTGTGGCTCCTGCCGATGGCGCACCACTTCGTGGTGTCGATCCTCTTGTACCTGCGCCACGGCGCGACGATCCTCCTGCCTGCGGGCTCGCTCGCGCGGCCGATCCTCGAGCTCGCCGCCGCCGAGCGCGCGAGCGTGCTCTACGCGTCGCCGTACCACATGGCGCTGCTCGCGAAGGACCCGAGCGACCTGGCCTTGCCCGAGCTGCGGCTGGTCATCTCCACGGCCGAAGGCCTGCGGGCCGAGACGGCGCGCGTGTTCCAGGCCCGCTTCGGCCACGCGGTGTCGCAGGCGCTCGGCATCATCGAGGTCGGCCTGCCCGTGCTGAACCTCGGCGCGTCGGCGAAGAAGCCCGACGCGCTGGGCCGGCCGCTGCCGGACTACGACGTGTGGCTGCGCGGCGACGATGGGCGAGCCGTCGCGCCGCCCACTTCGCCGGAGCGCACGGGCGAGATCTGCATCCGCGGGCCGGGCCTCTTCGACGCGTACCTCGAGCCGTGGACGCCGGCGCGCGCCGTGCTCGACCCCGACGGTTTCCGTACGGGCGACCAGGGCTGGTTCGACGCCGACGGCGACCTCTACCTGGTGGGCCGGCGCACCAACCGGATCAACATGGCGGGCATGAAGTTCTTCAGCGAGGAGGTCGAGGCCGTGCTCGACGCGCACCCCGGCGTCGCGCGCAGCCGCGTCGTGCCGCGCGCGCACGCGCACCTGGGCGAGATTCCGGTCGCGGAGATCGTGCCCGCGGATCCGGCCCGCGCGCCGACGCGCGGCGAGCTCGTGGCGCACTGCCGCAGCCGGCTGCCGGCGTACAAGATCCCGCGCGAGTTCCGCGTGGTGGAGTCGCTGCCGAAGACGGCGACCGGGAAGCTCGCGCGGCGGCCTAGCGAGCCGTCTGCGGCGCGACGGCGCTGATCGGCGCCAGGATCGCCTCGTAGCCGCACTCGCGCGCCGCGACGTGCACGTCGCCGTCGGCGTCGCGCGTCACCGTGCGCGCCTCGAGCTCCGGATCGGCCGGCACCAGGAAGTGGGCGCGGTGCACGTCGCGCAGCACGTTCTCGGGCGGAACGGCGAGCGCCGCGCCGAGGTACGACTCCGGCCACGTCTCTACACCGATCTGTGTCACGCTGAAGGCCTTGGCGCCGAACGGCGTCAGCCCGACCAGCACGAGCTTCGGGCCGGTCTTCTGCAACACCAGCTGGAACGAGTCGTCGACCTTCGGGCCGATCACGCGGATGCGCTCGTGGATCACCCAGTCGCCCTCGAGCTCCTGGGTCGGCCGCAGCGGGCCGGGACAGTCGGCCAGGTGCGGCAGCGGCGACAGCGCCGGCGGCGTCGGCAGCGGCAGACTCGCGCACGCGAGCCCCACGCAAGCGCACGCGGCCGCGAGCGCGCGCCTAGGCACGGACCGGCTCCTTCGGGCCGACGCGCAGGAGCAGGAGCGAGATCGGCGCGAGCACGAGCGCGAGCAAGACGCCCGCGCCCGTGGTGAAGCCGATCGCGCGCAGCGGCGGCTGGCTCGAGATCGCGAGCGTGCCGAACGAGAGCACCGTCGTCAGGCAGCACAGGATGCACGAGACGAGCGTCGCGCCGAACTCCGTGCCTTCCTCTGCGCTGTCGACGATGAAGATCCCGTAGTCGACGCCCATGCCCATGACGAGCAGGAGCGAAACGGCGTGCAAGAGGTTCGTCTCGACGCCCGCCAGCGCGAACGCGGACAGCACGACCACGGGCACGAACAGCGACGGCAGGAACGCCGCGGTCGCGCGGCGCCAGTCGCGGTAGCGCCCGGCGAGGATCGCCAGCACGAGCGCGCTGCCGATCGCGATGAGCCACAGCGTCTGGTTGCGGAAGTGCCCGTAGATCTCGTTCAGGAAGCTGCGCTGCTCGAACACGTGCACGTCGGGCAGGCCGGCGAGCGCGGCGCGCAGCGCGTCGGCGTCGCGCACGCCGCGCAGGTAGGTGATCACCGCCGTGCGCGACTGCAGCGGGAAGATCAGCGTTCCGACCAGCTCGCCGAGCGGCGAGGCGCGCACCTCGGCCAGCGACAGGGGCTGCGCCGGCGCGGCGAGCGCGGCCGCGAACGGCGCCGTGGTGCCGGCGCGGAAGCCCGCGGCCGTGAACGCGGCCTCGACGCGCGCGGGCAGCTCCGGGCTCGCGCGCAGCGCGGCGAGGTTCCGCTCCTGCAGCGCGCGGTCGAAGCAGACGTCGTGCAGCGAGCGCACGCCGCCGAGCTGGCCCCCGCGCACCAGCTCCGCTAGCCGCGCGTACACCGCTTCGTTGCGGGCGACGGCGGCGTCGGGGTCGTCGCCGAGCGCGAGCACGAAGCGGCCCGAGTCGAAATCCGACACGCGCTCGCGCACGCGGTCGTCCTCGGCCGCGAGCACCGGGTCGGGCCGCGAGATGGCCTCGAGGTCGTCGTTCCAGCGGAGGCGCGGCAGCGCGAAGAGGCCCAGCAAGAGGCAGGCGATCGGCACCAGCGCGAGCGCGGCGCGGTGCTCGTGCAGCGACAGGATCGCGGGCTCCAGCCAGCGCGCGAGGCCCGCGGAGATCGGCTGGATGCGCCGCCGCGCGGGCAGCAGGTCGGGCAGCATCACGAGCGACGCGACGAGCGCCGCCGCCACGCCCACGGTCGAGAACAGGCCGAGCTCCCGGAAGCCGCGAAACGACGTGAACGCCATGCCCGCGAAGCTCGCCATGGTGGTCAGCGCGGCCATGGTGAGCGAGCCCGCGTGGCGGCGCGCGACGGTCCACGCCGACTCGTCGTGCGTCGACAAGCTCCACAGAATCAGCACGTGCGTCGGATAGTCGATGGTGACACCGATCAGTGACGCCCCGAATGCGACGGTCATGCCGTCGAGCTTGCCAAACGCCGCCAGCCCGACTGCCGCAGCGACGAGCAGCCCGACCAGCCCCGGCACCATCACGAGCCCCAGCGACAGGAACGAGCGGAAGAACACCAGCGACAGCAGCGCGCAGCCGACGCCGGACAGGGTCGAGATCCGGTTGAAGTCGCCGCGGATCTGGCCCTCCGCGGCCACGGCGAAGCGGTTCGCTCCGCTCGTCTCCAGCACGAGGTCCGAGCCGAAGCGCTGGCGCAGCTCGCCGAACTTCGCCCAGAGCGCGTCGAGCAGCGGCTTCTGCGCGGACGAATCGAACGCGGAGTCGCGCGTGGCGAGCAGGAGCACCGCCCAGCCGTCGCGCGTCATGAATACACCGTTTTGTGTAGACAGCGGCGGCTGCCCGGCGCGCAGGCGCTCGGTCTGGCGCTGGAAGGCGCCCAGCGGGTCTTCGGGGATCACGCGCTTAAGCAAGGTCGACGAGGGCAGGGCGAGCGCGGCCTTCGCGGCTTCGGCCGCGCGCCGCAGCCCGGTGTCGGACAAGAGCTCCGGCAGCTCGGCCTCGGGCGAGTCCGACAGGAAGTACAGCCGGTGCGGGAAGTACAGCTCGTACGCGGCGCGCAGGAGCTCGGGGTCCGCGCCCGCACGGAGCCACGCCACTTCGGGGTGCGCGCGCAGCGCGTCGGCGAGCTCCTTTGCCGCCGCGTTCGCGCGCGCGGGGTCGTTCGCGTGCAGCGACAAGATCATCGTGCGCGCGAGGTCGCTCTTCGCGAGCTCGCGCGAGAGCTGCGCCAGCTCGGCGCCCTTCCCGTCGGGCAGGAAGTTCGTGATGTCGGCCGAGAAGTCGATGCCCAACCACGAGTACGCGGTGAGCGCGAGACAGAGCGCGGCCCACGCGCCGAGCCGCGCGAGCCGACTCACTTCGTGCCTCCGCCGGGCGGCGGCGCGGGCGCGCTCGGCGCGGGGCCGCCGAAGATCGCGCGTGCCTCTTCCTCACCGAACTGGTGCTCGACGTCCGACTTCTCGAACAAGGTCTGCGTCTTGTCGCCGTCGCTCTCCAGCACTTCCATCTGGCGCATGATCGAGCCGTCGCCCGACAGGGTGATCGAGCGCAGGAAGTGGTCGAGCGGCGAGTGGCGCGGCGAGAGCACGAGCTTCCACTTCGAGCCGTCGGCATGGAAGTCGAGCGTATAGAGCGCCTCGAGCGCGTTCTTGTCGCCCTGCCACAGCACGATCACGTTCTCGGCCATCGCGCGCGCGACCGGGTTCTCGGACAGGTCGACGTCGCCGCCGCCGGTCGCGTCCTGGAAGTGCATGCGGTCGCCGTCGAGCACGAGCCGCGTCGGGGCGGGCTCGCGCGTGACGCGCGCGAAGCGGTCGGGCGGCTCGAAGTACACCGTGCCGCGCGTCTCGAGCGGCGAGTCGAGCAGCTTCAACGTCTTGATCTCGCGGAACTCGGCGACGACGCCCTTCGTCGTCGCCATGTGCGCGAGCAGGTCGTCGAGCTTCATGTCCTCCGCCGCGGCCATGCGCGCGGCCGCGAGCGCGAGCGCGGCCGCCGCGGCGGCCGCCGTGCGGCGCAGGCTCATGGAGCCGCGAGCGGCAGCGCGCGCGCGGCGACGAGCTCGACGATGCGCGCGATGTCGGCGTCCTGGCGGCGGTCCGCCTGCAGCACCGGCACGTGCTTGCGCACCGCCTCGTGCAGGCGCTTGGTCGCGGCGCTGCGGGCCTCCCCGCGCAGGTCGACGCACTGGCACACGGCAAGCAGCGCGATCGCCGCCACGGCCTCGGTCAGGTCGAGGATGCGCAGCGCGTCGCGCGCCGCGATCGAGCCCATCGATACCTTGTCCTGGTTGTGCGACTCGGTGCTGCGGCTGAACGATGCGGCCGGCATGGTGAGCTTCAGCGCCTCGGCCGCGAGCGCCGACGCGGTGACCTGCATGCCCTTGAAGCCGTGGTGCGCGTGCCGGCCGTCGCCGTCATACGCGATCAGCTCCGCGGGCAGGCCCTCGCTCGTCTCGGGCCGGCACAGCAGCGCGACCTGGCGGTCCAGCAGGTCGGCCACGCTGGCGACCGCGCTCTTCAGCGCGTCGAGCGCGAACGACAGGTGCCCGCCGTAGAAGTTCGCGCCGTGCAGGATCTCGCCCGTCTCGAAGTCGACGAGCGGATTGTCGTTGGCGCCGTTGAGCTCGATCTCGAGCACGTCGCGCGCGAGCTCGCACGCTTCGAGGAGCACGCCGATCACGTTGGGCGCGCAGCGGATCGAGTAGCGATCCTGCAAGCGGGCCGGCGGCGGCGCCGGGCGCTCGGGCGAATACTCGAGGTGCTCGCGGATCCACTTCGCGGCGCGGATCTGGCCGCGGTGCGGCTTCCACTGCGCGATGCGCGCGTCGAAGTGGCGCGGGTTGCCCCGCGTCGCCTCGCTCGCCATGGCGGTGATCGCGCACGAAAGGCGCGCCAGCTGCGCCGCGCGCTCCCAGGCCACCGCACCGAGGCCCGTCATGAAGCTCGTGCCGTTCACGAGCGAGAGCGTCTCCTTCGGCTCGAACTCGAGCGGCACGAGGCCGAGGTACTCGTGCGCCTCGGCGGCGTCGATCACGCGTCCGCGGAGCCGCACGCGCCCCTCGCCTGCCGCCATGCCTGCGATGTACGAGAGCGGCGCGAGGTCGCCGCTCGCGCCCACCGAGCCCAGCTCGGGAATCCGCGGCAGACAGCGCGCCTCGAGCAGCTCGCACAGCCGGTCGAGCACGAGCGCGCGCACGCCCGAGCGCCCCGACGCCAGCGACACGATGCGCGCGGCCAGCACCGCCGCGGACTCGAGCTCGGGCAGCGACTGGCCGACGCCGGTGCCCAGCATGCGGAACAGATTGCGCACGAAGTCGGCGCGGTGCGGCTCGTCGATGGAGTTCACCACCGACGCGCCCACGCCGGTCGACACGCCGTAGACGGCCTCGCCTCGTTCGAGCGCGCGGCCGACGACCGCGTGCTCTTCGGCCAGGCGCGCGCGGTACTCGGGTTCGCGCGAGATGACGGCGCGGCGCGAGCCTCGCGCGAGTGCAAGCAGGTTCTCAAGGGTTTGCTGCGACGAGCCGATTTCGAGCGAGTCCGACGTCATGGCGAAGGTGTAAACAAAGCGCAACGCGCGCGCTAAGCTCGGCGCGGGGTTGCCGCAGGCGTTCCAAGAGGGAGGTTCAGGAGATGTCTCGCAGCACGATCGTCCTCGCACTGATCGCGGCTCTCGCGTTCGCCGCAGCGCCCGCGACTCGCGTGCACGCGGACGGGAAGCCCGCTCCCGCGAAGCCGGCCGCGAAGACCGCCAGCCTGGACCAGGTGAAAGAGGGCATGTCGGACACCGAGGTGCACACGCTCCTCGGGAATCCGAGCAGCCAGAGCGGCGAGTATCCGAGCCCGAAGAACGCGATCCCCTTCTACCACGGCACCGAGAGCACGCGGCAGAACTGGTACTACACCGGCAAAGGCAGCGTCATCATGATGCGGAACCGGTACAACGGTCAGCTCTCCGTGCTCGAAGTGCATCCGGACAGCTCCCAGCCGTAGCTGCGATCCCGCTTCCCTTTCAGAGACGCCCGTTTACAGTGCGACCCGCGCGGTGATAGATTCGCGCTGACCAAGCCGGTCGCCCTCCCATAGTCGGGGGTCCCCTGCGGGGGTGGAGGGAGGTCTCGGAAGGGGGATGGGTTCGCGACCTAGCCGGCGGCTAGCGACCGCATGGCGTGCTCTCCGCACCGGAATTGCGTTCGCGGCCTTCGGGTTCGGCAGCTTGTGGCTCGCGTTCGTGTGGATCCGTGTCCGGGCGGTGCTCGACCGCAACCACGCCGAGCCGTGGCGGCGCGCGCAGCTCGGCATCCACCGCTTGTTCCGCTGGCACGCGAACCTCATGGAGCGGCGGCTCGGGCTGATCGAGGTGCACTGGATCGGCGCGGAGCGGCTCCACGGCGGCGGTCCCCGGATCATCGTGGCGAACCACCCGTCGCTGATCGACGTGGTGCTCATCATCTCGCGGCTGCCGCAGGCGGACTGCATCGTGGCGCGTTCGCGCGCGCAGAACGCGTGGCTGCGCGCTTCGGCGAGCGCCGCGGACTACATCTCGAACGACGGCGGCGCCCACGTGGTGAACGAGGCGGCGCGAAGACTCCGCGAAGGTCGCACGCTGCTCGTCTTCCCCGAGGGCACGCGGTCGCCCGAGGTGGGCCTGGGCCACTTCGAGCGCGGCGCCGCGCACATCGCGCTCGCCTCGGGCTTGGATATCCTCCCCATCGAGATCACCGTCGCCCCCCGCATGCTGATGAAGGGCCAACCGTGGTATGAGGTTCCGCCACGGGCGGGACGCTACACACTGCGCGTCGGAGACCCGTTGGTCGCGAAGGATTTCCTGGACGGGAGCGAGTCGTCGGTCATGGCAGCGCGAAAGCTCACGAAGGCTCTGCGCGCGAGATTCTCGAGGGGGGGCACGAATGGCGATTAATGGTCTGGAGTCGGAGCTGAAGCGGCTCATCGTCGAGGCGCTCGTGCTCGAGGACATCAGCCCGGACGAGATCGAGAGCGACGCGCCTCTCTTCGTCGAGGGTCTGGGCCTCGACTCGATCGACGCGCTCGAGCTGGCCATGGCGCTCGAAGAGCGGTTCGGCGTGAAGATCGAAGACGATCCCGACGAGAACCGCCGTATCTTCGCCTCCGTGCGCAGCCTGGCCGAGTTCGTGAACGCGCAGCTCGCCGCGTAGGCGAGCCGAGGAGGACCCCCCGTGTCGCTCGGAATTCCTACTTCGCGAGAGGACATCCAGGCGCGCGTGCTCGCGATCCTGTCGCGCGAGTTCGACGTCGACGCAGCGGAGATCTCGCCCGAGACCGATCTGCAGAACGACCTCGACTTCGACAGCCTGGACGGCGTGGCGCTCGCGGGCTGGATCGAGGAAGAGACGGGCCTCGCGCTGTCGGACGAGGACATCGAGCAGATGCGCACGATCGGCGAGATCGTCGAGCTCGTGCACGAGCGCGTGCGCGCGACCGTCGCGAGGACCGGCTGAAGGCGGCTGCGAGGTGAGCGAGCCCGCCCTCCCGCGCTTCCTGTCGCTCGCGGAGCTCCTCGCCACCGGGCGGCCGGTGCAGCATGTGGTTGCGTTCGCGCGGGACGGCGAGCGCACCTTCGGCGATTTCGCGGGGCGCGTGGCCGCGCTCGCAGAGGCGATCGAGGCGCGCCGCGCGGTGCGGTGGCTGCTCTTCTCGGAGGACAGCTACGCGTTCGCGGTGGGGCTCTTCGCGCTGGCGCACGCGGGCGCGCGCGCGCTCGTGGCGCCCAACCGCCAGCCGCAGACCCTGGCGGAGCTCGCGCTCGCGGCCGACGGGGCGCTCGTCGACGCGAGCATCGGTGCGGCCGAGCTGGCGCGCATGCCGCGCCTCGACCCGCTCGGCGTGACGCCGGTCGCTGCGCCGCGCTTCCGCGCGCTCGCCCCCGACGCGCTCGTCGCCGAGCTATCGACGTCGGGCACCACGGGTCCCGGCAAGGCGGTGCCCAAGGCGCTGCGCCACCTGGACCGCGAGGTCGAGGCGCAGGAGGCGCTCTTCGGCGCCCGGCTCGGGCGCGCGCGCGTGTTCGCGACGGTCTCGCACCAGCACCTGTACGGGCTCTTGTTCCGCGTGCTCGGGCCGCTCGCCGCGGGCCGGGCCTTCTGCGCCGAGACGTTCCTCCACCTGGAGGAGCTCTTCCCGCGCCTGCGCGAGGCCGGTGAGTTCGCGCTCGCGACGACGCCGGTGCACCTGCGGCGCATGCGCGGCGACGCCGAGCTCGAGACGCTGCGCGCGGGCGCGCGCGCGGTGTTCTCGTCGGGCGGTCCGCTCGACGACGACGTGGCGCGCGACGTGGCGCTCGGCCTCGGCCAGGCGCCGATCGAGATCTTCGGCTCGAGCGAGACGGGCGGCGTGGCCTGGCGGGAGCAGACGCGTGCGGGCGAGCCCGCGCGCTGGCGCGCGTTCCCGGCGGTCGAGCTCGCCAGCGATGCCGAGACGGGCCGGCTCGCCGTGCGCTCGCCGTACGTGAGCCAGGGCTCCGCGGCGAATCCCGGCGACCCGCAGGAGCTCGTCATGGGCGACCGGGTCGAGCTCGCGGCCGACGGCAGCTTCGTCCTGCTCGGCCGCGCGGACCGCATCGTGAAGATCGGCGAGAAGCGGCTCGCGCTGCCCGAGATGGAGTCGCACCTGCGCGCGCACCCGTTCGTGGCCGACGCTGCGCTGCTCGCGTTCGATCCGGGCGGCGACGCGCGCGTGGGCGCGGTCGTCGCGCTCACGGAGGTGGGCCAGGCCGCGCTCGACGCGCGCGGCCGGCGCGCGGTGGCCGCCGAGCTCGCGGACCACCTGGCCGCCTACTGGGACCGCGTGCTCCTGCCGCGCGCCTGGCGCTACGTCCCCGAGCTGCCGCGCGACGCGCAGGGCAAGACGCCCCACGCCGCGCTGCTCGAGCTGCTCGAAGGCTCGGCGGAGCGCGTGCCCGTGCGCGAGCCGATCCTGCTCGACGAGCGCCGCGAGAACGGCGGGCTCGTGCGGCGCCTGCGCGTGCCGGCCGACCTCGCCTTCCTCGAGGGCCACTTTCCCGGCCGGCCCATCGTGGCGGGCGTCGTGCAGGTGCACTGGGCGCTCTCGGCCGCGCGCGAGCTCGTCGCGCCCGGCCGCGGCGTGCGCGCGCTCGAGAACGTGCGCTTCCGCGAGCTGCTCCTGCCCGGCGACGAGTTCCAGCTCGAGCTCCACCCCGTGGCAGGCGCGGACGCGCTCGGCTTCCGCTTGCTCGACGGCGCGCGCGTGTTCTCCGCCGGCCGGATCGCGCTGCGATGAAGCCCTGCTTCGTCATCCCGTGCTACGACCACGGCGAGCCGCTGCGCAGCGTGCTGGAGTCGCTCGCGATCTACACACTTCCGTGTATTGTGATCGACGACGGCAGCGGCGCCGACACGCAGGCCCGGCTGGCGCGCGCCGAGCGCGAGCTCGACTTCGTGCGCGTGACGCGCTTCGCGCCGAACCAGGGCAAGGGCGTAGCCGTGTGCGAAGGGCTGCGGCTGGCGGCGCAAGCGGGCTTCACGCACGCGCTCCTCGTCGACGCCGACGGCCAGCACGACGCCGGCGCCGTGCCCGAGTTCCTCGACGCCATGCGCAAGGAGCCCGACGCGCTCGTGCTCGGCGTGCCGGTGTTCGACGAGTCGGCCCCGCGCTCGCGCATCTGGGCCCGCCAGCTGTCGCGCGTCGCCGTGTGGGTCGCCACGCTCTCGTTCGAGATCCGCGACCCGCTGTGCGGCATGCGCGGCGTGCCGCTCGAAGGCGCGCTGCGAATGCTGTCGCACGCGCAGGTCGGCGCGCGCATGGAGTTCGACCCGGAGTTCGCGGTGCGCTGCGTCTTCGCAGGCATGCCGATCGCGAGCGTGCCCGTGCGCGTCTCGTATCCGGTGGGCGGCGTGTCGCACTTCGACGTCGGTCGCGACTTCCCCGTCATGGCGCGCACGTATCTGCGCCTGTGGGGCGAGATGCTGACGCGCGTGCCGCAGCTGCTGGCGAGGGGCGCGCGGTGAGCACGGGCACGGAGTGGTCGACCAAGAGCGAGCGCGGCAACAACGGCTGGCTGCGCTTCGCGCTGTTCCTCTACACGAACTTCGGGCGCTGGGCCGTCGCGGCCATCCTCGTGCCGATCTCCACGTACTTCCTCGTGCTCGACAAGGTCACCCGCCGGTCGTCGCGCGAGTGGCTGGCGACGGCGTGGGCGACGCCCGAGGGCCGGGCGGCGCTCGGCCACCCCCCGGGCTGGTGGACGACGTTCCGCCACGTGTACGGCTTCTCGCTCTCGGTGCTCGACCGGATGATCCTGTGGACGGGCGCGACCGACGCCTTCACGATCGACCACACGGGCGGCGAGCGGCTGCTCGAGCTGGCGGCGCAGGGACGCGGCGCCGTGCTCGTCGGCGCGCACCTGGGCAGCTTCGACATGCTGCGGCTCATCTCGAGCCGCTACGGCCTGCGCGTGAACGTGCTCATGTTCACCGAGCACGCCGAACGCGTGAACGCCTTCTTCGAGTCACTCGGCGGCGAGAGCCGCGTGCGCGTGATTCCCGTCGATCCAGCGTCCGTCCGGAGCGCGTTCGAGGTCAAGGCGTGTCTCGCGCGCGGCGAGTTCGTCGGCATTCTCGCCGACCGCGTGCACGCGGGCGGCCGGGAGCGGCCGATCGCCACGCACTTCGCCGGCCGGCCCGCCGCGTTCCCACTGTCGCCGTTCCTGCTGGGCGTGGTGCTCGGCGCCCCCGTGTTCCTGTCGCTCTGCGTGTCGACGGGCCACTTGCGCTACTTCGCCGTGACCGAGCCGCTGTTCGCGGGTGGCGCCGTGCCGCGCGGTCTGCGCGACAAGGTCGCGCTCGAGGTCTGTGAAGCGTGGGTGCGCCGCTTCGAACACCACTGCCTGCGCCATCCCATGCAGTGGTTCAACTTCTACGACTTCTTCGGCGACGGCTTGCGGGCCATCGGCGCGGAGCCGCGATGACCGAGGCACGGGTGCTGCCCGAGATCGAGGCGATCCTGCCTCACGCGGGGCCGATGCGGCTCGTCTCGCGCGTCGTCTCGCACACGCGCGAGCGCACGATCTGTGCGGTCGACGTCGGCGACTCGGAGCTCTTCCGCGACGCGGACGGCTTCGTGCCGGCGTGGGTCGTGCTGGAGTGGATGGCGCAGACCGTGGCGGCCCATGGCGCGCTGCTCGACGGCCTGGCGGGCGCGACGCTCAAGCCGGGGCTGCTCGTGGGCGCGAAGCAGCTCGAGCTCCTCCGCGACCGCTTCGCGTCGAGCGACTCGCTCGAAGTGAGCGCGCGCATCCTGCAGCGCGTGGGACGCCTCGCGTCGCTCGCGTGCGAGGCGCGGCTCGACGGCGAGCTCGTGGCGACGAGCACGCTGTCGGTGTTCGTGCCGGACTCGCTGCCGGAGGCCCGCCCTTGAGCGCGCCGGCGCGCCGGGCGCTGGTGACGGGCGCGAGCCGCGGCATTGGCCGCGCGTGCGCGCTCGAGCTGGCGCGCGCGGGCTTCGACCTCGCGCTCGGCTACCGCGCGAACCGCGAGGCGGCCGAGGCCGTCGAGAAGGAGGTGCTGGCGCTCGGACGCGGTGCGGTGCTGCTGCCGTTCGACGTGGCGGACCGCGCGGGCACGGCCGCCGCGCTGGGCCGCGACCTGGCGGCGAACGGCGCGTACTGGGGCGTCGTGCTCGCGGCCGGCATGCACGAGGACGCCGCGTTCCCGGCGCTCACGGGCGAGTCGTGGGACCGCGTCGTCGGCGCGAACCTCGGCGGCTTCTTCAACGTGCTCCGCCCGCTCGTCATGCCGCTCATTCGCATGCACGAGGGCGGGCGCATCGTGTCGATCTCGTCCGTGGCGGCGCTCGCGGGGAACCGCGGCCAGGTGAGCTACGCGGCCGCGAAGGCCGGGCTGCACGGCGCGACGAAGTCGCTCGCGCTCGAGCTCGCGAAGCGGCACGTCACGGTGAACTGCATCGCGCCGGGCCTCGTCGAGACGGAGATGCTCGCGGGTGCGCCCGTCGAGGAGCTGCGCAAGCTGGTGCCCATGCAGCGGCTCGGCCGGCCCGAGGAGATCGCTTCGCTCGTCGCGTACCTGTTCTCCGACGGCGCGGGCTATCTCACGGGCCAGGTCATCTCGGTGAACGGGGGCATGCTGTGAAGTCGGCGGAGCGCACGGACCTCGACGTCGCCATCCTCGGCGGCGGGCTCGCGGGCAACTTGCTCGCGCGCCAGCTCGTGCGCGCGCTGCCCGGGCTGCGCATCGGCCTGTACGAGAAGTCGCGCGAGACAAGCTGGAAGGTCGGCGAGTCGGTCGTCGAGATCGGCAGTCACTATCTCATCAAGCGACTCGGTCTCTCGCGCTATCTCTACGACCGCCACCTGCCGAAGAACGGCCTTCGCTACTTCTTCGACGACGAGGAGCGCTCGCTGCCGCTGTGGGAGATGAGCGAGATCGGGCCCGTGAACCTGCCGTACCATCCGGCGTTCCAGCTCGACCGCATGCGGCTCGAGGCCGACCTGCTGGCGGACAACGCCCGCGCGGGCGTGGGCGTCGAGCTCGGCGTGCGCGCGCGGCCGCTCGAGCTGGGCAAGGGCGGCGCGCCGCACGTGTTCGAGGTGCAGGGCGCGGGCGGGCGCGCGCAGAAGCGCCGCGCGCGCTGGCTCGTCGACGCCGCCGGTCGCGCGGACCTGCTGGCGCGCGCGCTGGGCCTGCGGCTGCGCGAGGACACGCACCGCATTGGCTCGGTGTGGGCTCGCTTCGAAGGCGTGGCCGACGTCGACGACATGGGGCCCGAGCCGTGGCGCGCGCGGGTGCGCCACTCGACGCGCTTCCTGTCGACGATCCACTTCTTCTATCCCGGCTACTGGATCTGGTTCATCCCGCTGCACGACGGAGTCACGAGCGTCGGAGTGACCGGCCGCACGGGCTTCGACGACCGCGAGCTGCGCACTCCCGACGGCCTGCGGCGCTTCCTGGACGGCCATGCCGCGGTGGCGCACCTGCTTCGCGACGCGAAGGCGCTGGACCAGGGCAGCTACGTGCAGATCGCCTACGCGACCGAGCGCTACTTCTCGCCCGACCGCTGGGGGCTGACGGGTGAAGCCGCCACCGCCGCCGATCCGCTGTACAGCCCGGGCACCGATTTCATCGCGCACGAGAACGACTTCCTCACCGAGCTGATCCGCCGCGACTTCGCGGGCGAGGCTGCGGCCCAGCTCGCGCAGCGCTGCGAGCTGTACGACGGCTTCATGGCATTCCGCCACGAAGCCACCCTGTCGCTCTATCGCGACCTGTACGAGACGTTCGGCAGCTTCGAGCTGGGCAAGCTGAAGTGGGACTTCGACATCGGCTGCTACTACAACCTGTGGGTGTCGCCGTACGTGCGCGACGAGCACCTCGACCCGCGCTGGCTGAGGCGGCAGCTGCGCATGGCGCCGCTCATCCTGCGCGCGCTCGGCAACTACAGCGCGCTCTTCCGGCGCGTGGCCGAGTCACTGCGCGCGCGCGGCGAGTTCTACCGTCACAACCGCGGCCAGTTCACGCCGGGCCTCGACCACCTGGACTTCTTGCAGCGCGTCGGCCTGCCGCGCCCGCGCCGCGAGATCCTCGAGAAGACCGAGCAGATCTTCAACGACGTGCGCAAGCGCGCGCTGCGCATGCTCGGCCCCGACGCGCGCGCCGCCGAGGCGGACCTCTCGCTCGCCGAGCTGCTCTCCGCCGACTCGCTTGGCTGAGCTGCCGCGCCCGTCGCCCGCGCAGCTCGCGCTCGGCGCGGCGTTCGCGGTGGCCGTCGTCGCGTGGCCCTTCTTCGCCGAAGCGCTCGCCGAGCGGCTGGGCGTGCGCGCGTTCGCGGGCGCGATCCTCGGCGTCGGCGTGGTCTCGCTCGTGGCGATGCGCGGCGCATTGCCCCGCGACCTCGCGTTCCGCTGGAGCGACTCGGCGGTGCTCGGCGGGCTGGTCGCGGCAGCAGCTCTCTCGGGCCAGGCGCTTTGGCTGTGGCTGGTGCCCGCGTGGATCTACGCGGCGCTCGCGCGCGTGTTCGACGCGAGCGCGCGTGCGGGGAACTCGGTGCTCGAGCGCGCCGCCTTCCTGCTGCAG
Organism: Myxococcota bacterium; assembly: GCA_035499075.1. GTDB lineage: Bacteria > Myxococcota_A > UBA9160 > SZUA-336 > SZUA-336 > VGRW01. The sequence continues at coordinate 67,507 of DATJZN010000044.1, read as the reverse complement.
CCACACGCGCCCGACTTCATCCGGCCCTACTGCCGGCGAGTGACTCGCCTGTGGGCCGCGCTGTTCCTGGCCAACGCGCTGACCATTGCGGCGCTCGCGCTGTTCGCGCCGCTCGCGTGGTGGCGCGCCTGGACGGGCTGGCTCGTGTGGCCGGCGTTCGCCGCGATCTCCGCCGTCGAGTTCGCCGTGCGAAAGATCCACTTCAGAAGCTACGACGGCGGCCCGATCGACTCGCTCTTCGAGCGCTTCTTCCCCGCGGCCGACACCGAAATGGGTCGCCGCTCGAACGAGTACAAGAGCCGGATGCGCCGCGCGCTCGGCCGCCCGGAGCGCGGGCGCTAGCGGGTCACGCGCGCAGCCACCGAGCCGTCGAAGCGCGGTTCGGCTGCTCGAGTGACTCCTCGTCCGAGAGCCACCAGCGCAGGAACTCGAGCGCGGGCGGCCAGGGAGCGCGCGCCCGTGCAGGATCCGCTGCACCGAGCTCGAGAGACACGCCCGGCCCGGTCCCGGCCGCGCCGACCTGCGCCGCGAAGGCGTAGGGCACGGCGGCCTCGTCGACGAGCGGCGCGAACGTGTCCGCGAGCGGCACGTCGCCCACGACCACGAGCACGGGCTCCCGCGGATCGCGCTCGAGGAACACGAGCGCTTCGAGGAACGCGGCCGTCCACGTGTCCTCCTGGCCTGCGAGCGAGCTCGACGCCGCGCGGTTGCCGGCGGCGATCGAGAACAGCCCCGCCTGCGCGTTGTGCACCGTGTGGCTGAACGTGGCGGGCGAGAGCTTCTCGCGGCGCACCACGTTCAGGAGCAGGCCGATCGACTCGTTGATGCTGCCGTGGCGCGACGCGAACACGGTGCGCAGGCGCGCCAGCTCGTCGGGCTCGGCGCAGCCGAACGCCGCGGAGAGCATCGTGCGCGTGAGCGGCGTGCAGCGGCGGCGCAGCATGGCGGGCAGGAACTTCGCGTCGGGCGCGCCGGTGGCGGGCAGCGGCGCCGGCGCGGCGGCCCAGCTCCGCCACGCGTCGGGCAGCTCGATTCCCGGCGCCCAGGCCGCCCAGCGCAGGAGGGAGGCCTTCACGGCGAGTCACTCGCGCCGAGCACGAGCGTGCAGTTGTTGCCGCCGAAGCCGAACGAGTTCGTCATCACCACCGCGCGTCCGCCGCTGCGCGCGCTCTCGCCCTTCTCGACCAGCCGGATCGGCGCGAGCGCCGGGTCGCGCGCACCGTCCCACACGTGCGGCGGCAGCACGAGCTCGCCGCCGCGGCGCTCCGCCAGCACGAGCCAGCAGAAGGCGGCTTCGAGCGCGCCGGCCGCGCCGAGCGTGTGCCCCACGAGCGGCTTCGTCGAGCTCGTCGGCACGTCCGAGCCGAGCACGCGCCCGACGGCCGCGGCCTCCATCACGTCGTTCTGCGGCGTGCCGGTACCGTGCAGGTTGAGATACGCCACGTCGTCCGGCGCCAGTCCGGCGTCCGCGAGCGCGTCGCGCATGGCCGTCTCGGCGCCGCGGCCCTCGGGGTCGGGCGCCGACATGTGGTGCGCCTCGCTCGAGTCGCCCACGCCGAGGAGCTGGATGCCGCCCGGCTCGCCGGTGACGAGGAACAGCGCCGCGGCCTCGCCCAGCGTGAGCCCATCGCGGTTCGCGCTACACGGATTGGTGACGCCTGCCGAAAGTGCCCCCAGCCCGGCGAAGCCGTTCGTCGTCAGGCCGCACAGCGAGTCGGCGGCGCCCGATACCACGGCGTCGCAGGCGCCCATGGCGACGAGCGAGCGCGCGGACGCCAGCGCCCGCGCGCCCGACGAACATGCCGTCGACAGCGTGTACGCGGGGCCGCGCGCGCCGATCGCCTCGGCGACGAAGCGTGCCAGCCCGCCGAACTCCAGCTGGTCGTAGAAGAACTCGTGCGCGAGCACGCCGGTCCTCTCGCGGTGCGCGATCGCCGCCTCGGCGTCGCCGACGCCCGACGTGCTCGTGCCGAGCACGACGCCGACGCGCGCGGGGCCGAAGCGCGCCACCGCGGCCGCGACTTCGGCCCCGATCGACTCGAGCGCCGCCAGCGCGAGCCGGTTGTTGCGGCAGGCGAAGCGCGCGAGCGGCGCCGGGATCGCCGGCAGCGCCTCGTTCACGCGACCGAGCCACAGGCTGCGCTCGGGCACGATCTCGGCGTCGAGCGACAGATGCGTCGCGTCGCCCGCGGCGAGGCGCGCGTGCACCTCCGCGCGCACGCGCCCCAGCGCGCTCACCTGGCCGAGCGCGGCGAGCCGGCAGGGCGCGCGGCTCATCGCACCGGGGCGACGCTCGGGCGCCGGTGCGCCCACGGGCGCGCGCGCTCGAGCTGGCCCGCCAGGCGGAACAGGGTCGCCTCGTCGCCGAAGCGCGCCGCGAACTGCACGCCGAGCGGCAGCCCGTCCGACGCCGTGCCGAGCGGCACGCTCATCGCGGGATTCCCCGACGAGTTGAACAGCGACGTGTAGCCCACGCAGCGCGCGAGCTTCTCGCCGTAGGCGGCCCCGGGCGCGTTCGAGAGCGCGAGCTCGCCCAGGCGCGCGGGCTGCATCGCCATGGTGGGCGTGAGGAGCACGTCGAAGCGCGTGAAGAACGTCTCCACCGCGCGGCCCACCGCGTGGATCGTGCGCACGGCCTTCGCGTAGTCGGCGGCCGTCGCGCTGCGCGCCGCCTCGACGATCGCCAGGGTGACGGGCTCGACGAGCTCGGGGCCGAGCGGCCGACCCAGCGCCGCAGCGGCGGGCTCCGTCGTGGCCTGCACGTTCGCGCCGATCAGCACCTGCGTGGCGCGCGCGAGCGCCTCGCGGTCGATCTTGAGCGTCGCGCCCTCGACCCGGTGGCCGAGCGACTCGCACAGCTTCGCGGCATCGAGCGCCACCGCCGCGCACTCGGGGTCGGTCGGCGCGCCGTTGAAGGTGGTGGTCTGCACGGCGATGTGCAGCGCGCCCGGCGCTTCGGAGACTTCTTCCAGGTACGGCCGGTGCGGTGCGGGCGCGTGGTACGGGGCGCCCAGGTCGGGTCCCTGCGTAGCGTCGAGCAGCGCGGCGCTGTCGCGTACGGACCGCGTGACCGCGTGCGCCGTGCTCATGCCGCCCCAGCCCTCGCCGGCGTGCGGGCCCATCGGTACACGCGCGCGTGTAGGCTTCATGCCGAACAGGCCGCAGCACGACGCCGGGATGCGGATCGAGCCCCCGCCGTCGCTCGCGTGCGCCGCGGGCAGGATCCCCGCCGCGACGGCCGCGGAGGCGCCGCCCGATGAGCCGCCGGGCGTGCGCCCGAGCGACCACGGGTTGTGCGTGTCGCCGAACAGCGCCGACTCCGTGGTCGCCGTCAGTCCGAGCTCGGGCGAGGCCGTGCGCCCGAACACGACCAGCCCCGCGCGGCGGTAGCGCACCACGAGCTCGCTGTCGGTGTCGGACACGAAGTTCGCGAACAGGCGCGAGCCGAACGTCAGGCGCTCGCCGGCCACCTGAGCATGCAGGTCCTTCAAGAGGAAGGGCACGCCGCGGAAGGGGCCGTCCGGCAGCCCCGCGGCGAGCGCGCGGCGCGCGAGCGGCTCGAAATCCATGTTCACGGCGCGGAGCTCGTGGTCGCGAGCGGACACGCGCGCCAGCGCCGCGTCGAGCAGCTCCGCCGGCGTGACGTCGCCCTTTCGCACCAGCTCGGCCAGACCGAGGGCGTCGTACGACTCGTATTCGCGCATCGGGGAATTCTAGCCGGCGGGGCGGCGGCGCGGGCTTTGGTAGATTTCCGGCCCCTCCGATCGGACGGACAGGTGGAGCGCCAGAAGCCCGACACCGAGACCAACGAGATCGCGCTGTATCTGCGCACGGTCTACTCGCTCCTGCGCTCGAGCGGCGAGGTGCGCGTGCGCGCGTTCGAGGAAGCGCACTCGTTCTCGAACTCGAGCTTGCACCTGGGCGCGCGCGACGCCGAGCCCGACGTCGGCGCGTTCGGCTACGCTGCGGCGCGCCTGCCGCAGTGCATGCCGCGCGTGTCGCGGGTGGTGCTCGGCCAGTCCGACGAGACGTTCGCGGCGTTCGGCTTCGCCACGCGTTCGTGGCGGCGCGTGCGCACGCGCGGCCGGCGGCGGCTCCTGCGCTGGAACGGCGCGGACACGCTCGCGGCGTACGTCGCCAGCACGTCCGACATCGACGACCTCCTGCCGATCCTGACGGCGTACCAGATCGAGTGGAACAAGATGCACGAGCTGCTCGCTGCGCGTGCGCCGGAGAACAGCGATCCCGCCGCGAAGCCCGTGCCGCCCGCGGAAGCGCTCGGGCTGTCGGACGCCGATTTCGCGCGCCTGCTCGAAGCACTGGGCGACGATTCGGACGCGGCGCTGCGCGAGCTGCGCGCACGGCGGCTCGATCTGCGCGTGCGGCTGCTCGCGGGCTCGTTCTCGGCCTACGAGCGCGCGGCGCTGCACTGGTGGCAGGGCGTCGAGCGCGCGTACGTGCGCGACGCGACGGCGCCGCGGCCGCCGGTCTACTTCGTGTCGTCGAACACGCACGCGCTCGCGAACCTGCTGGGGGGCTACGCGCTCGCGCACCGCGACCGGCTCGTGGAGCGCGCGCGCCACCGGACGGCGCTCGAGTTCCTGCCCGAGCTCGAGCGCACGTTGCCCGATGGCTCGCCTGCGTCGCCGAACCTCCTGTACTTCGCGCTGCGCGACTACCTGCAGGACGACGCCGAGGCGCTGGCGCGCGTGCAGCGCTGGGACGAGGAGTCCGGCATCGCCTCCGCCGACGTCACCGCGCAGATCGACGTGCAGGCGCAGGCGGTCGAGCTCGCGCGCGTGCGGCCCGAGCGCTTCGATCCGCGCCTGCGCATGCCCGGGGTCGAGGCGCTCGCGCACAGCGACGCGTGGATCATCAACATCGACTACCCGCTCGGGCTCGCGGCGTACCACCTGTTGTCGCGCGTGGGGCAGGGTACGGGTCCGCTGCTCGGCGTGTACGTGATGGGCAAGGCGGCGACGCTGAACGGCCAGGTCGGCGACGTGATGATCTCGCGCGTCGTGCACGACGAGCACTCCGACAACACGTATCTCATCCGCAACGCGTTCGGCTTCGACGACGTGGCGCCGTGGCTCGAGCAGGGCAGCGTGCTCGACAACCAGAAGGCGGTCAGCGTGCGCGGCGCGTTCCTGCAGAACCCGAACTACATGGGCGTGTTCTACCGCGAGGGCTACACCGTGCTCGAGATGGAGGCCGGCCCGTATCTGTCGGCGATCTACGAGCTCGTCGACCCGCGGCGCCACCCCAACGACGAGGTGGTCGCGCTCTCGGAGCGCACCAACTTCGCCGTCGGCGTGCTGCACTACGCTTCCGACACGCCGTACAGCCGGCGGCAGTCGCTGTTGTCGAAGTCGCTCGGCGCGTTCGGCATGGACTCGACGTACGCGTGCGCCATCGCGATCACGCGGCAGATCCTGGCGCGCGAGATCGAGCGCGTGACGGCGCGCGAGCGCTAGGCGAGCTCTTCCGCGATTGCAGCGCGCACGGCCGCCAGCACGCGCTCGTTGACGCGCGCCTTCGTGGCTGCGTATGCGTCCAGCAGCTCGGCCGACATCGCGTTCACCTTGCCGTCGTCGATCGAAACGTGCGCCACGCCGTCGCGGAGCTCGAGCTTCGTCACCGGCTCATTCTAGCCCGAGGTCCTCGTGCAGCGCGTCGAGCGCGGCGTGCATGCGCGCATCGTTCGCCGTGGGGGCGATGCCGTTAGTGGCGAGCGCCACGGCCAGGCCGCGCGCGGGGTCGGCGAACGCGACCGACGAGAAGTAGCCGGCGTGGCCGAACGCGCGCGCCGAGGCGCGGTGGCCGTACCAGGCCGAGCCGGCGCCGTGCTCCTTCGAGTCGCGCACGAAGCCGAGCCCGCGGTTGAGCACCCCGAACACGCGATCGCGTACGCCGGGCAGCGAAGCCCTCGACATACACTCCAGGGTGTCGGAGCGCAGCAGTGGCGCGCCGCCGCGCGCCAGCGCGCTCCAGAACCGCGCGAACGCGCGCGCCGTGCCCCAGCCGCTGCCGCCCGGCCGGCACAGCGCGACGGATTCGGCCGAGCCCGTCCACGCCCAGTAGGCGTGCGGGGCGAGCGGGGCCTTCGCGGCGTCCCACATCGTGCCGATCCGCGCGCGGTTCGCCGCGTGGTCGGCCGCCGGCATGCCGACCCAGAAGTCCCCGGCGTCGCCGAGCGGCGCGAAGATCGCCTCGCGCACGTAGCGGTCGTAGGTGCGCCCGTCGCGCCGGCGCACGATCTCGCCGAGCACGTACCAGGCCGACGCCACGTGGTAGCCACAGTCGCGCCCGATCGCCCAGCCGGGCTCGGGCGCCGCCGAGCAGATCTTGGCGACGATCTCGTCCCAGCTCTCGCGCGACCAGTCGCGGTGCGCGTTCGGGATGCCCGCCGTATGCGTGAGCAGGTCCCGGATCGTGATCGCGCTCTTCCCGTTCGCTGCGAACTCCGGGAGATGCCGCGCCGCCGGGTCGTCGAAGCCGAGGAGCCCGCGCTCGACGAGCTGCCCGATCGCCACGCTCATGAGCGGCTTGATCGACGAGAACCACATCACGATGGTGTCGTGACGCATTTCGGTGTCGGTCCGCGCGAGGCCGAGCGCGAGCTCGCCGACCACCTCGCCCCCGCGCATCGCACACAGCTGCGCGCCCGCGTGCAGGCCCTCGGCCATGCCGCGCTCGAGCGCGGCGCGCGTGCGCTCGAGCGTCAGCAGTACCTCACGCGCACGCGGTACTCGACGCGCACGGTGCCGTTCGCGGGCACGGAAACCTGGAAGCTGAAGGTGCGCGCGTCCTCCTTCGTGGCCTTCTGGCTCGACGACACGATCTCCCAGTCGCCCGACGCAGGCTCGATCACGTCCACGTCGACCTTCTCGTCCTTGTGATTGCGCACGTCGATCGCCCAGGCCGACTCGGAGCGGCACGAGCTCACCACCTTGTAGTCGGTCTGGCGGCGTTCGCCGATCACGTCGAAGGCGTCGCCCACGCGCACGCGCACCTTCTCGTCCTTCGGCGTGTGGTCGATCGAGTCCTCGCCCAGGAACTGCCGCCCGCCCGACGAGTCGCGCTTGTAGGCGCGGATGATGCCCTTGGGGAGCGGCATGCCGAGGTGCTCGGCGGCCTTGTTGTCGAACTCGAGGCTCACGGCGACCTTGCTCGTCGTCGGCGCCTCGCCGAGCGGGCTGCGGAACCACTGCGGCTCGCCGCGCAGCACGAAGCGCTTGCGCAGGTGCACGCCGCTCGCTTCGAGCAGCTCGATCTGCTTCGTCTCGTTCTCGAGCAGCGTCGTCGGCCGCTCGAGCGTGTACAGGTGGTACTCGAACAGGCCCTCCTCGGCGAACTGAGGCGCCGCGGCCTCGGCCATCGGATAGGCGCGGCCCTTCGCCTGCCGGTAGGCGAGCTCGGGAGTGACCCGATGCACGTCGCCCGCCACGAGCTGCAGCTTCGCGTTCGCGTACGCGGCGCCGCTCTTGTTGTCGAGCGTGACCCAGCCGAAGAGGTCGCCGGACTGGTCCTTGTCGTCGATCGCGAGCACGTAGTCGGCCTTCCACGACATGCTCTGCGCGAGATAGGACACCTCGACCTTCGGCTTCTCGGCGCCGCTCTCGAGCAGCCACACGAGCGTCGGGTGCGCGATCAGGTTCTTGGGGATCTCGGGGAACGAGATGCGTCCGGGGAATGCCCACGTGATCTCGTCGCCCACGCGCAGGATCGGCGGCGGACCCGCCGACAGCACGGTCGCGTCGCGCTCCTCGTCGCGGCCCTTCGACTCGCTCCAGCGCAGCACGCGCACGTTCTTGCCCACGTACTTCTCGAGCAGCTTGTCGGGCGAGAGCAGATCGTAGCGGTAGTTCTGCTCGAGCACGCGGAAGCCGGACGAGCCCAGCGCGTGGATCTCGACGGTCTCGGGCTGGATCGTCTCCGCCACTCCCCCGAACTCGAGCTCGCTCTTGCCCTTCGCGAGCGGCAGCGTGCGCACTTCGCGCACGAGCCCGAAGCCGCTCGAGTAGACGGTGATGCCGAGCTCGGCCCGGTCGTCCGGCGTCGAGCGCGCCTTCGCCGCCGCAGGCTCGTCGGCGCGCGTGACTGCCGAGAGGACTACACAAACAAGTGTCAGAAGCGCGAGCCGCATCCTATCTCCAGTCTTCGAGGGGCGGGTTGAAGTAGCCGAAACGCAGCCCGGGCAGCGCGCGGCGCAGGCGCCCGAAGAGCGCGGTCATGCCCAGGCGCGGCGACGGCGGCGCGCCGGCGAAGAGCGCCATGTACTCGTCGGGGTCCACGTTCAGGCAGCGCCACTGGATCATGCGCAGGCCCGTCGCGCCGGCGAGCTTCTCGAGCGCATCCGCTTCGTCGGCGCGGTCCGTCAGGCCCGGGAAGGACAGCAGGTTCAGCGAGGCGAACAGGCCGTGGCGTCGCGCCACGTGCAGCGTCTCGATGACGTCGGCGAAGCCGTAGGTGCGCGGCTTGTAGTAGGCGCGGTAGGTCTCTTCGCGCGCGCTGTTCGTCGACACGCGGATCGAGTCGAGACCCGCCGCCGCGAGCCGCGCCACGGCGTCGGGCCGGCTGCCGTTCGTGTTCAGGTGCAGGGCGCCGCGCTGGGTGCGCTCGCGAATCGCGCGGATCGCCTGCTCGATGCGGTCGGCTTCGAGCAGCGGCTCGCCTTCGCAGCCCTGGCCGAAGCTGAGCATCGCACGCGGCGCGCGCTCGAGGTGGGGCACCGCGATCTCGAGGATCTCGTCGAGGCTCGGCTTGAAGTCGAGCCGCGCCTGCGGCGCGGGCACGCCGCCGGCGGGCTGCTCGGAGATGCACGCCACGCACGCCGCGTTGCACGAGCGCGCCAGCGCAATCGGCGCTTCGAAGCGGCCCAGGAACAAGTTCTGCGCGTTCGGGCAGCCCCACTCGAGCGCGCAGCGGCGGCCGTGGTGCTCGACGAGGCGGTTGTTCGGCAGGCGCCGGCGCAGCGCCGCCACGCGCTTGCGCACCTGCTCGCGCGAGAACGACTCGGGGTCGTGCTTCGAGTCGTCGTCCACGCGGCGCGCCGGCACCTGCATGCGGCCGCGGTACCAGCACACGGCGGTGTAGGCGTAGAGCGGGAGCGCGGGCGCGTCTGCGCGGCGCACCTGCGCGGAGAGCGCGAGCGCCGTCCAGCCGGGGGGCAGGAACGCGGCGACCGCCAGCGCGTCGGGCACCTCCTCCGCGCCGCGCGCGCCGAACGCGAGGGGCGTGCGACCGGGCAGGAACAGCAGCTCGGCGGCGTCGGGCAGCGGCACCAGCTCGGCCGGGTCGACGGGGAACACGGCGTTCCCCGCGCGCGCGGCGGCGCGCAGGCGGGGCAGGTCGACGATCTCCCCGGCCCCGTTCGCTACGAGCGGCCTCGGCAGCGCCATTCGGGCGGCAGACTAGCGAAGCTTCGCCAGCCGACGCCTGCCGGTGTCGCCTCGCCGCTGCAGCGGCGGGGCGCGCCACCCCGCGGGCGGCCGTCCCGCGCGGCACGGCGGTTGCTCCTTCGGGGCGGCGAAAACCCAGCGGAGGACGCCATGTCTCACGACCGCGACGCAGCACTCATCCAGAACTACGCGGCGGGTGCCGCCGCAGCGGCGGCGATTCCCGTCCCGCTCCTCGACCTGGTGGCCGTCACGGCCGTGCAGCTCGCGCTCGTGCGCCGGCTGGCGCGCGAGCACGGCGCCTCGATCGGTGTCGACGCGGCGGGCGCGGTCGGCGTGGGCCTGTTCGGCGCGCTCCTGCCGCGCGTGGTCGCGAGCGCGCTCAAGATCCTGCCGGGCATCGGCACGGTGGGTGGCGCCGTGGCGCAGTGCGCGCTGTCGGGCGCCACCACGTGGGCGCTCGGCGAGTCGCTGCGCGACCGGCTCGCGCGCGGCGCGCTCCACCCCGACGCGCAGGCGCACAGCGACGTGTCGCGCAGCCTCGCGCGCGCCGAGCGGCTCCGCCGCCGCGGGCTCCTCAGCGAAGAGGAGTACGCGCGGACGCGCGACGACCTGTTCGAAGCGCTCTAGCCGAGCTTCCGGGCCAGCTCGGCGAGGGCGTCGAGGCGCGGCAACATCTTCTCCGTCGGCTCGGGCGGGAGCATGAACACGGCGCGCGCTGCGCCGTGAGAGCGCAGCGCGTCGAGCTCCTTCTCGTCCGGCTGCGCGGCGAAGATGGTGAGCTCCAGCGAGTCGCGGCTGCGGCCCGCGTCGGCGGCTGCCTGCCAGAACTCGGGAATGCGCTTCACGAGGTGCTTCGGGATGTGGATCGGCATCCAGCCGTCGCCGTACTCGATCGCGCGCCGCGCGCCGCCGGGCCAGCCGCCGCCGACCAACACCGGCGGGTGAGGCTTCTGGACGGGCTTGGGCCACGTCATCACCGGGTCGAACTGAACGTAGCGGCCGTGGTACTCGGCCTTCGACTGCGTCCAGATCGCCTTCATGGCCGCGATGCGCTCGCGCATGAGCGAGAGGCGCGTGCGGTACGCGGTGCCGTGATTCTCCATTTCTTCCGCGTTCCAGCCCGCGCCGATGCCGAACAGAAGACGCCCGCCCGACACGCGGTCGAGCGTCGCCACGTCCTTCGCCGTCTGGATCGGGTCGCGCTGCACCACGAGGCACACGCCGGTGGCGAGCCGCAAGTGCTTCGTCACGGCCGCGGCCGCGCCGAGCGAGACGAACGGCTCGTACACGTCGTAGTACATCTTCGGCAGGTCGCCGCCGCCGGGGAACGGCGTGCGCCGCGACGCGGGGATGTGCGAGTGCTCGGGGAACCACAGCGACTCGAAGCCGCGCTCCTCGACGGCGCGGGCGAGCTCCACGGGCTGGATCGAGTAGTCGGTGGGGAACATGGCGATTCCGTACTTCATGGCGTGTGTGGGCGGCTAGAAGCGCGCCGTCTCCTCTGGTTCGCGGACCACTTCGTTGCGCAGCCGGCCGAGTCCGTCGATCTCGACCTCGACGACGTCGCCCACCTGCAAGAGGCGAGGCGGCTTCATGGAGATCCCTACACCGGAAGGTGTACCGGTCGCGACCACGTCGCCGACCTCCAGCGTGAACGCGGTCGACAGGTGCTCGACCAGCGCGAAGCAGTCGAAGATCAGGTTCTTCGTGTTCGAGCTCTGGCGCAGCTCGCCGTTCACGGTGGTGCGGATGCCGAGCCCGTGCGGATCGGAGAGCTCGTCGCCCGTGGTGAGCCACGGCCCGAGCGGCCCGTGCGTGTCGAACGACTTGCCGATCGTCCACGTCGGCGTGCGGAGCTGCCAGTCGCGCACGGAGACGTCGTTGGCCACCAGGTAGCCGGCGATCACGTCCGGCGCGCGGCGGCGCGGCACGTGCCGGCAGCGCTTGCCGATCACGAACGCCAGCTCGCCCTCGTAGTCGAGCGCGCTGGACACGCGCGGCAGGTGCACCTCGTCGTACGGGCCGACGACGCAAGTCGACTGCTTGTTGAACAAGGTCGGCACCTTCGGCGTCTCGGCGCCGCTCTCGGCCACGTGGTCGGCGTAGTTCAGGCCGATCGCGAGATACTTCGGCGGGCGCGGGATCGGCGCCTCGAGCCGCACCTCGGCCAGCGGCAGCCGCGCGGCGCTCGCCGACGCCACTTCGCCCGCGCGCTGGCGCCCGCGCGCGCCGAGCGCGAGGAAGCCGACGAGATCGCGCGGCAGCTCGGGCGCCGCGCTGGCGAGATCCACGATCTCCTCGCCGCGCACGACCCCGACGCGCGTCGAGCCGGCGTACGAGAACGTGGCGAGCTTCATCCGAGACGCACCTCCGCCGGCACGGGCGGGTCCAGTATACACTCGCGCGCAATGGGTGAGATCACGCTCGCGGAGGTGCGCGCGGCGGCCGCGCAGCTCGAGGGCGCGACGGTCCGCACGCCGTGTCTCCAGTCGAAGACGCTGTCGGAGCTCGCGGGCTGCGACGTGTTCCTGAAGTTCGAGAACCTGCAGTTCACGGCGTCGTTCAAGGAGCGCGGCGCGCTCGCGAAGCTCCTGTCGCTCGGCCCGGACGAGCGGCGCGCCGGCGTGATCGCCATGTCGGCCGGCAACCACGCGCAGGGCGTGGCCCACCACGCGCGGCGGCTCGGCATCCACGCGGTCGTCGTCATGCCGCGGCTCTCGCCCACGGTGAAGGTCGAGCAGACGCGCGCGCTCGGCGCCGAAGTGATCCTCGCCGGCGAGAGCTTCGAGGAGGCGAGCGCTCACGCGCAGCAGGTCATGCGCGCGCGCGGCCTCGTGCTGGTCCACCCGTTCGACGACGCGCGCGTCATCGCGGGGCAGGGCACGGTGGCGCTCGAGATGCTCGAGGCCGTGCCCGACCTCGATGCGCTCGTCGTGCCGGTCGGCGGGGGCGGGCTGATCTCGGGCTGCGCGATCGCGGCGCACGGGCTGCGGCCCCGACTCGAAGTGTTCGGCGTGCAGTCCGCGCGCTTCCCGGCCGTGAAGCAGCTCCTCGCGGGCCAGGAGCCGCGCTGCGGCAACTCGACGCTCGCGAACGGGATCGCGGTGAAGGCGCCCGGTCGGCTGACCTTGCCGATCGTGCGCGAGCACGTGCGCGAGATCCTGCTCGTCGACGAGGACGAGCTCGAGGCCGCGATCCTGCTCTTGCTCGAAGTGGAGAAGACGGTCGTCGAGGGCGCGGGCGCGGCGCCGCTCGCGGCCCTCCTCGGGAACGCGGAGCGCTTCCGCCGGAAGCGCGTCGGGCTCGTGCTGTCGGGCGGGAACATCGACATGCTCGTGCTCTCGCACGTGATCGAGCGCGGGCTCGCGCGCACCTCCCGCCTCGCGCGGCTGCTCGTGCGCATGCGCGACGTGCCCGGCGAGCTCGCCGCGATCTCGGGCGACATCGCCGCGAGCGGCGCGAACGTGGTGCAGGTCATCCACGAGCGCGCGTTCGCGCGCGCGCCGGCGTCCGAAGTGGAAGTCGAGTTCGTGCTCGAGACGCGCGGCGCCGATCACCTGCGCGAGATCGTCGCGCGGCTCGCCGCGTCGGGCCACGAGTCGCGCTCCGAGCCGCGCTAGCCGCGTCCGGCTAGAATGCCCGCATGAGCGACTTCAGCTTCAACCCGTTCGACGAGGCGACGCGCCGCGATCCGTTCGCGGCCTACGCGCGCGGACGCGAGCTCGGTGCGTACGCGCACCCGGGCCTGCCCGTGCTCTCGATCTTCCGCTACGCGGATACGGTCGCCGTGCTGCGGGACTCGAGCCTGTTCTCGAACGTGTTCCCGCTGCCGCCCGGCGTGCAGCCCGAAGCCGACCTGCCGCCGAACATGCTGGGCACGGATCCGCCCGAGCACGAGCGCCTGCGCGGGCTCGTGAACCAGGCGTTCACGCCGAAGATCATCCGCCGGCTCGAGCCGCGCATGGAGGAGATCGCAGAGCAGCTCGTCGCCGCGGCGCTCGAGCAGCGCAAGGTCGATCTCGTCGAAGCGCTCACGTATCCGCTGCCCGTCACGGTGATCGCCGAGATCATCGGCGTGCCGACCGAGGACAACGCGCGCTTCAAGCACTGGTCGGACGCGCTCGTGTCGACGCTCGGCGTCGGGCTCTTGTCGCCGCCGTCGCCGGAGTCGATGGCGCACACCCTGTCGATCGTCCGCGAGCTCGGCGCGTACTTCAAGACGCTCGTCGAGGAGCGCCGCCGCGAGCCGCGCGAGGACCTGCTGTCGGGGCTCGTCGCGGCCGAGCTCGAGGGCTCGCACCTGTCGTTCGACGAGATGCTGCAGATGCTGATCCTCCTGCTCGTGGCAGGAAACGAGACGACGACGACCTTGATCGGGAACATGGTGCTCACGTTGCTGGCGCATCCCGAGGAGCTCGCCGCGGTGCGCGCGGATCCCGAGCGCGTGCCGACGGCGATCGAAGAGGTGCTGCGCTTCTCGTCGCCGGTGCAAATGGATCCGCGCTGCGCGACCGCCGACACCGAGCTGTGTGGGCAGAAGATCGGCAAAGGCACGATCGTCATCACGTGGCTCGGCTCGGCGAACCGCGACGACTCGACGTTCCGCGAGCCCGAGCGCTTCGACACGGCGCGGCGCGAGAACCGCCACCTGGCGTTCGGCTTCGGCACCCACTACTGCCTGGGCTCGAACCTGGCGCGGCTCGAGGCGCAGACGGCGCTGCGCGTGCTGTTGCGCCGCACCCGCGGCTTCCGGCTCGCGACGTCGGAGCCGCTGCCGCTCCACAAGAGCATCGTGTTCCGCAGCTTCACGAAGATCCCCGTGGAGCTCGAGCCGGCCTGACGTGAGCTTCGATCCGCACGCGCCGTTCGCCGCGCGCGCGGCCGCGCTGCCGCGGCTCGGACTGGGCATCTCGACGGAGTTCGGCGCCGCGGAGCACGGGCTCGACCCGCTCGCGCTGCGCCGCGCACATCCCGAGCTCGTGCAGTTCCTCGAGGTGGGCGTCGACCTCGAGCGCGGCCTCGATGCGACCGCGCGTGCGTGGTGCGCCGAGGGCTGGCCCACCACGCACCACTTCCTCGACGCGAATCTCGAAGAGCGCGAGAGCCTCTCTGCCGCGTGGCTCGCGGGCGCGGCGGCGCAGGCGCGCGAGCTCGGCGCGGCGTGGCTGTGCGGCGATGCGGGCCTCTGGCACCTGGGCCCGCGCGACCGCGGACACGGCGTGCTCGCGCCGCCCATCTTGTGCGCGGAGTCGGCGCACGAGATGGCCGACAACGTGCTCCGCATGCGCGCGGCGACGGGCTTCGAGGTGCTGCCCGAGAATCCGCCCGCGCACGTGTATCTCGGCGAGCTGCACCTGTGCGACTACTTCGCGCGCGTGGCCGACGGCGCGGACTCGGGCCTCTTGCTCGACGTCGCGCACCTCGCGATCTACCAGCGCGCCAGCGGGCACCGGCCGCTCGACGGGCTGGACGGCTACCCGCTCGACCGCGTGGTCGAGCTGCACGTCGCGGGCGCGAGCGAGTTCGAGGCGGGCGGGCGGCGCTTCCTCGACGACGACCACGGGCCGACACCGATCGCCGACACGTGGGAGATCTTCGACTGGGTGCTGCCGCGCGCGCCGCGGCTGCGCGCGGTCGTGTTCGAGTGCGAGCGCAACTCCGCGCGCGAGGTGGTGCCGGTGTTCCAGCGCCTGGCGGAGGCGCTGCGCGCAGCGCCGCGCGCCGCTTGAACCACCGCGCGCTGCAGCGCGCGCTCTTCCGCGCGCAGCTCGACCCGCGCTTCGCCGCGCGCGTCGCGGCGCACGAACCGGAGGCGCTGCACTCCGCGGGGCTCGGCACGGAGGAGCTCGCGCTGCTGCTCGCGGCCGACCCGGCGGCGCTCGCGGCCGACCGCGGCGGGCGGCGGCGCGAGCAGTTCCTGCGCAACGTGGCGGGCGAGTTCGCGCTGTCGCTGGCTGCGACGAACGGCGGAGCGCTCGCGGCTGCGTTCCCGGAGTCGGACGAGTTCCACGCGGCGGTCACTGCGGACGCGAGCCTGCCGCTCGCGTTCGCGCGCCACCTGGAAGCGCGGACCGCCGGCGCGAGCGCGGCCGTGCGCGCGCTCGTCGCGCTCGAGTCCGCGCTGGCGCGGCTGCGCCGCGAGGCGAGTCCCCCGCCGCGGCTCGCGTCCGGCGAGGTCGCGCTGGCGCCGTGGGCCCGGCTCCACGACGCGCCTGCGGGCACGCTGGCGCTCGCTGCCGAGCTCCGCGCCGGACTCGACCGCGGGGACTCGACACCGAAAAGTGTCCACGTGTCCGAGACCGAGCGCGAGGCGCTGCTGCTGCGCCGCGCGCCCGAGACCGCGCCGTTCCGGCTGCCCGAGCTGGAGCTCGAGGCGCTCTCGCCGCTCCTCGCCGAGCTGCTCGGACGCGCGCGCAAGCCGCTCGGGCCGGCCGCGCGCGCGGCGTTCGCCCGTGGCGCCGGCGTCGCTCCCGCAGAGCTCGAGGCCGTCGTCGCCGAGCTGGTGGCGGAGGGCGTGCTCGCCGCAGGCTAGGCCAGCACGGCTTCGATGCGGCGCAGCGCCTCGTGCAGGTCTTCGTCGGACACCGTGCACGAGAAGCGCAGCCAGCCCTCCCCGGCTTCGCCGAAGTCGACGCCCGGCGTGACGGCGACGTGGCCGCGTTCGAGGATGCGGCCCGCGAGCGCGCGCGAGTCCCCGCCGAAGCGATGCGCATCGGCGAACACGTAGAACGCGCCGCACGGCAGCGCGGGCACGCCGAAGCCCAGGCGCTCGAGCCCGCGCGCGAGGATCCGGATGCGCGACGCGTACGCCTCGCGCATCGCGGCGGTCGTGGCCGCGCCGTGCGCGAGCGCGGCGACGCCCGCGCGCTGCGCGAAGCTCGCCACCGAGATGAACAGGTTCTGCGCCAGGCTGCGCAACGTTCGCGCTGCGCTCGCGGGTGCGACCACGTGGCCGAGCCGGAAGCCCGTCATCGCGTAGCGCTTCGAGAAGCCGTCGAGCACGAATACGTCGTCGCCGAGCTCGAGCGCGGAGGTGACTCGCGCGCCTTCGTACACGAGCCCGTCGTAGATCTCGTCCGACACGAGCGGCAGGCCGAGCGCGTGCAGCGCCTCGAGGTCGGCGCGGGCCTGGATCGCCCCCGTCGGATTGGCGGGCGACGCGACCAGGACCGCGCGCGTGCGCGGGCCGAGCGCCGCGCGCACGCGCTCGGGCCGCAGCCGCCAGGACTCTTCGGCGTCGGTGGGCACGAGCACGGGCACGCCGCCCGCGGCGCGGATCAGGTTCGGGTAGCAGGCGTAGTGGGGCGTGCCGAGCACGACCTCGTCGCCGGGGTCGAGCAGGTACGTGAACACGAGCAGGAGCGCCGGCGACGTGCCGCTCGTGACCAGCACGCGTTCCGGGTCGATCGACACCGAATTGCGTCGGGCGCGCTCGGCTGCGATCGCCTCGCGCAGCTCGAGCAGCCCGCGGCTGTCGGTGTAGCGGGCGGGCTCTTCGGCGAGAGAGCGCGCGCACGCGGCGGTCGCGGCCGGAGGCGCCGGGAACTCCGGCTCGCCGATCTCCAGGTGCAAGACGCGCGCACCCGCGCGCTCGAGCGCGAACGCGCGCTCCATCACCTCCATCGCGAGGAACGGCGCGACGCTCTCGGCGCGTTTCGAAGGCGGGGGCGGCATGGCGACAGCTTACTCCGCGAGCCGCCCCCGACTCCGTCAGGTCGGCTGGAGCTTCAGCTTGATCGTGAGCTGATGCGTGAAGTCGGTCGAGAACGCGACACCGGTCAGCTCGATCGCGGTGCCCTTCTTGTTCACCGTGCCGGACAGCGCGATGGTGACCGTCGTCCCCTGGTCGCCGAGTGACAGGTGGAAGTTGCCGACGTTGCCGGAGAGCGTGCCGACCATCGTCTGGACCGAGTCTCCGATCGGCAGCGGGTCCACGTACGTGATCGTCGCGGCCAGCGCGTCCGATCCCACGGTCTGCGAGATCGTCAGGGTCACGGCGCCCTTGAACTTCTTCTTGGGCTTGAGCGAGCCGGCGTTCGTCTGGTCCCAGTAGACCGAGCTCAGCTTTCCGGACCACACACCGGCAATGAGCGGCACGCCGGTGGAGCCGGTCAAGGCTCCGCCCGCGTAACTCGGAGCGGGCACGACGAGCGCGGAGACGAGCAGCAGCGCGGCTAGCGCCCGGACGGGCGTTCTCGAGACGAGCGTACTCAGCACGAAGATACCTCCCACACAAATCCCCACGAGCGCCGATGGTAGCCGCGCACGCCACTGCCGCCACCGTCTCCGTTCGGTGTACCTGCGATATGCTCCGCGCGGGATGGGTTGGGATCCGAAGGTCGTCTACTGGACCGCCGCGCTCGCGAACATGGTCGTCGCGTTCGGGTTCGCGGCTGCGGGCGTCGCGCGCATCCGGCGCGGCGAGGTCGCCGGGCACAAGCGCGCGATGAAGACGGCGGCGTTTCTCGTGGCGCTGTTCGTGGTCTCGTACCTCGTGAAGGTGCCGGTGCTGGGCCACGAACGGCTCGACACGTGGGCGCCGCGCTTCGTGGCCGTGCTGCGCGTGCACGAGACGTTCGTGATGACGATGGTGCTCGCGGGCGCGCTCGCGCTCGCGCTCGCCTCGCTCGGCGGGCTCGCGCGCCTGGGCCGCGCCTCGCCCGAGCGGCGCACGCGCACCGCGCGGTTCCACCGTGCCGCGGGCTGGACCGCCGTCGCTACGTGTGCGCTCGGCGCCGCGACCGCGGGCTACGTGCTGTACGGCATGTACGCGCGGCTCTGAGTCACGCGGCGCGCAAGAGCTCGATCATCTGCGCGCGCGACGGGCCGGTCGCCAGCGGCGGGCGCGAGTGCCGCTCGTTCCACGCCCGCAGCACGGCCTGGAAGATCTCGGGCCTGCGCATCAGGTCCTGTGGCGGGTCGAGCAGGTTCAACACGCGCATGAACGCGCGCAGCACGCCCATGTCCTCGCGCAGCGCGTGGCCGAGGCCTTCGCGCAGGAGCGAGCGCATGAACGCCTTCGGGTCCTGCGAGCCGTCGGGCCGCTCGACCTTGAACGGGTCCTCGCCGCGCCGCTGGATGGCGTCGACCTCGATCGCGTCGCGGTCCTGCTGCTTCTGCAGCTCGTACCAGGGCACGATCTCGCGCACCACGCCCTCGTCGTAGTGCAGCGCCAGCGCGCGCGCGTCGTCGGGGTGCTTGCGCAGCGACTCGGCGGCGAGGAACGCCGACACCCAGCCCAGGCTGCAGCCGCGGCCCGTGATCGGGTTGGTGTGGATGTGCGCGTCGCCGAGAGCCAGCACGCCCAGCGCCAGCGGCTCGCCGCCCTCCACCAGGAAGTGTCGCGTGTTGCGCAGATTGGCCATGCCGTGCACGTCCGAGATCGGCACGGCGGTCTCGTCGCTCACCCAGCCGTTCAGGAAGGGCAGGGCGCGCGCCGCGCGCTCGAAGCCCGACGTGCGCAGCACGCCGCGCAACACGTCATCATCGGGCGACGCCGCGAGCGTGAGCGAGAAGATGCGCGCGTCGCCGGGGAAGAGGCCGATCTTCAAGTAGCCGAGGTCCTGGCCCATGCCGTTCGTGAGCGGCGGCGGAGTCACTCCATCGCGCAGCTTGTAGAAGCGCGAGCTGTAGAAGATGCCGCACGGCTCCGACTCCTCGCGCGGCTTCGCGGCGCCAATCCCCACGAGCCACGCGGGCAGCTTCGAGCGCCGGCCGCTGGCGTCGAGCACCAGATCGGCGGCGAGCTCCTGGCGCGCGCCGCGCCCATCGACCAGCCGCACGCCCCGCACGCGCGGGGGACCCGCTGCCGGCACGTCGGCGAGGAGGCCCGTGACCTCGTCGCCGTCGCGGAAGTCGACGCGCCCGGAGTCGATCACGTGCCGGCGCAACAGATACTCGAAGGTGATGCGGCGGCACGCGAGCATGACGACGTCGTCGTCGCCCGGCTCGAACACGGCGTTCGGCAGGGTGCGCTTGGCCAGGTCGACGAAGCGCAGCTCCTCGGCTCCGCACGCGAGGAAGCGCGCGAGCAGGCTCGGCGCGTGCGCGCGGATCAGCCCGTAGAGCCGGGCGAGGAACGCGTGCGAGTGGCGCACCTGCGGCGAGCCGCGGCGGTCCCAGCGCTCGAACGCTTCGACGTGGCTCGCGGGCATGGGCGTGGCGTCGCGCTCGAGCACGGTGACGCGGTGACCCTCGTTCGAGAAGGCGAGCGCGGCGCCGAGCCCGGTGACCGAGCCCCCGACGATGACGACGTGTTTCGGAGTCACTTCTGCTTCTGACTCTGCTCGGCCGCGTGTTTCTGGATTTCCTTCATGATCGCACCACCCGCTTCGGCCATGATTCGCGCGCGGTTCTCGATCGCGTAGGTGAGACTCTTCTCGCGCAGGTCGTTCGTCTTCTGGTAGCGGGGCGCCACGTAGCGCGCGAACAGCTCGTAGCTCTTGTGCGTCGCGCGCTGGTTCGCCCATTCGTGCGCCAGCTGCAGGAAGCAGCCGTAGCCGCCCGACTGCGCCTCGAGCCGGTCGAGCTGTGCCATCGCGTCTTCCGGCGTGCCGATCACGGCGAGGCCGCTCGCGATCATCTTCTCGATCGCCTCGTCGACGGGCAGACCCGACTCCACGAGCGGCAGCGCCGAGATCTCGCGGAAGTAGCGCGCCCAGGCGAGCAGGCCGAACTTCACGTCCTCGCGCGCCTGCTCGCGCGTCTCCGCCAGGTGCATCGGCGCGACCAGCCGCCAGCCGCGGCGCGACACCGTCTGGCCGAATTCCTTGGCGCGCCCCTCGCAGATGCTCCACGTGTTCGCGAGTGCGTTGAAGCCGCCCGTCGTGGTGGCGCCGATCGAGAGCAGCGACAGCCCGAGCTCGCCCGCCGCGCGTGCGCCCGCGGGCGAGACCTGGTTCGCGACCGCGATCTCGACGCCTTGCTCGCGGTACGACCGCAGCTGCAGGTGTGCTTCGCGCAGCTCGAACCAGTCGGTCTTCATGCTGACCGTCTCGCCCTTCAGCAGCGGGATCAGCGCGCGCAGCGACTCGAGCATGCGGTCGCGCTGCACGGCGGGATCGATGCCCATCATGAACGCGTCGGTCGGCAGCGCGCCGGGCCCCACGCCGAACATCACGCGGCCGCGCGTCTGCACGTCGAGCTGGCGGATGCGGTCGGCCAGGATGAACGGGTGGTGGTACGACAGCGACGCGACACCGGTGCCGAGCTGGATGTGCTTGGTGCGCTCGGCGGCGCCGGCGATGAACACCTCGGGCGAGCCGATGATCTCGTAGCCCGCCGAATGGTGCTCGCCGATCCAGGCCTCGTCGAAGCCGAGCTCGTCGAGGTGCTCGACCAGCTCCATGTCGCGGGCCAGCGCGAGCGCCGCGTTCTCGTATTCGGGATGGAACGGCGCCATGAAGATGCCGAAGCGCAGTCGACCTTGAGTCACTTTCGTTCTCCTGTGAGTCCGTGGAATACGACTTCGAAGAATTGAGCGCGGATCTTCTCGGGCGCGAGCTCGCCGGGCCGCCAGACGTTGCCCGCGAGGATCGCGGCCGAAGTCGCCAGGATGACGGCGACGCCGAGCCGCGGGTCGATGCTGCGGCGCAGCTCGCCGCGCTTCTGGCCGCGCCGCACGAGCTCCTCGACCAGGTCGTGCAGGTCGCGGCCCTCCTCGAGCGCGTCGCTCGCGGCGGGCGGGCGCGCGAAGAACTCGCGCAGCATGCCGGACATGACGTCGGCCTGCGCGACGAGCTTCTCGGAGATCAGCTCGACCAGCTGACGCAGCTCGGCGATCGCGCTCTTCCTCGGCTCGCGCAGCCCGGCGCGGAACTCCCGCGCGACCTGGCGATTCCACTCCCACACCAGCGCGGCCTTGCTGGGGAAGTGCAGGAAGAACGTCGCGCGCGCGACGTCGGCGGCGTCGCAGATCGCCTCGATCGTCACCGGGTCGAAGCCGCGCGCCGCGAAGAGCTCCATGGCCGCGCCGAAGATCTCCTGGCGCGTGCGCTCCTTCTTGCGCGCGCGGCGGGTCTCCAGCTTCTCGGGCTGGGGCAGCATGACTGGAGCGTATTCCATAACTGGACTCGAGTCCACTCTTGTCCCAGAATGGCCCCGAACGGCGAGGAGGCCACATGAAGGGCGCGGTGTTCCAGGGGCTGGGCAAAGGCATGACGATCGAGGCGCTGCCCGACCCGAAGCCCGGGCCGGGCGAGCTGGTGCTGCGCGTCCGGAGCTGCGGGATCTGCGGCTCCGACCTGCATGCCGCGGCGCTGCCGCCGGGGCTCCCCGCCGGCACGGTCATGGGCCACGAGTTCGCGGGCGAGGTGGTGGAGGTGGGCGCGGACCTGCGCGACCAGTGGAAGCCCGGCGACCGCGCGTGCGCGTTGCCGTGCATCGGCTGCGGCAAGTGCCGCGCGTGCCTCGATGGTGACACCGTCCAGTGTCAGAGCCTTCGCACCACGGGCCTGGGGCAGCTCCCGGGCGCCTACTCCGAGTACGTGCTGACCGGCGGCCTCGAGTCGCTGCGGCTGCCGGCGGGCGTGTCGTTCCGCGAAGGCGCGCTCGTCGAGCCGCTCGCCGTGGGCCTGCACGCGGTGCAGAAGGCGCAGCTCGCGCCGGGCGAGCGCGTGATGGTGATCGGCGCGGGGCCCATCGGGCTCGCCGTGACCGCCTGGGCGCGCTTCTTCGGCGCGCGAGCGCTCGTGGTGAACGAGCGCGCACCCGGCCGCCTGGCGCTCGCGCAGAAGTTCGGCGCCACCGCCGTGGCCGACGTCTCGAAGGAAGACCCGGTCACCGTGTTCGCGCGCGAAGCCGGCGGTCCGCCCGACGTGGTGTTCGAGTGCGTCGGCGTGCCCGGGCTCCTGCAGCAGTGCATCGGCATGACGCGCGCGCGCGGCCGCGTGGTCGTCGTGGGCGTCTGCATGCAGCCCGACATGATCTTCCCGGCCATGGCCGTGATCAAGGAAGTCGAGCTGCGCTTCGTGGTCGCCTACCACAAGCGCGACTTCGAGCTCGCCATCGAGATGCTCGACCGCGGGCGCATCGCGGGCCGCGAGATGATCACCGACGTGGTCGACCTGGCCAGCTTCCCCAGCGCCTTCGAAGCGCTGAAGACGCCGACGCATCAGTGCAAGGTGATCCTCGAGCCCTGAGCGCGGTGCGCTAGCGCTGCGGCGGGTCGGGCAGCAGCGCCAGGGTCGCGCGCGTGGCGGACTCGATGAACGACTTCGAGTCGGACGGATCCGCGAACAGCCACAGCTCGACGTGTCCGTGCACGGTCATCACGAGCGACCGCGCGATCGCCCGCGCGCGCTCGTGGCCCAGGTGCGAGAGCGCCTGCGTCGGGCCCGCGAGCACCTCTTCGAGCGAGCCGCGCATGAGCTCGCCCACGGCGGGATCGCGCATGCCGAGCCCGACGAGCTCGTGTACGCACGCGAGCAGCGTGCGGTTCTCGGGCGCGAAGATGGTGGCGATCGTCGCCTCCGCGCGCGGCCGCAACTTGGTGGCGTCGCCGTCGCTCGGGCCGACGATCCCGCGGTAGAGGCCGAGCGCGAGGTTCGCGACCTCGAAGAGCAGGTGCTCGCGCGAGCCGAAGTGGTACAGCACGGCGGGCTTGCTGGTCGGCGCTTCCTTCGCCACTGCCGCGAGCGACGCGCCCGACAGCCCGTCGCGCCCGATCACGCGCACCGCCGCTTGGAGGATGGCCTCGCGCGACGCCGCGCCGCGGCGCGAAGCTCCGGAGACACCCTTCATCGCTCGATCCTCCGGGATCGTTCCTTGCGAGGATCATACTCCCCGGCGAAAGGCAATGTGGAGAAGGGAGCGCCGTCTGCGGCTACACCGGAGGGTCGATCGTGCCCGCGCGGCCGACTTCGGTCTCGACTGCGGAGACGAGCTCTTCGGCTTGCGCGAGCGAGACCGCGCGGCGCAGGCGCACGGCGAGCTCGGTCCACGCCGCGGTGTCGTCGTCGAACGGCAGCTCGTCGACGGCGACTGCGACCTTCGGTGACTCGAGCATGGGCAGAAGGCGGATCACGTCGGCATGGAGCTCGACCACGACGGGGGCGGCGCGCCCGGTTGCGGGATCGATGACCTCGATCTCGCCCCGGAACAACAGCCGCCGCAGGTAGCCGGCTTGCTGGCGCGGGCTGGGTGACGACATCGCCCCAGGCTCGGTGCAAGGCGGGGACCAGCCGCGGGAAGCCCTCCGCGGGCCCCGGGAGCCGCAGATGCGCAGCTCGCCGGCAGCTCGGCCCGGCCGACTTCTCCTTCGAGGCGCTCCACTCAGACGGCGGCCTGAGCCAGCGCCCGCCGGGCGATCCGCGCGATCAGCACGGTTGCGATGATCGCGAAGGCGAAGCCGGCGATCTTGAAGGCGAGGACGGCGCCGCCTCCCGACGCGGCCGTCTCGCCCGAGACGTCGCCCGCCAGCGAGCCCAGGTACACGTAGAGCACGACGCCCGGCAGCATCCCTATACACGCAATTGCGTAGTCGACGAAGCGCACGCGCGTGAGCCCGAGCGCGTAGTTCAGCAGCGCGAAGGGGAACACGGGCGAGAGGCGCAGCAGGAACACGATCTTGCGCCCTTCGGCGGCGACGGCCCGGTCGACCGCCGCGAAGCGCGGATTGCCGGCGATGCGCCGCTCGATGGCGCCGCGCGCGAAGCTGCGCGCGAGCCCGAACGCGGCGCACGCGCCGATGCTCGCGCCCACGAACACGTAGGCGACTCCGTACGCGAGGCCGAAGATCGCACCGCCCGCCAGCGTGAGCACGGAGCCCGGTACGAACGCGACCGTCGCGGCTGCGTAGCCCGCGATGAACACGAGCGGTCCCCACGCGCCGAGCGTCTGCACCCAGGCGGTGAACGAGGCCAGCCCGTCGCCCAGGCTGCGGCGGTAGTAGACGAGCGCCGCGACGACCCCGAGGAAGAGCGCGGCGCGCACGATCGTTCCGGCTCGGACGGCGGCGCGCGCTGGCATCGCGGCAGTCTACCCGGCGGTCTAGCATGCCGGCATGCGCGCGCTGTCCCGCCGCGCAGCTCGTGATCGGGAACGTCGTCGAGGCGCGCATCCCCTACTCGGTGCTCGAGCCGCGGTTGCCCGCGAGCTCGACACGGGTCGCGCCGTCGCGTCGTTCCGCCTGGTGCCGACGCCTTACCCGCTCGACCCGAACCTGCCCGCGCCGGGCACGCCGGTGCCGATCCCGCCGTCGCTCAAGGACCAGGTCTACGTGAGCCAGGGCTCGTTCGGTCTCGGCAGCCACGCGGGCATGTGGGCGTACGACCTGAACCAGGTCGATTCGCGGAAGAACCCCGACGCGAACTCGCCCAGCTCGAACCTCGGCGACTACTACCGCTTCGGGAAGCCGATCTACGCGGCGCTGCCGGGCACGGTGATCTCGACGGACGTCGACAACGCCGACCTGCCGCCGCGCAGCAGCGCGAGCGGCAACCCGAACTTCGTGTACATGGGCGCGCGGCGCTGCACGGTGATCGGCGCGCCGCACGCATGCGAGGTGCTCGACGTGTCGGTCATCCGCCGCAAGCTCGCGACGCCGAGCCTGGCACCGGGCATCGCGCAGGTCTGCCCGGCCGCGCTCGGCAGCTAGGCGAGCCGCCAGAGGAAGCGGCTGCGCGTCGGCGCGAAGCCGGCGCTGCGGAAGCGCGCGCGCCACCAGGCGCGCGGCCGCAGGGTGACTCGCGCCGGGTCGTTCGGCTCGAAGTCCTCGCTCGTGCTCGCGTAGAAGTGGAGCCACTCGGTGACCCGCGCGCAGTCCGCGAGCACGGAAGGAAGCTCGCTCGAGGCGAAATACACGAATGCGCTCGTAAACAGCACGTCGAAGCGCCGGCCGGTGCGCACGAGCTCGGGCAGGTAGCGGCGCAGGTCGGCGCGGCGGATGCGGCGCCTCGCGCGCGCGGGAATGCGCGCGTGCGCCCAGCGCGACAGCTCGCAGCCCCACGCGCGCGCGGCGAACGCGGTCTCGAGGTCGCGCACCACCAGCCCCGTGGCCGCACCCAACACCAGGATGGATCGCACCCGCGCGCGCTCGGCTCTGAGACGGGCGATGCAATTCGCGACGCCGCTGTGCTCGCGGTAGATCTCCGCGTAGGGACCGCGGCCGCAGTAGTCCGCGAAATAGCTACGGTTCACGCAGGTTTACCTTACTGGAAAAGAATTCTCTAAAGGAGTTGGCGGCCCTGACGAAACGTTCTGTAGGGGACGGGGCTGATCGGTGGTGCCGGTCAAAAGACCCGTAGCAGACCAGTCGAGCCAAAGGGCCGACAACGGGGGGGAAATTCGCAATGGCGGAGAATCTGATCACGGTGCGTGAGGCGGCCAACTTCCTGCGGATCTCGGCGCGGACGGTGTACCGGCTGATCGAGTCGGGCCAGATCGGCGCGGTTCGCATCGGCAAGCAGTGGCGCATTCCGGCGAACGATCTGCCGGGCGTCACGATCGTCGAAGGGCCGAACGGTCCGCAGCTGCAGACTCACGCGGCGTCGAACGCCTAAGCGCGCCGACGAGTCACTCGAAATCGCGCCGGCTCTCCTGAGGGAGCCGGCGCGATGGTCTTAAAGAGCACGGCCAGGGTGCCCGGCGACCCTCAGTCGGGCGCCCGGAGGGGGCGGCCGGGGAAGAGCAGCGACGCCTCGTTCGCCTGCTTCACCACGTCCTCGAGCTCCTCGCGCAGCTCGAAGCAGATGGCGTGGAGCGCGCGGCGCTCGTCCTCGGGCTCGAGCATGTCCTGTGCGCGCACGCGCGACAGTGACGCCGCGCACTCGAGCATGCTCTGCACCAGCCGGCTGCGCGCGCTGTGGTAGAGCGCGCGGCTCTCCATGAGTCCGGGCGGCGGCTCGTTGCGCCGCTCGCCGTGGAGCTGCAGCGCGTCGAGGATGCCGTCCTGGCGGGCGAGCTCGCTGGCGGCGTCGCAGCCGCACAGGAGCGCCGCGGTGAGCTCCGAGCGCGCGCCGTCCGAGTCCTCGCCCGCACACAGGCGCACCCACAGGTCGCGGCCGATGCGGAGCAGCTCGATCAGGAGCTTGCGGCCCTGGCCGACCTGGAGCCGCGGCATCGCGTCGGACACGGCGCGAACGAGCGCGGTGGGCGGCGGCACGTCGGTCTTGTCGCCGAGCAGCGTCTCGCGCTGCAGATGGGCCAGGCCCGCGAAGAGCGCCACCGCCGCGGGCAGGGCGCTCGCGAGCAAGAGCAACGGGAAGCCGCTCCATGCCGCGACGGCGCCGGCCAGCACCGTGGCGCCCGCGAGCGCGAGGCTCCAGTGCGGCAGCGTCGTCCACGCGCGCTCGAGCGGCAGCGCGCGCGCCTCGATGCCGCGCCCGCGGAGCCGCTTCACCAACACTTCGGCGTGTGCAGCGGACACGCGGACGAGCGCGCGCTGCGCGCGGGCGGCGCTGCGCAGGGCGAACTGCCGCGGCGGAATGCTGGTCAGCTCGGACAGGAGGCGCAGCTGGTTGTCGCGGCCCTCGCGCCCGTGCGCAGGCACGACGAGCACCAGGTGGTCGGCCTCGCCGCCGTCGACGTCCTCGCAGTGCGGGCAAACCGCGCGGCCCAGCGTGCCGGGCCGGCGGCAGATCACGCACACGCGCAGCGCGCGGTTGTCCGTGCTCTCTTCGCCGCGGCTCTCGAGCGACTGCTGGGACAGCGCGCGGCCGAGCCGCTCCGCGGTCTCGAGCCGGTGACCGGGTTCGGCGCGCGTGGCGCGCGCGACGATCTCGTCGAGCCACTCGGGCACGTCGGGGCGGCGCTCGCGCGGGTGGTAGCCGCCGGCGAGCGGCGCGGGCGGCAGGCTCGGACGCTGACCTTTCGGCGGCGCGCCGACGAGCGCGAAGTAGAGCACGAGCCCGAGCGCGTACACGTCGGAGCGCGGATCGGCGATCTGGCCTTCGACGACTTCGGGCGGCAGGAACGCGGCCTGCACGACCGGGTCCTCGGGCAGCGTGAGCAGCGCCTGACCTTCGAGCTGCGCGCAGCCGAAGTCGCACAGGCGTGCGCGGCCGCCGGCGTCGAGCAACACGTTCTCCGGCTTGACGTCGTGGTGGACGACGCCGCAGCGGTGCGCGGCCGAGAGCGCTTCCGCGATCTCGACGCCCATGCGCGCGACGGCGTCGGGGTGCATCGGCCCGTCGGCGGCGACGGCCGCGGCGAGCGAGCGTCCCGCGATCATCTCCATCGCCACCAGCGTCCAGGCGCCGTGGTCGACGAGCTCGAGCGGGCGCACGATGCCCGGGTGCGCGAGCGCGCGCACGATCTCGGATTCGCGGCGCAGCCGCTGCCGCGCGAAGTGGGCGGTCGCGGGCGAGAGCGCGACGAGCTTCAGCGCGACGTCGCCGCCGGAGCGGCGGTCGCGCGCGCTGTACACGATCGAGCGCTCTCCGCGCCCGAGCTCGCCGGTGAGCTCGTAACGGTCAGCGACGATCGAGCCCGAAGGAAGCCCGAGCGGTGCCTGCATTTCGAGAGACACTTCGGCGTGTCGCTCCGGCAGCTTGACACGCGTTCGCGCACGCTTCGCGACGTGTGCAGGTCTGTCGCAGGTCGCGTGCAGCTAGCCCCCCGAAGCGGGGTCCTCGGCCTCCGGGTCGGGGGGGCTCTCGTCGTCGCGCAGGTCCAGGTAACCCGGCGGCAGCGCGACCTTCTGGGTGCCGCCCGACTTGCCGCGCGGCACGCGCATGGCGAGCGGCGAGAACGGCTCGCCGCGGTCGACGCCGGCGAGGATCTCCTCGAGCTCGGCGAGATCGCGCACCACGGCCAGCCGCGTGCGCAGCAGCTTCGAGTCGCGGAAGCCCTTCGTGTACCAGCTGGCGTGCTTGCGGAAGCCGCGCACGCCGAACGACTCGCCGAACCAGGCGGCGAGCAGGCGCGCGTGTTCGAGCATCAGGTCCGCGACTTCGCCGAAGCTCGGCGGGTTGCGCGGCGCGCGGCCGTCGAAGACGTCGGCCAGGTCGCGGAACAGCCACGGCCGGCCGAGGCAGCCGCGCCCGACGACCACGCCGTCGCAGCCGGTCGCGCGCATCATGCGCAGCGCGTCTTCCGCCTCCCACACGTCGCCGTTGCCGAGGACCGGGATCGCGCGCACCGCGTCGCGCAGCCGCGCGACCGCCTCCCAGCGCGCCTGCCCGTCGTACAGCTGCGCCGCAGTGCGCGCGTGCAGGGCGACCCAGGCGCAGCCCTCCTCTTCGGCGATGCGCCCGCAGTCGAGAAACGTCTCGTGCGCGTCGTCGACGCCGATGCGGAACTTCATCGTGACGGGGACGCCGCGCGCGCGCGTCACGGCGGCGCGCACGATGTTGCGCAGCAGCCGCGGGCGCAGCGGCAGCGCGGCGCCGCCGCCGCGGCTCGTGACCTTGCGGACGGGGCAGCCGAAGTTCATGTCGATGTGATCGACGCGGCCTTCGCCGACGAGCCAGGCGACGGCTTCGCCGACGTAGTGCGGGTCGACACCGTACAGCTGCAGGCTGCGCGGCTTCTCCTCGGGGCTGAAGCCGGCGAGGCGCAGCGTCTTCTCGTTCTGCTCGACGAGCGCGCGCGCCGTGATCATCTCGGACACGTACAGCCCCGCGCCGAACCGGTTGCAAAGCGTGCGGAAGGGCGCGTTCGTGACTCCGGCCATGGGCGCCAACACGACCGGCGGCCACACCTCGAGCGTGCCGAGGCGCAGCGGTGCGAACTCGCCGCGCCGGGCGGGCGCGACGTCGCGGTTCACGGCGCTTCGGTACTGCGGATCCATCGGAGCACCGAAGCGTAGCGGCGCTCGATCGACTATGCTGCGCGGCGCGCGGGGGGTTGGAATGAGACGGCTCGGCATTCTCGGCGCGCTCGGGCTCGCCGCGCTGTTCGGGCTGGGCGCGCTCGGGCTCGTCGACTACGACGAGGCCGCGTACGGCGAGGTCGCGCGCGCCATGCTGCGCAGCGGCGACTGGCTGGTGCCGCGCATGTGCGGCGCCGAGTTCTTCGAGAAGCCGCCACTGTTGTACTGGAGCGCGGCCGCCGGCATGGAGCTGCTCGGCGTCGGGCCCGCGGGCGTTCGGCTGTGCACCGCGCTCGCGGGGCTGCTGGCGCCGCTCGCGCTGTACGGCTTCGCACGGCGGCCGCTCGGCGAGCGCGCCGCGTTCGCGGCCGGGCTCGTGCTGGCCAGCTCGCTCGAGATCGCGGTGCTCGCGCGCATCGCGTTCACGGACATGTTGCTCGCGCTGTTCTTCGTGGTGTGTCTCGGCGCGCTGCACCGCGCGTTCGAAGCCCCGGAGCGCGGCACGCGCTGGTTCGTGACCGCCTGCCTGGCGTCCGCGCTCGCGGTGCTGACGAAGGGCGCGATCGGCCTCTTGCTGCCCGGCGCGGCCGCGCTGGCGGAGCTTGCGCTGCGCGGCCGGCTGCGCGATGCGCTGCGCCCCGGCTGGATCGCGCTCGCGCTCGCCATCGTCGTCGGGCTCGGCTTCTCCTGGTATCTCGCGTTGGGACTCACTCGACCCAACGGCTTCGCCTTCATGCGCTCGCTCTTCCTCGAGCACCACCTGGGCCGCTTCAGCCGGCCCATGCAGGGCCACGGCGGCGGCCCCTTCTACTACGTGCCGGTCGTGCTGCTCGGCATGTTCCCGTGGAGCCTGCTCCTGCCCGTGGCGTTCGCGCGTGTGCGCTGGCGCGGCGACGGCGAGGACGTGCGCCTGGTGCGGCTCTTCGCGGTGTTCTCCGCGATCACGTTCGTCTTCTTCAGCATCGCGGCGACGAAGCTCGCGAACTACGTCGCGCCCGTGCTGCCCGGGCTCGCGCTCGCGATCGGCGGGCTCGCGGCGAACGCCGCGCCGTCGCGCGCGCTCGCGGTGTCGCGCGCGTGCACGGTGGCGCTCGCCGTGCTGGCCGCCGCTGCGCTGCTGGCGCTGCCGCTCCTGCCCGAGCAGCTGCCGCGGCTGCTCGGCTCGCACGCGGAGCTGCGGCCCGGCCTCGCCGAGCCGCTCGAGCTGGGCCACGGCGGCGCCTTCGCCGCGGCTGCGCTCGTCGCCGGTGCAGTCGCGTTCGCGTTCGCCGGTCGCCGCGAGCGCGGCTGGCTCGGCCTGGCAGCGGCGTCGGTCGCAGCCTACACAATTCTGTTTCAGACCGTGCTGGTGAGGGTGGACGAGCAGCTTTCCGGGCCGCTGCGGCGGCTCGCGGTGCAGGCGGCGCAGAGCACGGCGCCCGGCGAGCCGCTGCTTCTCCTGGGCGTGCGCCACCGGCCGAGCGTCTGCTTCTACGCCGAGCGCCCGACGCGCTTCGCCACGGCGAGCGGCGCGCGCTGGGCCGAGCGCGACATCTTCGGCGCGGACGCTCCGAAGCTGGGGCTCACGAGCGAGCCGCAGCTCGGACGCTTTCCGCAGCGCGAGCGGCTGCAAGTCGTGGCGCGCGACGGCGGCTACGTGCTGTTTCGCACTTCGGCGGGCGACTCCGCGCGCTGAGCGGGAGCGCGCCACAGCGCGCGCCAGATGGCGAACGCGACCGCGAGCCACACGAGCGCGCCGATGCCGCGCGCCGCCCACGTCGGTCCCGCCAGCACGCGCGCCTCGGGCTTCGGCAGCGCGACGCCGTCCCAGCGGATCACGGGGTTCAGGTAGAGCACCGCGCCGTGCGCGATCACCTCGACGCGCACGTACGGGTCGTCCTCCGCGAGCTTGTATACCGCTTCGGGCTTGCGCCGCTCCTCGAGGCGCAGGTCGCCGTGCGCGCTGTAGAAGCGGATCGCATCGGCCGTCTCGCCGACGGCGACGCGCAGCACGCCGGAGTCGATCTCGCACAGCGACAGCACGATGGGCGTCTCGTTCTGGCGCGTGTAGTTGGAGTGGAAGCGGCCCTCGTGCAGCGCGCGCAGCACGGCTTCGGGATCACGCTCGGAGTGGATCACGAGGGCGCCGATGCCCACGTGGCTGCCGCTGCCCGACTCGGTCTGCGCATGGCCGTCGTCCGCCGCGACGCCCCACACCGGCCGGCCTGCCGACAGCGCGGCGTCCCAGAAGTCGTCCCACACGCCGTACTTGGTGGCGACCTCGATGGCGTCGTAGCCCGTGAGCTCGTCCATGTCGGCGAACGCGTACGAATCGGCCTTGCTCGGATGGTTCAGGATCAGGAAGCGGGCGCTGCCGCGCAGCGCGTCGATCACGTCCTGCTTCTGGCGCGTGCGCCAGCCGAGCGGATAGTCGAACCAGTCCACGTGGCGTGCACCGATCACCGTCTGGTGGTGACGCCCGGGTGTGTAGCCGTGCTCGTACGCCGATAGATACAAGTCCCCGGGCGCCTGCGGCGGCTCGATCAGCATGTAATCGCTGATTCCCGCCAGGTCGTAGCCGCGCGCCTTGTAGATCTGGTAGAGCTGACGTGCGGGCGTGTCGCCGAAGGTGAGTCCGCCCCACGCTTCCGAGTGGGCGTGGAAGTTCGCGAGCAGCCCGCCGCCGCGGTAGCCCTTGTACGGGTTGTACCAGAGCGAGCCGCGGAACGGCTCGGCGGCCGGGAACGAGTACGCGGGCGGCCACGCGAGCTCGAGGTACGCTCCCGCGGCGACTGCGAGTGCGACGATGGCGGCGAGCCGCCGGGCGGCCGTTCTCACGCGCGGGAGGATGACAAACCGCGCGGTTGCGGTCGCGTGGCCCAGAACGCTTCGAGCGCGGGCACGGGATCGGACGCCCGCACGAGCTCGGCGCGCCACCACGCGGGCAGGCGGTCGAAATATTCGGGCTCGCCGAAGCGGCGGTCGAGCAGCACGATGGCGGCCACGTCGTCCGGCCCGCGCAGCACGCGGCCGCCGGCCTGCACGGCGCGCGCGAGGCCCGGCACCAGGTAGGCGTACTCGAAGCCGGCGCCGAGCTCGGCGTCGAAGCGCGCGCGCACCAGCTCGCGCTCGAGGTCGACCTTGGGCAGTCCGGGACCGACGACGAACACCCCGATCGCGAGCTCGCCCGGATAGTCGACGCCCTCGGCCAACACACCGCCGTGTACCCCGCACACGAGGAGCGTCTCGCACGTGTTCGCGCGCAGCCTCGCGAAGATGGGCTCGATCGGCATGCCGGGCAGCTGCAGCAGCACGCGCAGCTCGCCGGCCGGCAGCTTCGCGACCACCTCGTCGCGGAACGCGAAGCTGGAAAAGAACGCGAGCCAGTTGCCGCGGCGCGTGGCCGCGCAGCGGGCGATCGTGCGCGCGATCTCGGCGGCGTGGTCCGTGCGCACCTTGAAGCGCGTCTCGACCGACTCGACGGCGAGCAGCAGCCGGTTCTCGCGCGGGAACGGACAGGGCAGGTCGAGCGACAGGCAGCGCGGCCCGTCGACGCCGAGCAGACGTGCGTAGTGGGGCAGCGGCGCGAGCGTGGCGCTCATGAGCACGGCGGCGCGGAAGCTCCGCACGCGGGCGCCGAGCCACGGCGCCGGGTCCAGGCACGAGAGCGCCGCGCGGTCGGGCGACCAAAGCGCGGCGAAGCGCTCGGGGTCGGACTCGGCGCTCTCCGCGAAATCGCGCACGTCGGCGAGCGCGCTCTGCACCGGGTCGCGCAGGCGCGGGTCGCGGCCGTCGCGCCGGGGCAGCAGCCGCGCGTCGCGCGCGCCGTCGCGCGCGGTGAGCGCCAGCGTCTCGAGCTGGGACACCGCGGCGCGCAGCGCGATCGGCTCCCAGAAGCCGCGCGCGAGCGGCTCGACCCAGGGGCCAAAACCCTCG
The DNA here is from genome assembly GCA_035499075.1 of Myxococcota bacterium. Lineage (GTDB taxonomy): Bacteria > Myxococcota_A > UBA9160 > SZUA-336 > SZUA-336 > VGRW01. The sequence goes on along the minus strand of DATJZN010000044.1, from coordinate 34,438 downwards.
CGCTCCTCGCCGAGCTTCTCCGCGACCCGCGCGCAGTGACTCGCGACGTCGCGAAACAGCTCCGCCGCGCGCTGGTAGGCCTCTTCGCCGAGTGACTCGAGACAGCCTGCCAGCAATTCCAGCCGCGGCAGCTCGAGCACGGGCGAGAGCGCGGCGCGTGCGCGCTCCGGCAGGTCGTGCGCCTCGTCCGCGACGAGCAGGGCGTCCTCGAAGCCCAGGTGGCGCAGCGCCACGCGCGGGTGGAACACGTAGTTGAAGTCGCACACGATCGCCGTGGCGCGCAGCGCGAGCCGCAGCGACACCTCGAACGGGCACAGCTCGAGCGGGAGCGCCGCCGCCGCGACGTCCTCCCCGGTCACCGCGCCGCCGCGGTCGGCCAGCGCGTCGAGCAGGCCGGAGCCGGCGAGCCGCTCGCCGAAGCGGCGCCCGAACGGACAGCGGCGCTCCACGCAGCCGAGCCGCGCCTGCGGACACACGCGCTCCTTCGCCGAGATCTGCAGCGCGAAAGCGCCGCCGCCCGGCGGCAGCATGCGCCGCAGCGTGTCGAGCGCGAGCTCCTGCTGCGAGTTGCGCGAGGTCGTGAACACCACGCGGCCGTCGCTGCGCAGCGCCTCGCACACGAAGGGGTGGAGCGCCGCCGCGGTCTTGCCCACGCCCGTCGGCGCAGCGCAGAGCACGACGAGCCCGGACGCTGCGGCGCCCGCGACCTCGCGCATCATCTCGGCCTGCACCGGCCGGGGCTCGCCGAACGGAAACTCGGGGACGAGCGCGCGGCGCGCCCGCGCGCGGCCGAGCTCGAGCTCCGCGCGGTGAGCCAGCTCGTCGAGCCGCGTGCGCAGGAGCCCGAGCCAGGGCTCGCGGCGGAACACGACATCGCGCCGCGCCAGCCGCGCGCCGTCGAGCGCGAGCTCCACCACGGCCGTCCGCGCGATCGGCTCGCCGGCCAGCTCGAAGAGCAGCGCCGCGAAGCCAGCGCGCTCGAGCGCGCGCGCGGCCCCGGCCTCGCCATCCGCGTCGGGAAGCACGCGCAGCTGTTCGAGCGCGGTGCCGCGTGGCTCGGCGCGCAGCACGTCTGCCGACACCGAAACGTGTAGCGTCCAGTCGCGCCAGGTGAGCGGCACTTCGAGCGCCACCTCGGCGCGCGCGCCTTCCCGGCGGGCGCTTGCCAGGTGCGCCGCGCGCGCACCCGCGGCTGCCCGGCGCGTGTCCTCCTCGAGCTCGCGCGCAAGGCCGGCGCCGTGCTCGCCCGCGTCGACCAGGTCGTCGACGCCGAGCGACAGCTCGCGCGCGCTCTCGTCGGCGACGATCACGCGCGCGAGCGGGTCACTTCGAAGCGGGTCCGGTCGGCACGTCGCGGAACGCGGTGTCCTTGTCGAGCCGCGGCTCGGGCGGCAGGCGCAACACGCGCTCCGCCAGGATGTTCCGCATGATCTCGTCGGTGCCGCCCGCGATGCGCAGGCCCGGCGAGCCCAGGTACGCCTCCTGTGCGGCGCCGAGCGCGCTGCCCGCGAGGCCCTGCAGCTCGATCGCGAACGCCGCGACCTCCTGTCCCATGGGCGCGCCGACCAGCTTGCCGATCGAGCTCTCCGGGCCCGGCGTGGTGCCCTTCGAGAGCGCCGTCAGCGTGCGGTAGCCCGTGTACTTGAGCCCCGAAGAGCGGATGTAGAAGTCGGCGATCTTCTGGCGCACCGCCGAGTCCTCGAGCGCGCTCTTGCCGTTCCACTCCGACTGGCGCGCCATGCGAATCAGGTCCTCGCTGCGCATGCCACCGCCGCCTCCACCGATCGACGCGCGCTCGTTCATGAGCGTCGTCAGCGCCACGCGCCAGCCGTCGCCCACGCGCCCCAGGCGCTGCGAGTCCGGAATCTTCACGTCGGTGAAGAAGACCTCGTTGAAGCCCGAGCCGCCGTTGATCTGCTTGATCTGGCGGATCTCGATGCCCGGGGCCCCCATGTCGACGATGAAGTAGGTGAGGCCCGCGTGCTTCGGCACCGTGGGATCGGTGCGCGTGACGATCATGCCCCACTTCGAGAAGTGCGCCCCGGTCGTCCAGATCTTCTGGCCGTTGATGACCCAGTCGTCGCCCTTCTTCTGTGCCGACGTGCGCAGGCCCGCGAGGTCGGAGCCCGCGGCAGGCTCGCTGAAGAGCTGGCACCAGATCTCGTCGCCGCGCGCCATCTTCGCGATGAAGCGGTCCTTCTGCTCCTTCGTGCCGTGCGCCATGATCGTCGGGCCGAGCATGCCGAGGCCGATCCCGAAGATGTTGGGCGGAACGCGGTACTTCGCCTCTTCCTGATTCCAGATCACCGACTGGATCGGCGTGGCGTCGCGCCCGCCGAACTCCTTCGGCCACGTGAGCACGGCCCAGCCGTTGTCCTTCTTGGTGGCCTGCCACGCCTTGGCGTGTTTGATGGTGTCCGGGTCGTCGCGCTCGGAGAGCATATTGTTGCTCTCACCCGGGCGCAGCGGCTTCATGTGCTTGTCGAGGAACGCGCGCGCCTCGGCGCGGAACGTCGCCTCTTCCTTGGTGTCGTTGAAGTCCATGGAGCCCTCCTACGCCGCGTGCTTCGCGGCCAGCCGCTGCACGAGCTTCTCGCGCCAGTGAGACGCATTGCCGATCACGAGCCCCTGGTGCTTCGCGCGGCGGTAGAACAGGTGACAGTCGTACTCCCACGTGAAGCCGACGCCGCCGTGCATCTGCACCATCTCTACGCTGGTGAGATCGAAGGCCTGCGTGGCCGACACGCGCGCCGACGGCGCGGCGAGCCCGATCTCGGGGTCGTTCCGCTCGAGCGCCCACGCGCCCCAGTAGCAGTTCGACTTCGCGAGCTCGACCGCGACGTACTCGTCGGCCATGCGGTGCTTCAGCGCCTGGAACGACGCGATCGGCCGGCCGAACGCGTAGCGGCCCATCGTGAAGTCCCGCGTGAGCTCGAACGCCCGCTCGGCGCCGCCGAGCTGCTCGAACGCGAGCAGCACTGCCGCACGGTCGAGCACCCGATCCAGCAGCTCCGCGCCCTTGCCCTCGGCGCCCAGCAGCTCGGCCGGCGCGTCCTTGAACGAGAGCTCCGCACAGGATTGTGTCGGGTCGATCGACTCGGTCGGTGTGCGCGTGACCGCTCCGCTCGCCAAGTCGACGAGCGCCAGGGTCGGGCCGGCGCTCGAGCGCGCCGCGACGATCGCGAAGGTCGCGATGTGGCCCGCGGGCACGCCGATCTTCTTGCCGTTGAGCTTGCCGCCGGCGAGGCTGGTCTTCAGGCTCGCCGCGCTCGGGAAGCCCGGGCCCTCCGCGAGCGCCAGCGTGCCGACCGCCCGGCCGGACGCGAGCGCCGTGAGCCACTTCTGCTTCTGCGCGTCCGAGCCCGCGAGGAGCAGCGCCTCGGTCGCCAGGTACACCGACGGACCGAACGGAATGGGCGACAGCGCGCGGCCGATCTCCATGGCGATGAGCGCGAGCTCCAGGTGGCCGAACCCCGCGCCGCCGTAGGACTCGGGGATCGCAGCGCCCTGCCAGCCCATCTCGGCCGTGGCCTTCCAGAGCTCGGGGTTCCAATCCTTGCCCGACTCGAGCACTTCGCGGTTCACCTGCAGGGGCGAGCGCTCGGCGAGGAAATCCCGCGCGGTCTTCTGCAGCAGCTTCTGGTCTTCGGAGAAATCGAAGTTCATGACCGCAAATTCTATAGAGCGGTGGGAACTCTAATCAAACGGGGGGCCGTTGCTGCCCCGGGGCGGGCGCCGCGCGCGATTGATTTTCCTCGGGGTGCGTGGAAGATGGTCGGGTCGTGAGGCGGCTGGCGGGGCGGGTTGCAGTGGTCACCGGCGCGGGGAGCGGCATTGGCCGCGCGCTCGGGCTGGAGCTCGCGGGGCGCGGGTGCGCGCTCGCGCTGGTCGACCGGAACGAGTCGGCGCTGGCGGCGAGCGCGGAGCTCGTGCGTGCGCGGGGTGCGAAGGTCTCGACGCACGCGGCGGACGTCGCGGACCGCGCGCGCATGGAGCGGCTGCCCGCGGAGGTGCTGGCCGAGCACGGCCACGTGCACGTGGTCGTCAACAACGCGGGCGTGTCGGTGATCGGCGCGCTCGCGGACCAGTCGCTCGACGACTTTCACTGGCTCATGGGCATCAATTTCTGGGGCGTGGTGTACGGCTCGAAGCTGTTCCTGCCGGCGCTCCTGGCCGAGGACGAGGGTCACATCGTGAACCTCTCGTCCATGTTCGGCTTTGTCGGCGTCCCGGGGCAGATCTCGTACTGCTCTTCGAAGTTCGCGGTGCGCGGCTTCAGCGAGACGCTGCTCTCGGAGCTGTCGGCTACACGCGTCGGTGTCACGTGCGTCCATCCGGGCGGCATCAACACGAACATCGTGCGCGAGTCGCGCACCTCGAGCGCGGCGGACGCCGAGGAGAAGACGCGCACCGTCGACGTCTTCGCCCGCTTCACGCGTTCGCCCGAGAAGGCCGCGCGCGTGATCGTGCGCGCGATCGAACGCAACCAGGCTCGTGTGCGGATCGGCGTGGAGTCGTACGTCACGGACTGGCTGAAGCGGCTGGCGCCGGTGACCGTGCAGCGCCTGGTCGCGCGCGCCCGTCGGAAGTGAGCCGGTAGCACCACCGTGCCTTCTGCAGGTTTTCGTCGACCAGCCGATTCGCCGCGATAGCGAAGCGGCGCGGCCGCCTCACCCCGCGGCGGTCGCTTCGGGTGCTACCTGCGGATGTCCCTCGCCGTCTGCCCGAACAGCACCTTCTTCGCGGCGTCGTCCATCGTGCCGGGCGTGCGCAGCTCGCGGCCGACGTCCATGCCGCGCTGTACGGCGGGGCGCGCCTTCATGCGCTCGTACCAGGCCGACAGGTTCGGGAAGTCTGCGAGCTTCTGGCCGAGGCGCTCGTGGGAGGTCGTCCACGGCCAGCTCGCGCAGTCGGCGATCGAGAGGGCGCCACAGATGTACTCGCGGCCCGCGAGGCGCTTGTCGAGCACACCGAAGAGCCGGTTGGTCTCGTTGGTGTAGCGGTCGATGCCGTATTGGATCTTCTCGGGCGCGTAGTGCCGGAAGTGGTTCGCCTGGCCGAGCATCGGGCCGAGCCCGCCCATCTGCCACATCACCCACTCGACGACTTCGGTGCGGCCGCGCAGGTCCTTCGGACAGAGCTTGCCGGTCTTGTCGGCCAGGTAGAGCAGGATCGCGCCCGACTCGAACACCGAGAGCGGCCCGCCGCCGTCGGCGGGCGCGTGGTCGACGATCGCGGGCATGCGGTTGTTCGGGCTGATCGCGAGGAAGTCCGGCTTGAACTGCTCGCCGCGCCCGATGTTCACGGGCACGACTTTGTACGGCAGGCCGAGCTCCTCGAGCGCGATCGTGATCTTCCAGCCGTTCGGCGTGGGCCAGTAGTGAAGGTCGATCATGCGTGCATGCTAGCCGAACGCGGGCTAGGGGTGCGCCTTCTCCCAGGCGCGTACGTGCACGCGCGCCGCGTCGAAGAGCCGCTCGTAGTTGCCCTTGCGTACCTTCGCACGCGCGTCGTCGGTGAGGAGCGCCCACAGCGGCTCGTAGATGCGGTACACGTGCAGGTACTGCTCCTGGTTCGTGGGCGCGACCTCGTCGGTGCCGAACAGGATGCGGTCGGGGTGGGCGTTGATCAGCTCCGCCGTGGCCTGGGTGGTGGCGGGCGTCTGCACGATCCACTTCGCCACCTCGTCCCAAGAGATGTCGAAGTAGACGTGTGCGAAGCGCGGGTCGTCGAGGATCGCCTTCACGATGTCGAGCTGGTCGGGGTTGCGCGTTGCGGTGTCGGCGCTCGCGCTCGACTCGACGGGGTGGATCACGCGCCCGAGCCCCGCGTGAGCCCAGATCGTGGTCGTCCTCGGGTGGCGCGCGAGCAGCGCCTTCATCTGCTCGAGATAGGCCGGCTGCGCGCCTTCCTTCGCGAACGGCGTGTCGATGTCCTCGTGGATCAGCACCACCATGCCGGCTTCGCCGGCGAAGTCGAAGATGCGGTCGACCGCGGGGTCGAGCAGGCTCGCGGTGTTTCCCGCGACCTTCGCGGAGACGAACTCCTTGTGGATCGTGAACTCGCCGAGCCCTTCGAACACGCCGGGGAAGACCTTCAACACGCGCTTGATGTGGTCGACCGCGTACATGTCCGCGGGGTTGAAGCCCGTGATCATCGGATCGAAGCGCGCGCGCTCCGCCTTGCTCAGTGACAGGTACTGAGATGCGATCCACGCGTCCGTGAAAGAGTAATAGTAGAGCGGCGCGTCCGTCTGGAGATAGTAAGTCGGCGCGAAGTCACCCGAGTTCTCGTACGCCCACGTCTGCTGCAGCGGAATGCCGAACAGCGCAGCGCGCCCGACCTTCGTGCCCATGACCTTCAGGAAGTCGCGCACGTCGGGTCCCTGCTGCACGTAGTTCGTCAGGTGGACGTGTGAGTCGTCGAGCTCGTACTTGTCTGCGTCCGCCGCTCCGGCCAGAGTCGGCGTGACAGCGAGCAGCGCCATGCGCGCAATCTTGGTCCATCGGACACGAATCACCTTCATGCCGCCACCAATCCAGTGAGTGAGTCAGTCATAAGAATCCATCTCGCATATGAGAGGTTTACAAGGATCTTTGCTCGGGTATATAAGCGATCGGGTACAGGGGAGGAGAACCGCTCATGATGAGCGTCCGGCCGGGATCCATTCTAGCCCCGCTGCTTGCTTCGATGTCGATTGCATGGACGCTCGCGTCCGGTGCGCGTGCCGACGAAGCGTCCGACCTCGCGCAGCTGAAGGCCGAGGTCGCCGCCGAGCGCCAGGCGCTCGCCGCGGAACGCGAGGCTCTGGCCGAGCAGCGCCGCCGCGTCGACGACGCACTCGCGAACTTGGAGCAGCAGCGGGCGCAGCTCGCCGAGAGCGGCGGCGCACCACGGGCACCCGTCGCGGCGCCGGCCGCCGAGCGGCGGGGCGACGCGCCGCGCCTCGACGTGTACGGCTTCATCCATACCGACGCGATCTACGACTTCGACCGAGTGGATCCCGCCTGGAGCGCGACGCTCCGCCCGTCGAAGATCCCCGTGCTCTGCCCGCGCGATCCCGGCTGCGGCAACGACGGCGAGACCATCCTCTCGGTGCGGCAGTCGCGGCTCGGCTTCGCGGGCTTCCTGCCTACGGCGCTCGGTGAGCTCGAGACCAAGTTCGAGTTCGACCTCTTCGGCGTCGGCGTCGACGCGGGCAACACCACCATGCGCATCCGGCACATCTGGGCCGAGCTCGGCGCGTGGGGCGCGGGCCAGACGAACAGCCTCTTCATGGACGGCGACATCTTCCCGAACACGATCGACTACTGGGGCCCCGCGGGCATGGTGTTCCTCCGCAACCCGCAGGTGCGCTGGACACCCGTGCAGGACGACCACTGGAAGCTCGCCGTCGCGCTCGAGGCACCGGGCGCCGGGATCGACTCGGGCAAGGCTGGCCTCGTCGATTCGGGCCTCACGGCCACGGCGTGGAACAAGTACCCCGACTTCACGTCGCAGACGCGCTACTCCGACGACTGGGGCCACCTGCAGTTCTCGACGTTGTTCCGCTCCGTGGGCGCCGAGGGCGTGACGAGCACGGGCGACGGTTTCCATCGGCGCGCGTTCGGCTGGGGCCTCAGCGCGTCGAACGTGCTCGACATGGGTGCGCTCTTCGGCGCGCTGCGCGGCGACCAGCTGCTCTCGCAAATCGTGTGGGGCGAGGGAATCGCGAACTACATGAACGACGGCGGCAACGACCTCGCGCCCACGACGGGCGGGCGCGTCGCCGCGGTGCCGACGCTCGGCTGGACGATGTACTACAACCGCACCTGGAACGAGCGGTGGACGAGCTCGTTCGGCTTCAGCCAGCACTCGCAGAACCCCACGGCCGGGCAGACGGGCGACGCGTTCCGCTCGGGCTCGTACATGGACATCAACCTCTTGTACCACCCGATCCCGCAGATGTTCGTCGGTCCGGAGTTCATCTGGGGCAAACGCAAGAACGAGGACTCGAACGGCGGCTCCGACAGCCGCGTCCAGGTCTCGTTCCACTACGATTTCAGTGGCAGCATCCAGCCGCGCTAAGAGCCGCGAGCCAGGGGAGGAGACATGAAGAACGCGCTTTCGTTCGCAGCATGGGGTCTGTTCGCACTCGCGACACCCTTCGGTGTCGCAAGTGCGCAGGATCCGGCGACGATCGACAAGGTGCTCCAACAGGCGCACGACGAGTTCCAGGCGGTGACGGACGGCAAGAACGCCGACTACATCCCCGCGCTCGCGAAGGTGCCGTCGAAGCTGTTCGGGATCGCGCTGGTCACGACCGACGGGGCGCTGCACGCCGTCGGCGACGCCGACGCGCTCTTCTCGATCCAATCGATCTCGAAGGTCTTCACGATGGCGCGCGTGATCCAGGACTCGGGCGAACAGAAGATCGAGGACACGGTGGGCGTCGACGCCACGGGCCAGGCCTTCAACTCGATCATCGCGATCGAGCAGTACAAGGGCCACCAGATGAACGCGCTCGTGAACCCGGGCGCGATCGCCACCACGGGTATGATCGGCGGTAAGACGGACGCCGAGAAGTGGGCCAAGATCCTCGAGACCGACAGCGATTTCGCCGGGCGCAAGCTCCAGGTGAACCAAGAGGTCTACGAGTCCGAAGCCGCGACGAACCAGCGCAACCAGGCGATCGGCGAGCTGATGGCGGCGTACGGCTTGATCCAGGACGACCCGCACATGGTGACCGACATCTACACCAAGCAGTGTTCGCTGAACGTGTCGGCGAAGGACCTGGCCCAGATGGCCGCTACGCTCGCCAACGGCGGCAAGAACCCCGTCACGAAGAAGCAGGTGATCGATCCGAGGCACGTGCCCGCGATCCTCGCGGTCATGGCGACGGCGGGGCTGTACGACGACTCGGGCATCTGGCTGTACCACGTCGGCCTGCCGGCGAAGAGCGGCGTGGGCGGCGGGATCATCGCGGTGGCGCCGGGCAGGTTCGGCATCGCCGCCTTCTCGCCGCCGCTCGACGCCGCGGGGAACAGCGTGCGCGCGCAGCAGTCGATCCGCTGGATCGTCGAGCAGCTGCACGCCAATCCTTACGCGTCGACACCGCGCTGAGGCTCGCGCTCGCGCTGCTTCTCCTCTGCGCCGCTGCGCGCGCCGCCGCGGACGAGACGCCCGCGCCCGCGCTGCCGCCGCCAGCGCCCGCGGACCAGCCCGCACCCGAGCCGCCCGACACGGCGAACGACTTCGAGTGGGACTTCCGCTGGGACGACGGCCTCGTCTACGAGCTGTGGCTGCTCACGCCCGAGCTGCAGGCCAAGGACAAGCTGCACATCGTCCGCGACCTCGGAATCACCGGACGCGTGGGCGGCAGCATGTTCCTCGACTACGGCTTCGTGTCGGGCGAGGGGCTCGGGAACTCGTGGGAGATCGAGATGCGCCGGTTTCGCATCGAGACACTCGGCCACGTGTCTCACTGGCTCGACACGGACTACAAGCTCTCGATCGGCGTCGAGCGGGAGCGGTTCTACGTGAACGACTTCTGGCTGGCTTGGAAGCCGGACTGGGCGGCGGGCTGGATCGGCCGGATCCGCCTCGGCTACATCGACCCGCCGTTCTCGCTCCAGCAGCTCACGACCAGCCAGGCGCGCTCGTTCATGGAGGCGCCCGCGCCCGTGGCGGCGTTCTCGCCCGGCTACCGGCTCGGGCTCGAGTTCAGCAATCGGCTGATCGATCCCTTCCAGTGGTCCGGCGTCGACGTCTCGTGGATTTCGAGCCTCTCGTCGGTCGGCCAGTCGCAGCAGTTCAGCGACGCGTCGAGCTCGCCGTTCCGGGCCTCGCTGCGAACGGTGCTTCGGCCGGGAGGCATCTCGGCGGACCCGGAAGCGCCGCTGACGCACATCGCGGCGTCGATCGGCTACTCCTTCTCGGGCGCCGGCGACGTGCGCTACCGGTCGCGCGCGGAAAGCTCGCTGACGCCATACCTCGTCGACACCGACGACATCCGCGGCGACGCGGCGCAGCTCGGGCTCGAGTACGCTCGCCGGGAGGGACCGCTGCGTTTCGAGTGCGAGTGGATCGGCTCGTGGGTCTCCGCGAGCGCGGGCGACCGGTTCTTCTCGGGCTCGTACGCCGAGGTCGGCTGGTCGCCGACGGGCGAAGTGCGCCCGTACGACCCTCGCGCCGCCATCTTCCTGCCGAACGAGCCGCGCGAGCCGTTCGACTGGGAACGCGGCACTTGGGGCGGGCTCGAGCTCGCGGGCCGCGTCGCATACGTCGACCTCACCGACCAGAGCACGCACGGCGGGCGCATGCTGACCTTGTCGACGAGCTCGATCTGGAGCCTCAACAAGTTCACGCGCATCCACCTCGACTTGATCTATGCGGACGTGAAGGACCGCCCGCAGCTGGGCTCGAACTTCACCGCGCAGATGCGGCTCGAGCTTCAGCTGTAGCTGATTGACTTCGCTCGCCTGCGGCTCGCTGCGCGGGCCTGCGGCCCTTGCGGCCTCGCTCGGGGCGGCCCTCGCTGGCCTCGTCCGATTGACTTCGCTCGCCTGCGGCTCGCTGCGCGGGCCTGCGGCCCTTGCGGCCTCGCTCGGGGCGGCCCTCGCTCGCCCTCGCCGTTTCGATCGTCTTGCTCGGGAAGAGCGAGATTGGACGAGGTGAGTTCGCTCGCCTGCGGCTCGCTGCGCGGGCCTGCGGCCCTTGCGGCCTCGCTCGGGGCGGCCCTCGCTCGCCCTCGCCCGGTTGACTTCGCTCGCCTGCGGCTCGCTGCGCTGCTAGCCGGGAGCCTGGGCCTGCGCCTGGCTGGCGTTCTTGTCGTGCAGCGTCTGGATCAGGTTCGCGACACCCTTTTGCGTCACGATCTCCTGCACTTGCGAGCGGAAGCTCTGCACCAGGCTCACGCTCTCCGGGATGACGTCGATCACGAGCCACTTGTCGGCGTTCGCGCGCATGCGGTAGTCGATGCGCACGCCGTCGGGCGGCGCGCTGCCGCCGGTGATCGTCATGCGCAACGTCACGTCCTTGTTGCCCTCGAGCCGCCCGCCGTCGAGCACGATCTTCTCGGCGCCCGTGTAGCGGTCGAACGTGCGGCCGTACGTGAGCGACAGGTGCTGCTTGAACTCGGCCAGGAACTGCTGCTGCTGCTCGGGCGTGAGCGACGCGCGGTTCTTGCCGAGCACGAGCTGCGCCATGGTCGGAAAGTCGAAGCGGTCGACGGCGATGCTCTCGAGCTTCGCGCGGCGCGTGTCCGGCGCGAGCGACTTGTCGTTCAACACGGCGAGCGTGTCGTCGACGGTGTGCTGCATGGTCGCCTTGGCCGCCGCGACCTCGCCGTCCGCACGGGCGTACGAGGCAAGCAGGAACGCCGCCGCGCATGCGAGGCGCAAGCTACGGCGCAGGGTGGTTGCCGTCGTCGATCTCGTAGAGCTCATCGTTCGGCGTCTCCTCGGCCTCGGCACCGTTTCGGATGTCGCGCGCGCGTCCCTGAAGGTAGGCGTCGCGCGAAGCGACGTAGAAATCCACGGCCGCCGCGCGGCCCGTGTTCAGGTCGGCGTCGATGAGCGCACGCCGGTTGGTGTAGCGCGCCGAGCTGACCGCGATCCCCGCGAACCACGGCGCCCAGATCGTCCAGATGCCGCCGTCGCCCACGTTGAGCACCCAGTCGACGGGATACGCCAGCGCGTCGCGCAGACACGTGCGCGGCAGGATGATCGGGATCACGAGATAGGGGCCCGGCCCGAGACCCCACACGCCGAGCGTCTGGCCGAAGTCCTCGGGCCTGCGCGCGAGCCCGAGGAAGTGGTGCGCGGGATCGAAGATGCCGGCCACGCCGACGGTGGAGTTGATGAGGAAGCGCGAGAGCGCGACACCGGATTGCTTCGGGTCGCCCTGCAGGAGCGGCTCGATCACGTAGCCCGGCGAGTTCAAGTTGTCGAAGGCTTGTTCGATGTGCCGGCGCACGGTCTCGGGCGAGATGAACATCCACGCGTGCGCGACCGGGCCGAGCAGGTAGCCGTCGAACAGATCGTTGTTGAAGTAGAAGATCGCGCGGTTGAAGCCCTGAAACGGATCGCTCACCTGGACCGGCTGCGGGCCGGGAAGCATGGGCTGCTTCGGATACGAGGCGCGCTGGTCGGGCTCCGGCGTCGGCGCGAGCGCCGTCGAGCCCGACTGCGACTCGGGTGGCGGCGTGAACGGCCCCGGCGACGTCGCGCAGCCCGCGCCGAAGCCCAGGCAAGCCACGAGCGCGAGCGACAGGGCCCGGCCGCTCACGAGCCCTTGCCCCCCGCCGCAGGCGGCTTCGCCGTATCGCCGCCGCTGCTGCCCCCGCCGAGGCTCTGGATCACCTTGCCGATCAGGCGCTCGATCACGACCGCGCTCTGCGTGTACGCGATCTCGCCACCGTCCTTCAGCAGGGTGTCGGAGCCGCCCGGCGAGAGGCCGACGTATTGGTTGCCGAGCACGCCCTGGGTCAGGATGGCCGCCTGCGTGTCGTCGGGGAGCTTCAAGCTCTTGTCGACGTCCATGGTCACGCGCGCGCGGAAGCTGCCGTCCGGGGCGAGCCCGATGCTCCTCACCTGGCCCACGCGCACGCCGCCGATCACGACCGGCGAGCGCTTCGCGAGCCCGCCGACCTCGTCGAAGTTCGCATAGAGCGTGAGACCGCCGGGCCCCGAATAGGTGGCGGCGCCGAGCTGGATCGACAGATACGCGAGCGCCGCGAGCCCGGACAGCACGAACACGCCGACGAGCAGATCGCGGATCGGCGAGCGACTCATACTCCCACTCCCCACAGCGCGGTGATCGCGTAGTCGAACATGAGCGTCGCGACGGAGGCCTGCACCACCGCGCCCGTCGTCGCGCGCGAGACGCCCGCGCTGTTCGGCGCCGCCGTGTAGCCGCGCCACGTCGCGATCAGCCCGACGAGCGCGCCGAACACCGCCGACTTCAAGATGCTGCCGAGCACGTCGTTGCGGAAGTCGATGTTGTTCTCGAGGCTCGACACGTACGTGCCGCCGTCGATGCCGAGCAGCCCGACGCCGACCAGGTAGCCCCCGAACAGCCCGGACACGATGAAGAGCGCCGAGAGCAGCGGCATCGACGCGAACAGCGCGAACGCCTTGGGCTGCGTGACGAAATCGATCGGGTCGACGGCCATCATGCGCAGGCCGTCGAGCTGCTCCGTCGCGACCATGGCGCCGATCTCCGCCGCGACCGCCGAGCCCGCGCGGCCCGTGACGAGCAGCGCGGTGAGCACGGGGCCGAGCTCGCGCACGAGCGAGAGCCCGACGACCGCGCCCATGCTCCGCTCCGCGCCGAACCGCACCAGCGTGTTGTAGCCCTGCAGGCCGAGCACCAGCCCCACGGCCGTGCCCGAGGCGCACACGATCGCGAGCGACAACACGCCCGTGTTGTAGATCTCGTCGATCACCCGGCGCAGCCGGTACGGCGGTGCGAGCGTCTCGAACACGAGTCGCGAGCCGAAGCTCGCGATGCCTCCGAGCCCGTACACGTTGTCGACCGAGCGCCAGCCGACGGTGCGCACGAAATCCAGCATCAGCTGGCCTCCTCGAGCGTCGGCCCGGTACCCGCGGCTTCGAGGAAGCGCTGGATGCGCGGGTCGATCGACTCCCGGATCTCCTTCACCGTGCCGTGGATCGACGCACCGTCGACCAGGAACACCACCTCGTCGGCCATGCGGATGGTCGAGCCGATGTGGTGGTTCGTGAGGATCATGGTCAGGCCCTTCGTGCGGTTCACGCCGACGAGCAGTGCTTCGATGAGCCGCACCGCGAGCGGGTCGAGCCCCGAGAACGGCTCATCGATCAACAGGATCTCCGGGTCGGTGATCATCGCGCGCGCGAGCGCCGCGCGTTTCTTCATGCCGCCCGAGAGCTGGCCGGGGAGGAGCGCGTCGACGCGCTTCAAGCCGACGGCTTCGAACTGCGCGTGCACACGGTCCGCGATCTCGCGCTCGCGGAGCTTCGTGTGCTCGCGCAGCGGCAGCGCCACGTTGTCGAACACGGTCATCGAGTCGAGCAGCGCGCCGCCCTGGAACATCATGCCCAGGCGCCGGCGCGCGCGCTGCAGCTGCCGCTCGGGCAGGCGCGAGATCTCCTGCTCGCCGATCCACACGTCGCCGTAGTCGGGCCGCAGCAGCCCGCCGATGAGCCGCAAGAGCGTGCTCTTGCCGACGCCGCTCGCGCCGAGGATCACGGAGACCTTCGCCGGCGAGAAGCGGCACGACAGGCCGTCGAACACGCGGCGTTCGCCGAACGCGAGGCGGACGCTCACGACTTCGACGTGGGCGTGCCCGAGCGGCGGGCCCTCGGCCCGCGACTCACCCGCTGGCGTCATTTTGCCCGGCGTCGACACGTGGCGCGTATATCGCGGTTGGCCGCCATGCCGTCAAACCGGCTCACTCATGGAACCAGGACCACCTTGCCGACGTTCTTGCGGTCCTGCAGATAGTGGTGCGCTTCGGCGGCGCGCTCGAGCGGGAACGTCGCGCTGATGAGCGGTGCGATCTCGCGCCGCTGCCAGCAGCCGAGCAGTGCATCGAGCCAGCCGTTCACGCGGTCGATCTCGTCCCACAGGTGCGCGAGGTTCACGCCGAACACGCCCTTGTTCTCGTGGATGAGCCGCGCGGGGTTGAAGTGGAACCAGGGCGTGCGCGCCGCGGTCGCGAGCACGCGGAACGGATTGCGCCGCTTGCCGGACGCGGCGGCCGAGAGCCCGAACATCGCGAGCCGACCGGTCGGCGCGAGGCAGCGGTAGCTCTTGCGGAACGACGCGCCGCCCACGGCGTCGAGCACCAGGTCGACGCCGCGCCCGCGCGTGTATTCGCGCACGCGCGCTTCGAAGTCGTCGCGCGCCGGGTCGATCGCGAAGTCGAGCCCGAGCCGCGCGAGCGATTCGTGCTTCGCGCTGCTCGCGGTGCCGATCACGCGCGCACCGATCCGCTTGGCGAGCTGCAGGGTCGCGATGCCGACGCCGCCGCCGGCGGAGTGCACGAGCACGGTCTGGCCCGCGCGCAGACCGCCCATCACTTCCACGATCTGCCACGCCGTCAGGTAGTTCACGGGCAGCGCGGCGCCCGCGGGCGCGCTCATGTCCGCGGGGCGCGTGGCGAGCTGCACCTCGGGCACGCAGGCGGTGTCCGTGTAGCCGCCAAAGCGCGTGAGCGCGAGGACGTCGCGCCCGATCCAGTCGGGCTCGACCTCGGCGCCCACCGCGTCGACCTTCCCCGCGACCTCGTAGCCGGGCACCACGGGGCGCTTGGGCAGGTCGGGGTAGAGGCCGAGCCTGCCCATCACGTCGGCGAAGTTCACGCCGATGGCCTCGACGCGGATGCGCACGTGGCGCGGCCCGGGCAGGGGATCGGGGGCCTCGCGCAAGCGCAGCGCCTCCGGCTTGCCGAAGCGCTCGATCCAGACCTGTCTCACCCGCCAACCCCCCGGGCGATTCTAGACGGGGAACCCGGTGCGCGCCGCGCTACTCGGCCGACGAGGCGGAGGCCGCTTCGGCCTCTTCCGGACCGTACTCGCTCGAGAACGTCTGGAAGCGCTCGAGCACGGCGTCGAGGTACCTCGACTTCGGCACGCGCCCGCGCGAGACGAGCTTCTGCACCCGGTACGGCCCCAGGTTGTACGCGGTGATCGCGAGGTCCGGGTCCGGGTACATGTCGAACATCTCGCCCAGGTAGCAGGCGCCGATCGACACGTTCGCGGCCGGGTCGAACAGCGTCTTCGGCCCCGAGTAGGGGATGCTGTGGCGCTTGGCGATGTCGCGCGCCACGAAGGGCTTGATCTGCATCAGGCCGACGGAGCCATGCGGCCCGCTGGCGCGCGGGTCGAACTTGCTCTCCTGCTCGATCACGGCCAGCAGGAGCAGCGGGTCGACGTGGTGCTCTTCGCGCGCAGCTTCGACGGCGGCGGCCACGCGCGCGCGGTCCACGCCGCGCATGTCGGGCGCGTGCTTCACGAGCAGTTCGGCGATGCGCTCCGTGCGGGTCGGCGGAGCCGGCGCCTCGAGCTGGGCGTGGTCATCCGGCGCGGGCGTGCGCCAGATGCCGTTGTGGAACGGCGTCTGGCACGCGGAGAGCGCGAACCCGAGGCCGACGCCCAGAAGCAGGCGTCGCGACGACGCACGCGCTCGAAGCCAAGCGACTCTCAAACACGCTCCTTCGGGCTCCCCCCCGCCAGGCTCGGTCGCCGGGCGGACCAGAGTCGACCAAACGGCCTTCATGCCAGCCGTGATCGGCGTCACCCGCGGCGCGGCGTGTGATCGGGCTCACGCAAGTAGCCCGAGCAAGTCCTCGCGGGTGATCGCATTGGCGCGGTCGGCGCCTGCCAGGGCCGCTCTCGCCAGAGCGCGCTTCTGCTCCTGCAGGGCGAGAATCCGCTCCTCCACGGTGTCCCGCGCCACCAGGCGATACACGAGGACAGGCCGGTCCTGGCCGATGCGGTGTGCGCGGTCCGCGGCCTGGTCCTCGACGGCGGGATTCCACCACGGGTCGAGCAGGAAGACATGGTCGGCGGCGGTCAGGTTGAGGCCGGTGCCGCCAGCGCGCAGCGAGATCAACAGCACCGGCGGGCCGTCGGGCGACTGGAAGCGCGCGACCACGCCGGCGCGGTCGACCGTGCTGCCGTCGAGCCGGCCGAACGCGAGGCCGGCGCCGCGCAGCTCGGGCTCGACCTTGTCGAGGAGCGAGGTCCACTGCGAGAACACCAGCGCCTTGTGCCCCTCGCTCACCGCCTCGTCGAGGGACTCGAGCAGCACGTCGAGCTTCGTCGAGCCGTGCGCCTCCTGGCCGGGCACGAGGCCGCGGTGGCAGGCGGCCTGGCGCAGGCGCAACAGCAGCTCGAGCGCCTCGAGCACGCTGCCACCCGCCGCGAGGCGCGCGACGACCTCCTGCTGCGACGCTGCGCGCACGGCGTCGTACACGGCGCGCTCGTCGGCGTCGAGCTCGACGTGCAGCACGGCCTCGGTGCGCGGCGGCAGCTCGCGTGCGACGTCGCGCTTCAGCCGGCGCAAGAGGAACGGCGCGATGCGCGCGCGCAGATGCGCGGCGGCGCCGGGCTCGCCCGCCGCGATGGGCCGCGCGTAGCGCTCGCGGAAGTCGGGCAGGCCGCCCAGCAGGCCCGGGTTCGCGAAGTGGAGCTGGCTCCACAGCTCGTCGAGGCGGTTCTCGACGGGCGTGCCCGTGAGCGTGAGCCGGAACTCGCCGGGCAGCGCGAAGGCGGCGCGCGCCACCTGGCTGTCGGGGTTCTTGATCGCCTGCGCCTCGTCGAGCACGACCGTGTCCCAGGGGACCGCGGAGAGCGCCTCGGCGTCGAGCCGCAGCAGCGCGTAGCTCGTCAGCGTGAGGTCGGCCGTGGGATCGAGCGCGCGCTTCGGGCCGTGGTACACAGAAACGTGTAGAGCGGGTCGGAAGCGGCGGGCCTGCTCGGCCCAGCCGAACAGCACGCTCGTGGGAGCCACCACCAGGGTACGGCCCGACACCGCGCACAGCGCCTGCAGCGTCTTGCCCAGGCCCATGTCGTCGGCGAGCAGCCCGCCCAGGCCGGCCGAGCGCAGGAACTGCAGCCAGCGCACCCCGTCGCGCTGGTAGCCGCGCAGCTCGGCGGTGAGGTCCGCCGGGAGCTTCGCCTCCGGCAGGCCGGCGAAGCCGTCGACGAGCGCGCGCAGCCTCTCGAAGCCGGGCGGTGGCGGCTCGCCGAGCTCGTGGCACAGCTTCGCGAGGTCGGGCAGGGCGCTCGCGGGCAGGCGGCCGTCGGCGGCGCGCGCGGCGAGCAGATCGGCGACGCGCCGGCCGTGGCGCGCGAGCCACTCGGCGGGGAGCGGCGCGAAGCCGCCACCCAGCAGCGGCACGAGCGCTTCGCCGTCGCGCCACGCCGCGAGCACGCGAGCCGCGTCGGTCCGGCCGCCGCCGCTCGCGGGCGAGAAGTCGAGCTCGAAGCGCTCGCCCGCTGCGCGCAGGTGCGGCTCGAGCGCGCCCGCCAGGCGGAACTGCTGGTGCGCGTCGCCCACGACGTCACCCGAGAAGCGCTCGAGGCGCTCGCGCATGGCGATGGCGTCGGGCGGCGCGAGGTCGAGCTCGGCGCCCGGCGCGACGCCGAGCTCGCGCTCGAGACGCGCTGCGAGCGCGGCTTCGGCCGACTCGTTGCGGCGCGGCACGGCGTCGCCCAGGGCGACGAGCCTGCCGTTCTCCACGCGCGCGACCGGCGGATCGCCGTACACGAGCTCGCCCGCGACGTGCAGGCGGTCGCCGGCGCGGCGCACGCGGGCGCGCACGCGCGGCCGCGCCTGCTCCTCGCGCGGCAGGCGCGACGTCGCGATCTCGACCGGCAGGCGCCCGCGCAGCTCGGGAATGACTTCCGCGACGAGCCGGCTCGCGGCGTCGGCCGGGTATACACGCCCGCGTGTCAGCTCCTCGCGGTCGCGCTGGCCGAGCCGCAGCTCGCCGAGCGGCCGCACGGCGCCGCCGCACAGCGCGACGCCGTTGGCGAAGCTCTCGGTGTGCTGCGGCGCGGGCGCGAGCTGCACCGCGAAGCCGTCGCCGCGGTCCTCCACGCGCACGACCGGCAGCACCGGATCGAGCGACACCGCCACGGGCACGCCGTCGAGCCGTACGTCGTCGACGCCCGCGAGCGCGGCGAGCAGCCGCAGCATGATCGGCGCGGGCGGCGGGCCGGAGCGCCGCGCGTCGAAGAGACGCTCGATGGCCAGGTCCTCCGCGCTGACGAGCGGCGCCGGCCCGGGCGCACGCCCCGAGGCGAACGCGGCGAGCGACTGCGGCAGCGGCTCGTCCTTGCCGTCGCGGACGAGCACGCGCGCGAGCGCGAGTCCGCCCGGCTTGCGCGCGAGGCGGTAGCCGAGCTTCGGCGCGGTCGCCGCTGCGGAGGGCAGCGTCTGGCCCGACTCGCTCGCGCGGCGCAGCGCGATCGCGGCCGCAGCGGCGTGCTCGCACGGGTCGTCGGCGGAGTCGCAGTCGCACTCCCAATGCCCGCCCCGCGGCGACAGGCGCACGACCGGCGCCACGCGGCCCGCGCGCACGAGCACGCGCAGCACGATCTCGTCGTCGGCGCGCGACTCGACGCTCACCGCGCCGCGCCGCGCGAGCTCCACGCCGCGCGACCACACGCCGGGCTCGGACTCCCCGCGCAGCGCCTCGAAGAGCTCGTCCACGGCGGCGAGGCTACGCGAGGCCCCCGGGGGCCGCCACGCGCTGGGCTGCGGCGCCGGCCTCGGGCATCCTCCCCGCCTTGGCTGCGGAGACGAAGAGGGAGCGCCGGATTCCCGCGCTCGTGGTGTCGGGCTATCTCGGCTCGGGCAAGACCACGCTCGTGCGCCGGCTGCTCGAGGCTGCGCGCGAGGAAGGCGTGCGGCTCGCGATCGTATCGAACGAGTTCGGCGAGCTCGGCATCGACCGCGCGCTGCTCGGCGGCGGCGACGAGACGTTCGTCGAGCTCGGCGGCGGCTGCGTGTGCTGCCGATTGTCGGACGACCTGGTGCGCGCGCTCGAGAACCTGCACGAGAAGGTCGACCTGGACCGCGTGGTGATCGAGACCTCGGGCGTCGCCCTGCCGTACGACGTGCAGCTCCACTTCTACCGGGAGCCGCTCGCGCGCTGGATCGGCGAGGACCTCTGCGCGGTGCTGGTGAACGCGGAGCAGCTCGCGACAGGCGACCTGGACGAGACGTTCGAAGACCAGGTCTCGTCGGCCGACCTGCTCCTGCTGAACAAGCTCGACCTGGTGCCTGCCGGCGCCGTGCCCGCGCTCGAGGCGAAGCTGCGCGAGCTCGAGCCGGATGCCCCGATCGTGCACACCCGACACTCCGAAGTGTCCCCCGACCTGCTCTTTCCGCCGGACGCCGCCCAGCTGCGCCGCCGCGGCGAGCGCGCGCACCCGCCGCACGCGCACGCGGCCTTCGTGTCTTCGCTGCGCGAGTTCCCGCGCGGCGTGCCGAGCGCCGCGGTCGCCGACGCGCTGCGCGCCGAAGGCGCGCTGCGCGCGAAAGGCTTCGTCGACACGGCCGAGGGTCTGCGGCTCGTGCAGGGCGTGGGCGTGCGCATCGAGCTCGCGCCGCCGGCGAGCCCGCCGCCGCCCGAGCTCGTGGGCCGCGTGGTGCTGATCCGCCGTGGCTGAGCCCGCGCGGCTCGACGCGCGCGCCCAGCGGGGCCTGCCGCCGGCCGAGATCCTGGCGCGCTTCGTCGCCTGGTGCGAAGCGCGCGGGCTGCGCCCCTATCCGGCACAGGAGGAGGCGTTCCTCGAGATCCTCGAGGACAAGCACGTGGTGCTCGCGACGCCCACGGGCTCGGGCAAGTCGCTCGTCGCGCAGCTCGTCCACTTCAAGGCGCTGTGCGAGGGCGCGCGTTCGTTCTACACCTCGCCGGTCAAGGCGCTCGTGTCGGAGAAGTTCTTCGCGCTGTGCGCGGACTTCGGCGCCGAGAACGTGGGCATGCTGACGGGCGACGCGAGCATCAACCCCGGCGCAGCCATCGTATGCTGCACGGCCGAGGTGCTCGCGAACATGGCGCTGCGCCGCGGCGCTGCGCTCGACGTGCCGTACGCCGTGCTCGACGAGTTCCACTTCTACTCGGACCCGAGCCGCGGCTGGGCGTGGCAGGTCCCGCTGCTCGTGCTGCCGCGCACGGTGTTCCTGTTGATGTCGGCGACGCTCGGCGACACCTCGGCGATCCGGCGCGACCTGGCCGCGCGCAGCGGCCGCGCGGTGGCGCTCGTCGCGTCGGACGACCGGCCCGTGCCGCTCGACTACGCGTGGCGCGAGACGCCCCTACACGAAACGGTGTCGGATCTGCTCGAAGCGGGCAAGGCGCCGGTCTACGTGGTGAGCTTCACGCAGCGCGAGGCCGCGGAGCTGGCGCAGGGCCTCGCGAGCCTGCAAATCGCCACGCGCGAGCTCCGCGACCGCATCGCGCGGGCGCTCGGCGACTTCCAGTTCGACAGCCCGTACGGCAAGGAGCTGGCGCGCCTCGTGCGCGCGGGTATCGGCATCCACCACGCGGGGCTCCTGCCGAAGTACCGGCTGCTGGTCGAGCAGCTGTCGCAGCAGGGGCTCTTGCAGGTGATCTCGGGGACCGACACGCTCGGCGTCGGCGTGAACATCCCGATCCGTACGGTCCTGTTCACGAAGCTCGCGAAGTACGACGGCCGCAAGGTCGGCCCGCTGTCGGTGCGCGAATTCAAGCAGATCGCCGGGCGCGCGGGCCGCAAGGGCTTCGACGAGCGCGGCAGCGTGGTGTGCCAGGCGCCCGAGCACGTGATCGAGAACCGACGCATGCGCGCACGCGCGGCGGGGCCGGGCAGGAAGAAGCGCGAGGTGTCGAAGAAGCCGCCGCCCGGCTTCGTCGGCTGGACCGAAGACACGTTCAAGAAGCTGATCGAGCGCACCCCCGAGCCCCTCGTGTCGCGCTTCCGCATGACGCACGGCATGCTCGTGCTGCTGCTGCGCCAGGGCGAAGAGGCTCCGGATCCGCGCCGCGCGTGGCGCGTCGTTGCGGAGCTCGTGGTCACGAGTCACGAAGACGAGCGCCACAAGCGGCGGCTGCTGCGCAGCGCCGCCCAGCTGTTTCGCGGCCTCCGCGCGGCGGACATCGTGCGCCTCGAGAGGGACGCCGCGACGGGCCTGCGGCGCGTGCGCGTCGCGCAGGACCTGCAGTGGGACTTCTCGTTGCACCACGCGCTATCGCTGTATCTCGTCGAGGCGATCTCTTACGTCGAAGCACGCGACGAAGCGTTCGCGCTCGAGGTGTTGTCGCTCGTCGAGGCGGTGCTCGACGATCCGCGCGCGCTCCTGCTGCGCCAGATGGACCGCATCAAGAGCGACCTGTTCACCCGGCTGAAGGCCGAGGGCGTGCCGTACGAGGAGCGCATGCGGCGGCTCGACGAGGTCGAGCCGCCCGCGCCGAGCAAGGCGTTCATCGAGCAGACCTTCGCGTACTTCGCGCTGCGCCATCCGTGGGTGCAGCGCGAAGACGTGCGGCCGAAGTCGATCGCGCGCGAGCTGGTGGAGGGCTACTGGGACTTCGACCACTACGTGCGCTTCTACGGCCTGCAGCGCATGGAGGGGCTGCTCTTGCGCTACCTGGGCGAGGTCTACGGCTCGCTCGTGCAGACCGTCCCGGCGGGCGCGAAGACCGACGCCGTGCAGGACGTGATCGCGTATCTGCGCGCGCTGCTCGAGCGCGTCGACACGAGCCTCGTCGCCGAGTGGGAGCGCCTTCTGCATCCCGAGCTGCGGACGCCGTCCGGCGCAACGCCGGCGCAGGCGCCGGCGGTGCGCGCGTACGACCTGGCCGCCGACCCGCGCGAGCTTCGCGCGCGCGTGCGCGCCGAGCTGCACCGGCTGGTGCGCGCGCTCGCCGCGGGCGACTGGGAGGAGGCCGCCCGCTGCGTGCACCGCGACCCGGACGAGCCATGGACGCCGGCGCGTTTCGAGCGCGCGCTCGCGCCGTTCCGCGAGGAGTACGGCGAGATCGTGTTCACCCCGCGCGCGCGCGCGAACGAGTGGACGCGCCTCGAGCCCGACGGCCCGCGCCGCTGGCGCGCAACGCAGGTGCTGGTCGACCGCGCCGACGACAACCTGTGGAGCGTCTTCGCCGAGGTCGACCTCAGCGGCGAGCACGACCCCGTCGGGCCTTTGCTGCGGCTCGACCGGATCGGGGTCTAGCGGCCTGCTTCGCCTTGCCGCGCTGCTTCTCCCGGTTCGCGCGCGCGCGGCTGGCGGCCCAGCTGCAGATGGGGCACGCGGCGAAGTCGTGCGCGCGCGCGGGGCAGTACTGCCGGCCGAAATAGATGATCTGCAGGTGGCGGCGGATCCACTCGTCCTCGGGGAAGAGCGCCTTCAGGTCGCGCTCCGTCTCGACGACGTTGCGGCCGCTCGACAGGCCCCAGCGCGCCGCGAGCCGGTGGATGTGCGTGTCGACGGGGAACGCCGGCACGCCGAACGCGTGCGACATGACGACGCTCGCGGTCTTGTGGCCCACGCCGGGCAGCGCCTCGAGCTCCTCGAAGCTCTTCGGCACGCGCCCGCCGTGCTTCTCCACGATGAGCTTCGAGAGCGCGTGGATGTTCTTCGACTTCGCGGGCGACAGCCCGCAGGGCAGGATGATCGAGCGGATCTGGGGCACGGTGAGCTGCGTCATCGCGGCGGGGGTGTCGGCGCGCGCGAAGAGCGCGGGCGTCGTGCGGTTCACGCGCTCGTCGGTGCACTGCGCCGACAGCACCACCGCGATGAGCAGGGTGTACGGGTCGGCGTGGTCCAGCGGAATGGGCGGCAGCGGGAACTTCTCGTCGAGGATGCGCCCGATCTTCTCGGCCTTCTCCTTGCGCGTCATCGCACCTGCTCCGCGAGAAAGCGCACGAACGCGGGGTGCGCGTTCACGCAGGGGATCAGCTCGAGCGCCTCGCCGCCGGCGTCGCGCCACTGCTCGCGGCCGCGAATGCCGATCTCCTCGAGCGTCTCCAGGCAGTCCGCCGCGAACGACGGGCACAGCACGGCGAGGCGCTTCGCGCCGGCGCGCGCCAGCTCGGGCAGGCGCACGTCGGTCCACGGCCGGATCCACGGCTCGCGGCCGAGCCGCGACTGGAACGACGTGGAGAACGCGCTGTCGGCCAGGCCGAGCGCGCGCGCCAGTGCGCGCGTGGTGGCGAAGCACTGCGCGCGGTAGCAATACCCGCTCGCCGCGCCAAGCGAAGCGCAGCAGCCATCCGACACCAGGCAGTGTCGGCCCGTAGGATCGCTCGCTCGCACGTGGCGCTCGGGCAGGCCGTGGTACGAGAACAGCACGTGGTCGGGCTGGAACGACGCCAGCCGCGGCCGCGCGACCTCGGCCGCCGCGGCGACGAAGCCCGGCGCGTCGTAGAACGCCCCGCGCGCCTCGAGCGCGGGGACGTTCGTGCGCGTGGCGGCCAGCGCATACAGCTTCGCGAGCGCCGAGCCGAGCGACGACGACGCGTACTGCGGGAAGAGCGGCAGCGCGACGATCCGCGCCGCGCCCGCCGCGCACAGCTGCTCGAGCGCTGCGCCGATCGACGGCTCGCCGTAGCGCATGCCGAGCGCCACCTCGAACGCGGGCCCGAGCTCGTGCGCGAGCGCCGAGCGCAGCGAGAGACCGTGCGCCAGCAGCGGCGAGCCGTTCGCGTCCCAGATCTTCCGGTAGGCGGCCGCCGAGCGCGGCGCGCGGAAGGGCGCGATCCAGAGGTTCACGAGCGCCCAGCGCACGGGCCGAGCCACGTCGAGCACGCGCGGGTCGGAGAGGAACTCGCGGAGGTAGCGGCGCACGTCGCCGGTCGAGGGCGAGCGCGGCGTGCCCAGGTTGAGCAGCAAGACGCCCGTCTTCGCGCGGGTTTCGGCCACGCGCGAAGTAAAGCCGCAAAGGCCGTGCGTTGTCGACCCTCGGACTTGACGGGCCCCGCCGTTCCTGGCCTGCTCTAGGCTCGGGAGGCGACGATGGCGGAGCTCGATCTCGCGATTCGCGGCGGAACCCTCGTGGACGGCACCGGCGCCCCGGCGCGCCGCGGCGATCTGGGCATCCGGGACGGCAAGATCGCCGAGCTCGGCCAGGTGCGCGGCCGCGCTGCACGCGAGCTCGACGCCACGGGCTGCGTCGTGGCGCCCGGCTTCGTCGACATCCACACGCACTACGACGCGCAGGTGTTCTGGGACCGCATGCTCACGATCTCGCCGTGGCACGGCGTGACGTCGGTCGTCATGGGCAACTGCGGCTTCGGCGTCGCGCCCACGCGCGCCCTGCACCGCGACCTGATCATGCGCACGCTCGAGAACGTCGAGGGCATGGCGCTCGACGCGCTGCGCGCGGGGCTCGGCGCCGACTGGCCGTTCGAGACCTTCCCGCAGTATCTCGGCGCGCTCGAGCGGCGCGGCACGGCGATCAACGTCGGCGCGCTGGTCGGCCACACGCCCGTGCGGCTCTACGTGATGGGCGAGGAGGCGACCGAGCGCGAGGCGACCGAGGCCGAGCTGGCGCAGATGGAGTCGATCGTCGCCGAGGCGATCCACGCCGGCGCGATCGGCTTCGCGACCAGCAAGTCGGCCACGCACGTCGGCTACGCGGGCCGGCCGGTGCCGAGCCGCGCGGCGTCGCTGGCCGAGATCGAGCGGCTGGCGGCGACGCTCGGCGCGGCGGGGCGCGGCGTCGTGCAGGCGACGATCGGCCGCGGCTTCTTCACGAACGAGCTCGCCGACCTGGCGCGCAAGACGGGTCGCCCGGTGTCGTGGACGGCGCTGCTCGCCGGCGCACTCGGTCCCGACGGACACCGGAAAGTGTTGGAGGACCACCAGGCGCTGCAGCGCCAGGGCGTGCCCGTCTACCCCCAGGTCGCCTGCCGGCCGCTCAACTTCGAGTTCCAGTGGAGCGCGCCGTTCCCGTACGAGAGCATGGAGATCTTCAAGCCCGTGTCGGCCGCCGACCGCGCGGGGAAGAAGAAGCTCTACGCCGACCCCGAGTTCCGCGCCGCGTTCCGCGCGCGCGGCGACCGCGGCGGCATCGCGGGAAGGTGGGCGGACACCGTGGTGTCGTGGTACCCGGCCGACCCGAGCCTCGAAGAGCACTCCGTCTCCGAGCTCGCGGCGAAAGCCGGCGTGCACCCCGTCGACTTCGCGCTCGACCTCGGCCTGGCGAGCGACCTGGAGGCGCGCTTCCGCATCGCGGTCATGAACCAGGACGAGGCCGCGGTCGCCGAGCTGCTCGCGCACCCGTCGGTCGTGCTCGGCCTGTCCGACGCGGGCGCGCACGCCAGCCAGCTGTGCGACGGCTGCTTCTCGACCCACCTGCTCGGCCACTGGGTGCGGGAGAAGGAGGCCTTGTCGATGGAGCAGGCCGTGCGGCTGCTCACCTCGCGCTCGGCCGAGGTCTTCGGCATCGCCGGGCGCGGCCGCCTCGCGGCGGGCCTGGCCGGCGACGTGGCGGTCTTCGATCCCGACACCGTCGGGTGTAGCCCGCTGCGCCGCGTGCGCGACCTGCCCGCCGGCCAGGACCGCCTCGTCGCCGACGCCTACGGCATGCGCGCCGTCGTCGTGAACGGCGTCGTGCTGCGCGAGGACGGCAAGGACGCGGTCGATCCCGAAGGCCCGCTGCCGGGTCAGCTGCTGCGCAGCGGCGCGGCCGCCTAGCGCTTCACCAGGTCGCGGCAGAACGCGCGGATCGCGGAGTTCAGCACGCCGGCGGCTTCCCATTGCAGGAAGTGGCCCGCGTCGCGCACGAGGAACGGGCCGACGTGGTCGGGGAAGACGGCTGCGGCCATGCGGTCGAACTCCGGGTAGATCACGTGGTCCGACGCGCCGAACAGGACGAGCGCGTGCGCGGGGTTCTCGCGGAGCAGCGGCGGCTCGCTGCGCTTCTTCGCGTCGAACACCGACTCGTAGCCCGCGAAGCCTGCGCGCAGCTTGGCAGCGTCGGCGAACGGCGCGGTCATGAACTCGACGGCCTCGCGCGTGAACGCGCCCGGGTGCGCCCAGAAGCGCGGGCCGTAGAAGCTCGCGATGTAGCGGCGCCGCGCTTCGGGCGTGGCGAGCTCGCGGGCGAGCGCGTCGGCGTCGGTGCCCTGGCGCAGGAAGTAGTCGCCCGCCTCGGCCGCGGGCCGCGTGCGCAGACCCGCCATCCTGTCCTTGAGGTAGGGCAGCGGCGAGTTGAAGATCACGAGCCGCTCGACGCGCTCGGGGAAGCGCAGCGCGAAGTCCTGGATCACGGCGCCGCCGAGGTCGCCGCCCACGAGCACCACGCGGCCCAGGCCGAGCGCGTCGCACAGCGCCGCCAGGTCGCGGCTGTGCGAAGGCACGTCGCCGAAGCCGTCGGGCGCCAGGTCGCTCTCGCCGAAGCCGCGCAGGTCGGGCGCGACCACGCGGAAGCCCGCGGCCGCGAGCGGCTCGACGTTGCGCCACCAGATCCGCTTCGTCTCCGGCCAGCCGTGCACGAGCAGGAGCGGGAAGCCGCTGCCTTCGTCGACGAACGCCTGGGCGAAGCCGCGCGGCGAGAGGGCGCGCGTGCGGAAGCGCGCGGGGTCGAGCTCGGCGCTCACGGCAGCGGCCTCAGGGCTCGCGCGTCTCGAGCACGTCGATCGCGTGCACCGGCGCGCCGTCGCCCTTCATCAGGTGCGAGATCGCGCCGAGCACGAGCCGCTGGCGCGCGAGCGTGTTCTTGCCCGCGAACTCGGTCGACACCACGCGGATCTCGAAGTGGCCGCCGCTGCCGCGCACGTCGAGCGACTTGCAGTCGAGCGCCTCGCGGACGGCGCTCTCGAGCTGCGCGATCACCTCGGACGGCGGCGGGTGGATCTGCAGGGCCAAGTCAGTAGCGCGGGATCGACGGGTCGATCTCGCGGGACCACGCGTCGATGCCGCCCGCGAGATTGCAGACGTTCGTGAAGCCGAGCGCCGCGAAGTGCTCCGCCGCGGCCTGGCTGCGCCCGCCGTGGTGGCAGTGGAACACGAGACGCGCGTCGCGCGGCAAGCTCTCGATCTCCTTCGCCACGCGCGCGTCGACGAGCGTCGCGCCCGTGATGCGCGCCTTGCGGTTCTCTTCCGGCGTGCGCACGTCGAAGAGATGCAGCTCCTCGCCCGCGTCCATGAGCGCGCGCAGCTCCTGTACGCTGAGCTGGCGCACGGGCTCGGACTTCGGCGCGTTCGGGTTGTCGACCGTCAGCGCCTTGCGCCCACCGGAGTCGGCCGCGTCGATCACGAGCCCAGCGGCGCGCGACGCCGAGTCGCGGTCGAACAACAGCGTGATGCCGTTGCTCGAGGCGGCGATCTCGTGCCCCGCGCGCGGTCCGAGCGACAGCGAGTGCTTGAACGCGGCGTCGATCGCCACGTGCAGGTCGCCGCCCTGCCGCGACTGCGCCTCGCGCAAGAGCTGCGCGCCGGCGTCGGTCACCGTGACACTCGGCGGTGTCACGGCCGCCAGCTCGAGGCCGAGCGCCTTGTGCAGCTCGCCCGTCGCGTACATCTCCTTCACGATGTCGCAGCCGCCCTGGAACTCGCCGCCGATGTACAGCTGCGGGATCGTCGGCCAGTTCGAGAACTCCTTGATGCCCTCGCGCACCTCGCGGTCCTCGAGCACGTCGAAGCTGCCGTAGCCCGGGAGCAGCCGGTTCAGGATCGACACCACCTGCGCGGAGAAGCCGCACTGCGGCGAGTCGGGCGTGCCCTTCATGAAGAGCACCACCCGGTCGGAAGCGACGATCGACGCGATGCGCTCGCGCAACTGGCTGTCCAAGCTCATGAACCTCTCCTTCGGTCGGCCGGCCCGCACAGTAGGATTCCGGCGGCGGGGGTCAAGATTCCACCCGGCCCGCCTCGATGTGCAAGGTGCGCGTGGCCAGGGCCTTGGCGTCGTCCGCGTCGTGGCTGACCAGCACGGTCGCGCCGGCGAAGCCTGCGAGCTGGCGGCGGAGCTCGTCCCGCAGCGCCTCGCGCGCGAGCGTGTCGAGCGCCGCGAGCGGCTCGTCCAGGAGCAGGAGCCGCGGGGCGAGGACGAGCGCGCGGGCGAGCGCGACGCGCTGCGCCTGCCCGCCCGACAGCGCCGCGGGCCGCCGCCCGGCCAGCCCGCCCGCGCCGACGCGCGCCAGGGCTTCGCGCGCCCGCGCCTGCGCTGCAAGACGGCCGAGCCCGCGCGCCTCGAGCCCGAACGCCACGTTGTCGAGCGCCGTCAGGTGCGGGAACAGCAGCCGGTCCTGGAAGGCCATGCCGACGGCGCGCGCCTCGGGCGGCACGAACGTGCCGCGCGCGGGCTCGTCGAGCACGCGCCCGTCGAGCGCGATCCGCCCCGCGTCGAGCCGCAGCGCGCCCGCCAGGGCGCGCAGGGTCGTGGTCTTTCCCGCGCCGTTCGGGCCGACCAGCGCGAGCACCTCGCCGGCGCCGACGGACAGGTCGAGCCGCAGCTCCAGCTCGCCGAGCGAGAGCTCGAGGCGCGCTTCCAGCATCACGCGCCGAGCCAGCGGTCGCGCAGCGCGACGAGCGCGGCGACCGACACGACGAGCAGCACGAGCGAGAGCGCGATCGCGGCGTCGGGGTCGTGCTCGAGCGCCAGGTACACCGCGAGCGGCAGGGTCTGCGTGCGGCCGGGGAAGCTGCCCGCGAAGGTGATCGTCGCGCCGAACTCGCCGAGCGCGCGCGCCCAGCACAGAGCGGCGCCCGCGCGCAGAGCCGGTGCCGCGAGCGGCAGAGTCACGCGGCGCAGCGCGAAGCCCGGCTTCGCGCCCAGCACCGCGGCTGCCTCTTCGAAGCGCGGGTCGATCTGGCGGAAGCCGGCCTCCGCCGCGACGACGAGGAAGGGCAGGGCGACGAACGTCTCGGCCAGCACTGCGCCCGCGGTCGTGAACGGCAGCTGGATGCCCAGCGCGCCGAGCGCGCCGCCGAGCAGGCCGCGGCGCCCGAACGCCAGCAGCAGCGCCACGCCGCCCACGACCGGCGGCAGCACCATGGGCAGCGTGACGAGCGCGCGCAGCAGGCGGCGGCCGGGGAAGTCGACGCGCGCCAGCAGCCACGCGAGCGGCACGCCGAAGACGAGCGAGAGCGCGGTCGCCGAGAGAGAGCACACGAGCGAGAGCCCGAGCGCGTTGCGTGCCTCGTCGCCCGCGAGCGCGCGCGACAGCTCCGGCCACGGCGCGCGCACCACGAGCGCGACGAGCGGCACGCCGATCAGCCCCGCGGCCACGAGCGCCGGCACGAGGAGCAGGCGCGGGGCGCGGCTCATGGAGCGGCGAAGCCGTAGCGTGCCAGCACCGTGCGGCCTTCGGGCGAGAGCACGAAGTCCGCGAACGCTTGCGCCGCTTCGGCCGACTGGCTCTTCTTCACCACCGCGATCGGATAGTTCGCGGAGACGTTCTGCGCGGCGGGGATCTCGACGCCGTCGACCTTGCCTTGCGCGGCGGTCACGTCGGTCGCGTACACGATGCCGGCGTCGGCCTCGCCGAGCGCCACCTTGTTCAGCACGGCCTTCACGTCGGGTTCGAGAGAGCG
Organism: Myxococcota bacterium; assembly: GCA_035499075.1. Lineage (GTDB taxonomy): Bacteria > Myxococcota_A > UBA9160 > SZUA-336 > SZUA-336 > VGRW01. The sequence continues at coordinate 4,438 of DATJZN010000044.1, read as the reverse complement.
CGGAGTCACGGTGACTCCCGCCTTCGCGAGCGCTTCCTTGCCATACTTCCCGACGGGCACCTGCTCGGCCGCGAGCACGACCGCGAGCCCGGGCCGCGCCAGGTCGGCCAGGCCCTGCACCGTTTTCGGGTTGCCCTTCTCCACGGCGATCGCGAGCCGGTTCCGCGCGAAGGTGCGCGGCGCGCCGATGAGGTCGCCCGCCTTCGCCAGCGTCGTCTCATCGGCCGTCGCGATCACGTCGGCGGGCGCGCCCTGCTGCAGCTGCGTGACGAGCAGCGAGGACGCGCCGAAGCTGAACGTCACGTGACCGTGCGCTTTTGCCTCGAACGCCGCGCCGAGCGCCTGGAAGCTCTCCGAGAGCGAGGCGGCTGCGAACACGGTGATGGCCGGCAGTGAGTCGAGCGCCCGCGCCGGCGGTGCCGCTGCAGCCCACAGCGCGAGCCCGAGCGCGATTCTTCCAAGCGGCCTCGCGAACATGCCTAGCTGCGCTCCACCGTGACGTGCGTGGCCTTCACCAGCGCCACCGCACGCACGCCGGGCGCGAGCCCGAGCTCGTCGGCGGCCTCGCGCGTGAGGAGTGACACCAATCGGTGTGGGCCGGCCTGGATCTCGACCTGCGCCGCGACCTTGTCCCGCACGATCCTGGTCACGATGCCGGCGAAACGGTTCCGCGCCGAGTGCTGCGAGCGCACGCGGCCGCTCTTCGCGTTGCGCGCCGCGAAGCGGGCGAGCTCGGCGCCGTCGACCGCGCGCTGGCCGCCGGCCGTGCGCTCCGCGTGGAGCCGCCCGGCGTCGACCCAACGCCGAACGGTGTCGGGGCTGACGCCGAGAAGCTTCGCCGCTTCGCCGAGCCGCAGGCTGCGTGCCGCGCCGGACTTCTTCCTGTGCCGCTTCACGGCCATCGCGGGCCATCATCGCCGCGATCCCGCGCGACTGCAAACGAACGGCGCACGAGCGCCCTCATCTGCCCGCAATTCGCCCCGAATCTCTCGCAGATCGCGGGTTTGACCGGCCGGCCGCGCGCGGCTACCGTGCCGCGGCTCCGCGACCCCATCGTCTAGTCGGCCTAGGACGTCGGCCTTTCACGCCGATAACGCGGGTTCGAATCCCGCTGGGGTCGCCAGCCACTCGCGATTCTGGTCCCGATCTCGCGCGCGCTCCGTCGCTGCCATGTCGACGACTCGCGCGAGAGTCTGCGGGCGGAGCTTCGCGTAGCGCTCGATGGTCGCGATGTCGCTGTGACCGAGCCAGGTCTTCACCGTCAAAACGTCGGTGCCCGCGTTCACGTACTCCGTCGCGAAGAAGTGCCGGCCCGCTTCGTTCGGTTTGAACTCAGGCATGCCCGCAACGCGGCACGCGAGTTTGAACGCGTCCCACTCGCACGTTCGCCACCGACCTGCTCCGTCGGGGCGCGGACGCGATGGTGGAGGACGTGGATGAGACCTCTGCCCAAGCGCCGGCGCTGCCGCCCACGCGTCGTCACCTGGACTAGCTCTACAGCGAAGACCCTTCCACGAAGCGCCGCTCGCGGATCGCCCGGGCTTCGGGATTTCGTAGGCGGGATCCCGATCGCGGTGCTGACCGCCGGTCGACCGCCCGTTTGCACCTTGGCACGTTTAGTGCTCGTGTGGTCCACAGTCTCCCCTGAGAGGAAGGATCCCCGAGCCATGCCGAGCGAAAGCAAGCGCCCGTCCCATCCCACCGCCAGCGGCGGCCCTTCGATTCGGGACCGGTGGCCGAACCAGCTCCGGCTGGATCTGCTCCGCCAGCACTCGGAGAAGTCGACCCCATGGGCGAGGGGTAACTCGCAGCTCAGTGCCCTGGCCGAGGTCTACGGCAGCGCGGACGCGCAGCCGAGGTTCGTCCACGACTTCGTCGCGCCCTGGGACATGGTGATGAACCCGGACCGCTTCGACTTGGCGTGAGAAGGGCAAGAACGGAAGGCCGACGAGGATTTCAGGTGTGAACATACAAGGCCTCGCTCGACTGTACCTCGCGGTACTCGTATTCGCTTTGTGCGGCTGCGCGACGGAGCAGAAGCTCGAGCAAGAGGTGCTGGCGGCTTCGCCGGCGCCGGACTCGGGCTTCCTCGAAGACGCCGACCGCATGGCGCCACATCCCGAGCGCGCGCCCTTCGACCGCTACTGGCTCGCGCCCACGTTCGACTGGAATCACTACTCGAAGGTGTATGTGGCGGCGGTCGACACGCGCCATGTCCTCGAGATGAGCCTGTGGGAGAAGATCAACCTGCGCACGATCGACGTGAAGAAGGACATTGCCGATCTGGCTCTCGAGTTTCACGACGACCTGGTAAAGGCCTTCCGCGACGATCCCAAGCGTCACTTCCAGGTGCTCGACGCCGCCGCCGCCATCGACGACCAGACCCTCGTGATCCAGTCCGCGCTGGTCGAGCTGGTGCCGGACAAGGCGGCGCTGGCGGTGCTCGGCACCGCGGCCTGGGCCGCGCCGGTCGCCCTCGGCGTGCCCCTGGGCACGTTCGCTGCTTTCGAGGACCAAGGCTCCGTATCGTTCGAGCTGCGCGGCCGCGACGGCCGCACGGGAGAGGTGGTCGGCATGTGCGCCGATCGCGAGGTCGGACCCATGCGCGTCCTCGACCTGCGCTCCATGACCTGGTACGGGAACGCGCACCTGATCCTCAACGACTGGTCGCGTCAGCTGGTGGAGCTCTCCAATACGCCGCACGACGTCCAGGTGAAGCACTCGGAGTACTTCACGCTCATGCCGTGGTAGCTCGGCGCGCGCGCGGCATGAGGACAAGAGACTTGGCTCAGTCGAGAAACATCCAGACCGCCGAGAGCGAACCCTGCGGGTGGTCCGGAGAAGCCGAGCAGATCAGTCAGAGCCATTTTCCAGAATGAGCGGGTCCGAGGAACCTGATCAGGTCATCGGGGGTCGCGTTTTCAAGCGCCACCCTGGGGGTCTCGGCTCGCTCATCGCGCGTGACTAGTACACGCCCTGGTCGTCCCGCTCTACGCCGACTTTCCCCGCATAGCGGCGGGAGATGAAGGCGGAGTAGCTGGTCGCGAGCGCCAGCGCGACCGGCCACCAGATCGACGCGAGCCGGAGCGCGGTGGGCGAGGAGGCGACGTCGTAGGCAGTCAGTGAGTCCTCGGGCGCGAGGGTCGAGTGCAGCATCACGGGGAAGATCGCAGCCGCGCCGGTGGCCAGGATCCCGATCAAGAGAGCGTTGGACGCCGCGAACGCCCGCCGCTCGCGGCCCGCCGCGAGGCCGGAGACCAGCGCGAGGATCGACCCGACGACGACGAGCATCCCGAGCCAGCAGAGGGGATTGCCGATCGCGCGCCCGGGCACGTCGGGCCGCACCGACCACGACTCGATCGTGATGGCGAGGAACAAGGGCGCCGCGGCCGCCCAGAGCAGCTTCGCGAGCGCGCGGCTGCGCTCGTGAACCGGGCCGTCGGTCTTCAAGACGAGATAGGTGGCTCCGTGGGCGGCCAACAGGACCATCGCAAAGACCGCGACCGACACCGTGTACCAGTCGAGCAGCCCCACCTGGCCCGTCACGCGGAAGTCCGTGAAGAAGGCCATCGAGAACTGACCGTGGGCATCGAGCGGAACGCCGCGCGCAACGTTGCCCGCCGCCGCTCCGAACAGAATCGCCAGAAGACCGTTGGAGAGCACGAAGACGAAGTCCCAGAAGCTCGACCAGAGTGGATCGGGGATGTGTCCGCCAACCTCGAGGGACATTCCGCGCAATACGAGACACCACAGGATCAAGAACAGCGCGAGATAATAGGCGGCGAACGCCGACGACAAGAGGCGCGGGAACGCGACGAACAAGGTCCCGCCGAACGCGATCAGCCAGACCTCGTGCCACGACCAGAGCGGCCCGATCGCCGCGACGACCTGACGCCGCTCCGCGCGCGTTCGCCCGACAAGCCAGAGCAGCATCCCGGCGCCGAAGTTGCGCCCGTCCAGCGCCACGTAGCCGATCAGCATGAAGCTCGTGATCCCGTACCACGCCGCGATCATGCGGTCTCCTCTTCCGGGCCCAGGCCGATCTCGCGGCCCACCAGAAACAGGAACAGGACGCCGAGCACGAAGTACAAACCCGTGAAGCCGATCAAGGTGAAGACGACGTCGCCGCTGCTCACGACCTGGCTGTAGCCGTCGCTCGTGCGGAACAGTCCGTAGATCAACCACGGCTGCCGCCCGAGCTCCGCCGTCATCCAACCGAGCGTATTGGCGATGTACGGGAACGGCAGCGCCAGCAAGAGCAGCCAGAGCAGCCACGGGGTGGACTCGAGTCGGCCGCGCCAACTCTGGAAGCAGGCAACCGCCATCAGCACGATGAAGATCGTGCCGAGCGTGATCATCAGATGGAACGCGTAGTACAAGAGCTCGATGTTGTCGGGCCAGACGTCCTCGGGATACTCGTCGAGCCCGTGCACTTCGC